>NZ_MVHT01000039.1 GCF_002086275.1 Mycobacterium intermedium | reverse complement strand
CCCACTACCCGACGACCTACGCATTGCGCTGCTCGAAATCCGCGCCGACGGTGCGCACTAATTTGAGCCAAGTCGGGACGTACGAACCCCGGCAGAGTTCGAGACCGCGCATATCCCTGGCTCCTACAACGTACCGCTCGATGTGCTGCGCAAGCATCGTTCCGAAATCTCTGAGCACCTCGCCAATGGTGTGGTGCTGCTGTGCAAGTCAGGGCAGCGCTCGTCGCAGGCCGAGGAGCTGCTTCGCGGTGCGGGTGTCACCGAAACGCGGGTGCTCGAAAAGGGTTTCAGCGACTGGGAGAACAAGGGGCTGGCGGTCGAACGCGGTAGGCAGCGTTGGGATCTGGAGCGCCAGGTACGACTGGTCGCCGGCTCGATCGTGCTTTCCTCGGTACTTGGCAGCGTCGCGGTATCGAAGCTCAAGTGGCTCGCCGCTGGGATTGGCGCAGGGCTGACCTTCGCCGCGGTCTCCGACACCTGCGCCATGGGCACGGCACTGTCCAAGCTGCCGTACAACCGCGGTGCCGAGGTCCCGGACGTCCAGACGATCGTCGAGCAACTGCGCTGACGACGCTAACGGCCCGCGTCCGTCAAACCGAGTTGCTCGGCGACGTCGTACTTGTCGTCGATCAACACGACGTTGCGGCCGTGCCTGTCCAGGATCGATGTCGCCACCGACGCCCGGTAACCGCTGGCGCAATGCACCCAGATTTCGGCATCGGGCGGTAGCTCATCCCAGCGGCGGGTGAGTTCGTGAATCGGGATGTTGATCGCCTTCAGCACGTGCCCGTCCTGAAATTCGTCGTCGCGACGGACGTCGAGCACTGCCACGTCGTCGCGGCGGATCTCCTCGACGAGCGCGGCGAAATCGGCCACCCGGTAGGAACGCAACGGCGCATCGCCCGCGAGTTGCGCAATGTCACCGGTAGCGGCACCACGTACCTCGTCGACCCCGATCCGCACGAGTTCCCTTCGAGCGGAATCGATTTGCTCGCCATCATCGCCGATCAGCGTCAACGGCTCGCCCCATGCATACAGCCAGCCGAGATACGTCACGAAGGAGTCGGACAGCTCGAAACCGTAGGACCCCCCGAGATGCGCAGCGGCAAAGGCGGTTCGGGAGCGAAGGTCGACCACCCATTCTCCCGCCTCGATACGCCGCCGCAGTTCGGACGGGTCGACCGGCGTCGGCGCCGACAGGTTGACAGGGGCAGGCCCTTCGCGGTTGATCACGCCCATGTGTTCGTAATAGGCGGGGTACTCAGAAAGGTTCGTCAGCAAGTCCTCGACAAAGGTCTGAATGTCCTGCGTCAGGGCGGGATTGGATTCGCGTTGCTCGCCGATGGTGGAGGCCTCTTTGCCGGCCGCAGAGGCGGAGCAGAAGCTACCGAAGCCGTGGGTGGGGTACACCTCGACGCGCGCGGGCAATTCCTGCGCCAGCCGCCGCACCGAGCGGTATTGGTCGACGCTGAGATCGTGGGTGTGCTCTTCCCCGAGCAGGTCGGTGCGTCCCGTGGTGTCGTAAAGCATTGAACCACCGGTGAACACGCCCACCGCCTCGCCAGAGGCATCGTTGAGTACGTAGCTGACGTGTTCGCGGGTATGACCGGGTGTGTGGACCACGCGCAGACTGAAACCGCCGGCTTCGATGATGTCGCCATCGGTGACGCGACGCGCGGGGTAGCCGACGTCTTCGCCTTGCGGGACGACGTATTCCGCGCCGGTGAGCCGGGACAGCTCGAGCCCACCCGTCACATAATCGTTGTGCAGATGCGTTTCGAGCACGTGGGTGATGCGCTCGGTGCGGTCGCCGAGTAGTTCGGTGACGCGGTCGATATCACGCTGCGGGTCTATGACGACGACGGCGTCATTGTCGGCCACCAGATAGCTGCGATCGCCCAGGCTGGACGTTTCGATGATTTCTACTCGCATACGGTCACCCGCGCTCTCGGCCAGGAATTGTTGGCGTAGCCCTTCGGATTCCACAATTTGGCGGCCGATTCGGGCTGCATGGTGCCGCTGCTGTCCCAGGCGCGTGCGACGATCTCCACTCCACCGGGCGCCAAATCGGCGTCGCAGGACCACATTCGCCACGACCAAGGGCTGCGTTGCGCTTGCAGCTCCGCCTGCCGCCAGCTCCGGCCACCGTCGAGCGAGACGTCGACGCGCTCGATGAACCGGCCATCACCGGCAAATGCGTAGCCGCGCACCGTCTGTCGTCCGGCGGAAACGGAAGCACCGTCTTCTGGCACCAGAATCTCGGAGTTCAGCGCGATCGACGACAACGAGATACCGGCCGACGGTTCGGTGGTCTCCGGATCGGCGTCAGCGGGCAGCACGTGATACGCCTGGGCCTGAAAGTAGTTGTCCGACGGCTTGTCCTGCACGGTGATGGCTGTGACCCATTTGACGCTGCGGGCGCCGATGTAGCCGGGGACGACCACCCGCACGGGCCCGCCATGGACCTCGGGCAGCGGTTCGCCGTTCATCTCCCACGCCAGCAGCACCTCGGGCGACAGCGCCTTCGACAACGGGATCGAACTGCCGTACTCCTGCGGCGGCGACGCCAGCTCCGAAACATCCGGGGCGGCGAACGCGACATGCAGGCCGCCGGGGTCGGTGACGCCCGCGGCGCTCAACACATCAGCCAACCGCGTCCCGCGCCACTGCGCCGTCGACGTGGCTCCGCCGCGCCAGGGATCCTCACCCTCGATCTCCTCGATCTCGTTGAACCCCGCTCGCCGGTTGCCCGCGCACTGCAACGTGGCGATCAGCGTGTGCGGCGTGAAGTGTGAGGTCAACTCGTCATAGGTGAGAGTCAGTTCCCGCTCGACCAGCCCGTTGACCGACAGTCGCCAGTCCCTGGGCTCGATCTTGGGCACCGGACCGTGGTTGCGGCTGTAGAAGTCGCTGACGGGCGTGATGTCGGCGCGCGCGAGTACGGCCAGCGGAGGTTCCGCATTGAAGGGTGTCGTTTCGTGGACAACCATGTGCTGTCTGATACCCGCGAGAGGGGTTAGCTACGCACTTAGGCTCGTGTTGAGCCGAATGGTCAGTCAAACGTGGGCGGCACGGTGTTGGTGAGGGCGGGGTCGGGGTCCGTCGACATCGCCAGCAGCCCCCGCACACAGCGCGCGGCGAGCACCCAGTTCGTCGGCTTCCTCATGTCCAGGCCGCCGATCAGCTGCCTGATCATGGTCAGCGTGTCGAAGTAAATCCGTTCGCACACCAGCGTTTCCGTGTCATCGAAGATGAAATATGCAGTCATCCGGACCCGGAATCGGCTGCCGGTGGGCGGAATCTTGCCGAGATAGCCCCGGTGGGTCCCCATCAGCCAGAACTCCACAATCACCGCATCGGCGCTGTGCCGCAACGCGATGATCTCGTGGTCCTGATCGGGAAACGCCGTGCGCGTGTAGTTGTAGTAGCCGCGCACCGCCTCATCCCCGTCGTGCACGGTCAGCTGCGGGATCAGCTCGTAGTGGGGGTGCGGAAACGTCGACAGCACGTCATCCCAGTCCTGGCGGACCTCGTCGTGAAAGTGGTCGAGGACGAGCTTCTGCCGGGCGGCCAACACGTCGGCAGCGGGAAACGCGGGAACGGTCATGATGGGTCCTAGAGTTGGGGCGGCAGTCTCGACAATAAACCCACGGGCGATTGGCGCTGGAGTGGCTGGGGGAGCCGGCTATTCGGGTCGCCCGCATCCCGGAGCCGCCCGAGTGGTTGACCGTGTATCCGCGGGTCTTGTTGGTCTACGACGTCTAGGTCGTGACCGCTTCGATGGCCCAGGCCGGCATGATCGGGGCCCGGGTGAGCCCATGGTCGCCCTGGCCGATGCTGCGCAACAGCCATTGCACCCGCACGATGCAGCAGCCCATCCGGACCATGGCGAAGATCTCGTACCACCGCAACGCCTGCAGCGGCCGGCCGATCATCTCTTCGTAGCGGCGGATGACGTTCTCGCAGCTGTCGAACCCGGGGAGTTCGGGGTCGGCTTGGATGCCGTGGACTTCCATGGTTTGCCGACGGGTCGACAACCACCAGGCGAAGTCGGTCTCGGCCGGACAGATGCAGGCCTGCTCCCAGTCCAGGACACCGATGATCTGCCCGCTGTCATCGAAGATGGCGTTGGACAACCGGGCGTCTCCCCAGCACACGGTGAGCTCGGGCGGGTCGGGAGGTTGGTGGCGGCGCAGCCAGTCGAAGGCGCGACTGATCACCTCGGGAACCTGGTTGTCGGTGGCCCATTGGATGTACTCGCGCCACCAGGTGAGCTCGCTGTCGTTGCCGACGGCGGTGGGGCGCCGCAGCCAGGGTGCCTCGCTGACCGGAATCCGTTGCAAGGCAACGAGTGTGTCGAGGAACGATTCATGCACATGGCGCTGCACCTCGGCGCCCGCGTCGTACAGCCAGCCGCGCAGCGCGTAGGAGGTGTCGGAAGGGGTGTGGCCGACGATGCGTGGCATCACCAGGAAACTCGATCCGAGCCACGAGGTGTCGGGTTCGTAGAGGGTCGGTGATGGGGCGGCGATCCCGTGCCGGCTCAGCAACTGATGGGTTCGGGTCTGGCCGGCCAGGTCGTATTCGGCGTAGATGCCGCCGCCCTCCGGCGGGATGCGAACCACGAATTCCCGGGTTTCACCGCCCTGCGCGACGGCGAACAACAGACTGGTGCTCGACCACCCCGCGGCCCGATTGGCGGGCCGCAGTTCGCCGACGTCGGCCGTTCCATCGAACTTGTGCTCAAACCAGCGGGCCAATCCGGCGCGCGTAGCGGCCAGGTCGCGTTGGCCGAGGGACAGTCCCGCCATGGGTGAAGATTTACATATCAAGTGCTAGATGTAAATAGCACTTGCCTTACATCAGACCAGCAGGCTGTAAAGTACTCCCATGATCAAGGCGCTCTCATTCGGAGCCATCGAGGACACGTCGAAACCACTGGCCATCCTCGTGCACGGGTTCCCCGACACCCCGCACACCTGGCGCCACCTCGGTCCCGTCCTCGCCGACCGCGGCTATCGGGTGGTGGCGCCGTGGCTACCTGGGTATGACGCGCCGGTGTCGGGACCCATCGACGCCGGCACCTACGTGCGACATGTCTTGGCGGTGCGCCGCGCTTATCGGGGCGACGAACGCGGTGTGCTGATCGGTCACGACTGGGGTGCCTATGCCGCATACGGAGCCGTAGCAACAGATCCAAAAGCGTTCTCCCGGTTGGTCACTATTGCCGTGCCGCCACCGGCCGTGCTGGCCGGCACGATGTTCAGCTACGCCCAGATCAAGCGATCCTTCTACGTCTGGTTCATCCAACAGGTCGGCCTCGCCGAGACCGCCCTGCTGCAACCGGGCTTCTGGGAATCGCTGTGGGCCGACTGGTCGCCCGGATACGATGCAACACAAGACATTGCGTGGCTGCGCGAGCACGTGACCGCCGAAACCATCAGCGGGGTCATCAACCCGTATCGCGCCACATTCAATCCGGAGTTTGCCGATCCAGCATCGGAAAATGAAGCCGCAGCAACATTTTCACCGCCGGCGATACCCGCCCTATATCTGCACGGCAGCACTGACGGCGGACTCGGCGCGGAACTCCTGGACGGGGTGACCGAATACCTTCCGACGCCGGGTTCGGCATTCGATTTGATCGACGGTGTGGGGCATTTCCTGCACCTGGAAAAGCCCGGCCTGATCGCCGAGCGGATCTGCTCGTGGTTGGCTAGCCCTGGGACCGATTAGGCCGAGCGTGATGTCCGTAGTGGGTCAATCCCAGCGGCATAACGCAACTCGGCCAGAAAGCGGTCGCGGTCGCCGCCCGCGATCAGGTAATGGCATACCGCCACGCGTACCACGGTCGCCGCGGCCAGGTCGGCGTTCTCGCCGGGGATGAGCCGTGCGATGCGCTCGTGCAGGATGGGCATGACCCGCTTCATCTGCGCGAGAACGTGCTCGGGTTCGGTGTCGGCCAAGAACCCCAGCGAATAAGTGTGCTGGAAGTCGACGACGAATTGCAAAGCAGCATCGAGTCTTTCGGTGCCTCGCAGGCCGGCGACCGCCTGAGCCATCCCGGCATCGAAGATGTCCTGCTCGTAGAGTCCGAACGCGGCGAGCAACTCCTCCTTGGAGGGGAAGTACCGGTAGAGGGTGGGCCGGGACACCTTGGCCTCGGCGGCCACCTCGGACAGCAGCAGCCGCTTGCGTCCGCTGCGCGCGAGCACCACGAAGGTGGCGGCCAGGATCCGCCGCCGGGTCGACGACTCGGCGTTGGGAGGCACTCGGGCGGGCATCTCTGTACTTTACATCTATACCCTTGAATGTCACACTGCTAGGCATTACAAAGTGGCTGTGAACGTCAGGCGAGGGGGCAATTTCTTGCTGTCCACCAACTACGGCGGCCTGGTTCCAGAAGACGAACTGTTGACGCACCAAATAGTCGATACCTTCGCCACCGTCAGCCAATCGGACCCGTCCTGGACGGAGAAGATCTGGACCACCGCCCACAAGCGCGACAACTCTCTGCAGTTGTGCCTCGGCGTCGGCAAGTACACGAACAGGGGAGTGTTCGACGGCGCAGCGGGGGTGTGCCGAGGCACCGAGCAGTGGACGGTGCGGGCAGGTCGGCGGCTGTCTTCGAACCCGTCGGCCACCGACGTCGGGCCCATCCACTACAGCGTCGTCGAACCGTTGCGGGCCATCCGGGTCGCACTGGACAAGACCGAGCACGGCCCCATCGCATTCGACGTCACCATGCGCGGCAGCTTCGACGCCGCGCTCGAGGACCCGTGGCCCGACCGCAGCCCCGACGGGTACCGGGTCACCCATAATGTGTTGCGCTACCACCAGATTGGTGTGGCCTCAGGCTGGGTGGAACTCGACGGCGTCCGCACCGAGGTGAAGCCAGACGAGTGGATCTGCGTCCGCGACCACTCCTGGGGTCTGCGGCCCGGGGTCGGGAAGCCGATTCCCGGCCTGCCGAGAGGTGGTCGGCGCATCGCGCAGATGTTCATGACCTGGTGTCCCATGACGCTGACGCGTTCGGACGGATCCGCCTACTCGCTGTTTGTCTTCTTTCAACAGGAAAAGGGTGACGGCTTCGAATCCACCCGCTACCAAGCCGAACAGCAGAACGACAACGGCACCTCCCATCGGTTCGCCGCCGTCGAGCAAGACTTACATTTCGACGACGCCAACCGGCGCTTCACCCACGGCACCATCACGCTCACCGAATCCGACGGCAGCAAACGGCCTTTGACGATCACCGCAGCCGGGCCGACCGGATTCCACCTCGGCACCGCCGGTTACTACGGCTGGAACGACTGGATCTACGGCCAGTGGGTCGGCGAGCTCAAGGTGGAGGGCAATCACGTGGCGAATTGCGACCGACCCGAGGTCGCACGTCAGGTGCACCAACTGCGGGATCTGCTGGTGCGCGTGGAGGATCCGGTGGGCGGTGGCACCGGGTTAGGCAACGCCGAGACCTTTGCGATGGGCGCTTTCCCCGAACGTGGCCTCAGCGCCGAGAATTCCTTCCTCTAGGCCCCCGGCGAGCAGACGTAAACTTGTATGAAACTGCCCTTCTGCGTACAAGTTTGCGTCTGCTCGCGAGGGAAACGCACCCCAATTACCAGGCGACGGGGAGGCGTTTGATGCCATGAATGAACTGCGACAGCAGCCGGGCGGGCTGGTCGGTCGCGACGATGTCGGGCATTTCGCACCGCAGCTCGTCGAACACCACCCTGATCTCGCGGCGCGCCAGGTTCGCGCCCAGGCAGAAGTGGGCACCGCCGCCGCCGAAGCCGACATGCGGATTGGGGTCGCGGGCCACGTCAAAAGCCCAGGGATTGGCGAACTTTGACTCGTCGCGGTTGGCCGAGTTGTACCACAGCGTGACCTTGTCGCCCTCGGCCAGCCGGACCCCGCGCATCTCGATGTCGCGGGTCAGGGTGCGCCGCATGTAAACCACGGGGGAGGCCCACCGCACGATCTCCTCGACCGACGTCGGCGCCAACGCTTCGTAGTCGGACCACCACTTGTGCCGCTCTTCCGGATACTGCGACAGGGCCAGGACGCCGTGGCTGATCGCGTTGCGCGTCGTCTCGTTGCCCGCCACCACGAGCAGGATGAAGAACGTCGCGATCTCCGACGACGCCAGGCGTTCTCCGTCGACTTCGGCCTGCACCAGGCTGGTGGTCAGGTCGTCGTGGTGGTTGATGCGGCGATCCTCGGCCAGCGCGGTGGCATAGGCGCCGATATCCATCGACACCTTGATGAACTCCTCGAAATCGGTGACCAGGTCGGGGTCACCGAAGCCGAGAATCTCATTGGTCCAATGGAATATCTTCTGATGGTCCTCTTCGGGGATGCCCATCATGTCGCAGATGATCTGCAGGGGTAGGGGGCCGGCGAGCTCGCTGACCAGATCGGCCTGCCGGTCCGGGTGGTTGGCTTTCATCGCCGCCACCAAGCGATGCGCGCGATCGCGCACCGATTCCTCGATGCGGGCCACCACCCGCGGGGTGAACGCCCTGCTGACGATCGAGCGCAGCCGCTGATGGCGAGGATCGTCCATCACGATCATCGAACCGAAATACTCGGCCAACTCCGGTGTCTGGTCGTTGATCACGATGTTGGGGGTGGAACTGAAAATCTCGGGATGCCGGCTGGCGAAGTGCACGTCGTCGTGCATGGTGAGCGCCCAATGCCCGTTGCCGCCGACGAAGCCCTCCAGTTCGATGGCGGGCCAGAACGAAATGGGCGCCTCACGCCGCAAGGTGGCGAAGGCGCCGTCACGGAAGTCGTCGTTGCGCGCCCAGAAGTCCAATGACCCGAGGTCGATCTCGCTGAAGGGAACCTCTGGCGGGGGGACTCCGTTCTCCCGGGTCGGAAGGCTCGTCTTGAGGTCCGTCATGAGTGAGTACAGATGGTTCGTCCGGGCGTCCCGGTGGAATGCGCGTCGTTCACCGGGGTGCCGTCGAGCAGGATCCGGCAGGCGATGGTGCCTTGGCCCTGCGCGCTGAGCACATACTGCTGCGCCCAAAAGCCTTGCAGCTCAGTCGACCACGGCAAGGGCACGTTGGCCAACTTGGTCTGACCGTTGCGGGTTTGGTAGGTGATGTATTCGGCCACGCCGCCGCCGCTCACCTCATAACGCACCTTCGGCGGGTCGGGTATGGCGCTTGCTGCACCGCACGTACCGACAAAGCCGATTCCGAGAGCCAACAGCATCGCGGGTGCCAACAATCGCGTCGTCATGGTTTCCCATCGTGTCACCACGCACCGCGCCGCACCAGAGGTTTCGCGGCCCTGTTCTGCCAGAAGTCCACGTCCTTACCGAAAGCGAAATTCGGGTGCGCCTAGGGTGGAAGCCGAACCGGATATGCGGAGGTGCGGATGTCGGAAAGCGGCTCGAGGCGAGGCTCCAAGCGGGTAGTCGTGTGGGGTACCGGATTCGTGGGAAAGATGGTGATCCCCGAGATCGTCAAGCACCCCCTGTTCGAATTGGTGGGAGTCGGCGTCAGCAACCCGGACAAGGTAGGCCGCGACGTCGGCGAAATCTGCGGGCTGCCCGAACCGGTGGGCATCACGGCCACCGACGACGTCGACGCGCTGATCGCACTGAAGCCCGACGCCCTGGTTCACTACGGCCCGACGGCGATGCACGCCAAGGACAACATCCTGCTCATCACCCGCTTCCTGCGGGCCGGCATCGATGTGTGTTCGACCGCGATGACGCCGTGGATCTGGCCGACCATGCACCTCAACCCGCCGAACTGGATCACGCCGATCACCGAAGCCTGCGAACTCGGCGAGGCGTCCTGCTTCACCACCGGCATCGACCCGGGCTTCGCCAACGACCTGTTTCCCATGACGCTGATGGGTCTGTGCTCCGAGGTCCGCAAGGTCCGCGCCTCGGAATTGCTGGATTACACCAACTACGAGGGCGACTACGAAAAGGAGATGGGCATCGGGCGTGAACCCGAGTTCAGCCCGATGCTGGAAAACAGCGACGTGCTGATCTTCGCGTGGGGCGCGACCGTGCCGATGATCGCCCACGCCGCCGGCATCATGCTCGACGGGATGACCACCACCTGGGAAAAATGGGTGACTCCGACCGACCGCAAGTCGGCGAAGGGCATCATCAAAGCCGGCCAGGTCGCCGCCGTTCGATTCACCATCAACGGCATCTATCAGGGTGAGACGCGCATCCAACTCGAGCACGTCAACCGCATCGGGCTCGACGCCGCTCCGGACTGGCCGACGGGTCACGACAACGACGTGTATCGGGTCGACATCGAAGGGACGCCGAGCATCTTTCAGGAGACCGCGTTCCGCTTCACCGACGGCTCGGGCCGGGATGCGGCGGCTGCGGGATGCTTGGCGACGGGACTGCGCACGCTGAACGCCGTGCCGGCGGTCAACGACTTGCCACCGGGTTGGGTCACCGCGTTGGACCTGCCGCTGATCCCCGGCGCGGGCACGATCCGCTGATACCGATGGCAGAGAGACAACGGCCCGCGCTGGGTCTCTCGATCGGATCCACCAACCTGGCGGCGGTCACGGCCGATCAGGCGGTCACCCGCAAACCCGTGCTGACGTTGTACCGGCAGCGGCCGCCGGAAGTGGGAATCCCTTCGGAAAACCCGAGATTGGACGAACCCGGGTTGGTACTGACCGACTTTGTGGACCGAGTGGGTGCGCCGGCCGGAATCGTGGCGGCCGACGGTTCGACGCATCGCAGCGAGGCCTTGGTTGCCGACGGATTGCGTGCGCTGGCTTATACCGCGACGGGCGGGCGCCCCATGCCCGACCACGTCACCGTGTCCCATCCCGCGCACTGGGGATCCGCGGCGGTGGACACGCTGGGCCGCGCTTTGAGCCGGGTGTCGGAATGGTCGAACCGCACGAACCCGCTGGTACTTATCCCTGATGCTGCCGCGGTACTGTTCGCCGTGCGGGCCAAACCGGGTCTTGCCGCCCGCGGCACGATCGCGGTGTGCGACTTTGGTGGCAGTGGAACGAGCATCACCCTGATCGACGCGGCCGGCGAGTATCGACCGGTCGCACCGACCGTGCGCCATCATGGTTTTTCCGGCGACATGATTGACCAACTGCTGCTGACCTTCGTCATGTCGGAACTGCCGAGCACGGGTGGACTTGACCGGGACAGCATCTCGGCGATCGGCTCGTTGGCCCGGCTGCGCGGACAGTGCCGCATTGCCAAGGAGCGACTGTCGGCATCGACCCGCACTACGCTGGCCGATGGATTGCCACACGGTGAGATTCTTATCACCAGAGACGATTTCGAGGAAACCATCCGCGAGCCGTTGGACGGCTTCGTGCGGGTGCTGGAAAAACTCTTGAGCCGCACCGGAATTGCGGGCCTGGCCGGGATCGTCGCGGTCGGTGGCGGCGCCAACATTCCGGCGGTGACCACCACGCTGTCGGGACATTTTGGCGTGCCGATCATTTCGACGCCGCGCCCGCAACTGGCGGCTGCCATCGGTGCGGCGTTACGCGGCGCGCGGGCCGGCGGATGACGGTCGCGTCGCCCCGGCGCCGCCCGTACTTACGGAAGAATCAGCTGTCCAACCGCCCGAGGCCACCGCGAACGAACCCCGGCGGTGCCGCAAGCTAACTGGCGGCCTGCTTGCTTTCTTTCGACTCTTGGTCGGACTTCTGCGGCGTGTATTCAGACTCCTCGATGACCTTCTTGTTGAAGGCCTTGTCCTCTTCGATCTGCTCTTCCATCGACTTGCTCTGCTTTTCGCGCTCGCGCTCTTCGGCGGCTTCACCGCGAGTCTTGTCACCTTCGGACGCGGTGGTCGAATCCTCACCGGTCACGTTCCTGGCCTTCTTGGTGTGGTCCTCGGAGTCGTCGTCGCGGGGTTTCGCGTCGCCGGTGTCACCGTTGTCGCCGGAGTCGTTCTCAACCTTGTTCGCGGGCGAGTCCTTGTCGTCGGCGAATTTGGGATTGCCCTCGTCGTCGAGCCAGTCATTCACGGCGGTACCGGATATCGCACCGCCGCTGCCCGGCACGACCAGCGTCGGACGGTCCTCGTAGGACTTCATCATCTCGGCGGCTTTTTCCTTGGCGTCCTCGTCTGGCTCGGGCTTTTCGCTGAGTGTGCCGTCGCTCGACTTCTCGTCCCGAGCCCGGTCGTCAGTGTCTTCGCTGGCTGGGCCCGGCCCTTGGTCCTCGGCCTGCGCCGCGTCCTGCTTGGTCATTACCTCTCGCCCCCTGTGGATGTGCGAATTTGTTGTGGTCGGCCCTGTGATCAGGGTTACCCACTGGGGCGTCGGGTCGAAACGCTTACCCGGTTCGCTGCTTGACCAGCACCAATGAGGCGAGCGGAATCTGCGTCGGTTCGGGTGACCGCGCCAGGCGCTCGGCCAGAGCGGCTTCCAATCGCTCAATGAATTCCGGCGCGCGGGGATCGTTCACGCCTCCGTCGAGCCCTACCCGAAGGCTGGGGAAGATAGCTGCGCGCGCGAACGCCGCCCACTGCGCCCCGAAATTCTCCGCGTCCCCATCCTTTTGGAATCGGGTCCAGAAGCGGTCCTCGGCGTTGAACACCTCGAGCTGTTCGATAACCAGCCCCTCGAACCGTCCCTTCGGTTGGAACGGCGCGCGCATGTCCTCCTCGCTGCGGGCGAAAACGGGAACCGCCATGCGCCGCACTTCTTCGTGGCGCAACAATCCTTCATGCACCAAATCGCCGAGTGCGGTCATGAACGCCTCGTTGAACCGGCGATACCCGAATTCGTGGTTCTCGTCCAGAGCCATCGTCAAGATGACCAGCTTTCCGCCCGGGCACAGTTCGCGTCCGCGAAAAGCCAGGAAATCCTGCCAGTCCGTCGCGGCCTGCGCCGCGTAAGCCCGGCGCGCCGTTTTGTCACTGCTGTAGGCGACCTGAATGTGGTCGGGCAGCGGAGCAGGAAGCCGACTGAGCCACTGGATGGCCCACGATGTCCAGCCGAGGTTGACGGTGTTGGTCGGCAGGATCTGGGTGTAGAACGACCGCCCTATAGCGGAGGTGAAAGTCGCCGTGTCGTGCTGCAGATAGCTGTCCGGGTCATCGGTCACGGTCCGGAACAGCGCGGTGAAATCATTGTCCGCGACGTCGGTGTGCGTGACCAGGATCGCGTGATCGTGGCGGGTGCGCCGACGCAGCACCTGGATCGCGGCGGAAAGGGGCCGCAGCGAGTTGTAACCGGTCGCCGCGCCATAGTCGGCGACGACGATCGGTGACGGGGGCGCCGGCAGCGGAATCTCGGCCGCGGCGCGTTCGAAAAGCTTTACGGCGGGCAACAATCCGGCCGCCTGCAGGCGCGACGACGCCGTGTACGTCGCGCTCTCCATCGGTTCGGGTCGGACGACGGTCATGGATTCGGGGAGTCGGATTTCGGACACCATGTCAGTCGGAGGTTGGGAATCGGACACCGGTCAGCCGCTCGGAAAGTTCCCAAAGTCGTTGGCTGTCATCATCATTGCGGGCTTGTGCGGGTACCTTGGCCTCCGTGACGCCGCCGCCGGCGGCCTCGTAGAAGCCCCTGGGCCCGTAGAACGCGCCGCCTTCGGCCTGCGGTGTGGCGGCCGCGTAGAGCGCGGGCAGGATTCCCTCGTCGATCTCCTGCCACAGGAACGGCGTGAACCGCCACGTCGCCTTGTAGACACGCTCCATCAACGCGGGCTTGTCACGACCGTGCGACGGACCACTGATCTGCAGATTGGTCTTGGTCAGGCCGGGGTGCGCGGCGTTGGACACGATGCCCCAGCCCCCAGCGCGGCTGCGCTTGTCCAGTTCCCGGGCGAACATCAACACCGCCACTTTCGACTGACCGTAGGCCGCCATCGCGTTGTACGACTTCTCAAATTGCGGGTCGTCGAAGTTGATCCGGCCACGTCGGGCGGCGAGGCTGCTCAGCGACACCACGCGGGCACGCTGGGCGGCGCGCAGCAGTGGCAGCACGTGCCCGGTCAGCGCGAAGTGCCCCAGATGGTTACTGCCGAACTGCAATTCGAAGCCGTCGGCCGTGGTTTCGCGCGCCGGCGGAGTCATCACCCCGGCGTTGTTGATGAGGATGTCGATCGGGCGCCCCTCGGCGTTGAGCTGTTCGCCCAAGGCGGCGACCGATGCCAGCGACGACAGGTCGAGGTCTTTGATGGTCAGCTTGGCGTCGGGGACGGTCTTGCGGATCTCATCGATCGCGGCCTGGCCTTTGGCCCGGTTGCGAATCGCCATCACCACATCCGCGCCGGCCGCCGACAAACGTCGGGCGAGTCCGAAGCCCAGCCCGCTGTTGGCACCGGTGATGACCACCAGCTTGCCCGACAGATCCGGCACGGTGGCGATGAGATCGTTGGCCATGCTTATCCCTCCTCTTGCCGGTGGTGCCCTACATAGTGTGCGCTCTAATTGGCATGCGCGTCGGTTGGGAGACACTGCGACAGCGCCTCCCCGACCGGTTGCCGGGCTGGGCGGCGGCGTCGATATGCGGGACGTTACCGACACTCGCCTTCCCGGCCCCATCGTGGTGGTGGTTGGGCTGGGTGGGGCTGCTACCCCTGCTGATGGTGGTGCGGGCGGCGCCGTCGTCACGGGCGGGTGCCGTGCGGTGCTGGTGGGGGCTGGGCGCGTTCGTGGTGGTCAACCAGTACTGGCTGATGGGCAGCGTCGGCCCGTTCCTCTTGCTGCTGGGCTTCGGGCTGGGAGCGCTGTGGCTGCCGTGCGGTTGGGCCGCGCACCGGCTACTGGCGGCACCGGTGAGCATCGGCCGCACCGTGGCCGCCGTCGCGGTGGTGCCCAGCGCCTGGGTCTTGGCCGAGGCGGTGCGATCTCTGCCATCGTTGGGGGGACCCTGGGCGCCGTTGGGCGCGTCGCAATGGAACCAGCCCGTGACGCTGGCGTCGGCCGCCGTCGGGGGAGTGTGGCTGACGAGCTTTCTGCTGGCCGCGGCCAATACCGCTCTCGTCGGGATGATCCTGCACCGGCGCCCTGCCGTTCGACTGGTCATGGTCGGATGTGCGGCGGTGTGCGCGGCCGTCGGCCCGGCCTGGTACGTGGTGGCGCCGACGCCGGCACCCGGCCCGACCGTGCGCGTCGCATTGGTGCAGGTCGGCGACATCACCGATGCTTCGGCGCGTCAGCAGGCCGGCGAGGCGATCACTGCGACGTTGGTCGGTCAACGGGTGGACCTGGTGGTCTGGGGTGAAAGCAGCGTCGGGCTGGACCTGCTCGGCCACCCTGATGTGGTGGCCCGCCTGGCCGAGTTGTCCCGTCGGGTTGGTGCCGACCTGTTGGTCAACGTCGACGCCGCCGCGCCCGGCGGTGGCATCTATAAGTCGGCGGTGTTGCTCGACGCGGGTGGGGTGGCAGGCAGCTACCGCAAGACGCGGCTGGTGCCGTTCGGTGAGTATGTGCCGCTGCGGCCGCTGTTCGGCTGGATCACCCGACACAGCAAGGCGGCCGAGCAGGACCGGCAGCGTGGCACCGGGGAGGTGGTCTTGCACGTCGGCGAGTTCGCGGTCGGGCCGTTGGTCAGCTACGAGCTGACCTTCTCCGATCTGGCGCGGCGCGAGGCGCGGTTGGGGGCGCAACTGCTGGTGTATCAGAGTGCGACTTCCTCGTTTCAGGGGACTTGGGCGCAGCCGCAGTTGGCCGCCCACGCCGCGGTGCGGGCCGTCGAGGTGGGCCGCCCGGTGGCGCACGTGGGGTTGTCCGGTGACAGCTCGGCCTTCGATGCGCGCGGCCGGCTGTTGGCGTGGTGTGCTTCGGACTGGCGTGGCGTCACCGTCGTCAACGTCCCGGTTTCGGATGGGGTTTCAAGTGCTGACGTCACGCCGTACCAACGGTGGGGTGAGTGGGTGCCGATGACCGCGGTGGTGGTCTTGATTTGTTTTGCTGCGTGTGGGCTGTTCCTGCGTCGACCTGCGTGACACACTGCCTGGATGAGTAGCAGAGCAGTCGCCAAGATCTCGCTGACGCTGGCCATCGTAACGCTGGTGGTATCGGTGATCGGCTTCATCATCGCCTTGGTGGCCAACGCGTTCTTTCTCGACGACTTCGACGCCTACGGCGAGGTGGCGGTACCGGGTTCTGGCACAGTGCATCTGCCCGCCGGTGAAGTCAACGTCAGCCTGCACGCCCTGGTGGTTGGCGGCGGCGACGGGGGTTTACCCGTTCCGCCGCTCAGTCTCGAGATCACTCCACCCGCAAGTGCACCGAAAGTGGAGATCACCGAAAGTATCGGCTCCTCAACGACAGTCAACAACGACGCACACATCCGGGTCTTCAAAGTTCAGGTCTTCGAAGAGGGCGACTACCGGGTGACGACCGAGGGGCAGACCGGGGGATACATCAACCCGCGGCTGGCCTTCGGGCACTCGAGCTCCTACGGCTATCTGGTGTGGGTGTTCGTCGCGATGTTCGTCTTTGCGCTGGTCTTATTGGTGTTGTCGATCATGTGGCTGGCCCGGTCGCGGCGTCCGGTCACCGTGTCGCCGTATGGGTACGGCGGCGGCTATCCGCAATACCCGGGGACGTCGCCGGCGCCGCCGGCCGGGGCGTACGAGCCTACCGGCCAGAACATTCAGGCTGAACGGCTGAAAAACCTTGCAGCCCTGCGTAGTTCGGGTGCTCTGACCGAAGAGGAGTATCGTGCAGAGCAGCGCCGCATCCTCGACGAAGGCTATTGAGCCCAACCCTCGCCAGTTCCTCACGAGCGCGCGCATATGTACGCGACACGCCGGTGCCGGCTGGCATTTTGCGCACGCTCGCCGGGAGAACTTTCAGTGCCCGCGGGCTACCCACTCCTCGTAGTGGACGATCTCGTCGCCGACGGTCGTGCTGTCTCCGTGGCCGGTATGCACGATGGTCTCTCCGGGCAACTTGCCGAGTCGCTCTGAGATCGAGTGCAGGATCGTCGGAAAGTCCGAATAGGAGCGGCCCGTCGCGCCCGGTCCGCCGGAGAACAGGGTGTCGCCGCTGAACACGACCTTCAGCTCGGGGGCATACCAGCACACCGAACCCGGCGAGTGACCCGGCGTGTGCAGCGCCCGCAGCTCCGTCCCGGCCACCCGCAGCGTCTCCCCGTCGGCGACGGCACGAAAGTCCTTGTCGGGGTGACTCATCCGCCACAACACGTCATCACCAGGGTGCAGCAGTACCGGTGCGTCGAGCGTCGCACCGAGTTCTGGTGCCACCGTCACGTGGTCGTTGTGGCCGTGCGTGCACACCACCGCCACCACATTGCGGCCGCCCACCGCCTCGATGATGGGCTGGGCCGAGTGGGCGGCGTCGAACACCACGACCTCGGAGTCGTCGCCTACCAGCCAGATGTTGTTGTCGACTTCCCAACTGCCACCGTCGAGTTCGAAGGTGCCGTGGGTGACGACGCGATCGATGCGGGCGGCCACTACAGGATCACCACCGAGCGCAGCACCTTGCCCTCGTGCATCTTGTGGAATGCCTCTTCGATGTCGCCGAGGCCGATCCGTTCCGAGACGAACTTGTCCAACGGGAGCCGACCCTGCAGGTGCAGGTCGATCAGGGTGGGGAAGTCGCGCTCAGGCAGGCAATCGCCGTACCAGGAGGACTTGAGCGAGCCACCGCGGGAGAAGAAGTCCACCAGCGGCATCTCCAAGCGCATGTCGGGCGTCGGAACACCCACCAGCACAACGGTTCCGGCGAGGTCGCGGGCGTAGAAGGCCTGCTTCCACGTCTCGGGCCGACCGACGGCGTCGATCACCACGTCGGCGCCGAAACCGTCGGTGAGGTCCTGGATGGTCTCGACGACGTCGAGTTCGCGGGCGTTGATGGTGTGGGTGGCGCCGAACTTGCGGGCCCAGTCGAGCTTGGTGTTGTCGGTGTCGACGGCGATGATCTTCTTCGCGCCGACCAGCCTGGCGCCGGCAATGGCGGCGTCGCCAACCCCGCCGCAGCCGATCACCGCCACGGTGTCGTCGCGGGTGACGCCGCCGGTGTTGATCGCCGCGCCGATGCCGGCCATGACGCCGCAACCCAGCAGCCCGGCGACGGCCGGGTCGGCCTCGTCGTTGACCTTGGTGCACTGACCCGCGGCCACCAGCGTCTTGTCGGCGAAGGCGCCGATGCCCAGGGCGGGCGTGAGTTCGGTGCCGTCGGTCAGCGTCATCTTCTGTTCCGCGTTGAAGGTGCTGAAGCACAGGCTCGGTCGGCCGCGCTTGCAGGCGCGGCATTGGCCGCACACTGCGCGCCAGTTGAGGATGACGAAGTCGCCCGGTTCCACGCTGGTGACGTCGGGGCCGACGGCTTCGACTCGGCCCGCGGCCTCATGGCCCAGCAGGAAGGGGTACTCGTCGTTGATGCCGCCCTCGCGATAGGTCAGGTCCGTATGACAGACGCCGCACGCAATGATGTCGACGACCGCCTCGCCGGGTCCCGGGTCCGGTATGACGATGTCCACCAGCTCGACGGGTTCGCCCTTTTTCCGTGAAATCACACCGCGCACTGTCTGACTCATGGCGTCTAACTTACGGTGTGAAGCAGAGACGAGGAGCGGCGCATGTCTACAACATCCGAGACTGTCGAGGATTTCAGCGAACGAATAGTCGGCGCTATCGACAACGCCAGTCTGGCGCTGTTGCTCAGCGTCGGGCATCAAACCGGCCTCCTGGATGCGATGGCAGAGCTGCCGCCTTCCACCAGCGCCCAAATCGCCGCTGCCACCGACCTCAACGAGCGCTATGTCCGGGAATGGCTGGGCGGCATGACCGCTGGGCGCGTTGTCGAATACGACCCCGAGGCCGCCACCTACTCGTTGCCCCCTCACCGCGCCGCGGTGCTGACCCGGGCTGCCGGGCCCGACAACCTCGCGGCGATAGCGCAATTCATGCCGCTGCTCGGCGACGTCGAACAAAAGATCATCGGCTGCTTCCGAGCCGGAGGCGGACTGCCCTATAGCGAATACCCACGCTTTCACAAGCTGATGGCGGAGACGAGCGGCGCGGTATTTGACGCCGCGCTGATCGATGTCGTGTTGCCGTTGGTCGACGGACTCGTCGAGCGGCTGCGGTCCGGCGTCGAGGTGGCCGACTTCGGCTGCGGCAGTGGTCATGCCGTGAACCTGATGGCGCGTACGTTCCCCGCCAGCCGGTTCACCGGCATCGACTTCTCCGATGAGGCGATCGCGGCGGGCATCGCCGAGGCCGAGCGCATGGGTCTGACCAACGCGACCTTCGAAAGCCATGACTTGCCGCAACTCGACAAGGTCGAGGCCTACGACGTCATCACGGTGTTCGACGCCATCCACGACCAGGCGAAGCCGGCCCGCGTGCTGGAGAACATCCACCGCGCCCTGCGCCCCGGCGGCGTGTTCTTGATGGCCGACACGAAGGCGTCGAGCCGCGTCGAGGAGAACGTCGGGGTGCCGTTGAGCACCTACCTCTACACCGTCTCGATGATGCACTGCATGACGGTGTCACTGGCGGCGGGCGGTGCCGGACTGGGTGCGGCGTGGGGCCGACAGCTGGCCGAGAAGATGCTGGCGGACGCCGGTTTCGACGACGTGTTGGTGGCCGAAGCCGAGCAGGATCCGATCAACTACTACTACATCGCGCGCAAGTGATGGCGGCTTCAGACGCGCTAGCCGCGCTCGACGACTGGCCAGTGTCGAATGCCGCCGCCGCGGTGGTCGGACCCGCAGGGGTGTTGGCCACTCATGGCGAGACCGAGCGGGTGTTCGCGCTGGCTTCGGTGACCAAGCCGCTGGTGGCCCGCGCGGCGCAGATCGCGATCGAGGAGGGCGCGGTCGACCTCGACACCGCGGCCGGCCCGCCCGGGGCCACCGTCCGCCACCTCCTGGCGCACGCTTCGGGGCTGGCCATGCAGTCCAATCAGGTGCTGGCCGAGCCCGGTACCCGCCGGATTTATTCCAACTACGGGTTCACCGTGCTGGCCGAGACCCTGCAGGGTGAGTCAGCGATCGAATTCGCCGACTATCTGACCGAAGCCGTCTTCGAGCCGCTGGGCATGACGGCCACCAAGTTGGAGGGCGGCACGGCGGCGGCCGGGTTTGGGGTGTCGTCGACGGTCGCCGACCTTGCCGCCTTCGCCGGCGACCTGCTTCGCCCCTCGACGGTCTCGGAGCAGATGCACGCCGACGCGACGGCCGTACAGTTCCCCGGACTGGACGGGGTGCTGCCCGGGTACGGGGTGCAGCGGCCCAACGACTGGGGGCTGGGTTTCGAGATCCGGGACCGCAAGTCCCCGCATTGGACCGGCTCGCGCAACTCGGCGCGCACGTACGGCCATTTCGGGCAGGCAGGCGGGTTTATCTGGGTAGATCCCGAGGTGGACCTGGCGTTGGTGGTACTCACCGACCGGGCTTTCGGCGAGTGGGCGCTGGATCTGTGGCCTGCGGTTTCCGACGCTGTGCTGGCCGAGCACGTGCGATAACACGCACCAACAAGCAACCGACAAGCAAAAGGAAAACTGCACACTAGCGCAACAGGGGTCCCACAGGGCACAATAGACACGCACGACACAAAAAAATTGACGCAGGCAATTGCTCGTCGGATTCACCAGGTCGTTGGGGAAGACGTCCCTCGTGGAGCCGAAGGAGCAACAAGATGCATGCGTCGAATCAGTTCGCCGACGTGACGACCGGTGTGGTTTACATCCATGCCTCGCCCGCGGCGGTTTGCCCGCATGTCGAGTGGGCGTTGTCGTCGACCCTGCAGGCAACTGCGAACTTGGTCTGGACACCGCAGCCGGCCATGCCGGGGCAGTTGCGCGCCGTCACCAACTGGGTGGGTCCGGTCGGGACCGGCGCCCGGCTGGCGAACGCGCTGCGCTCCTGGTCGGTGCTGCGGTTCGAAGTCACCGAGGACCCCAGCCCCGGTGTCGACGGCCAGCGGTTCAGCCACACCCCGCAGCTCGGCTTGTGGAGCGGGGCGATGAGCGCCAACGGCGACATCATGGTGGGCGAGATGCGGTTGCGGGCGATGATGGCTCAAGGCGCCGACACCCTTGCCGCCGAGCTCGATTCGGTGCTGGGAACGGCGTGGGACGAGGCGCTCGAGGTGTACCGCGACGGCGGCGACGCGGGTGAGGTGACCTGGCTGAGCCGAGGCGTCGGCTGAGCCGCGTTAAGTAACCGGCGGCGTGGCCGGTTTCGCCGAGACCGGCATGTCGACGTTGCCCTTGCAGGCACCACTGAGGATGTCGGTGTGGAAGGCACCGGTGAGGATTCCGTACTCACCCGGTGTGTAGACGGTGATCGATTCCGCCGGGTCGTATTCGATCGTGCCGTCGGGAAGCAAGCAGTCCCATTTCCACGCGAATTGCCGGACCCATTGAGCACCGTTCCAGATGAATTCGATGGTCCGGGGCATGGTGTCGTTCTTCGGCGGGGCCGGGTTGTTCACCGTGGCGACGCACAGGCCCGCCGCGCAGGTGGAGCTGATCGAAGCCATTGTCCGATGGGCGAACTCGTTCTGACCGGCGGCGATGCTGGTGCCGGTCTTGGCGTTCGCGCCGAGCGTCATGATGAACTCGCCGTTCCAAGCCGCGACCTCACTGGCGTGCGCCGCGGGAGCGCCAAACAGCAAGGCGCCGAGGGACGCTGCCGCTGTTGCGGCGGCGGTTGCTGCGGTTGCGACGAATCCGGTGTTGCCCGACCGCGCCATGTGCCCTCCCCATCCTGACCCGAACACGCGGGTATCCAGCGGTTTGGAAGAGATTTCGCGTTCGGGCCGTCGCCCGTTACATGCTCAGGTTCAGGATCGCTTGGGCCGCAGTATTTGCAGCGCTGCCGGGACCACGGAGATCTCGGCGGGCAGCGGACACGCGTAATCCCCGTCGGCGTAGACGTTGATGCCGGGGCACTCGACGTGGATGGACTTGGCTCGCGCGGTGGTCACTTCGTCCAACTCGACATGGGCGCCCTTCATGAGGGTGGGGAAGAAGCGGATCAGCTTCGTCCGGGATCCGGCAGCGACCATGGTGATGTCGAGCAGTCCGTCGGTGGGATCGGCGTTCGGGCAGATCAGCAGCCCGCCGCCGTAGCTGCGGGTGTTGCCGAACGCCGTCAGCGTCAGGTCGGCCTCGATCTCCCGATCGCCGTCGAGCACCAACCGGAACGGCAACGCGCGGAACTGGGACAGCTCGGCGAACATGGCGACGTAGTAACGCAACCGTCCGTGCGGCCACGTCATCCGATTCGCGCGATCGGTGACCAGGGAATCGAAACCGGTTGCCGCCACGGTGCCGAACCACTTGGTGACTCCATTGCTGTCCCGAATTTGGCCCAGGTCAATGGTTTCCGTATACCCGTCCACGACGACGTCGGCTGCGGCGTCGGGATCGTGGGTAGGGATGCCGAAAGCGCGAGCGTGATCGTTGCCGGTGCCCGCGGGGATGATGCCCAGCGGAACATCGGTGCCCGCAAGCACTTGCAGTGCGTTGGTGATGACACCGTCGCCGCCGGTGACGACGACAGCGTCGGTGCCCTTCTCGACCGCCGCGGCCAGCAGATAGCGGGCGTCTTCGGCATTTTCACCGATGATCTCTATGACTTCCACGCCCCGATGCTGCAACCGGGCAATCGCATGCTGGGATGCCTGCACCGCGGCGCCGTGCCCCGACAGGGGATTGGTCAGCGCGGTGACCTTGGCGATCTCACGCCGGCTTAGTTGCCCGGGGTTCGCCGGGCTGTCCGAGGTCACGGAATCAGTTTGCCGGGGTTGAGAATTCCGGCGGGGTCCAGGGTCGCCTTGACCGCCTTCAGCACTTGCACGCCCAACTCGCCCACCTCGTCGCGCATCCAGGCACGGTGGTCGGCGCCGACCGCGTGGTGGTGGGTGATCGTTCCGCCGTTGGCGATGATGGCATCGCACGCCGCCCGTTTGGCTGCCCACCACTGCTCGAGCGGATTGCCGCGCTGCCCGGCGACCACGGTGAAGTAGAGCGAGGCGCCGGTCGGGTAGACGTGCGAGATGTGGCACATCACCAGGGCCGGAGTGCCCGAGGCGGCCAGTGAAGTGGTAAGTGCCTCGGTGACAGCCGTTTTCAGCGTGCCGAGGTTAGACCAGTTGGTGGCGGTCTCCAGCGTTTCGCACAGCGCGCCCGCAGCCAGCAGCGAGTCGCGCAGATAAGGCGCGCTGAACCTGCCGTGCTCCCAGGTCCGGGCCGGGCCTTCGCCCAACGATGTGCCGCCGTGGGCTTCGAGCACCGCGCGCGTCTCGGCGTGCCGGCTCTCGGCGTGTTCCTTGGTGCCCTCGAACAACGTCAGGCCCAAACACCCACCGGTGAACTGGTTTTCGCCGATCGTCTCGTGGGTGGCCAGGTTGACTCCGCTCTCGGCCTCGTCGGAAAGCCGGACGACGGTGGGTCCGGTGCCGATTTGCGTGATGGCGCGCAGTGCCGCGGCGCCGGTGGCGAAGTCGGGAAATGACCACGCTTCATATCGGGTGGTCTCCGGTTTCCGGTGCACGCGCAGCCGCACTTTGGTGATGACGCCCAGCACGCCTTCCGAGCCGATGGCCAGCTGTCGTAGGTCGGGTCCGGCGGCCGACGCCGCGACCCGCCCGAGATCCCACACGCCCACCGGGGTGATTAGCCGCAACCCGAGGATCATGTCGTTGAAGCGGCCGTAGCCGGCCGAGTCCTGGCCGGACGAGCGAGTGGCGGCGAAGCCCCCGATGGTGGCGTACTCGAAGCTCTGCGGGAAGTGCCCGAGGGAGAAACCGTGCTCGCCGAGCAGGCGTTCGGCATCGGGGCCGGTGACGCCGGCCCCCAACTCGGCGATGCCGGATTCCTCGTCGAGCGAGTGCAACTCGTTGAAGCGGCGCAAATCGAGTGAGATCACCGCGCTGAAGTCGGCGCGCACCGGGTCGAGCCCTCCGGTGACGTTGGTACCGCCGCCGAACGGGACGATGGCGATGCCGTGCTCGGAGCAGTACCGCAGGATTTCGCTGACGGTGTCGTCATCGCCCGGCAGCAGTACCGCGTCGGGCGCGTCCTGGACGCCGGGGTCCTTGCGGCGCAACAGATCCGGGGTGGACTTGCCGCCGGCGTGTAGCAGCCGGTCGCGGTCGGCCGTCCGGAAGTATTCGGCACCGACGATCTTGGCCAGTGCGTCGGAGTGTTCTTGGCTCAACGAGGACGGACGCACCTTGACCTGGTCGGGTTCGAGTTCCGGCTTTTCGGAGTCGTCCAGTCCCACCGCCTGCTTCAGCAAAGCCCGGATGCCGTCGGAAAGTGGCTTGGCCGCGGCGGGATCTCCCCACGCGTTCCATTTCATGGGGGGAAGGAGTTGCTCCGATGTCTGCGTCATGCGTTACAGTATTACACATGCTGTCAATCGGTAACGATCCCAATGTGGACATCGGGGATCGCATACTGGCGGCGGCGGCGAGTTGCGTGAAGGATTACGGCGCCGATCGGGTGACGCTGGCCGAGATCGCCCGGCGCGCCGGCGTGAGTCGCCCGACCGTCTACCGGCGTTGGCCGGATACGAACTCGATCATGTCGACGCTGCTGACCAACCACGTCACCGACGCCATGCGGGAGGTGCCGTTCGACGGCAACGACCGCGAGTCCCTGGTGAAGCAGGTGGTCGCGGTGGCCGACCGATTGCGCCGCGACGAACTGATCATGTCGGTGATGCATTCCGAACTGGCCCGGGTGTATATCACCGAGCGCTTGGGCTCCAGCCAGCTGTTCCTGATAGAGGGGCTGGCGACCCGTCTGGAAATGGCGCAACGCGAGGGCAGCGTGCGTCCCGGCGACCCCCGCCAACTCGCGACGATGATCCTGCTGATCGCGCAGTCCACCATTCAATCCGCCGACATCGTCAAGCCGGTCCTCGACGACGACGCCCTTGCCACCCAACTCACCTACGCACTGAACGGATACCTGGCCTGATGGAGAACTCGAGCGCCCTCAATGCCGCACGCCGCACCGCGGACCTCACCGCACTCGCCGACGGCGAGCCGCTGGACGTTCTCGTCATCGGGGGTGGCATCACCGGGGTGGGTATCGCCCTGGATGCGGCTTCGCGCGGACTGCGAACGGCGCTGGTGGAAAAGCAGGATCTGGCCTTCGGTACCAGTCGATGGAGTTCGAAGTTGGTGCACGGCGGGTTGCGCTATCTGGCCAGCGGCAATATCGGCATTGCCCGGCGCAGTGCCATCGAACGCGGAATCCTGATGCGATACAACGCCCCTCATCTCGTGCATGCCATGCCGCAGCTGGTGCCGTTGCTGCCGTCGATGAACCACCTGAAGCGTGCGCTGGTGCGCGGTGGTTTCTTGGCCGGCGACGCCTTGCGGGTGCTGGCGGGAACGCCGTCCTCGATACTGCCGCGATCGCGCCGGATTTCGGCGCACCGCGTCGTGGAGCTGGCGCCGACCGTTCAGCAAGAGGGGCTGTCCGGTGGATTCCTCAACTATGACGGGCAATTGATCGACGACGCCCGATTGGTGACGGCGGTGGCACGCACCGCGGCCCAACACGGCGCCCGGATCCTGACTTATGTGGCCGCGTCCGACGCCACCGGAACATCGGTGCGGCTGACCGACCAGCGCACGGGGCAGTCGTTCGATGTGTCGGCGCGCGCCGTGATCAACGCGGCGGGGGTGTGGGCCGGTGACATTGACAGCTCGTTGAAGTTACGGCCAAGCCGCGGAACACATCTCGTCTTCGACGCGGCTGCCTTTGGCAATCCGACTGCGGCATTGACCATTCCGATTCCCGGTGAACTGAACCGGTTCGTGTTCGCCATGCCCGAGCAACTGGGCCGAATCTATCTGGGGCTGACCGACGAGGACGCGCCGGGCCCGATTCCCGATGTGCCAGAGCCCTCTTCGGAAGAGATCTCGTTCCTGTTGGACACGGTGAACACCGCGTTGGGGACGACGGTCACTTCCTCGGATGTGATCGGCTCGTACGCCGGGTTGCGACCGTTGATCGACACCGGCGGTGGTCGTACCGCGGACGTCTCGCGCGACCACGCCGTCTTCGAGTCACCGTCCGGCGTGATCAGTGTCGTTGGAGGCAAGCTGACCGAATACCGTTACATGGCAGAGGATGTGCTGAACCGGGCGATCGTGCTGCGGCAGCTGCAGGCCGGTGAATGTCGTACCCGTCGGCTGCCGTTGATCGGCGCCCAGGCCAATCCGGGACCGGCCGCCGGGCCCGTCGGGCGCCTGCCGGATTCTTTGGTGGCTCGATTCGGGGCTGAGGCGGCTCATGTCGTCAAGGCCGCCACATGTGAGCGGCCCAAAGATCCGGTAGCCGAGGGTATCGACGTGACGCGGGCCGAATTCGAGTACGCGGTGACGCATGAGGGTGCGTTGAGTGTCGACGACATCCTCGATCG
The DNA here is from genome assembly GCF_002086275.1 of Mycobacterium intermedium. Classification (GTDB taxonomy): domain Bacteria; phylum Actinomycetota; class Actinomycetes; order Mycobacteriales; family Mycobacteriaceae; genus Mycobacterium; species Mycobacterium intermedium. Next base: position 29,869 of record NZ_MVHT01000039.1, on the reverse strand, counting down.
CCGGACGCGCATCGGCCTGGTTCCGCGCGACCGCGAGCGCGTGGTGGCTGTGGCCCAGGAATTCGTCAGCTCGTTTGTGGCCTGAGTGGCTGGTGCCGAGCAGACGTGAAGTTGTACGTTTCGGGCGCGAAACGTACAACTTCACGTCTCCTCGCCGGGGTGCCGGGGGCGTACGAGGAGAGCCAAAATGTTTAGCGTGACCCCATCTACCCGATTCCTGGTGATCGGCGCCGGCGAGCTCGGCCGGGCCATGATCACCGCCCTAACCGACCACATCGCCGCTCACCACCTCGACGACACCGTGACGGTTCTGCTGCGACCACCCAGCGAGGGCCGGCCGCATCGGCTCGACGGGCTCACCGCCGCGCCAGTGGCCGTCGTCCACGCCGACATCGCGTCGGCCTCACCTTCGGACCTGGCCGCGCTCTTCAGCAACTACGACACCGTGATCAGCTGCCTGGGGTTCGCGGCGGGACGAGGCACTCAACGCAAGCTGACTTCCGCCGCCCTGGCCGCCGGCGTGAAGCGTTACCTGCCATGGCAATTCGGCGCCGACTACGACCTCATCGGACGCGGCAGCCCGCAAGACCTCTTCGACGAACAACTCGACGTCCGCGACCTGCTGCGCGCCCAACACCAAACCAACTGGATCATCGTCTCCGCCGGCATGTTCACCAGCTTTGTGTTCGAACCCGATTTCGGCGTGGTGGACACCGCCAGCCGCACCGTACGGGCGCTCGGCAGCTGGGACACCGAAGTCACCCTCACCACCGCGGAAGACATCGCGAAGTTGACCACCGCCGTGCTCTACACACAACCGCCCATCGTCAACGACGTCGTCTACATCGCCGGCGACACCATCACCTACCGCGACCTCGCCGACATTGTGGACCGCACCCTGCACACGCAGGTTTCCCGGATCGAACTCTCCGTCCAACAGCTCCACGACGAGCTCGCCGCCGATCCCACCGACACCATGAAGAAATACCGGGCCGTCTTCGGCGAAGGCGTGGGAGTCGCCTGGCCCAAGGCGCAGTCGTTCAACGCCAGAAACAACATTCCCACCACCACCGCCGAGCAGTGGGCCCGACAACACCTCACCTCATGAGCGTCGGACCGGCCCGCTGGGGGTGATCGCGGTGGGAGTGGGCTAGCCCGACGGCTATCGTCGCGGTGTGTCGATGAAATCGCGCTCCCAGCAGAAGTGGGCGCGCGAGGAGATCACGGTGACCGATCGAAGTGCGATGTCGCGAGCGATCACGGGTACCGCGATCGGAAACGTCATGGAGTGGTTTGACTTCGGGGTCTACGGCTACATCGCCACCACGATTGCGCAGGTGTTTTATCCCGGCAACAGCGTCAGCGCCGTCCACCTCATTGCCACTTTTGGCACCCTGGCGGCGGCCTTTGTGGTGCGCCCGCTGGGTGGCATGATCTTCGGCCCGCTGGGCGACCGCATCGGTCGTAAGCGGGTGCTGGTGATGACGATCCTGATGATGACGTTCGGTACGACGATGAGCGGCCTCCTGCCCGGCTACAGCGCGATCGGCATCTGGGCGCCGATCCTGCTCGTCGTCGCCCGCGTCTTCCAAGGCCTGTCGACCGGGGGCGAGTTCGTCGGAGCGATGACGTACCTGGTTGAGACGGCACCGGACCGTAAGCGCGGCATGCTGGTCGGGTTTCTGCCGTTGGGCAATCTGATCGGCTTTGTGGCCGCCGGATTCCTGGTGACCGGGCTGCAGGCGTGGCTGCCGAACGATGCGTGGTTGGCGTGGGGCTGGCGAGTTCCGTTGCTGCTGGCGGCGCCGCTGGGTTTGATCGCGCTCTACATGCGTCTGCGGCTGGGCGAGTCGCCGGCGTTCACGCAAGCGCACCAGGACACCGAGGCCGAGGAAGGCGGGCGGGACCGATTCCGGCACACGGTCGTCGAGCAGTGGCGGCCGATGCTGATTTGCGCCGCCTTGGTGCTCACGTCTCAGGTCGCCGATTTCATGGTCACCGGCTACCTGCCGACATACCTGAAAACTATTGTGCACGTGGCTGAAACGCCTGCACTGGTGATGATCGTTGCCACCTTGGCCGTGTTGATGGCGACGGTCGTGTTCGTTGCGAAACTGTCCGATCGGATCGGCGTCAAACCGATCATGCGAACCGGCTGTGGACTGCTGATCGTCGCGTCGATTCCGGCGTTCCTGTTGATGCGCTTCGGCGGCGGTTATCCGGTGATCTTCATCGGTGTGTTGCTGATCGGACTGATGGAACTGTGCTTCGACAGCACGACGCCCTCGGCGTTGCCGGCACTGTTTCCCACCAGGGTTCGCTACGGCGCGTTGGCGATCTCGTACAACTTGTCGATATCGACCGTCGGGGGTGTCACCCCGCTGATCGCCCAAGCGTTGATCTCGGCCACCGGCAACGAGATGGTGCCGGCCTACATGCTGATGTTCGCCGGGGTGGTGGGCGTGGTCACGCTGGTGTTCACCCCGGAGGTCGCCGGCAGGCCGCTACCGGGGTCGGGTCCTGCCGTCGAGACCGAGGAGGAGGCCCGAGCGCTGGCCTGCGACAGCGGCTAGCTTCGTCTGCTCGCGGGGGAGGGCTCGCGGGGGTTAACTGGCTTGCCGCGCGCGGCGTAGGTGACCGTTGAGTCTTTCCGCGAGCCTTGCCGGTTGGCGCCTCACATCCTTCGCCACAATCGGGACGATCGTCCACCCGACCTCTTGAATGCCGCCCCAGCGTGACTTGTCTCGTAGCATGTCGGTTACCCCGGAATGCCACTCGAAGCTTTCGTACTCAGCGACTACGCGGGCTTCGGGCCACGCGAAGTCGACGCGCCACACCTCCCCGTTTGCGCCGTAGATCGGGTATTGGAGTTCGGGACGCGGCAAGCCATAGTCGATCATCACCAGCCGGGCTTCGCTCTCCATGGGCGACTCCGCCCGCCCGTCGGCCAAGGGCAGGAGTTCCCGGACTGCGACAATGCCGCGCCGGCCCCGCTGCTCGTCGACGGCCACCTCAATCTCGTTGCGGCTGCACTGCATCGAATGCAGCGCAGCGTCCAGTGTTGCGAGGGCTCGCGGACGACTCAGTTGTCTGGCCACCTCCACCGCTGTCCAGGCCGGTGCGGTCGAGAGACGTCCCGACACCCTCTGTAGCCGGGCGCCCGTACGTTGGTGAACCATCAAACCCACTGTGGGGCGCATCCGTACGCCAGGGTCGAGAACGTGCACCGCGGTGGTGTCCTCGGTGTCGAATCCATACAACGCGGCGGCGGTGCCCAGGCATGCGACGGCAGGCTGCCCGATCAGAATGTCGAGTGCGGCCAAGCGTCCCAACAGATTCGGTTGCTCAGCCGTGTAGACGCCGCGCCATACGCGAACTAGCCCACCGTTTTTCACTTGGACGTCGAGCTGCACGCGGCTCATGACTGTCAGCAGTTGCCGGGTCGTGGCGAAGCCACCGGATTCCGCTATGAGCCTTGACGCGTCAGGATGCACCGCCAGAGCATCGACAATGGGCGCTCGAGCGGCGAGTCACCCCTGGGGATAAGTGGTGAGCAGACGCGAACTTGTACGTTTCGGGCTCGAAACGTACAAGTTCGCGTCTGCTCGCGGGGAAAGGTTACAGGGGGATGTTCTTGTGGCGGCCGCGGCGGGCGGGGGCCTGCGCGAGCGCCTCGGTCAGCTTGCTGCGGGTGTGGGCGGGGTTGATTTTCTCGTCGACCACACCGATCTCGATGGCGCTGTCCACACCACCGGCGATCTTCTCGTGCTCGGCGGCCAGCTGGTCGTGCAGCGCCTCACGCTCATGCTCCGGAGCAGCGGCCAGCTTCTTCTTGTGCAAGATGCCGACGGCCGCCTTGGCGCCCATCACCGCGACCTCGGCGTCCGGCCACGCGAACACCTTGGTCGCGTTGAGCGACCGGGAGTTCATCGCAATGTAGGCCCCGCCGTAGGTCTTTCGGGTGACCAGGGTGACGCGCGGGACGGTGCATTCGCCGAACGCGTGCAGCAGTTTGGCGCCGCGGCGCACCACGCCACCCCACTCCTGGTCAACACCCGGCAGATACCCGGGAACGTCGACAACAACCACCAACGGGATGCCGAAGGCGTCGCACAGCCGCACGAAACGTGCTGCCTTCTCAGCGCTTTCGGAGTTCAAGCAGCCGCCCAGTCGCAGCGGGTTGTTGGCCAGCACGCCGACGGTGCGACCCGACAACCGGCCCAGGCCGACCACCATCGACGGCGCCCAGTTGGCCTGGAACTCGTCGAACGGCGTGTCCGAGTCGAGGATCGCTGACACGATCGGATGCACGTCGTAGGCGCGCCGAGGTGACTCGGGAAGCAGCGCGTGGATGTCGGTGTCACCGGCTTCGGCCTTGGTGCGGTCGAAATGTCCTTGCTGGCAGAACAATCCGACCAGCCGGCGACCACGCTCGTAGGCGTCGAGTTCGTCGTCGGCGACGATGTGGCACACCCCGGACTTCTTGTGGTGGGTTTCCGGACCACCGAGAGACGCCATGTCGACGTCCTCGCCGGTGACACTGCGGACCACGTCGGGGCCGGTGACGAAGACCCGGCTTTCCGGCGCCATCACGACGACATCGGTCAGCGCGGGCCCGTAGGCGGCGCCGCCGGCCGCGAAGCCGACGACCACCGAGATCTGCGGAATGTAGCCCGAGGCGCGAATCATGGCCTCGAACACCGTGCCGACCGCATGCAGCGCCCGCACACCCTCGGCCAGTCGGGCACCGCCGGAGTGCCAGATGCCCACGATGGGGCACTGCTCTTCGATGGCGGTGTCGTAAGCGTTGACGATGTGCTGGCAGCCCTCGGTGCCCATGGCACCGCCCATCACGGTTCCGTCGGTGCAGAACGCGATGGTGCGTACACCGTTCACGGTGCCGGCCGCGGCCAGGACACCGGAACGGTCACGCTCGTGGAGCAACTCAACGCTGCCGTCGTCGAGGAAATTGCTGAGACGCAGCAGTGGATCGCGGGGGTCGAGCGACTCGTTAACCGCCTCGGGGGCCATGATTGTCATCGCAGGTCTCCTGTAGTTCCGTGTTGCTCTGGGTTGATCCGACGATCCTCGACGATCCTTGGGTTTCTCTTGCGTTTTCCTAGTAGCGCCCAAACGCGATGGCGACGTTGTGTCCGCCGAACCCGAACGAGTTGTTGATCGCGTAGTTGTAGGTGCCAGGCCGCGGCTTTCCGGCCACCACGTCCAGATCGATCTCCGGGTCGAGGTTGACCAAGTTCAGCGTTGGCGGGACCACCTGATCCCGCAGCGCCAGCACCGTCAGGATGGACTCCACCGCTCCGACCGCACCCACCGAGTGGCCGAGCGCTGACTTAGGTGCATACACCGCAGGCTTGTGGCCCTTCAAGGCGTTGTTGATCGCCCGGCCTTCGGCCACGTCACCAACCTGAGTGCCGGTGGCGTGGGCGTTGACGTGGTCGATGTCTTGCGGAGTGAGCCCAGCGAGCTGAATCGCACGCGTCATCGCATGCCCCGCACGCTCACCATTGGGATCCGGTGCCACCATGTGGAAACCGTCCGAAGTGATGCTGGCGCCCATGATTCGCGCCAGGATGTTGGCGCCACGGGCCTTGGCGTGCTCCTCGGTCTCGATCACCATCAACGCGGCCGCCTCGCCGAACACGAAGCCGTCACGATCCTTGTCGAACGGGCGACAGGCACCCGCCGGGTCGTCGTTGTTGGTGGACATCACGATGCGCATGTTCGCGAAGCCGGCGATCGGCACCGCTTCGATGCGGGTTTCCACGCCACCGCAGATCGCGATGTCGGCCTCGCCGAGCACGATCTGCTGCCACGCCCGGGCAATACCCTCCGACCCGGACGCGCACGCCGACACCGGCGTCATCACCCCGGCCTTGGCGTGGCGTTCCAGCCCGACGGCAGCCGCAGCGCCGTTGGGCATGTACTTCTGCACGGCCAGCGGCGAAACCGCCCGGAAGCCCTTCATCCGCATCTCGTCGTACCCGAAAACGAGCTCTTCTGCCGAGCCCAACCCGGTGCCGATCGACACCGCCAGGCGGGTGGTGTCCACCTCCGGCGTTCCGGCGTTCTCCCATACCCGTCGGCCCATGACCGTCGACATTCTCTGCAGGTAGGACATGCGACGCAGTTCAACCCGCGTGAGTTGGCTGTCGAACTCTTCCAACAGGTGCCCGCCGATGCGCACGGGCAGGTCGAACTCCTCAACGAAGGGATCGTCGAGTGTGCGGATGCCACTTTGGCCATCCAGCAACAACTTCCAGGTGTTTTCCACGTCGGTAGCCAACGCGGTCGTCATGGCAACGCCGGTGACGACCACGTTGGGCAACGCTTTCCCGGTAACCAGTTCGGTCATAGGTTTACCGAAGTTTCCTCTCGTACTTAGTAACGCCCAAACGCGAGCGAAACATTGTGACCGCCGAACCCGAACGAGTTGTTGATCGCGTATCGGTAGTCGCCGTGGCGGGGTTCGCCGGCGACGACATCGAGGTCGATCTCGGGGTCGGGAGTCTCATAGTTCAACGTGGGCGGTATGACGCCGTCCCGAAGGCTCAATACCGTGAGTACTGACTCGAGTGCCCCGACGGCGCCGATGGAGTGACCCAGCGACGACTTCGGTGCGTATACAGCGGCATGCTGGCAACCGGCGGCCCGGATCGCGTTTGCCTCCGCGGCGTCGCCGATCGGCGTTGCGGTTCCGTGTGCGTTGATCAGGTCGACGTCCTTGGCCGACAAACCGGCCAATTCCAGCGAGCGCGTCATTGCGCGGCCGGCGCGGACACCGTCCGCCGCGGGCGCCACCATGTGGAAAGCGTCCGAGGTTATGCCAGCACCCATCAGGCGTGCCAGTGGCTTGGCGCCGCGGGCCTTGGCGTGCTCCTCGGTCTCGATGAGCATGAGCGCCCCGGCCTCGCCGAACACGAATCCGTCCCGATCCTTGTCGAAGGGACGCGACGCACGCTCGGGTTCGTCGTTGCGCGTCGACATGGCCCGCATCATCGAGAACGCCGCGATGGGCAGCGCTTCGATGGGACCCTCGACACCGCCACAGACGGCGACGTCAGCGTCGCCCATGACGATCTGACGCCACGCGTGAGCGATGGCCTCCGAGCCCGACGAGCAGGCCGACACCGGAGTGATGACACCCGCACGGGCTCCCAGTTGCAAGCCGACCACGGCGGCAGCGCCGTTAGGCATGATCATCTGAACGGCGAGCGGGGACACCTTGCGGGGCCCGCCCTCATTCATGAGGTCGTAGCTCTCAACGATCCGCTCGGCACCACCCAGGCCGGTACCGACCACGACGCTGAACCGATCGGGGTCGACCTCCGGAGTGCCCGCAGTTTCCCAAAGGTTCTGGCTCAGGAACTTGGCCATGCGCTGGACGTACGACATGCGGCGCATGTCGAGCCTGCCCATGTGGATGTCGACCGACTCCTTGAGGTGGCCACCAATCCTGACGGGAAGGTCCCACTTAGTGACGAAGTCGTCTTCAAGGACGTGAATGCCGCTTTCGCCAGCTAGTAGAGCCTTCCACGTGCTTTCGATGTCAGGCGCGAGCGATGTCGTCGCTGTGACGGCGGTTACCACAACATTGGGGTAACCGCCATTAGCAGTGGAAGGCTTGGTCACTTGCTTTCTGCTTCCAGCCTCGCCTTGACGTTGGCGACGGCCTCGGGGTTCTCGGTCTCGAGCTTGGCCCGCAGCGCCTCGGCGGCCTCGGGGTTCTCTTCCTCGAGCTTCTGGATGTAGGCGACGACGTCACCGACGGTGCGCAGACCGGCGAGGTCCTCGTCCGGGATCTTCACGCCGTACTTGTCTTCGGTCTGCACAGCGATCTCAACCATCGACAACGAGTCGATGTCCAGGTCGTCGACGAACGACTTCTCCGGGGTGACCTCGGAGGGCTCGATACCGGTGACCTCTTCGATGATTTCGGCAATACCGGCGATGATTTCTTCCTGAGATACGGCCACGACTTGCTTCCCTTCGTAATGTGTTGTGTGTAAATCGATATGACGTGCTTGGTGGTTCGGTCGAGCGACAGTTACAGGTTCGCCAACTCGTCCAGATCTGCGGGCGACTTGACGGCGCGCGTCGGAACCCCCCGAAGTTCTCGTTTGGCGATACCGGTGAGCGTGCCCGCTGGGGGGAACTCCACGATCGCCTCGACACCCTGCTCACGCAAGGTAGCGGTGCACAAGTCCCAGCGCACCGGCCGGGTGAGTTGTGCGACCAGCGTCTCCATCGCCGCGGCCGCCGAAGTCACCGGCTTGCCGTCGCGGTTGGACAGCAACGTGGCGGTGGGCTCGGCGACGGTGATGCGCTGCGCCGCGGCCGCAAACCCGTCCAGAGCCGATGCCATGAACTCGGTGTGGAATGCGCCGGCAACACCCAGCGCACGGACCCGGGCCTTGGCCGGTGGGTCCTCGGCGAGCTTCTCCAGTGCGGTCAACCGACCGGCGGCGACGATCTGGCCGGCGGCGTTGCGGTTGGCGGGCACCAGGTCGAGCTGCTCGAGGCGGGTCAGCACCTCGGCCTCGTCGCCGCCGAGCACCGCGGACATGCCGGTCGGCTCGCTGGCGCAGGCCTTGGCCATCTCCGCGCCGCGGGTGGCGGCCAGCGCTACCGCGTCGTCGGCGGCCATCACACCGGCGATCGCATAGGCAGCGATCTCGCCGACCGAGTGACCAGCCACGATGAAGTCCCGTCCACTGAGGAGCCCGCGGCTTGTCAGTTCCCGATGAGCCAGCAACGTGGCGGCAACGATGAGGGGCTGGGCGATCGCGGTGTCGGTGATTTCCTCGATCGGTGCGGTGGTGCCCAGTCGCGCCAGGTCAAGACCGCTGGCATTCGACCATGCAGCAATCTGGTCCGCCGCGCCGGGCAGTTCCAGCCACGGCGACAGCATTCCTTCGCTCTGGGAGCCCTGTCCGGGCGCAAGAAATGCAATCACGTGTCTAAGAGAACACTGTGAAGAGGGTTTTGCGGGGTGTATCAGATTATGAACCTCGTCTTAGGTTTTTGTAGATACCCTACAAAATAGCCTCGTAAGCTACATGTTTGAGATCCGGGCGCGATGTGAGGCGTATGTCACTATCTGCCAGACGGGCTCACCGTACCCCCTCTGACCGGCGGCGGAGCGGCCGAGACCGGATTGTTATTGACGTTGGCGTTTTGCGTTGGGTAGTTGAGCTGCCCGACGGTCGACGCCACACGCAGGACATACGCATCGCGCGGCAGGGTGGGATCGCGGCCGGTGAAGTCGGTGATCCGCTTGAGTCGGTAGCGCACCGTGTTTGGATGAACGAACAACTTCCTGGCACAAGCCTCAATAGCGCCGCCACAATCCAGATAAACGTCGAGCGTTTCGATGAGCGTCGGTCCGGCGTCGGCCAGCGGCCGCATGACATCCGTGTGAAGTGCCACGATCGCCGAGGCGTCACCCATCAGAGCGCGTTCCGGCAATAGTTCACGGGCCAGGACGGGACGCGGGGCGCCGCGCCAGCCGGCAACGGCGTTCATTCCTGAGATCGCTTCGCTGGCGCTGTGATACGCGGCCGTCAGCATGGGCGCGGTCGGTCCGATCACCACGGGGCCGTCGGCAAAGGCGTCGAGCAGTTCTTTGGAGAACTTGTCAGTCAGTGACATCGGGCCGGACACGATGGCCACCAACCACGTGCCGTGGACGTCGGTCAACGCCTGTCGGCCGTGTCGCAGGGCGATATCGCGCACGGTTTGGCTGGCCCGCCCGCTGCCGCTCTGCGCGTCCGACCCGTCGCGTCCGGGCGCCGGGATGCCGACGACGACCGTCGCCGGGGCGGTCGTGTCCCAGTTCAATGCGGCTGCGCGGGAAAGCAGTTCGGGCCCGGTGTCACCGCGGACCACCGCGTCGACGACGCTCGCCTCCATCCGACTGTCCCAGGTGCCGCGTGCTTCGGCGGCGTCGGCGTAGGCGGTGGCGGCGGTGAATGCCAGGTCGCGGCTGTACTTCAAAATGCCCACGGTCAACGCGGTCAATTGCTCTTCGGAGCGGGCCAGCAACGGCACCACTTCTTCGAAGAATTCCATCGTGACCCGCACCATTTCCACGGTGTTGCGCAGGGCGATGCGCCGCGTCAGGTCCTGGGGTACCAGTTCGAATGCCTTGGCCGTGTAGCTGACGTTGCTGTGCGGGTCGTGCATCCACTCGACGAAGTTGACGACGGCCGTCTGCACGACGAGGGCGACGCTGGCGCGTTGCGAGGCCTCCAATTCGGCGAAGAACGGCAACCTTTCCTGCATTGCCGAGACCGCCTCGGTGGCCAGTCGACCGGAGTAGTTCTTCAATCTGCGCAGCAGCGACTCGGGCACCGCGTCGAGCAGTTCGAGGGGGGATTTGAGAGACCCAGGCCGCGCAGGTTGGCCGAAGTTATTGTCGCTCACTCCTAAAATCTACGCCTCTTTTATGGCAGTTTCCGCTAACTCAGCGGGGGATAGGGCGCCTCGCTGCCCGCCGAGCGTCACGTTGGCGTGGCGCTGGGCGGTGAGAGCCACTCTGGCGTGACGTTCGGCGACGGGTGGGGCGCCGCTGGCGCCGCTGGGACCCGACGCGCGCCTGGGCCCGCCGAGCGTCACGTTGGCGTGGCGCTGGGCGGTGAGAGCCACGCTGGTGTGACGTTCGGCGACGAGTGGGGCGCCGCTGATGCGGCTATCGGCTGGTTACGTCGCGGTGCCGGCGTCTTCGGCCTGCCCCGAAGTGGCCTGCACGTCGTCGATCTTGTACCGCCGCGCGGCCTCGACGGCCGCCGACTGGTCGATTTCGCCGTCGCGGGCCAGCGCCGCGAGCACCGCGACCACCTGCGATTCGGCGTCGGTGTTGAAGTAGCGACGAGCCGCGGGCCGGGTGTCGGAGAAGCCGAACCCGTCGGTGCCCAGCGTGACGTAGGTACCGGGTACCCAGGGCCGGATCTGCTCGGGGACCGCCCGCATCCAGTCCGACACGGCGACGACCGGCCCGGTGGTGTCGGCGAGCACCTTCGTCACATACGCCTCACCGGCCGGCTGGTCGGGGTGGCGCAGCCGTTCGCGCTCCACCGCAACGCCGTCGCGGTTGAGTTCGCTCCAACTGGTCACCGACCACACGTCGGCGGCCACATCCCAGTCCTCGGCCAGCATGTCGGCGGCCTTGAGCGCCGACGGCATCGACACCCCGGAGGCCAGCAGCTGTGCTGTCTTGGAGCGCTTTTCCGGTGCGGCCCGGTAGCGGTAGATGCCGCGCAGCACCCCTTCGGGGTCGAAGTTCTCCGGTTCGGGCGGCTGCGGGTAGGGCTCGTTGTAGATGGTCAGGTAGAAGAACACGTTCTCCGGGTTCTCCCCGAACATCCGGGCCAGCCCGCTTTCGATGATGTAGGCGATCTCGTAGGCGTACGCGGGGTCATAGGACACCACCGCCGGGTTGGTGGCCGCCAGCAGCAGCGAGTGGCCGTCGGCGTGCTGCAGGCCCTCACCGGTCAGCGTGGTGCGGCCCGCGGTGGCCCCCAGCACGAAGCCGCGCGCCATCTGGTCGGCCGCGGCCCAGAAGCCATCGCCGGTGCGCTGGAAGCCGAACATCGAATAGAAGATGTAGATCGGGATCATCGGCTCGTCGTGCGTTGCATACGACGTGCCGGCGGCGATGAAGGAGCCCACCGAGCCGGCTTCGTTGATGCCCTCGTGCAGGATCTGGCCGATTTCGCTTTCCTTGTAGGCGAGCATCAGCTCGGCGTCGACAGCGGTGTACAGCTGCCCGTTGCGGTTGTAGATCTTCAGCGAGGGGAACCAGGAGTCCATGCCGAAGGTGCGCGCCTCGTCCGGAATGATCGGGACGATTCGCTTGCCGATCTCTTTGTCCCGCAACAGTTCTTTGAAGGTACGCACGACCGCCATGGTGGTGGCGACCGCTTGGTTGCCGGACCCTTTCTTCAGCGCTTTGTAGGCGTCGCGGCCGGGCAGCGCCAGCGCTTTGGTCGTCGTTCGGCGCTCGGGGACGAAGCCGCCCAGCGCGCGGCGCCGGTCGAGCATGTAGCGGATCTCGGGAGCGTCGGGACCGGGGTGGTAGTACGGCGGCAGGTAGGGGTCTTCCTCCAGTTGCGCGTCGCTGACCGGAATCCGCATCGCGTCGCGGAAGTGCTTAAGGTCTTCCAGCGCAAGCTTTTTCATTTGGTGGGTGGCGTTGCGGCCCTGGAAGTGCGCGCCCAGTGAGTAGCCCTTGATGGTCTTGGCCAGGATCACCGTGGGCTGTCCCTTGTGGGCCAGGGCGGCGTGGTAGGCCGCATAGACCTTGCGATAGTCGTGCCCGCCGCGCTTGAGATTCCAGATCTCGGAGTCGGTCATGTCCTTGACCAGTGCCTTGGTCCGCGGGTCCCGTCCGAAGAAGTGGTCGCGCACGTAGGCGCCGTCGTTGGCTTTGTAGGTCTGGTAGTCGCCGTCCGGCGTGGTGTTCATCAGGTTCACCAGGGCGCCGTCGCGGTCGGCGTGCAACAGCGCGTCCCATTCGCGCCCCCACACCACCTTGATGACGTTCCACCCCGCGCCGCGGAAGAACGACTCGAGTTCCTGGATGATCTTGCCGTTGCCGCGCACCGGGCCGTCGAGGCGCTGCAAATTGCAGTTGATGACGAAGGTCAGGTTGTCCAGACCCTCCAACGCGCCGATGTGGGCAAGCCCGCGACTTTCCGGCTCGTCCATCTCGCCGTCGCCGAGGAAGCACCACACGTGCTGGTCGGAGGTGTCCTTGATGCCCCGGTCATGCAGATAGTGGTTGAACCGGGCCTGGTAGATGGCGTTGAGCGGGCCCAGACCCATCGACACCGTGGGGAACTCCCAGAAATCGGGCATGAGCCTGGGGTGCGGGTAGGAAGGCAGCCCGCCGCCGGAGTGGCTGTGCTCCTGACGGAAGCCGTCGAGCCGTTCCGCGGTCAAGCGCCCCTCGAGGAAGGCGCGCGCGTAGATGCCCGGTGATGCGTGACCCTGGATGAAAACCTGGTCCCCGCCTCCGGGATGCGACTTACCCCGGAAGAAGTGGTTGAAGCCGACCTCGTAGAGCGCCGCCGACGACGCGTAGGTCGAGATGTGGCCGCCTACGCCCACACCCGGGCGCTGTGCGCGGTGCACCATGATCGCGGCGTTCCACCGGATCCAGGTGCGGTAGCGACGTTCGACATCCTCGTCCCCGGGGAACCATGGCTCCAGTTCGGTGGGGATGGTGTTGACGTAGTCGGTCGACGTCAGCGCCGGGATGGAGACCCGCTGCTCACCGGCTCGCTCCAGGAGTCGCAGCATCAGGTAGCGGGCCCGTGCCGGCCCCGAACGGGCCAGCAATTCGTCAAACGACTCCAACCACTCCGACGTCTCCTCGGGGTCGATGTCGGGCAGATAGGAGGCAACTCCTTCGCGGATGACACGGACCCGGTCGGGTTCGCTTGTGCTGCTTGAATTCTTGGCCAGATCTTGGCGAGCGAACTCGGTGGTCAACTTCCGCTCCTCAGTCGGCGGGGTGCTGTTTGGGGGCAACTCGAGTGATCCACCCCCTATCGTGCCGCACTGGCGTCCGATGCGGATAGTTGCGGTCCGCGGTTGCTTCTGGTGTGCGTGGGGATTGTGTTGCTGACGGGAACCGGTAACGTTTCTAGCCGTGCTCATCGGATGGCGTGCCGTCCCTCGCACGCACGGGGGGTTTTCTCCCTTTCGTGACCGTCGGCGAGGTGCCCTGGCGCTTGGCTCTGTAGCTGCTGTGCTGCTGGGGATCGTGGGGTGTACCAAGGTCACCGAAGGTACGGCCGCGCCCGATACCGCTGTGGCGCCGGCCTACCGCTCGTCGGTGTCGGCGTCGGTGTCCGCGTCGATCGCGACGTCCAGCGTCCGGGAGTCACAGCGGCAGGTGTCTTTGACGACCAAGGCGATCCACAATTCCTGTGACACGCTCGCCACCACCAGCAACGAGGCGATCGACAAGGTCAACGCCTTCGTCGAGGCGTTCAACTCGAACCGCAACACCGGCCCCACTGAGGGACCGGCCATCGAAGCGTCGAACAACAGCGCCACGGCCGTGACGAACAGCATCACCGATGCGATAGGCCCCGAGTTGCGCAATGCGCTCAACGCCTACAGTGACGCTTCGCGGGCAGTCGCGAACGCCATCGCGACCCACGCGGCAACGGGCGAGTTCAACCGGCGGGTCAATCAACTCAACGACGCCAGGTCAAAGGCGATCAAATTGTGCAAGACGTACTACTAAGACGGAGATTCCGGCAGGGTGCTGGTTGTGCGACGATAATTGCCATCGCATCCGTTGGGTAAGGGAGGTTCCACGGTGGTCGCGGCGGATCACGCCCCGAGCTACGCTCGCAAGCTGGGCATCCAACGAGACCAAGTTGTCCAGGAGTGGGGCTGGGACGAAGACACCGACGACGATATCCGCGCAGCGGTCGAGGAGGCCTGTGGTGCCGACTTGCTCGACGAGGACACCGACGAGGTTGTCGACGTCGTTCTGCTGTGGTGGCGCGACGGTGACGGAGACTTGGTGGACACCTTGATGGACGCGATCAGCCCGCTGGCCGATGACGGCGTGATTTGGGTGCTGACGCCGAAGACGGGTCGGCCTGGGCATGTGCTGCCCGCCGAGATCGCCGAGGCCGCACCCACTGCGGGGCTGGTGCCGACGTCGTCGGTCAACTTGGGTAACTGGAGCGCAAGCCGGCTGGTGCAGCCGAAAACACGGGCCGGGCGGCGCTGATGCTGGAAGTCGGAGTCCCCGCCCCCGACTTCACCCTGCGCGATCAGAATCAACAGCGCGTCACGCTGAGTTCGTACCAGGGCAAGAAGAACGTGTTGCTGGTGTTCTTTCCGCTGGCGTTCACGGGGATCTGTCAGGGCGAGTTGGACCAAGTGCGCGACCACTTGCCGGAGTTCGAAAACGACGACAGTGCCGTGCTGGCCATTTCGGTGGGTCCGCCGCCGACGCACAAGGTCTGGTCCACCCAGAACGGGTTTCTGTTCCCGGTGTTGTCCGACTTCTGGCCGCACGGTGCGGTGAGCCAGGCCTACGGCGTCTTCAACGATGTCGCCGGCGTCAGCAACCGCGGTACCTTTGTGGTCGACCGATCGGGGATCATCAGGTTTGCGGAGATGAAGCAGCCCGGTGAGTCCCGCGATCAGCGGGCGTGGACCGACGCGTTAGCGGCGTTAAGGGGTTGAAGTCCTGATCGTTTTGGGTGCTTGGCCCTTCGGCGTGTAGCCTGCTGCGCCGGGGCATAGGGCGCGTAGCTCAGTGGTAGAGCTCTGGTTTTACACACCAGCGGTCGGCGGTTCGATACCGTCCGCGCCCACCAAGATCATGCAGTTCCCCCCAGCGCCGCGGGCGTGTACAGCCCTCGTGTTTCGGCCACTAGGAGTGTTGCCCGCGTTTCAGCGACAATGGCGTTGTTGCACGTCAAGGCCGCATTTCTAGGGCGAGCCCGGCGTCGATCGTGTTGCATTACTGCAGGTCTAGCGATTGTCGCTGCTCGGTGGGCCAAATTCGCAACAGCGCGCGGGACGTGGCCGATCAATCCTCGTCGACCACCACAACGACGGACGCGAGATTTTGGTCGTCACCGGCTGGCAACGACGTACGACATCCGGGGCGGCCATCGACGACGACCCCGAGATCGTAGAACTGTGGCACGAGTTCGGCATCCCCGTCACGACGGTTTTCGATTGCGGTGCCTTGCTGCAACCAAATGCCGAGCGGTACCGGACGCGGATTTGA
This sequence comes from Mycobacterium intermedium, assembly GCF_002086275.1. Classification (GTDB taxonomy): domain Bacteria; phylum Actinomycetota; class Actinomycetes; order Mycobacteriales; family Mycobacteriaceae; genus Mycobacterium; species Mycobacterium intermedium. Next base: position 14,082 of record NZ_MVHT01000039.1, on the reverse strand, counting down.
CTCAGTCCAGTTCAGCCAGGGCCTTACGGGCGGCTTCCAGTTCGGCTTCGAGCGCGGCAACCCTGGCGGCCTGCTGCCTACGCGCCTCTTCGATGACCTCGTCGATTGGGGTGGAAAGGTCCTCATGCAGTTCCTTGGCTGCCCGGGAGACGGCTGCTGCCGCGACGGCAAGGTTGCGGGCCAGGTAGGTGGTCCCTTGCTTTAACTCCGCGCGCCATTCGCCGTCGGCCGTGCCGGTGACAGTGAGGGTCAACTCGAGGGTCTTCGCCTTCTTGGCGCCGGCCTTCTTGGCCGGGGCCTTCTTAGGATGAGACTGGGGCTCCTCGTCGGCGGAAGGTGAGGTGCTGGTGCCCTCGACAGAAGCAACCAAGGCGTCGGTAGGGTCGGTGGACGGTGCTTGTGGTGCCAGAGTGTCTACAGTCATCGTTTGCGGTATCCCCTCGTGAACGTCGCCGGCTGGGAACAGGCTGAACAGACGCCTATTAGAACATATGTTCGACCATGGGCAAAATCCAAACGCCGCGGTCCAGTGGTAAACCGTGGAGCTTGGTCCACGTGTTCGTTCAGAGCCACAACGAATCTCCGACCGAAAACTCTTGCGCGGTGTAGCAGTCCACGGCTCTATTCAGCGACGACGAGGCTGAGTCACGGGTCGAGAGGGTGACCCCGACGCGGCATCCGGACCGTGGGTACCGTGATGGGCTGATTGACGACATCCCGACCTGCGGGGGCCATCTGATCAACGGACGCCTCAGGGGATGCGCCCGCCATCGACGTCGGACGAAGGAGCCCGATGACCGCACGCCACGACCGTGGTGACGTATCAGAGCGCAGCCTGCGTGCTGACTGCGTACCGCAGAACTGGGCGGCGCTGGGTGCCTGGCTACGCAGCCGCGGGATGACGCTCGACGCGACGGAACCTCGCCAGTTCGCCAACGGCTTGGCCAACCTGAATTACCTGATCTGGGTCGATGGCCAACCCGTGGTCCTGCGCCGCCCGCCGAGCGGACCGCTGGCCGAGGGCGCCAGCGACATGGCGCGCGAATTCCGGGTGCTGAGTCGCCTGCACGCGCACTACCGCCGCGCCCCGCGCGCGGTCGCCTTCTGCGAGGACACCTCGGTACTCGGCGGCCCATTCCAGCTGATCGAATACCGGCCGGGCACGGTCGTGTCCGACGCGATCCCCGAGGAACTCGCGGACATCCCCGCTGCCCGGCTGGCCGACGAATTCGTGACCGCGCTCGCGGACCTGCACTCGATCGACCTCGACGCACATCCTGAACTCCGCGAGCTCGGGCGGCCGGACGGCTTCATCGCACGCCAGATCAGCGGTTGGAACCGGCGGGCTCACAATGCGTTCGACGGATCGCCACCCACCACTGTCGAGCACATCGTGTCCTGGCTGGAGACCGCCGCACCAGATCCTTGCGTGAAACCCACTGTGTTGCACAATGATTTCAAGTTCGACAACGTGATCTTCGACGAAACGGGCGCGGCCGCCGCCGTGATCGACTGGGACATGTCGACACTGGGCGATCCGCTCTTCGATCTCGGCGTCACGCTGTCCTACTGGGCGCAGCCTGACGACGCCGAAGTCATTCGCGAACTCGGGTTGGCGCCATCACTGCAGCCCGGCTTCCCGCACCGAAAGGCGCTCGCGGCCAAATACTTCGCCGCGGCAGGACGCGAAGCGGTGCCGGTGGGGTTCTACCTGGCGTTGGGCCGACTGCGGCTAGCGATCGCCTGGCAGCAGATGTTCGTGCTGCATCAACGCGGCGCGCTCGTTGGCCCGAAGTACGCCGCGTTCAACCGCATTGCGACGTCGGTCTTGGCGGTGACCGCAGATTGTCTTTCGACAGAACACATTTGATCACTCACACGAACAGGACGGCTCCGTGATCGACTTCTCCATACCGCAGGAACTGACGGCACTCGGCGAACGTGTCCGCCAGTTCGTCATCGACGAAATCATTCCCTACGAGCGCGATCCGCGGCTCACCCAGCACGGTCCGAATGACGAGTTGCGGCAGGAGCTCGTCGAGCTGGCCCGCAAGCAAGGGCTGCTCACCCCGCAGGCGTCCCCGCGATTCGGCGGCAAGGGAATCTCGCACATCGAGCAGTCGGTGATCTACGAGGCGGCCGGATGGTCCACCCTCGGCCCCGTTGCGATGAACTGCGCTGCGCCGGACGAGGGCAACATGTTCTTGCTCGACAAGCTGACCACCGACGAGCAGGCCGAGGTCTTCCTCAAGCCCGTTCTCGACGGGCGGTTCCGGTCGGTGTTCGCGATGACCGAGCCCGGCGGGGCTGGTTCGGATCCCTCGCAACTGCTCACCGAGGCGCGACGGGACGGCGACTCCTACGTCATCAACGGCCGAAAGTGGCTCATCACCGGAGCCAACGGTGCGGGCACCTGGATCATCATGGCCAACGTGGTCGACGACGGAAACCGCAGCGGACCAACGTTGTTCCTGGCCAAGGGTGACGACCCCGGCATCGTCATCGAACGCGTGATGAACTCGATGGACCGCAATTACGTCGAAGGGCACGGCGTGGTCGTCTTCGACGATCTGCGGGTGCCCGCAGCGAACGTGCTCGGCGAGGTCGGGGAGGCCATGCGTTACGCGCAGATGCGCTTGGCCCCAGCACGTCTCACGCACGCCATGCGCTGGTTGGGTGCCGCCTCGCGCGCTCAGCACATCGCCTTGGAGCATGCGAAGACCCGAACCGCGTTCGGCTCTCCGATCATCGACCACCAGGGCGTCGGGTTCATGCTGGCGGACAACGAGATTGCGCTCACCCAGTGCCGCTTGGCGATCTGGTACACGGCCTGGGTTCTGGACCAGGGGCAAAAGGGGCGGCACGAGAGTTCGATCAGCAAGGCCTTCGTGTCCGAGGAGCTCTTCAAAGTTGTCGACCGTTGCATCCAGGTCATGGGGGGCATCGGCGTCACCGACGAAACGCCGATCGAGATGATCTTCCGGGACATCCGCGGATTCCGGCTCTATGACGGGCCGACGGAGGTCCACAAGTACGCGATCATCCGGCGAATGAACCACGTTGGCTCGACGGCGGCGCGGGTGCCGGGATCCGACACCGTCTGATCGGGATCTCGGCTAGCGGCGCGAAGGTTCGGGGCAGTCCCGCCGGTTGGGGGTGTCGAGCGCCGTCGGTGCGTCCTTGAGCGCGTTGTTCAGCACGTCGAACACCCGGGGATCCCAGGTGAGCCCGGTCTTCCAGTCCAGCCCGGCCAGGTTGGAGACGTAGATGCTGTGGGTGTCATCGAAGGTGTAGCAGCGTCGGTGCGGCAGCACCGAGTCGGGGACGTCGGTGGCCAGCGCGCTGCGAAGAGCGACGATGCCGTCGTTAGGCCACACAGCGGGGTTCACCTGACCGGGTTTGGTGAACTTGTTACCACCGATCAGCACCACCGGGATTTTGTCGAGCACACCGGCCTGAAACTGGTTCCAGCCGTTGTCGCCCTGCAGGTAGGCATTGGTGACCTCACGCCCGGAGCCCGACACCAGCCGCTGCACCTCGGTCTTGAATCCTTTCATGGCGTCTTCGCAGAGTCGGTCTCCCAGGCAATCGCTCAGCGGCACCGCGTCATTGGCGTAGTCGGCCACATAGGCGCCCTGCCAGGGTGTGCCGATGGTGGTCAGCGAGCGGACCTTCAGCGTCGAGTTGGTGCCGGTGAGCACTCGGATTGCGGCGCGTGAGTACAGGCCACCCATGGAATGGCCGATCAGGTCCACCTCGGTGACGCCCTTTTCGGTCTGCAGCCAGGTCAAGAACCGGGCCAGATGCTCACCCGCGGTGTCAATGCTTCCCTGCGAGTTCACCGTCATGGTCTCTGGCAGCGTCACCGGGCACATCGCGAATGGACCGAAACCGGTTTGATCGGTGACTTGGCCGCGGCCCGCCATGGCGGGGGAGGTGTAGACGGTGTAGCCCTGCTTGAGCAGGTACTCGCGGATCGCGGTGTCCGTGTTACCCGCGGCCAGCCCCGTGGCGCAGGCCTGGTCGGGGGTGGTGAAGGGGCTCGTCGCATCCCCACCGGAAACGATCACCACCGCTTGGCCGGCCGCCGGCTTGTTGGCGGCATGGTTGCCGCCACCGCAGCCAGCCAACACCATCACTACCGCGAAAAACGCCAGCAATCGCAACATGTGCAAAAAGACTAGTTCGATGACGGTGAATCTGGCCTAACCGGGGGACGACTCACTGCACCTTGGTCCACGGCGTGCAGCCGTGAGTGATGAAATTCGCGACCAACGGCGGCTGGATCACGGCGACGAGCGTTTTCGTTGGGCTCCCGCTGTCGCCCGTCAGGAACTTCCAATCGCTGGTCCAGGTGCTGAACGAGCAGGCACGTCCAAAGTCGTTCTGGTCGACGCTGGCGGTGTAGACGCCGTAGGGAAGCTGAGCGGGTACCGCATACGTGCCCGGTCCATAGGTCGCTTCGGCGTGCGCCGAAGGCCAGGCAAGACAAGCCATGATCAGCACCGACAGCACACCGACGTACTTCATCAGGGACGCCCGGATCTGCCGCATCAACTCACGATAAGTTCTCGAAGCATTGCCAGCGAGCTCACCGGGTTGCTGGAATCGTGGTCATGACGAACCCAGAACCCCTGAACATGCCGCTCGAAGAAGCGATGCGCACCCAGCGCGCGATCCGCCGGCTCAAGAGCGACCCGGTCGACGATTCGCTGGTACTGCATCTCCTCGAACTGGCCATGAAGGCCCCGACGGGCTCGAACGCACAGAACTGGGAGTTCATCGTCGTCAAGGACCGCGCGGTGGTGGGCAAGCTGGCACGTTTGAATCGCGCCGCGATAAATGTCTTCGGCCCGTTCTACAAACGTGCCCTGGAAAAGCGCATGGACGAGAAGATGCTGCGCATCGAGAAGGCCGTGCGGTGGCAGGCCGACCATTTCGAGGAGATACCGGTCATCGTCGTTGCCTGCCTCAAAGGCGTCATTCCGCCCCGCCCGAATCTCGCCGTCACCAGCGCTTACGGGTCCATTTATCCCGCGGTGCAAAACCTGTTGCTGGCGGCGCGTGCGGCCGGGCTGGGCGCGGCCTTGATCACGCTGCCGCTGTGGAACACGTTCGCGGCCAAGCGCGCGCTGGGCCTGCCCTGGAATGTCACCCCGGTCGCCGTGGTGCCGCTGGGCTGGCCGAAGGGCAAGTATGGTCCCACGACGCGCCGGCCGGTCGGCGAGTTCGTCTCGCTGGACCGGTACGGGAACCGGGCGTTCCGGTAGTCAGGCCGAACCGTCGCTGTCGCTGTCGGTTTCGGCGCCGGTGATCGCCGCCGCGACGTCGGCGTTGTGCAGCAGGATGCTGTCCATCAGCCTCGTCGTGATGCCGCGCGTGGCTAGCATCGGTCCCACCCACGCCGGCGCGGTCACCCGGGCGGCGCGACGCTGGACGCCGTCCAGAACCGCCTCGGCGGCGTCGGCGACCGTTATCGGCCGAGTGAGAAAGCCCGGGACCGCCTGGCGCACCTGAGCCGCGTGCTGTTGTGAAAACACGTCGGCCGCAAGGTCGGTGTCGATGAAGCCGAGGTAAGCGATGCCGACGGTCACCCCGTGCGGCACCAGCTCGACCCGCAGTGCCCGGGCCAACTGTTCGACACCGGCCTTGCTCACCGCGTAGGAGGCGGCCAGCACGCCGTTGAAGAACGCGTAGATGGAACCCACGAACAAGATGTGCCCTTGCCGATCGATCAAGGCCGGCAGGGTCGCTCGGGCGGTACGCCACTGACCGAGCAAGTCCACCTCTACGGTCCGCTCGAAATCATCTGGCGAGATCGTCGCGACGGTTTGGTCGGGAGGCGCAATCCCAGCGTTGGCCACCACCACGTCGATCCCGCCGAAGGTGGCCACCGTGTCGTCGGCGGCGCGCTGCAGCGCCTCGACGTCGGTGACGTCGGCTTCGAAAGCGGCGGCGCGGTCCCCGAGAGTGCCGGCAAGCTTCTGCAACGGTTCCAGACGGCGGCCCACCAGAGCGACATGGGCGCCGTCTGCGTGGGCTTGGCGGGCGACTTCTGCGCCCAGCCCGCGGGCTGCGCCGGTGACGAAAACGACCCGCTCCTCTAACGGCAGGCTGTCATGGCTGCCGAGGACGCGATTAATGACCGGCAGCGACCGCGCAATCCGCGACGTCGTACGGGCGAGCGTTCGAACGGGTTGCATGCATGCTGTGTTACCCCTCTGGCGCAGTCCTAACAAGCTCCGTGTCGCGATGCTTCCTGGGCGAGCTGCACCCGCGAGGTCAGCCCGAGTTTGGTGTAGATGTGCGTGAGATGGGCCTGCACGGTGCGGGGCGAGACGAACAGGCGCGCGGCAATGTCCTTGTTGGCCAGACCCGCACTGATGAGCCGGACCACGTCCAACTCGGCGCGCGTCAGCGATGCCCAACCGCTGGTGGCCCGGGTGCGTTCGCCGCGGCCACGCTGCGCGTAAGCGATCGCCTCCTCGATCGACAGTGCCGCGCCTTCCGCCCATGCTGTGTCGAAGTCGTTGTCGCCCAAGGTGTCCCGTAACACGGCCACCCGGGCTTCGTCGTAGGCATCGAGTACCTTGAAGCGCACTATGCCCATATGCCGGCGTGCCGCGTCCGCGGCGCCGAATAGTCGCGCAGCCGAATGTTCGTTGCCGTATTCGGCCGCGACGGTGGCGAGACAGTCGAGGGCAAAGGGAACGAGCAGGTCTCCCTTGAGGCGGGCCGCCAAGTCCAGGGCGTCGTGGGCGTCGCGTTCGGCGGCGCCAATCTCGCCCTGAGCGATCTCGACGCGCGACCGGGTTGTCAAGGATGCGCCTAGGCTCCAACCTCTGGTGGCGGATACCACGTCGTCGGCCCAACGACGCGCCGCGGTGAGATCACCACAAGCCAACGGAGCCAATGCCGCAAAGACGTGCATGGGCGCAAGTTGCGGATCCAACCCGGTGAGCTTGCGCGCCGTTTCATGCGCTTCCCACGCGGCGGACGCGTCGCCCGCGGCCAGGTGCACGTAAGCGGAGCCCGCATGCACGATTCCGGTGAAGGTGGCGAAGAGATCGGTTACGCGCTGAAAGGCGAGTTCGGAGGCGGCTTGAGCGGCCTCGATGTTGCCCTGGTAGGCAAGCGCGATCGCTTGAATTGCCATTGCCTGCATGGAGAAAAAGGCATCGCCGGCCGCTGTGGACTCCTCCTCGACCTCACGAAGCGCTGTGAGCGCCTCAGCTAGCTGGCCGCGGAGGATTTGGGCCCAGCCCAGAACGTAACGGCACTGGCGCGATAAGAACTTGTCGCCCACCCGGTCGGCAATTCGAAGAACCTCCTCGGCGGCAACCTGGCCCGCGACGGGTTCGCCGAACAGCAGGGCGAATATTGCCTCCAAGGTTAGTGTCTGGCCCAGCCACCATGAATCGTCGATGTCGCGCGCGACGCCCGCCGCCTCGCTGAAATACGCGACTGACAAGTCGCGGTCGTCGGCGGCGTGACACGCGCAGGCGGTCAGCGCGCGCGCCACGAGTGCTGGATCGCCGAGTTTGCGGGCCGCTGCCAGGACGCGCTCGGTGCTATCGAGATCGGCGGTCACGCCCCTGAAGGACTCCAAGACGACCTTGTGCACCAACGCCCGCACCCGCGCCGGCGCCGCTTCGTTGCCGTCGCAGTCCACATCGGAGAGCGCCGCACCCAACCAGTTCAGCCCCTCTTGCATGAGCCCCCGCGACAACCAGAGCGGGAGTAATGACGACGCGAGGCCCAGCGCCAAATCGGTATCCGAGTTTTCCCGGCTCCACGCGAAAGCCGCTCGCAGATTGTCGATTTCGATCCCTGCCCGCTCGATGCGGCGTTGATGCTCTCCGGCGACCGGTGTGTCAAGCAGTCCTGCCAGCGCGGTGTAGTGGTCGCGATGGCGGTTGCGGGCCTCGTTGCCCTCACTGGACTCGTGCAGGTTTTCCTGTGCGTATTGGCGGACGGTTTCCAGCAACCGGTAGCGGGTTCCGTCCGCAGTGTCTTCGGCAACCACGAGTGATTTGTCGACCAGCAGGGTGAGCTGGTCGAGCACTTGGTAGCGCTCCAGGCCGTCGCCCGCGACGGCCCGGGCGGCGTCGAGGTCGAAGCCCCCGTAGAAGACCGCGAGGCGGCGGAACAGTACCTGTTCGGGCTCGCTCAGAAGTTCGTGCGACCAGTCCACCGAAGCGCGCAGCGTCTGTTGACGGCGCACGGCCGTGCGTGCTCCGCCGGTCAGTAGCCGGAAGGTGTCGTGCAGGCTGCGCAGAATCTCGGCTGGGGACAGGGCGCGGACGCGCGCGGCGGCAAGTTCGATGGCCAGCGGCAGGCCGTCGAGTCGGCGGCAGATCTCGGTCACGGTATCGACATTGTCGACGCTGATGCGGAAGTCGGGCTTGGTGCGACGAGCGCGGTCGCCGAAGAGTTCGATCGCCTCGTCGGCGAGCGACAAGGACGGCACCCGCCAACTCACTTCGCCGGCTACCCCGATCGGCTCGCGGCTGGTGGTCAGCAGCGTCAGGCCCGGGCAGGCGCGCAGCAGTTCGGTGATCAGCTCGGCGCTGGCGTCGAGCAGGTGCTCGCAGTTGTCGAACACCACCAGTGCTTCACGCTCGCGAAGGAACCGCACCACCAGGTCCGTCGTCGGTTGACCGGGTTGGTCTGTTACCCCCAAAGCACGTGCCGCCGTGAGTGGCACGACGTCAGGGTCGGTGATCGGTGCCAGGTCGACGTACCAAATGCCGTCGGCGAATTCGGTGGCCACTTGAGCGGTGATCTGCACCGCCAGCCGCGTCTTGCCTGCGCCCCGGCACCGGTCAGGGTGACGAGCCGGTTGTCGGCCAGCGCATCGCGGATGCCTTTGACCTCCGCCTGCCGTCCGACAAAACTGGTCAGCTGCATCGGAAGTCGTTCGGCGGCAACGATATTGACAGTACGCAGCGGAGGGAAGTCGTTGTGCAAATCCGGGTGGCACAGCTGGGTCACCCGTTCGGGCCGGGGCAGATCGCGCAGCGGGTGCGAGCCCAGGTCCAGCAGAGTCACTCCGGCCGGAAGCTGGTCGACGACAAGGGGTTCGGTGGCTCCGGACAGCACGGTCTGGCCGCCGTGCGCCAGGTCGCGCAGGCGGGCCGCGCGGTTGATCGTCGGACCGATGTAGTTGCCCTCATCCCTGAGCTGAATATCGCCGGTGTGCAGGCCGATTCGCAGTTTGATCGGCGCCAGGGCGGCAAGTTGCAGTTGTAACGCGCAGGCCACCGCGTCGGCGGCGCGCGTGAAAGCGATGACGAAGCTGTCACCCTCGCCCTGCTCCACCGGGCGGACGCCGTGATGGGCGGCGACCGCGTCGGACAGCGTCGCGTCGAGTCGCGCGACAGCGGCTTTCATGGCCTCGGGCTGAGTCTCCCACAGCCGCGTCGAACCCTCGACATCAGCCAGCAGCAACGTGACGGTTCCGGTCGGAAGCTCGCTCATGGTTACGTCGCTCCAGCTTGTTTCGCTCATGCTAGCCAGCATGCGGCGCTTTGCCGAAGCCGAGCATCAGCGAAAATGCCAATAGTTGCGGCGCGGAATGCGTAGATGATCGGGGCTTGATGACTTCGTACGACTTCGTGGTGGTGGGTGCCGGTTCCGCCGGTTGCGCGGTGGCGGGACGCCTGGCCACGGAGTCCTCAGCCCGCGTACTGCTGATCGAAGCCGGCGGTTCGGACCGGCGCCTGACGGTGCGCGCACCGCTGGCGTTCCCGCGCCAGCTCGGCACCTCCTTGGACTGGGCCTACCAGACCGAGCCCGAACCGGGCTGCGACCACCGGCAGATCCCGCAGCCGCGCGGGCGTGTACTGGGCGGGACCAGCGCGATGAACGCGATGGTGTGGGTCCGGGGGAGCGACCTCGACTACGACGGCTGGCAGTTGCCAGGTTGGGCATGGGAAGACGTGGCGCCGGTCTTCAAGCGGATCGAGCGGGGACCCATGCGCATTACCCGCGTGGCCGAACCCGACGAGGTGTCCCGTCGCTTCGTCGCCGCCGCACGCGCGGCCGGGGTCGCCGCGACCGACGACGTCAGCGGCCCCGATCTGGACGGCGCGGCCATCAGCCCCGTCACCATTCACAACGGCCAGCGCTGGACCACCGCGCGCGGCTACCTGCGGAACCAGAAGAACCTGACCGTCGTCACCAAGGCCGTGGTCAACCGGATCGTCATCAGCAACGGTCGGGCCGTCGGCGTCGAATACCGTCGCGGGGGTCGTCTGCAACGGGCTCGTGCCGACCGGGAAGTCGTGGTGAGCGCCGGCGCGTTCGGCACGCCGCAACTGCTGCAGCTCTCCGGTATCGGCCCAGCGGATCACCTTGTCGGACTCGGGATCACCCCGATTGTCGACAGCCCCAACGTGGGCCAGGGTTTGGCCGACCATCCCAATGCGTTCGGTATCTGGCGGCTGGCACCCGGTTTCGTCGGGCTCGCAGACGCCGCCAACCCAAAGTGGCTGCTGCAGTGGCTGTTTCAGCGACGGGGCAAGCTCACGAGTAACGGGGTGGAAGCGGTGGCGCATATCCGGTCAGCGCCCGACCTACCGGCCTGCGACTTCCAACTGGCCTTCACTCCCGGCGACGCCCTTGCCGATAGCCAATCGGGAAAGTTCGAGCCCGCGTTGACCGTCATCCACTCGTACTGGACACCGAAGAGCCGCGGCAGCGTGCTGATCCGCTCGTCGGATCCTGCGGTCCCACCGGCAATCCGGCTGAACATGTTCTCCGAACGTGAGGACATCGACGCGATGGTCCGTGCGGTGCAGCGGTCGAGGGAGATCATCGGCACCGAGCCGCTCGCTTCGGCCGTCGATCACGAGGTGGTGCCCGGCCCGGGAGCCGACGTCGAGGCGTCCATCAGGAGCACCGCGATCACGACCGCCCACCCTGCCTGCAGCGTCGCGATGGGCAGCCAACCCGACAGTCCGCTCGATGAGCAACTGCGGGTGCGCGGCGTGGATAACCTGCGGGTCGCGGATGCGTCGGCGCTGCCGCGGATTCCCCGTGCCAACACCAACGCCCCGGCGATCATGATCGGCGAACGTTGCGCCGATTTCCTGCTGGCGCAACTGTAGGCGCCTGATTCGCCACCTCGTGGACGGGTTTGGGAGGGTATGGCAAGGTCGTGGGCGTGCTGATTCGCGAATCGACGCAGAAGTAGGCCCGCGGGTGGAGCCGTTTCGCATCGACGTACCCGACGACGTTCTCGATGACCTGAAGGCGCGCCTTTCGCGCACCCGCTGGCCGGAAGCCGAATGCGTTGACGACTGGAGCCAGGGCATCCCGCTCGCGTACACCCGTGACCTGGCCGCCTATTGGGCCGGCGACTACGACTGGCGGTCGCGCGAGGCCGCGCTGAACCGCTTCGACCAGTTCGTGACCGAGATCGACGGGTTGGACATCCACCTGATCCATCAGCGCTCGCCGCACGAGGACGCCTTCCCGCTGGTGATCACGCATGGCTGGCCCGGTTCGATCGTGGAGTTTCACAAGGTGATCGAGCCGCTCACCAATCCCACTGCCTACGGCGGCCGCGCCGAAGACGCCTTCCACGTTGTCTGTCCGTCGCTGCCCGGCTACGGATTCTCCGGCAAGCCCACCCGCACGGGCTGGGGTGTCGAGAAGATCGCGGAGGCCTGGGAGACGCTGATGCTGCGACTGGGCTACGACCGTTACGGCGCCCAGGGCGGTGACTGGGGAGCCGCAGTGACGACCCAGCTCGGTCGTAACCAAGGGCATTGCGCGGCAATCCATTTGAACATGCCGATGGGTCGGCCGACCGCCGAGACGTTCAAGAATCCGACGGAGGAGGAAAAGGCGGCGTTGGCGGCGCTGGACCACCACCGCAAGTGGGGCACCGGCTATTCCAAGCAGCAGTCGACCCGACCGCAGACGCTCGGTTACGGCTTGACGGATTCGCCTGTGGGACAACTGGCGTGGATCGTGGAGAAATTCTGGGCCTGGACCGACTGCGACGGGCATCCGGAGAACGCGGTCAGCCGTGACGAACTGCTCGACAACGTGATGCTGTACTGGGTCACCGCCACCGCCGCTTCCTCAGCGCGACTCTATTGGGAGAGCTTCCGGGTCTGGGGGGAGTCATACCGGGTCGAATTGCCCACGGGCGTCGCGGCTTTCCCGAAGGAGTTGCTGCGCGCGCCGCGCTCCTGGTGCGAGCCCGTCTACAACATCACCCACTGGACGACCATGCCGCGCGGTGGGCACTTCGCCGCGCTGGAACAGCCCGAGTTGTTCGTCGAGGACGTCCGCGCGTTCTTCGCCACTGTGCGCTGAGCGTTCATTGGCGGCCCAGCGGGGCGAAGAACTCCAACGCGATGCCGTCGGGGTCGCGGAAACTCAGCCCCGAGCCGTAGGGCGCGTCCACGATCCCGCCGTGCTCGATGCCCAGGTCATCGAGGCGGGCGGCCCACTGCTCCAGTTCGGCGCGGTCAGCGCAGCCGAAACCGACGTGATCCAGGCCAACCCGGAACTCGCTGAATTTCTCGTCTGGCGCCTGGCGGTCGTGTTGGTGGATGCCGAAGACGGTTCGGCTACCCAATATCCACACCAGATGCCGGAAGCCGGCGTCGGTGTGTTCGTCAACCACTGGGTCTGCTCCGATGAGGTCCCGGTACCAGGGACCGCTGACCTCAAGGTCACGCACCGTGACCGCCACATGGTTGAGAGCGGGAAAGGTCATGGGTACAGCAACCGCGCTAGGGCACACCGAATTCCGCGAGGTGTCGTGACCGCGGCGCGTCGTCGTGTCACGCTTACCGGCATGCACATCAAGAGCGGCGTACGCGATCCGGCGACAAGTTTCCCGCTTCGGAATGTGATCGACGATCGCGACGAGCGACGACGGGCCAACCGCGCGGTGGTCATCGGTGCGTTCGGGTTGGCGCTGACGGGCGTGCTCGAACTCGCGGTCGCCCTGGTCTCCGGTTCCGCGGCGCTGCTTGGCGACGCGCTGCACAACCTGGCCGACGTCACCACCAGCATCGTCGTGTTCGTCGGCTTTTGGGGATCGCGTGGTTTGGCGAGTCCGCGCTACCCGTACGGCCGCGAACGCACCGAAGACCTCGCCGGAATCGGTGTGGCGCTGGTGATCTGGGTGAGCGCCGTGTTTGCGGGCTGGGAGAGCGTGGAAAAGTTGGTGCGGCACAGCCCCACTGATCACGTGGGTTGGGGTATCGCGGCGGCGGCGCTCGGTATCGTCGGCAACCAGCTTGTCGCGCGCTACAAGCTGGTGGTCGGACGCCGCATCCAGTCGTCCACGCTGATCGCCGACGCCAAGCACTCCTGGCTCGATGCCCTATCTTCGGCCGGCGCCTTGGTCGGACTGTGCGCGGTGGCCGCCGGTTGGGAATGGGCCGACGGCGTGGCCGGCATCGTGGTGACGGGATTCATCTGCCACGTCGGGTGGGAGGTGACCTCTGACATCGGACATCGGTTGCTGGACGGGGTTGATCCCGAGGTGATCGAAACCGCGGAAGCGGTGGCGGCCGAGACGGATGGTGTCGTGCACGCACATGCGCGGGCCCGGTGGACTGGGCGCACGCTGCGGGTAGAGGTCGAGGGTTGGGTCGCCTCCGACACCACGGTCGCCGACGCCGAACGGATCGGCCGGCTGGTTGCTGACCAGCTGTGCGAGCGGCTGCCCGAAATGCGGAGTTTCACCTGGGCGGCGCGCGCCGTACCGCCCGCGTGAGGGTGGAGGCCGCCGGCGGCCCGGTCGACGCCGCCGTCGAATGTGGGGCTTAAGTACCGCGGGGTGCCGTTTAGGGGCCGTAGGCCGCACGTTCGGCGGTGGGTGTGTGGGGGTGTCGGTCGACGCTGCCGTCGAATGTGGGGCTTAAGTACCGCGGGGTGCCGTTTAGGGGCCGTAGGCCGCACGGTCGGCGGTGGGTGTGTGGGGGTGTCGGTCGACGCTGGCGTCGAATGTGTGGCTTACGTACCGCGGGGTGCCGGCGGTTTCAAGCGGTCGATGCAACGGTGGGCGGGTTTGACAGTAGTTCGTCGAGGGCTTCGGCGGGTGTTTTCCAG
>NZ_MVHT01000038.1 GCF_002086275.1 Mycobacterium intermedium | reverse complement strand
GCCCGCCCTTCTCGGCGGAGCCACACGGGTGGGGAATTTCGATGAGCGTCAGTGGGGAATTTCAGTGAGCGCGATCAGCGCCAATGTGTCCACCACCGCGTCGAGATCGCTGTCCTCGACGGCACGATTGATCCAGCCATAACGCTCGGCCAGTTCGCCCGGGTAGTCGTCGCTCGACAGTGCGACTTCTAATGCCCGCCCGCGGCCCATCAGCCGGGAGAGATGTTCCAGGCCGCCCCCGCCGGGCAGGTTTCCGCTCGCGGTTTCGGGTTGGCAGAACAGCGAATTGCGGCTGGCGAAGCGCATATCCATCGCCTGGGTGAGCTCGTTGCCAATGCCGCGCACCCGTCCCCGGATCTTGGCGATCGACGTCACGGGCAGGTGCGAGAGGCGGGTGCTGGTGTCGACCACCAGCGGATAACCGGTGACCCCGAGGTTTGTCGGTGTTTCCGCTACCCGCGACGTGTCGTAGTGGTTCAAGAAGTAATCCGGATTGGCCGACTCGAACACCACCACACGCAGCTGGCTTGACGCTTCCATCTGGTCGATCAGCTCAGGTAGTTCGACGAGCATCTCAGGGGTCACCAGATTGATCGGCGGGTTATCAAAGGTGACCCGCCAGAGAGACTCGCTTTCGGCGACCACCGAAAAGTGGGTCCCCTGCTGAATTCTCATCCCGCTGGCCCGTCTCTTCGTGGCTGTCGACGGGCGGCAGGTGGTTCCGCTACATCAACCTTGTCAGCAGTGTAGAAGATCTGACCCCTAATCGACGGGCTCGACCGCGCGCTCGACCATCGGCGTCAGCACATCGTGGGCAAACCGCCGCAGCTCGTCGTCATCGCCGAAGTCGGGATCCGTTGGCGGAGCGGAGATATAGGTCATGAACAGCCGTGCGAACACGTCGGCTACCCATCGCACCGGCTGACTCGGAGTTGCCGGCTCGTCACCGTGGATCTGCCTGGCAATGAACGCTGCGCCGATATTGAGCAGTTCGGCGTTCTCGGTGGCGGACAGCGCCGACTCGGTGTGGGCGGCTCGGCGCAGCATCGGGTGCGAACGCGAGAAGCGCACAGCTGCGATGAACGCCTCGACAATGCCGTCGTGCGGGTCCGCGGTCTTCTCGATGGCATCCGCCACGGCGGCAAGGAAGCGCTGGGTCTCCCGTCGCACCAAAGCTTCCACGAGATCGTCGCGCCGGGGATACCGCCGGTAGACGGTCATCCGGGCCACCCTCGCGCGCCGTACCACGTCTTCGACCGTAAGTCGTTGCAGTCCAACGGTTGCCGCCTCTTGGAGGGCGGCGTCTAGGATCCGCTGGGTCGTGCGGTCGGCGGCCTCGAAGTCGGCGCCACCAGTCGCGGCGGCGCCGAGCATCCGGACCAGCGCGCCCTCGGTCACCCGGCCGCTTTCAGTTGCAGCCCGACCATCTTCTCTAAGTCGTCGACGATCTGTTGGCGAGGCAACTTCACGATAAACCCCTGCGATATGAGTGAGACGGAATCTAACTAATCTATACCATTTGCCTGGTAGCCGGGCCTCCAGATGCGGCCAGATCCTCACGTTGCCGGGGACGAAATGACAGACGGTAGCCTGACGGCCGTGAAAGCCTCCCGGATGTATTCCTCCGTCGCTCTCGCGGCCTGCACGGCCGCCGTTCTCACCTTCGCAGGCGCGGGTACGGCAAGCGCGGCCGCAACTTGTCCCACCGCAGCACCACAGAACAGCGGAACGCCGGAATGGACGCTTTCGGGGACCACCGGCAGCGTCGCGGTCACCGGATCCACCGACACGACCGCTCCCGTGGTGAAAGTGACGGAACCGTTCAGCGTGAACCAGACCCAGGTGCATACGCTGCGCGCGGGCGACGGGCCGGTCGTCTCCAACACGGCGACGGTTTCCGTCTGCTACATGGGCGTCAATGGGCGCGACGGGTCGGTTTTCGACAGCAGCTACCAGCGGGGTGTGCCGGTCGACTTCCCGCTCACCGGAGTAGTGCCGGGCTTCCAGAAGGCCATCGCCGGACAGAAGGTCGGATCTACCGTCGCAGTCGCAATGACTTCGGCGGACGGCTATCCCGAAGGTCAGCCACGAGCCGGAATTCGGCCTGGCGACACGCTCGTCTTCGCGATCAAGATCCTCAGCGCCACCTGACCACGAGGGCCGTTACCCGACGGCCTCTATCCGGTGGAGCGTTTAGCGCGCTTTTCGAAGAAGCTCGCCCACGAAACGACCTCGGGATGCTGCTTGAGCAGCGCCCTGCGCTGGCGCTCGGTCATACCTCCCCAGACCCCGTATTCGACCTGGTTGTCGAGCGCATCCGCGGCGCATTGCTGCATGACGGGGCAGTGCCGACAGATGGTCGCGGCCTTGCGCTGCGCGGCGCCGCGCACGAAGAGTTCGTCGGGGTCTGCGGTCTTGCACGCCGCCTTTGTCACCCAAGACCGGTCTTCTGAAGTGGTTGAGCGCGGGGCGCTTTTTATAGCTACCAAATCAAGTCGCCGGGGAACCGAGCGCATTTCTGACACCGAACTCATCCTTTCGTCTCTGCCGCAATTTGCGACCGTCTCCCCCGGTCCAAACAATGTGCGCTCGATGATGCCTTCGGGTGGGCTGATTCGCGCGCATCTCAATTTTAAGTTGGCCTCTCGGGTGCTGAGTGCACCAATTTTCCGGGCCGACGTGCTTGTCCCCGCAGTGGGTATTTGCGCAGGTCGGCGGCGTGCAGCGGGTCTTGAGGAAGCATCTGAAGAGCCACCTGCCGAAGCGAGGATGCTTTGGCTGTCAATCTTCTCGTCATCACTTCGTCGGTCCTGGCGCTGGCATGGACTGGTCAAGCGGCCGAAGTTGCGGGCCGACGTGTGGCGGCCGCTATCAAGTTAATAAACAGCGCGGATTCGGCCCTCGATGACGTCGTGGAATTGCGACGATCTATTCAGTTGTTGCGGACAAGATTGCCGAACTCGCCGAGAGGGCATCGGATCGCCGAAATCGTCGCGCCTAGTTTTGGCGATTACCCGAGTGGCGGCAACAACGGCGGCCGGCACGAGTTGGAGGCCGGATCCCACCACCAGCCGTTGTCACAGGCGAGCGGCTGCGGCCCCACCCCCAAGGGGCGGCACACGTTGGCCGTTGGATCCCACCATTGACCCGCCTCACACGCGAGCGGCTGCGGCCCAACTCCCAAGGGCCGGCACGTATTTGCCGTTGGATCCCACCACTGGCCGGCATCGCAGGGCAGAGCTTCGGGTGCGTTGGCTGGGCGGCACTGATTTGCCTTCGCGTCCCACCATTCACCGTCGGCGCATGCCGCTGAACTCACCGCTGGAGATCCGAGCGTCACGACCGCCATCGATGCCACCGCTAACCCCGCAACAGAGAGCAGACGGCAAACGATCGTCCACATCGCACACCCCCGTGTAGTCCTACGTTGCTGCATTCAAGTAGACACAGCGGACCGGTATCGACATTATGCACGGGTGGCCACCAAGAAACCGCAGACGATCTCGTATCCGGCGCCCGAATCGCGCCCCCACCGTACGGACACCGAAACGTTAGAACCTCACGTCATCGTGTTGTTCGGGGCAACCGGAGATCTGGCCAAGCGCAAGCTGATTCCCGGCTTGGCCCATTTGGATCAGTCCGAGCTCGCACCCAATATCGAAATCGTCGCCACGTCGCTGGAAGACCTGAACGACGACGAGTTCCGGAAGATCGCCAAGTCCGCGATCGACTCGTTCGGTTCGCATCAGCTCACGACGGACCAGTGGGACAACTTCGCCCGCATACTTCATTACGTCCCGCAGGGTGCGGGACCCGAGGCACTTGCGGAGGCGGTCGCGCGGGCGGAAGCCAATCTGGGCACCGACGTCCGGCGATTGCATTACCTATCCGTCCCCCCGAAAGCCGCGCGCGCCGTCATCGACATGCTGCGGGAAGCCGATCTCGTCGAGCGGTCCCGCGTGGTCATGGAAAAGCCGTTCGGCACCGACCTGGAAAGTGCGATCGCTCTCAACGACTTCTTGCACGAAACATTCGAAGAATCGCAGATTTTCCGCATCGATCACTTCCTGGGCAAGGAGGCGGCTCAGAACATCCTGGCGTTCCGCTTCGCCAACGGCCTGTTCGAGCCGATCTGGAACCGCAACTTCATCGACCACATTCAGATCGACATACCCGAAACCCTCGGACTCGACGAGCGGGCGAACTTTTACGAAAGCACCGGAGCCTATAAGGACATGGTGGTCACCCACCTCTTTCAGGTGATGGCCTTCGTTGTGATGGAACCACCCACTGCTCTTGAGCCGCGCGCGATCAGCGAGGAAAAGAACAAGGTGTTCCGGTCGATGCTGCCGATCAAGACCTCTGACGTGGTGCGCGGCCAGTTCGCCGGATATCGCAACGAGAAAGGTGTGGCCAAGGATTCCGACACCGAGACATTCATCGCGCTCAAGGTCGGCATAGACAACTGGCGCTGGGCCGGGGTTCCGATCTATCTGCGTACCGGCAAGAAGATGGCAGAAGGCATTCGCATCATCTCGATCGCGTTCAAAGAGGCTCCCCGAACGATGTTCCCGCCAGGTTCGGGCGTAGGCGCTGAGGGCCCCGACCACCTCACGTTCGACCTCGCGGACGCGTCGAAGGTGTCGCTGTCCTTCTACGGCAAGCGGCCGGGACCCGGCATGAAGCTCTACAAGTTGTCCATGCAGTTCTCGTCTCAGGAAATCGACACCGTCGTCGATGTGCTGGAAGCCTATGAACGGCTCATCCTCGACGCGATGCGCGGCGACCACACACTTTTCACCACTGCCGAGGGCATTGAATCGTTGTGGGAGCGTTCGGCAGAACTGCTCGACGACCCGCCGCCGGTCAAGCTGTATCAGCCAGGTACCTGGGGGCCCAACGCGATTCATCAACTGATCGCGCCGAACGCGTGGCGGTTGCCGTTCGAGCGCGGTTGGCGCGAAAGGCGTTAGCGCCGTAGCGAACTCGACCGCTATCAGGCGGTTGGTAGGCGTAAGAAGGCGACGGGTTCGGTGAAGCCCTTGAGTGCCACGGTCTCGTTCAGCTGTGCGGCGCCGGCCAGAATTTCGTGCACTGCGGGATCGGCTGCGACGGCCTTGGACAGCACGATGTCGCCACCAACGCTTTGGCCCTGCAAGCGCGCCGCCATGTTCACCGTTGAACCGAAGTAGTCGAGCCGATCGTTGAGGGTCACCACGACGCTGGGCCCGGCGTGAACGCCGACCTTGAGCACGAGGTTGTCGTCTCCATCGCTCGACGAACCAACCTGTTCCTGCATGGCCAGCGCCGCGCGCACGGCCTGCGCCGGATCGACGAACGAGGCCATCACGGCGTCGCCGATCGTCTTGACAACCGCGCCGTCATGGTCGCGCACAATGGCGGCCAACAACCGAAAATGCTCCCGCACCAGGTTGTACGCCGCGGCATCGCCAACCCGTTCGTAAAGGGCCGTCGAACCTCGCAGGTCCGTGAACAACAGCGCGACCTGGCTGACACCGGCGTCGTCGCCGGGCCGTAGCGTTGCCGCCGCGAACAAATCCCGAAAGGCTTGGAACGAGATCACTTCTGGTGCGGTCAGCGCGTCCCGTGTCCACGTTCGGTCTTCGATTACTGCGGCTACCTCGAATTCGGCATCGTTGACGAACGTCACGCGTCCCTGTTCGTCCGAATCACCCGGGCTGTCAAGCAATTCGACGCCCCTCGCTGTAACGCGGGCAGAGGGAAAGGAGCCAGATTCATAGTCCACGTCGACGAACTCGCCGGGATGCGTCGTGCGCAATCGGTACGCACCGGGCGGAAGATCGACGGCGACCTCGCGCCGCTCGCCCGGCGCCAACAGCACTTGGACAGCGACGTGCGGTGTCTGCATCGGGCCGGACAGACAGAAACTGCTGGAGGGCACTGGGCGTACCGCCGGTGTCGGCGCGAATGTCAGCTCGACGTTGCGTTCGAAATCGCGGTCGTAGTCGATGTTGCAGGAGGGGCAGTGCGCGCCGTGCGGCAGGTCGGCGAGCGTGGAAACGCTGCCGTTCGGCCCGCGGCAGTTGGTGCACAGCAGATCCCATTTCATGGTGAACAGCCCCGCCTTGACTCCGGCCAGGCAAGCCTCGGTTGCCGCGCGCGGCGTCACCCCAAGCTCTCGCGCCAAGACTTTGGGCCGGATTCTGGTCAGGTCGACCGCCATGCCTTGCAACGCGAAGTCGGCGAGCCAGTTGCCCAGCCCGTTGCCGTAGGGGCCGCGGTCCATCTCGCGCGCCATCGCTGCGGCCCGCTCACGGGCACCGGGCGGCAGTTGCGGCTCCGGCAAGACGAAAGGGGTGATGCGCTCGTCCCTGTTGTCACCACGAGCGAAGGTGAGTGCCTCCTGGATTCGCTTGATGAGGTTTTCGCCCGCTTGGGTCGCCAGCCGCGCGCCGAACAGGCGGCCGACCAGGTTCAGCGGTTCCCATTCGAGGGCATAGGTGATGCTCGATCCCCCTTGGCCGTCGGACTCGAGGTCGAACACCGGCCCGAAACGGCGGAAGGGGCCCTGGGTGAAGACGCGGGATTGTCGGAAGTGTCGACCCCAAACCCACTCGTACGGTTTTTCCTCCCAAGCCAGCATGAACCCGGCCGCCTTCGCGCGGCCGCGGCGCAGGACCGTGCCGTTGGGTTGCGGCGTCTCCTCGAGCGTGTAGGGCGGCAGCCCCAAGGCTTCGTTGAGCCGGTTCGTATCGGCCACCACTGGCCAGAGTTGCTCCGGCGGCAGGTCGAACGTCCAGGTCCAAGTGCGACGCATCGACTGGAACTCTAGACCGATTTATGAGTGCCGTAGGCGTCAGTTTTGATCGGTGGTCAGGAAGTGGATGACTTCCCACAGGTGCCCGTCGGGATCCCGAAAATATCCGGAGTAAATGCCCCACGGACGCTCCCCCACCGTGCCCACCCGCTGGCGGCCGGCCGCCTGCGCCGTGGACTGGTTATGCGTGTTTTTGGATGTGGCGACCGGGGTAAGACGCATCTGATCGCCATGCAGCGCCTCAGGCGACATGCGTAGGCTCGAAATGACTCCAACGACGAAAGATTTAGACGATGAAGGCAACGGTGACTCCCGACGCCGAAAAGGCTGTCACTGAGATTGCGCAGCGCCATGGGCTGTCCCGCGAGGCGGTGCTGGCCATGTTGTTCGCCATCCATGCCGGCGGCGGCACCATGGCACAGTTTTCCATTCCCGAACTCGGCGGCTCCGGACAATGGATGCGGGGCGGTATGACGATGGTCGGCAACATGTTCGACAACGCGCTCAAGGCGCGCGTCGACGCGCTGTGCAATGAACTGGCGCAGCTGCTGACCACTACGACGGTGTTCCCCGCACCGCACACCCAAACCCAATTCCAGGGCGGATTCACCTCCTCCAACTGGTGGCCCGCTGACCTGGGCGTCCCGAGCTCGACCGGCGCGCAGAACAACGCGCGCTATGCGGTCTTCCCGAGCACGCGCAGGCTGGCAATTCAGATCGACGGTGTGACAAGGATTTATGACACCGGCGATCACCAGATTGGTGGCGTGCAACAGCAGCAGGGCGGCGGTGGATACGGCTCGGTCCAGTTCACCAGCCAGTTCGGCACCTTCGATGTATCCAGCTTGCGTGAGTTGGGCACCGGCCAGGTGGCCGAAACGCCCGCGGCCGCGCCCGCTCCGCATTATCGGTCCGAACCCGCAGCGCCATCCGTGGCCGGATCCGGCGATTCCGCGAGCATCGTGGCGGCCATCGAGTCTCTTGCCGGGCTGCATCAGCGCGGCATCTTGTCGGACGAAGAGTTCGCCGCGAAGAAGGCGGAACTGCTCAGCCGGCTCTGAGGTGTGCGCCGCGCGGCGGGGCTATTCCTTGGTGTAGTCGGTGCTCAGCCAGCGCTGGGGACGCATCCGAATGATGACCGAGTCCGCGCTCAGGTTCTGGTCGGTGAACTCGTTGCCGCCGGCCTCGCCCAGGTAGCGGACGGCGATGGCACGCGCGTCGGCGTCCTGAGCGGGTTCGATCGCACTGACATCGCCTTCCGCGGTGACGTACCGGTAGGGCCACTGTTCGTCCTGAACGGTGATGGAGAACCGCCCTGCCGGGCGGATCAGCTTTTCTTTCACGCTGCCGCGTTGGGTCCAAAGCACCACCTCGCCGCCCGGCTGGTATCCGTACCAAATCGGAACCGCCAACGGCGCGCGGTTGGGACGCTCGACCGCAATTACCCCGACGTGGACTGCGCCGAGGAAAGTTTCCCGTTCCGCGCTGGACATCTTCGCCATATCACCCTCCAATCGTTGCTCGATGGAACCCGGCTGACCTCCGCGCTATTCCGCATTTGGGTGGTGGACACGGTTAGGTTAACCGCGTAACTTCAGCGACGCGGGGAGTTGTGGTCACGCCGAGAGGGGATGCTTATGAGCGTTCAGGCTGTACTAGACGAGGTGCGGAACAGGCCGGGCACCGGCGACGTGATCCCGGTCATCAATCCCTCGACCGAGGAGCAGATCACCGAGTTCACCGACTGCGGGCCAGAGGCCGTCAACGATGCGGTGGCCCGGGCGAAGGAGACCGCCGAGTCCGGCGTGTGGTCCGGCAAACCGGACTACGAACGCGCCAAGGTGTTGTGGCGGGTCGGTGAGTTGATCGACCAGAATGCCGAACTCCTCGCCGAGCTCGAAATGCTCAATGCCGGCATGTATCCCACGCAGGCCAAGATGCAGGTGTCGGTCGGTGCCGAGTGGTTCCGCTACTACGCCGGCTGGTGCACGAAGATCGAGGGCATCGCGCGGGATGTCAACACGGGCGGTCTCTCCGGAGTGGACTCGCACATGCACACGTACACGGTCAGGGAGCCCTACGGGGTGGTGGGACTGATCTTCCCGTGGAACGGACCGGTGTTCAACTTCTGTGCCAAGTTGGCCCCGTCGTTGGCCGCGGGTTGCAGCAGTGTGGTGAAACCCGCTGAGGAGACACCACTTTCGGCACTCGTCCTGATGCGGCTACTGGCCGAGGCCGGCGTGCCCGACGGGGTGGCGAACCTGGTGAACGGTTACGGGCACACGGTTGGTGCGGCCATCACCGCCCACCCTGACGTCGAAAAGGTCGCGTTCACCGGTTCGACGGAAGTAGGGCGTGAGATCGTGCATGCCTCGGCGAGAAGCAATCTCAACAAGGTCACCCTGGAGCTCGGCGGCAAGTCCCCGGTGTTGATCTTCGACGACGCGAAACTGAAGAAAGCAATCACCCTGGCCGCCTTCGGCACCTTCGTGCACTCCGGGCAGGCGTGCGTGTGTGGCTCCCGGATCTTGGTGCAGCGCAGCGTCTACGACCAAGTGGTGGAAGGCATTGCCGCGATCGGCAATCACCTGAAGATGGGTGCCCCGAACGAAGAGGGCACCATGAGCGGGCCCTTGATCAGCCAGAAGCAACTCAACCGCGTGCTCGGTTATCTCGAGCAGGGCAAGGCCGAAGGCGCCGAAATCGTCAGCGGCGGTTACCGACTCGACCGCAAGGGGTACTTCGTGCATCCGACGGTCGTAACGAACGTCGACCCCGACACGAGCCGGCTGTTTCAGGAGGAGATCTTCGGGCCCGTCGTCACGATTCTGCCGTTCGAAGACGAGGACGAGGCCGTCGCACTGGCCAACAACAGCACCTATGGGCTGGCCGCCACCGTGTGGACCAAGGACATCGGCCGCGCGCACCGGCTGGCGAAGCGGCTGAAGGCCGGCACCGTCGGGCTGAACTGCCAGATGCAGTACGACCACTCGATGCCGTTCGGTGGTTACAAGCAATCCGGCTGGGGCCTCGAGTCCGGCAAGGCCGGCATCGAGACTTACCTGCAGACCAAGATCGTCTGGGCCCAGATGTAGCGGTCACGCCTGATCGAGCACGGCGTCGATCGCCCGGTAAATCCGCTGCTCACTGACCGGACGCGGTGTCCCGAGCTGCTGGGCCCACAGGCTGACCCGAAGCTCCTCGATTTGCCGCGCGATGTCGCGGACCGCCGCGGTTTTTCGCCGCGCGGGCGATAGTGCGTGCAGCAGTTCGTCGTAAGCGTGCTGCACATTGTGCACGCGCTGCATCCGCTGCCGGTCGGCTTCGACCGCGTGCGGCAGGCGGTCGAGACGCCGACCGATCGCGGTCAGGTAGCGAGCGAGGTCGACGAGATGATCGCGGCCCGTGGCGGTGACGAACCCCGTCGGCAGCAGCTGATTCAGTTGCGCGCGCACGTCGGCGATCGCCTCGGCCTGCGCGGGCGGCGGGTTGGTGGGCAGCAACAGTTCGACCTCTTGGGCCGCGGCCAGCACCCTTTCGACGCGGCCCACGACGTCGGCGGTCGTCGCCACGAGCGATTGGGCCACCCGATCCCGCAATGCGGCGAACTCGTCGCGCGTCCACACCGCAGCGGGTATCAGCGCGTCTACCGCGGCATCCGCGCAGTCGTCCAACAGGGCGGCCAGCGAGCCGTCCGGATTGACACGCAGCGTCAATTTGGACCGCGGACTCAACTGGCGTTCAACGGCTTTGACCGGTGACGACACGCTTGATCGGACCAACCGCCGCAAGCCGGGCCGCATGGCCTCGTCTTGCTCCGCCGACGTCGCAAACACCCGAAGGTCGACCGCATCGCCCGCCGCCACGAAGGCCGGAAAGCCCCGAACAGCGCGTCCGCCCACGGTGCGTTCGACGACGCGCGGCAGCACTTCCAACTCGTCGGGCCAGGACCGCAAACCCGTCCGTTCCAGCTCACCGGCGACCGCTTCGGCCACGGCCTGCCTGGCCGGCGTCGCCAACCGCTGCTGCAGTGCCGCAAGGTCTTTGCCGCGGGCCACCTCCGCACCGTCGGCTTCGACCGCGAAGGTTACCCGCAGATGCGCGGGTACCTTCTCCAGATCGAATGCATCGATGGGCACCAAAACACCGGTGCGACGGTGCAATTCGCGCTGCAACGCGGTAAGCAGCGGCTCGTTGCCCGGGTCCAGGTTGGCCAGCACCGCGCGGGCGGTGTCGGGCGCGGGTACGAAGTTGCGCCGCAGGTCCTTCGGCAACGACCGGATGAGCGTCGTCACCAGCTCCTCCCGCAACGCCGGTACCTGCCAGGCGAACTCGTCGCCACCCAGCCGGGACAGCACGTCGATCGGCACATGCACCGTCACACCGTCGTCGGCGGCACCGGGTTCGAAACGATAGGTCAGCGGCAGCGCGACATCGCCGGCTTCCCACCTGTCCGGCCGGTCGGCGTCGCCGGTATCGGTGGTGTGCAGCAGGTCATCTCGAGTAAACGTCAGCAGGTCGGGGGTGTGGTGCCGCTGCTTCTTCCACCACGCGTCGAAGTGCCGCGCGGAGACGACCTCGGCGGGGATGCGCGCGTCGTAGAGCGCATACACCTCGTCGTCGCCGACCAGCAGGTCGCGGCGACGGGCCCGCTCCTCCAGCTCCTCAAGCTGCTCCCGCAGCCGCGCGTTGTCGCGGAAGAAGCGATGGCGCGTCTGCCAGTCGCCCTCCACGAGTGCGTGTCGGATGAACAATTCCCGCGCCACCACCGGATCCACCCGGGCGTATCCCACCCGACGCCGGGCGGCCAATGGCAGGCCGTACAGCGTGACCCGCTCGTAGGCCATGACCTCGCCGCGGCTGGCGTCCCAGTGCGGTTCGCTGTAGGTGCGTTGGACCAGCTCGCCGGCCACGCGTTCGACGATCTCCGGTTGGATGCGGGCGGCGGTCCGGCCGTACAGACGGCTGGTCTCGACCAGCTCTGCCACCACCACCCAGCGCGGCGGCCGCTTGCTGAGCACCGACCCGGGTGCGAGCACGAACCGCGAATTGCGCGCGCCTTGGTACTCGCGGCCGTCCTCGCGGCGCATGCCCACGTGCGACAACAGCCCGGCGAGCAGCGCCGCGTGTATCGACGCCGGGTCCGCTTCGTCGTCGGACTCGGTCACGCCGAGGTCGCGGGCTATGCTGCGCAACTGCCCGACCAGGTCCTGCCACTCCCGGATGCGCAGGTAATGCAGAAATTCGTTACGGCACAAGCGTCTAAAAGCATTGCCGGACAGGCTCTTTCGTTGTTCGCGCAGATAGCGCCAGAGGTTGAGGTAGCTGAGGAAGTCGGAGTTCTCATCGGCGAAGCGGGCATGCTTCTGGCGGGCCGCCTCTTCGCGGTCGGACGGTCGTTCCCGCGGGTCGGGGATGGTCAGGGCGGCGGCCAGTACCAGCACCTCGCGTACGCACCCCTCGACCTGGGACTGCAGAATCATCCGGCCCAGCCGCGGGTCGACCGGCAGCCGCGCCAGGCGGCGGCCGAGATCGGTGATTGCGCCCTGTTGGTCGAACGCGCCGAGCTCCTGAAGCAGCTGGATACCGTCGCGAACGCTGCGCCGGTCCGGGGGGTCGAGGAACGGAAAGTTCTCGATGTCGCCGAGCTGCAACGCCGCCATCTGCAGAATCACCGCGGCCAGGTTGGTGCGCAGGATCTCAGGATCGGTGTAGCGCGGGCGGGCCTCGAAGTCCTCCTCGGAGTACAGGCGGATGCACACGCCGGGCGCGAGCCGACCGGACCGACCGGCCCGTTGCGCGGCGGAGGCCTGCGAAATGGGTTCGATCGGCAGCCTCTGCACCTTCAACCGGCGGCTGTAGCGCGAAATGCGGGCGTTGCCGGGATCCACGACGTAGCGAATCCCGGGTACGGTCAGCGATGTTTCGGCGACGTTGGTGGCCAACACGATCCGCCGGCCGGTATGGGGTGCGAAGACCTTCTGCTGCTCGGCGGTGGAAAGCCGGGCGTACAGCGGAAGGACCTCGGTGCGCTGCAAACGATCCGGCAAACCGGCGAGAGCTTCCGCGGTGTCACGGATTTCGCGCTCCCCCGACAGGAACACCAGGACGTCACCGGGCGGCTCGTTCTCGAGTTCGCGGATTGCGTCGACGATGGCGTCGACTTCGTCGCGGATCTCGGTGCGGACGATTTCGTGGTCAGGATCGTCGGGGTCGTCGTCCTGTCCGGCGGCGACGGGGACTTCCAGGGGCCGGTAGCGAATCTCGACCGGGTAGGTCCGCCCGGACACCTCGATGATGGGGGCGCCATCGAAGTGGTCCGCGAAGCGTTGCGGCTCGATCGTCGCCGACGTGACGATCACCTTCAGATCGGGGCGGCGCGGCAACAGCTGGCGCAGGTAGCCCAGCAGAAAGTCGATGTTCAGGCTGCGCTCGTGGGCCTCGTCCAGGATCAGGGTGTCGTAGCGCAGCAGGCGACGGTCGCGCTGTATCTCGGCGAGCAGGATGCCGTCTGTCATCAGCTTGATCAGGGTGCGGTCGCTGACCTGGTCGGTGAACCGCACGCTGTAGCCGACCACGTCGCCGAGCGGGGTTTTCAACTCGTCGGCGATCCGTTGCGCGACGGTGCGGGCGGCGAGTCGACGGGGCTGGGTGTGCCCGATGGTTCCCCGCACGCCGCGACCCAGTTCGAGGCAAATCTTGGGCAGCTGGGTGGTTTTTCCGGATCCGGTCTCACCGGCAACGACGACGACTTGGTGCGCCTTGATCGCTTCGGCAATGTCGTGGCGCCGCTCGCTGACCGGCAATTCGGGGTAGGTGATCGTGGGTACTGCCGCGAGCCGCGCCGCGACCAGAGCTTCGGCCGCCTCCACCTGGGCGGCGAGCTGCCGCAGCTTTCCCGGATTCGCCCCGCGCAGGTTCTTCAACCGCCTGCCCAGCCGCGCCGCGTCGCGGGTGGGCAGGCCATCGAGCCGTCGGCGCAACTCGGCGAGGGACGGTTCGGCCATTCCGGTCAGCGTAAAGCCTCTCCGTGAGTGTGACTGGTCACGTCGGTAGACCAGTTCGCCCTGGTTGGGGTTGGGCTGTGCAGCAAACGGGAAACAGGCATGAGCAACATATGAAATAAACGTGAATGAAACTTGACCCGCGACCCCTTGGCTGGAGACGGGGGTGTCAGTTCATTTCACGAGGCTGGAGGACCTGTCATGGATTTTGCATCGTTGCCGCCGGAGGTCAACTCAGCCCGGATATACGCCGGCCCCGGTGCGGGCCCGATGTTGGTCGCTGCGGAGGCGTGGGAGGCGCTGGCCGCCGAGCTGCAAACCACCGCGAGTGCGTATGAGGCGACGATTGCGGGGCTGACCGCCGGGCCCTGGTTGGGTCCGGCGTCGATGTCGATGGCAGCCGCCGCCGCGCCGTTCGGGGCGTGGTTGTGGGCCACCGCCGCTCAGGCGGAGCAAACGGCGACGCAGGCCGGCGCGGCGGCCGCCGCATACGAGGCGGCATTCGCGGCGACCGTGCCGCCCCCGGTGGTCGCGGCCAACCGTGCCCTGCTGCTCGCTCTGGTAGCGACGAACATCTTCGGGCAGAACACTCCGGCTATCGCGGCCACCGAGAGCGAGTACGCCGAGATGTGGGCGCAGGATGCCGCCACCATGCTCGGCTACGCCGGCGAGGCGGCAGCGGCCACGTCGCTGACCCCCTTCAGCGAGCCGGCCGCGATTGCCGATCCGGCCGGGGCGCTCGGGCAAGCCGCTTCCGTCACCGGGGCGGCCGGCGTTTCGGCCGGTCAAGCGCAAGGCGCGGTGTCGAATGCCGCCGAGGCATTATCGGCGGTGCCCAACGCGTTGAGCTCGCTGGCCAGTCCCGCTGCGGGCTTGTCGCCGCTGGATGCGCTGGGCATCCTCGATTTTTTGGTGGGCGTTGGTGGCGTCGGGGTCGACGCTCCGCTGGCTGGCTTGGCGCTCCCCTACGACGTCGCCGCCTTCTACAACGGTCTGCATACCGACGAACTGGTAAGTGGCTGGGCCGCGGTCGTGCCTTGGCCCGGCATTGGGCCGGCGCCGGTAGCACCCTTTCCGCCGCTCGGATCGGCGGTGTCGGCGGGTGTCGGCGAGGCCGCTTCGGTGGGGCGATTATCGGTGCCAACCGGCTGGACCGTGGCCGCCCCGGAAATGCGCCTGCTGGCCACCGCGTTGCCGGCCGCAAACGTCGCCGCGGCCGCGGAAGGGTCCGCGGCGGAGGCCGGAAGCCTGCTCGGCCAGATGGCGTTGGCCGGTATGGCCGGGCGTGCCATGGCCGGCCCGATCGGGGGCGGCGCGGCGTCGCGCGTCCGTAGCGGCGAGCGTGTGAAGGGAGGAACAAGCAAGCCGAGCGGTGAGCCGGCCCAGCCCGTGCAGGTCCCGCCGGGCGGCCCGATCACCAGCATCGCGGCCGAGCTGCGTGAATTGGCCTCGTTGCGGGATTCGGGCATCCTCACCGAGGACGAGTTCGTCCAGCAGAAGCAACGACTGCTCGCCTTCTGAGAGCGAACGAACAGCTTTATGTCCTGCCCTACCGGGTATGAATGCGGTATGACGGACCGCAGCGAGCGCCAAAGCCGCTCCGAGCAGCTGGAAAACATTGTCGACGACCTCGACGAGAAGGTCGCCGAGGAGCGCGAGGCCGAAGGCGTGCCCGGTAAGCCCAGTGACCGGGAAGAGGCCGCGGCCGACGCCCCGGACGGCCCCGAGCAAGAGCCGCCGGATTGAGCCTGCACGCGAAGCTCGTCGGCGCTGCCGCCACGCTCGTCGCCGCCACTGCGGTCTGCGCAGCACCGACCCGACCGGGACTGGATCCCGCTCCCACGATCGACGCGACCGGCATGACCTACGTGGCGCTCGGCGACTCTGCGGCCGCGGCGCCGTTGGTGCCTTATCAAGCCGACCCGCCCGGTTGCCTGAAGTCGACAAACGACTATCCCTCGGTCCTGGCCAGAGGCATCGGCGCCCGCAGCTTCAGTGACGTCGCCTGCAGCGGTGCCACCACCGCCGACATCACCTACCGGGCGCAACAGACGCGGCGTGGATCGGTTGCTCCGCAGATTGACGCGATCGGTGACGAGACGGAGTTGATCACCATCACGATCGGTGGAAACGACATCGAGCTGGCTGGCAGCGCCTCGAAATGCCGGCGCAGTTCCCTGACACTGCCGGCCTGTTTTGACGAATTCACCACGGCCGGCCAGGACCGGTTCAGCGCGGCGATCCGTCGCCAGATCCCGGTCTGGGAAGACATGGTGGACGCGATCCGAGCGCGGGCGCCACGTGCTCGAATCGTCTTCGTCGGTTACGGCAGGTACGTCCGGTCCGGCGGATGTTTCGGACGGCAGCCCATCAATCCGCGGGATGCCGATTACTTCCAGGCCAAGGTCGACGAACTCGACGAAGCGCAGCGGGCATTAGCCGCCCGGAAGCGGGTCGAATTCTTCGACACCAGGCCGTTGTCCGTCGGACACGACATGTGCGCCCCCGCCGAACAGCGGTATTTCGAAGGGTTCGTCCTCAGCCATGAGGCCGCGCCGCTACATCCGAACGCGATGGGCGCCACCGCGGTGGCCAACGCGTTGGCCCAGCACTTGGCCACAACGCGGACAAACACCTAATCCCGGGTGTGGACCTGCCTGTTCGGGGGGATTCGGTTGATATGACCGACGTCGACACCGGCAACACGTCGTCAGAGCACGAGCAGCGCCCGCTCGACCCCGACGACCCGAGCAAGCCGGAATCACCTGACGATCTGACGAGGGCGTCGTGGATGTTCGTGCTGCGAAAAACCGCCTTCGAATTCCGCAAGGATCAGTGTCTCGACCTGGCCGCGGCACTCACCTACTACGCGGTGCTGTCGTTATTTCCCGCGCTGCTGGTCCTGGTGTCCCTGCTGGGCGTGATCGGCGAGGGCCGGCGTACCACCGACGCCCTGGTCGACGTGGCAGCCCAATTGGTTCCTGCTTCCGCGCTCGACCTGCTGCGCCAACCGATACAGCAAGCCGTCGACAATCCTTCGGCGGGTGTGGCGCTGGTGTTCAGCGCGCTTGCCGCGCTGTGGTCGGCGTCTGGCTACATCGGCGCGTTCGGGCGCGCGATGAACCGCATCTATGAGATCGGCGAAGGCCGCCCGGTGTGGAAGCTGCGTCCACAACAAATGGTGCTGACCCTGGCGGGGTTGCTACTGGCAGGTGCCACCGGTTTCCTGCTGATCGTCAGCGGCCCGATCAGCAAGGCAGTCGGCGGCGCAATCGGGCTGGACAGCGCCGCGCAGACCGCGTGGGCCGTGGCCAAGTGGCCGCTTGTGCTGGTGCTCGTCATGATGGCGGTCGCGATGCTCTACTACGCCACGCCGAATGTCCAGCAGCCGAAGTTCCGGTGGCTCAGCATCGGCGCGACCGTCGCAATCGTGGTCTGGGCACTGGCTTCCCTCGGCTTCGGCGTGTACATCAGCCGTTTCGGCAGTTACGACAAGACCTACGGCGCGGTGGGCGGCGTCATTGTGTTCCTGCTGTGGCTCTGGATCACCAATGTGGCCCTGCTGTTCGGCGCCGAACTCGACGCCGAACTCGAACGGGGGCGACAACTGCAGGCCGGCATCGCCGCCGAACGAGAGTTGCAGTTGCCGCCCAAAGACACCCGCGTCATCAAGAAGAACGAAGCCGCCCAACGCAAGGACATCGCGCATGGCCGACGGATTCGTCTCAACCGCGGCCGACGGCTGCGCGGCAACCGGGACGGTCAAAACGCGTAACGGATGCGACAGGTGGGCAGCCTTGATCGCCTTGTGACTCGGATACGGGACGAGCTCCGCAGGGCACGCGACGACGGGGGTCCCGCGGCCGACGACGCCGAGACAGCGCTGGCCGACGGACCCGTCCGGCAACGCCTGAGGTCATCGATCCGCGCGCTGGCCGCGCACCGCGGCCCGAACAGCAGCATTTGTCCATCCGACGCTGCCCGGGCGGTCGGCGGCGACGACTGGCGCGACCTCATGGGCGAGGCCCGCGACCTTGCCCGGGAGTTGGCCAGGTCAGGGGACGTGGAGATCACCCAGCGCGGCGACGTCCTTGATCCCGACGGCGCGTGGCGCGGTCCTATCCGGATCAGAATTGTCGCTCGTTGACGCCGGCGCGCTACCTGCTGCGCCGGTATGTCAGCATTTGGGAATGAATTCACGCAGTCTTGCTCGCTTCGCCGCCGTCGCGATCGTCGCGACATGGGCGCTGCTGAGCGCACCCCTCACGACTTTCGCCGCTTCGGCCGACCCATGCTCGGACATCGCGGTGGTCTTTGCCCGCGGTACCCACCAGGATCCCGGCCTCGGAAATATCGGCGAGGCCTTTGTCGACTCCCTGGCAGCGCAGACCGCTGGGCGCTCCCTCAACGTCTACGCCGTCAACTACCCCGCGAACGACGACTACCACAACAGCGCGAACGCTGGGGCCAGTGACGCGTCCGCGCACATTCAGGAGGTCGTCGCTGGCTGCCCCAACACCAAGCTGGTGCTCGGGGGTTATTCGCAGGGTGCGACCGTGATCGATCTGGCCAGCACATCGGTGTCGCCGGCGGCCGCTAATCAGGTCGCGGCGGTCGCTCTGTTCGGCGAGCCGACCAGTGGCTTCTCCTCGATGCTGTGGGGTGGTCAACCGTTGCCGACCATCAGCCCGGCGTTCGCCCCGAAGACCATTAGCCTGTGCGCTCCGGACGACCCGATCTGCACCGGCGGCGGCAACATCATTGCCCACGTTTCTTACATCGAAAATGGGATGACAACGCAGGCAGCGACTTTCGCGGCCAACAAGCTGAAGTAATTTAGGGGGCCATTGCGACGTTGACTCTGCGTGTAGGGCGGGAAAATGCGAGATGACACCGCCAAAAGCGCAGAGTCAACGCGCGCAGGGGGCCACTGCGGCGTTGACTCTGCGTGTAGGGCGGCTAAGTGCGAGTAGCCTCCGCCCTCAGCGCAGAGTCAGCGCGCGTCGGGTGGCCTGACGTCGACGGAATGAGCTCGGCATGCACCGTGCGGCCGAACTTGGACCGCATCAGCCGGTGTGCCGTAGGCACCGCTACGCCATGCAGCAACGGGTATTTCCGCCGCAGCAGCCGAGCCGCTTTGCGATATTCGGCCCCCTCCAGCAAGCGCACCGTGCCGGCTTGTACCGGGCCGGTTGACTTGCCCGATCCCGTGGCGGGTCCGAATTCCACGTTGGGGTTACGTCGAAGCCGACGCACCTTGATCGCCCGCTCGAAGCTGCGGAAGTAGGCGCGGTCGCCGTCGACGACGATGCTGACCGGGCTGGTGCCGGGAGTGCCGTCTTTGCGAAACGTCGTGAGGTTGATGGTTTTCTGCCGCACGTAGGGAGCGAGCGTCGGGGTGGTGGCGGGCGCGACCCGTCCCAGGACGTAGCCGAGTTGCCGTAGCCGCAACACGAACGCGATGACCAGCTGCACCGAAATCGCTGCGAGCAGCCAGGCCTGCAAGGTCGAGCCACCCAATTCGAGGTCCACCACATGGTTCACCGTGTGCACGGTGTTGGCCACCGCGAACCCCGCTAGCGCGGTGGCCAGGGAATCGGCCCAGATCAGGGCCAGCAGCAGCGTGACACCCAGACCGAGTTGGAAGGCGCCGACATCATGCAAGAAGTGCAAGTGCGCTGGGAACTGCACTACCTCGGCGAACGAAGTCGGATCGACCAGGCACCATATCCCGATGCCGATGAAGGTCGCGCCGGTGAGCGCCGTCACCGCGACCAGGTAAACACGCGCCAAAGCGCTTGAGTTGCTCATTTTGCACCCTCCGTGTGTCCTCCGTAAGTACGTGGTGTTCGTCCACAACCCTCAGACGAGAGAGGGTGGGGATATGTGACAGCGGATTACGACCGGGCGGCAGCGGGCATAGACAGTGCCATGACTGATCCCCCTCAGGCGCCCTGACAACGGTTTCACGGCAGGAGAAACTGGCTACCTCATAGGTAACACTGTTAACGGTGGGCGCAGGTGAAACACGCACCCACACAAGAGAATGCAA
Organism: Mycobacterium intermedium; assembly: GCF_002086275.1. GTDB lineage: Bacteria > Actinomycetota > Actinomycetes > Mycobacteriales > Mycobacteriaceae > Mycobacterium > Mycobacterium intermedium. The sequence goes on along the minus strand of NZ_MVHT01000038.1, from coordinate 36,543 downwards.
GGATTCGGCAACTCCAGTGGCTTCCGCAAACAACGGTCAGCTTCGCCGCCGGCTTCCCGGCGGTTGGCCCCGCAGGCTTCTGATCGCCCTTTTCGTCATTGTCGCCCTGGTCGGCGCGGTGCAGCTCGCATCAGAGCTACGCTCGGGGCGGATGTCCGCGAAAATATCTGGCCCAGCACAGATTACGATCACGCCCGGCCCCAACGCACGCGACGTCAACCCGGTCGCGCACGTCCAGGTCGAAGCCGAAGTCGGGACATTGGACGAAGTGCGCATGGTCAATGAGAATGGCTTGACCGTCGAAGGTGTCATGACCCCCGACAACACCGTGTGGAAGCCGGTCGTGCCGCTCGGCTATGGACGGAACTACACCCTAACCGTTACCGGTCGAGGAACCAATGGTGTTGTATCCGAACAGGTGTCGTCATTTTCGACGGTGCGACCGTCGAATCAGACCAAAGTGTCGTTCACCACGACATCGGAGGCCACCCTGCGCGAAGGCGGCACCTACGGTGTCGGCACAGTGATCGTCGCCCACTTCGATGAACCTATCTCCGACCGGGCAGCCGCCGAAAGGCAACTGGTGGTGACCACAGATCCGGCCGTAGCCGGTTCGTGGTTCTGGGTCGACGACCAGAACGCACACTGGCGCCCGGAGGCCTACTACACTCCGGGCACATCGGTGACCGCAGAGGCAAAAGTCTACGGAATCGGTTTGGGCCAAGGATTATTCGGGCAGGAAGACACCCGCGTCTCCTTCCGGATCGGCGATGCGCACATTTCGATCGCCGACGACGCCACGAAGCTCGTCAGCGTCTTCAACAACGGATCCCTTGTCCGCACCATGCCTACCTCCATGGGCATGGGTGGCACGGAAACCGTCGGCTCCCAGACACTTTCCTTCTGGACTCCGCCGGGTACCTACACCGTCATGGACAAAGGCAATCCGGTGATCATGGATTCGGCGACATTCGGACTCCCCCGTAACTCGCGGCTCGGATATCGCGAAACCATCAACTACGCCACCCGGATCAGCTCCGACGGCATCTATCTGCACCAGCTCGACTCGACGGTGTGGGCCCAGGGAAACACAAACACCTCGCACGGATGCCTGAATCTCAACGGCGCCAACGCGAAGTGGTTTTACGACTTCTCCGTGCCGGGCGACGTGGTCGAGGTCCGAAACACCGGCGGTCCCCCGTTGAAACTGGCGCAAAACGGCGACTGGACACTGAGCTGGGACCAGTGGCGTCACGGCAGCGCCCTCACACACCGATGACTTTTCGGCGGTCCGACGGTCTGACCCTGTAAGGAAGCCTCGACCCCCGATGCAAAGGTGGATTCGCATGCCCAACGCACTACCCCCCGTCGTCGACCCGCAGAGCTGGCGTGCCGCCCTCGACGAGCTGCGGAAACGTGAGAAAGCCGCCACCCGCGAACTGGACGCCATCGCCGCACAACGGCGGCGGTTACCGATGGTCGAACTACCTGACTACACCCTGATCGGAGCGGACGGACCCATTCGCCTGGCCGACGTGTTCGGCGGCTGTCATCAGCTCATCACCTACCACCACATGTGGTCCAACGGCGCGGAGTGGCAGTGCGGCGGTTGCACCGGCTTCACCTCGCAGTTCACTCGTTTGGAATTCCTCGACAACTACGACGCGCGGTTCGTCGTCGTCACCAACGGGCCCATCGACGAGGCGCTGGCCTACCGACGCAAGGTCGGCAACCGGATGCAGTGGTACTCGACGTCGGAAAGCTCGTTCGGGGCCGATATGGACGCAGCTCCGGGTGGCGGCTTCGCGGTCAACGTGTTCCTACGCGACGGTGACACCGTCTACCGCACCTGGCACACCAACGGCCGGGGCACCGAGCAACTCAGCCACACGTTCGGGCTGATCGACATCCTGCCCTGGGGCCGCCAAGAGGAATGGCTCGATTCGCCCGACGGCTGGCCCTCGCGGCCGACCTATTCGGGATGGCTCGATTCGCCCGACATTGCCCGCGCGTACGGGCCGGCCGCTACTTCTGCAGGGTGAACTGGTTGACGTCGATGTAGCCGGTGCGGAAGAGGTCTGCGCAGCCGGTCAGGTACTTCATGTACCGCTCGTAGACCTCTTCGGACTGAATCGCGATGGCTTCGTCCTTACGCGCACCGAGGGCTTCGGCCCACAGGTCGAGAGTTCTTGCGTAATGCTGCTGCAGGGATTGACGTCTGGTCAGGCTGAAACCGGCCGCCGCGGCGTGCTCCGCAACCATGACGGTCGACGGCAGCCGTCCACCCGGGAAGATCTCGGTGAGGATGAACTTGACGAAACGGATCTTCTCCATCGAGATGGGTAGGCCGGTCTCGTCGAGTTGCTCTTTGGTCAGGCCGGTGATCGTGTGCAACAGCATCACCCCGTCGTCGGGCAGTATCTTGTTTGCCCGCGCGAAGAAGTCGTCGTAACGATCGTGGCCGAAGTGTTCGAACGCGCCGATCGACACGATCCGGTCGACGGGCTCGGTGAAGTTTTCCCATCCCTGCAGCAGCACCCGCTTCGTGCGCGGAGTGTCCAGTTCGTCGAACCATCTCTGGACGTGGCTGGCCTGGTTTTTCGACAACGTCAATCCGATCACGTTGACGTCGTACGTCTCGATGGCCCGACGCATGGTGGCGCCCCAGCCGCAACCGACGTCGAGCAACGTCATGCCGGGCTGCAGTCCAAGTTTGCCCAGCGCCAGGTCGATCTTGGCGATCTGGGCCTCCTGCAGCGTCATGTCTGCACGTTCGAAATACGCGCAGCTATACGTCTGGGTGGGATCCAGGAACAGTCGGAAGAAGTCGTCGGACAGGTCGTAATGCGCCTGTACGTCGGCGAAATGCGGTGTCAGCCTCTCAGCCATGCTCGATCTGGGTGCCTTCCGGCTAAGTGGCCGCGTGGGTCGCGTGCCAAACCCGGCCGGATTACCCGATGATGCGCCGGCGCAAACATTTCGCCGGCGCGCCGTCAGCCGTGCGGTGCCTCGCTGATCTTGCTGTCCGGCTTCCCAACCGTCTGGCAATATGCCGACACCGACGTGCGGGTTGCCGTGAGCTCGAGACCGCTGGGTTCGGCGCCATTCTTGTCTTTCAGCATTTTGCTGACTTCATCGTTCTGCTTTTTCTCGTCGTGCGTGACAAAGTCCTTGCACTTTGTATCGCCGCCGGTGTTGATGACTTCCGAGGGTGAACATCCGCTGAACAGCAACGCAGCGATCGCGATCGCCACAGGCGCAATTGGCTTCATCGTGGGCCTTTCCCGAACTTGGCGTGGTCGTTAGCTATATAGACCGTGAAAGCCAATTCCAAACGCGCAAAAAAGTCAGTTGGAGGCATTGCACGACTCGACCAGCGGCGGGCCGTAAGTGGTCGCCCCGCACTCGCATTCCCAGCAGATGTGTGGGCCGCACGAACACGAGATGGTGGCGACGATCATATGCCCCGGCAACAGCCAATGGCCGCGCTGACACCGCAGCGGGCGACGATCCATCCACTGCGAACGCCGGCGCGCTGACTCCCCCAGGTCAACACTCACGCGATCACAGTGTCATCGGCTGGCCCGCCAAAGCCAGTGCGACAGGTGAATCGTTATCCTTTGTTGTTACTCGTTGACCGTGTCGTTGTATTCGTAATCGCCAACTGAGAGGCGACCTTTGGTAAGCAAGCTTGGCTTCTGGAGCGTCGTCATGCTCGGCGTCAACGCGATAATCGGCGCCGGCATCTTCCTGACGCCGGGCGCGGTAATCAAGCTTGCCGGTCCCCTCGCGCCGATGGCCTACATCTTGGCCGGCCTCTTTGCGGGCGTGATGGCAATGGTGTTCGCGACGGCCGCGCGGTACGTCAAGACAAATGGTGCGTCGTACGCTTACACGACGGCGGCCTTCGGCCGCAGGGTTGGCATCTATGTCGGTGTGACGCATGCGATTACCGCCTCCATCGCATGGGGCGTTCTCGCTTCCCTTTTTGTCTCAACGCTGTTGAAGGTGGTCTTCCCCGGCCACACATGGGCCGACAGCGACCAACTGCTCAGCGTCAAGACCCTTACGTTCTGCGCCTTCATCGGGGTGCTGTTGGTGATCAACCTGTTCGGCAACCGGGTCATCGCGTGGGCTAACGGCATTTCGACGCTCGGCAAGGTGTGTGCGTTGTCGATCTTTGTGATCGGCGGGTTGTGGATCATCCTCACGCAGCACGTGAACGACTACGGAACCTCTCGTTCGGCGTATGAGCCGACGCCCTTTTCCTTTTTCGGGGCCGTCGAGATGGGTACCAGCGCGGTGTCGAGCCTCGCGCTCGCCACTATCGCCGCGCTGTACGCCTTCACCGGGTTCGAGTCGATCGCCAACGCCGCCGAGGAGATGAAGGAGCCGGACCGCAACCTGCCCCGGGCGATACCCCTGGCCGTCATGTCCGTCTGCGTGATCTATCTGCTGGCCCTGGGGGTGGCGATGCTGCTCGGGGCGGACGACGTGGTGGCCTCGCACGACATCGTCAAACTGGCTGCACCTATCGACAACGACACTTTCCGGACGGTCGTCGTCGTCGGGGCGCTGGTATCGATGTTCGGCATCAACGTGGCCGCCTCGTTCGGCGCGCCGCGGCTGTGGACCGCCCTTGCGGACGGCAGGGTGCTGCCGACCGGTCTGTCGCGCACGAATCGCTTCGGCGTGCCGATGATCGCCTTCGCCATCACGGCGTTGTTGGCGATCGCGTTCCCCTTGTCGCTGCGGTTCGACAGCGCCAGCCTTACCGGTCTGGCCGTGATCGCCCGCTTCATTCAGTTCATCGTCGTGCCGATCGCCCTGATCGCTCTAGCGCGCTCCAAGGCGATCGAGCATGCCGCGGTGCCGCGAAATACGTTCACCGACAAAGTTTTACCGATATTCGCGGTGGTGATCTCCCTGGTGCTGGCGGTGTCTTTCGACTACCGGACCATTTTCGCGACCGGTCGAGGACCGAACTACTTCTCGATCACGTTGGTGGTGATCACCTTCATCGTGGTGCCGGCCCTGACCTATGTTCACTTCTTCCAAACTCGGAAACGCATGGTGCCCGCCACCGAGCGTTAGCGGACGAAGGCCCACTGCCCGAAATCGTCGGCGAGAACGTCGTCAACGTCGACCACGATGCCGCCGAGAACGGGACCTTCGACTACCGACTGCAAGAGCACCGCGCCGGGTTCGCGCACGCCGTGTGACCACGCGATGGTCTGCCAGGCCCACCAGTGTCCCGGCGTCGACGAACGGCCGATCACACCGTCTCTGATCGCCCACGCGCATGCGTTCGCATGTCCGTAGATGCCGGTGCGCTCCACGCCCAGCACCGAGTTGATCCCTCGAAACCATTGCAGCGCAACGTCATTCCACGTGCCCTGATTGATGTCCTCGTCGACGCTGAAGAAGATCGGAGCCGATCCCGGTCCGCCGGCGGCCGCGTGTATGGCCTGTGCCGTGCGCGCGTCGGCCACGCCGCCGTCGTACCCGCGGGTGTAGTCCGACGGCGCGTTGGGCCACCCTGGTTTGCCGTACTGGTAGTTGCTGACGATGTGCAGTCCGGCCGCGCGTAGCGAGTCCGCGTATGCGCGGGTGAGCGGCTTCGCCTCGAAGTTCGCGCCGGGCCGACATTCGGATACGTAGTTGACCACCCCGGCATAGCCTGCCGCTTTGATCTCTTCGGGTGCGATGCGCCGCTCGGCGAAGTCGATGAGCTGTATGCCGGCGGCCGATGACGGCGGGGCTGTCGACATTGCGGCCAGTGGGGCCAGGCCGCCCAGCAGGACCGGCGCCAGGGCGTATTTGAAGACGTCACGTCGGGTAGCGGTGCGGTGAGCGCCGACTTCGCGCGGCACGGCCGATTCGGACATCGCGCGATGGTAACAAATGGTCTTAAACGGACAGGGTTTCGTCGCGGCCCTGCTCGGCAAACCCGGGGCGTGAGAACGCCGCGGCTATCGAAGGCGGCCCGAACCGCGAGGGCGGCGACAGCAGTTCGAACCGCATGCCGGGGTCAGCCGCTTTGCCAAGGGCTTCCAGAGCCGAAGGGCTGTAGGCGCGCAGGGCGCTGATGAGGCCGTCATGCATTCCGGGCCGCAGCGTCGGCCACGGCAACATCAGCGGCAGCAGTGGGAGTTGCACGAGCGCCGAGAGCACGAATTGTGCGGGCGAATGGCGCTTAAGGTCGATGACCAAGAAGCGTCGGCCGACGCGGGTGCCCTCGGCGATGGCGCGGCAGGCGGTCAGGGGCGGTAGGTGGTGAAACGCGAGGGCGAAGACCACCAGGTCGTAGCTACCGTCCTCGGCGTCAATCGCGGTGGCGTCGACGAGCATGGTGCGCGCCCGCGGGTGGCTGCCCAGTGGTCCCCCAGCGATTTTCGCCACGGAGGTGGGATCCACATCGCTGACGGTGACGGTGGCCGTCGGGTGCAGCGCAAGGATGTTCGCGGAAAGCTTGCCGTGGCCGGCGCCGAGTTCCAGGATCCGCGGATTGGGAATGTCCGAAACCAACTTCAACGCGGCACGGGCGTTCTTCTCGTGCTGCTTGGTCAGGGTGCCCATCCGGTCGAGCATGGTGATAACCCGCTGCTTGACCTCGTCCGATACGTCGTCGCGGTCGAGATACTCCAACGCGTCAGTCTGGAACTTGCGGTCCAGCCACGACGCGTCGGGCCCGCCCCGCGGCATGATGGCGATCGCTTGGTCTTCCACTGTCTCCCTATCCGTGGCCGCTCGTGTCCGTCGAACGTCACGCTAGCGCGTCAATCGCATCCCAGCGCCGCACCAGCGTGACGCTCAACGCCAAAACATTTGCATTACAACGTTATTCGCGGCTGCCCAAGACACATCTCCACCGAGTCTTGACTCGGTCCAGAAAGGGGCGTATTGATGACGACGTGCCCTCAACGTCGGATCACGCGGGGCGGTTGCGTATGGCCGAACTGCGTGTGACCCGGCCCAGGATTGCGGTCCTGGAGGCGGTGCATGCCCATCCCCACGCCGATACCGAGACGATCTTTTCGGCAGTGCGGGTCTGGCTCCCCGACGTTTCCCGACAAGCCGTCTACGACGTGCTCAACGCACTGACCGCGGTTGGTTTGGTGCGGCGCATACAACCGTTGGGTCTGGTCGCCCGCTATGAATCGCGGGTCGGAGACAACCATCACCACGTGGTGTGCCGGTCATGCGGTGTCATTGCCGATGTCGACTGTGCGGTGGGTGAGGCGCCCTGCCTGACACCGTCTGACGACGAAAACATCTTGGATGGCTTCGTTCTCGACGAGGCCGAAGTCATCTATTGGGGCCTGTGTCCCGAATGTTCCACCGTCGGTTCGTAATTCAGCCCGATTCAACTCACTGGAAGGAATGTAGTGTCAACCGATACATCTGATAGCCGCCCGCCCGCCCCCAATGAGTCGGCGAGCACCAGCGAGAGCGAAAATCCGGCAATCCCCTCCCCTAAGCCGAAGGAAGGGGCGCCATTGAGGAACCAAGACTGGTGGCCCAACCAGGTCGACGTGTCCAAGCTGCACCCGCAGAACCCGTTGGGTAACCCGTTCGGCCCAGACTTCGACTACGCCGCGGAGTTCGCCAAGCTGGACCTGGACGCCCTCAAAGCCGACCTGATCTCGGTCATGACCACCTCGCAAGACTGGTGGCCGGCCGACTACGGCCATTACGGCGGCTTTTTCATCCGGATGAGCTGGCACGCCGCCGGTACCTACCGCATTTTCGACGGCCGCGGCGGCGCCGGCCAAGGCCTGCAGCGCTTCGCCCCGCTCAACAGCTGGCCAGACAACGCGAGCCTGGACAAGGCGCGTCGGCTGCTGTGGCCGGTCAAGAAGAAGCACGGTAACAAGATCTCCTGGGCAGACCTGCTGGTGCTCGCGGGCAACGTGGCCCTGGAGCACATGGGCTTCAAGACCTTTGGGTTTGCCTTCGGCCGGCCCGACGTCTGGGAACCTGAGGAAGTCCTCTTCGGCGAGGAGGACGAATGGTTGGGCACCAACAAGCGCTACTCCGGCGAACGCGAACTCGCCCAGCCGTACGGCGCGACCACGATGGGTCTGATCTACGTCAATCCCGAAGGCCCCGAAGGCAAACCGGATCCCATTGCCGCGGCGAAAGACATCCGTGAGACGTTCGGCCGGATGGCCATGAACGACGAGGAGACGGCCGCCCTCATCGTTGGCGGGCACAGCTTCGGCAAGACGCACGGTGCCGGCGACGCCGACCTGGTCGGACCAGAGCCGGAGGCCGCCCCGATCGAGCAGCAGGGCTTGGGCTGGAAGAGCTCGTACGGCAGCGGGGTTGGCAAGGACGCGATCACGAGCGGCCTTGAGGTGGTCTGGACGCCCACACCGACCAAGTGGGACAACACCTTCCTGGAAACCCTGTACGGCTACGAGTGGGAACTGACCAAGAGCCCCGCCGGAGCCTGGCAATACACGGCGAAGGACGGTGCCGGCGCGGGCACGATTCCGGATCCGTTCGGCGGACCGGGCCGCAACCCCACGATGCTGGTCACCGACGTCTCGCTGCGCGAGGACCCGATCTACCGCGAGATCACCAGCCGTTGGTTGAAGAACCCCGACGAGTTGGCCGACGCTTTCGCCAAGGCCTGGTACAAGCTGCTGCACCGTGACATGGGACCGATCTCCCGTTACCTCGGCCCATGGATTCCCGAGCCGCAGCTCTGGCAGGATCCCGTTCCGCCCGTGGACCACCCGCTGGTCGACGAGCAGGACATCGCGGACCTCAAGGCCAAGGTTCTCGGCTCCGGTCTGACGGTTCAGCAGTTGGTGAAGACGGCTTGGTCGTCCGCGGGCAGTTACCGCAACACCGACAAGCGCGGCGGCGCCAACGGGGCCCGGTTGCGTCTGGAGCCGCAGCGGAACTGGGAGGTCAACGAGCCGTCCGAGCTGGACAAGGTGTTGCCGGCGCTGGAGAAGATCCAGGCCGACTTCAACGCGTCCGCCTCCGGCGGCAAGAAGATCTCGTTGGCCGACCTGATCGTGCTGGCCGGGTCCGCCGCCGTCGAGAAGGCGGCCAAGGATGCCGGCTACGAGATCTCGGTGCATTTCGCGCCCGGACGGACCGACACCACGCAGGAGCTCACCGACGTGGAGTCGTTCGCGGTGCTCGAACCGCGGGCCGACGGGTTCCGCAACTACGTCCGACCCGGCGAGAAGGCGCCGCTCGAGCAGCTGTTGATCGAGCGGGCCTACCTGCTGGGCGTGACCGCTCCTGAGCTGACGGTACTGGTCGGCGGTCTGCGGGCCCTTGGTGCCAATCACGGTGGCAGCAAGCACGGCGTGTTCACCGACAAGGTCGGCGCGTTGACCAACGACTTCTTCGTCAACCTGCTCGATATGAACACGGAGTGGAAGGCGTCGGAGACCGCGGAGAACGTCTACGAGGGATTCGATCGGGCTACCGGGACTCGCAAGTGGACCGCTACCGCCAATGACCTTGTGTTCGGCTCGAATTCGGTGCTGCGGGCCCTCGCCGAGGTGTACGCGCAGGACGACAATGGCGGCAAGTTCGTCGAGGACTTCGTCGCGGCCTGGGTCAAGGTCATGAACAACGACCGGTTCGACCTGAAGTAGCCACCTGAACTAACCATCGCTCCGTCGACACCCCGCGGGCCAGCCCCGCGGGGTGTCGTCGTCTGTGTCTGGTTTGCACGTCGTTGGGTTTATCCGAGCCAGTACCGGCTACCCCGCCAGGTTAGAGCCGACGTGGCAGCCATGACAGATAGGAAGCAGCGCATGGGATTTCCCGAGCAGCAACAGGCCGTCCCGGGCATTCAGGCCCGCATGGATCCGGTCCCGGATTGCGGCGAGCAGAGCTACGTCGGTTCGGGAAAACTGGTCGGTAAGAGCGCCGTTGTCACCGGTGGCGACAGTGGCATTGGCCGCGCCGTCGCAATCGCCTACGCGCGAGAGGGCGCCGACGTGCTGATCTCCTATCTGAACGAGGACGAGGACGCGCAAGACGTCGCACGGTATGTGGAGGACGCAGGGCGTAAGTGCGTGCTGGTGAAGGGCGACCTTTCCGACCCGGACCACTGTCGTGCCGTTGTCGACCGCGCGGTGTCAGAGTTCGGTCAGATCGACGTCCTGGTCAACAACGCGGCCTACCAGATGATGCACGAGACGATCGAGGAGATCTCCGACGAGGAATGGGACTACACGTTCAAACTCAACGTGGGAGCCTATTTCTATCTGACCAAGGCGGCGCTGCCGCACATGAAGGCCGGCTCGTCGATCATCGGCAGCTCGTCGGTGAATTCCGACTCGCCCAACCCCACCCTCGCCCCCTATGCCGCGACCAAGGCGGCGATAGCCAACTTCTCGGCCAGCCTGGCCCAACTTCTTGGGCCGCAAGGCATTCGGGTCAACAGTGTGGCGCCGGGCCCGGTGTGGACGCCGCTGATTCCCGCGACCATGTCGCCGGAGAAGGTGAAGGCGTTCGGCGACAATGTGCCGCTGGGGCGTGCCGGTCAGCCGGCGGAGTTGGCCGCGATCTATGTGCTGTTGGCGTCCGACGACGCGAGCTACATCTCCGGAGCCCGGGTCGCGGTCACCGGCGGCAGGCCGATTCTCTAGCCACTACTTGACCAGCGTGAACTGGTTGACGTCGATGTAGCCGTCGCGGAACAGGTTCGCGCAGCCGGTCAGGTAGTGCATGTAGCGGTCGTAGACCTCTTCGGACTGGATTTCGATGGCCTGCTCCTTGTGAGCCTCCAGCGCCTGCGCCCACAGGTCGAGCGTCCTGGCGTAGTGCGGCCGCAGCGACTGGTTGAGGGTCAGCTTGAAGCCCGCGGCGCTGGAGTGCTCCTCCACCATCTCGATGAGCGGCGGCGCGCCGCCCGGGAAGATCTCTGTCTTGATGAAGTGGAAGAACCGGAGGATCCGCATGGACAGCGGCAAGCCCAGGTCGGTCATCTGCTGTCGCGAGTAACCGGTGATCGTGTGCAGCATCATCACGCCGTCGTCGGGCAGAATCTCGGCGGCGCGCTTGAAGAAGTCGGCGTGCCGGTCGTGGCCGAAGTGTTCGAAGGCGCCGATCGACACGATGCGGTCGACGGGCTCGGTGAACTGTTCCCAGCCGTTGAGCAGCACCCGCCTGGTCCGGGAGGTGTCCATCTCGTCGAACTTCCGCTGTACGTGCGCGGCTTGGTTCTTGCTCAGCGTCAGGCCGACGACGTTGACGTCGTACTTCTCGATGGCCCGGCGCAGGGTGGCGCCCCAGCCGCAACCGATATCAAGCAGGGTCATCCCGGGTTCCAGGCCCAGCTTGCCCAGCGACAGGTCGATCTTGGCGAGCTGAGCTTCTTCCAGGGTCATGTCGTCCCGCTCGAAGTATGCGCAGCTGTAGGTCTGGGTCGGGTCCAGAAACAGCCGGAAGAAGTCGTCGGACAGGTCGTAGTGCGCCTGTACGTCGTCGAAGTGCGGCGTCAGATCTTCGGCCATGGTGTTGTGGTGCCCTTCCGAGGTCGTTCGGCGAATAATGCTCCCACGTCGCTGGCAGCGTTTGCACTAGTGCAGTCGATTCAGTTGCGCCTTGGCGGCGCTGAACGACTCCTGCGCGGCGTCGTTGGCTTTCATCGCCTTTTCATATCGAGCCTCGGCGCTGTCGAGAGCGCGTTCGGCCTCCCGCAGCGTAGCCGCAGCGTCGTCGCGGCGTTGCCGAGCGGCGTCTCGTTCGGATTGCAACTCGGACACCTTGGCGTCGGTTTCCGCCTTGACCTGCTCTGCCTCGGCGACGGCAGCCTGCAGTTTCTCCAGCTCCTGCGCCTTCTGCCGCGCCTTGTCTTCCCTGCTGTCGTCCCGCGCGGATTTCGACGATTTCGGCTTTTCTTTGCGGGACTCCTTTCGGGACGGCGCTGGGGCCGCCTCACCGAAGCCACCGAAGCCTGACCACTGCTCGGCTTTGGTCAGTCGGCCCAGCCGCCCTCTGAGCTCGGCGTCAGCGATCGCTGCCTGCAGCGTTCCGGTCAGTTCGTCCCGCAGCGTCCCGGACGGCGGTTTCACGTTTCCCGATTCGGAAGCCAGTTTGAACGCGTCTTTCGAGAGGTCTTCGATGAGGGCTCGTTGTTTGGCGGACAACTCGCGGACCTTGGCGCCGTCCATTTCGGCGTGCGCCTGCCGCAATCGGTCACCAATGTCGGCCAGGCGCTGGACGGCGTCGGGGTGCCGCAACGCCAGCAAGTTGGCGACCCAAGCCACCGTCGTCGGCTTGCGGGCCGCGGATATGCGTTTGGCGGCGTCAGCGTCACCGCGGTCCTTGGCGGCCTTGGCCAACCTGGTGCGTTCCGCGGTAAAAGCCTCGGGCGGCACGACGTACAAGGTGTCGAGTTCCTCGTCGGCCATATGGCCATGATCCCTCGGCGGCCCGAGCGCATGGGCGGACTTGTCGCGGCGGGTGGTTACGCCTGGGTGAAAGGCGGTAGAAGCATGCCAACAGTGCCCAGGAGTGGCTACCATCGTCCCGTGCGCGCCATGGTTTCTCGTCGATCAATCGTTGTCCTCGCGGCGGTCTTTATCGCGGCGTCGCTTTCGGTGGCTGCCGCAGTCCTGCCGCCCGGCACGCCGGGGAGCGCGGGGATCGCCGCGGCGGCGAACTGTCCTCAGGTCGAGGTTGTTTTCGCCCGCGGGCGGTATGAATCACCGGGACCCGGAATCCTCGGCAATGCCTTCATCAACGCCCTCCGCTCTCGGATCGGCGGCAAGAGCATGGCGACATACGCGGTGCGCTACCCGGCCGACACGGAGATCGACATCGGCGCCAACGACATGAGCCACCACATCCAGAGCGTGGCCGCCAATTGCCCGGACACTCGGCTGGTGCTGGGCGGCTACTCGCTCGGCGCGGCGGTGACCGACGTGGTGTTGGCGGTTCCGATGAATGTCTTCAAGTTCGACAGCCCGCTCCCGGGGGGGATTGACCAGCACATCGCGGCCGTCGCCCTGTTCGGCAATGGCAGCCAGTGGGTGGGTCCGATCACCAACTTCAACCCCATCTACAACGACCGGACCATCGAGTTGTGTCACGGGGCCGACCCGGTCTGCAACCCGGCCGACCCAAACACCTGGGAGCAGAACTGGCCGCAGCACCTGGCCAATGCGTACGTCAAGGACGGCATGGCGAACCAGGCCGCCGACTTCGTCGCGAGCAAGCTGTAGTCGGCTAACCGGGCGGTTGGTTCAGCGGAGTACCTGTCGGGCGACCGACCCGAGCCGCTTGCGGCTTGCCGCCGCGAGCGTGTGCTGCTGTGTGAAGCCGTGCTGAAGGCGGCGGGCCAGCAGCAGGGCACCCAAAGCGATCGCGCGTCTGCCGAGCGCTATCCGACTGGTTCGCTGTTTCCAGGTAAGGGTCTTGGGATCCGCGCGGCGGCCGAAGTGGTAGCCGATGCAGAGAGCCGCCACGAGTGCGGGGGCAACCGCCAGCGCCGTCATGAAGAACAGCGTTCCGTGTCGCCGTCGCGCCGGAGTCACATGTGAGCTACGCCTTGGCCAAGAATGCGGACGGGTCTCAAACCACCTCTGTCGGCCGGATTGACCGAATTCCGGCCGCGACCATGGCGGGCACAATAAAATCACGTTGAAAATTATTCTGGCCGCTAAAGACGATGAGCGCGCTTCGGCGCATGAGAAATAAATATGTTCACTCCAATTCTAATCCTTGACGATTGCAAAGGTCATATCTGCATCCTGAACAAAAATCTGCGCCATTCTTCAGGACTGTGCTAGTTGGCCAGGCGTCGGTGCTCACCAAACTGATATCCGAATGCCGTCGACAAGCCGACGAGGCGCCGTGGCGCCCTCCCGCACGCACCTCGCCGAAGTTGCTGGAAACCGGTCGATACAGACACGGCATGCACTTGAAACGCTTGTATCAAAAGGGGAATCGGCTCTTTTGCGGGCTAGGGTGAGCTGCGTCACAAAGCTTGCTGTCTAGGCCTGGCCGGGTCACGCGCCGCCGCGATGTGTCGGTACCCGCGCGGCACTCAAACATCGCGGCAGCCGGCTCCAAAGTCCTTAGCGTTACCTGTGAAAAATCCAGGTTAAAATCAGGGTGAATGTTGACGAAACGTCAAGATCAGCATCGTTTTGACGGTTTCGGGCGTTTTGAACCTACCCTCTCGCTGTCAATACCGTCCTCAACGACAACGGAACGCCCTGAGGTGTTCGACGAGCACAGCGACGTGTTCGCACAAATCCCGACTGGTCGCTGGAGGAATTTTATGTCTTTCGTAACCGCATATCCAGAGGTGCTGGCTGCGGCGGCCAGCAACCTGCAGTCGATCGGCGCTTCGTTGAACGTCGCAAACGCCACTGCCGCTGGCCCGACGACCGGAGTCGTCCCAGCGGCCGTCGATGAGGTTTCGGTGCTGACGGCGGCCCAGTTCGCCACCCACGCCGCCCGGTTCCAGGAACTGCACGCCCGGGCCGCGCAGATTCAGGCGGCGTTGTCGGCGACGTTGGCCACCAGCGCGGGTTCGTACGCGGAGACCGAGGCGGCCAACGCGGCGGCGGCGCTCTAGTCGGCCCGAGTCCAAAAGGGGGAACTGATGGTCGATTACGGATTGTTGCCGCCCGAGATCAACTCGGCGAAGATCTACGCCGGCCCGGGCGCCGGTTCGCTGGTGGCGGCCGCGGCGGCATGGGCCGGCCTGGCCGCTGAGCTGCAGGAAGCCGTCGCGGGCCACCGGTCGGTGATTACCTCGCTGACCAGCGGCCCCTGGCTGGGGCCAGCCGCGGGGTCGCTGCTTGCGTCGGTAAGCCCGTTCATCACTTGGCTGGAGATCAGCGCCGAAGAGGCCGCAAACGCTGCGAGTCAGGCGAGCGCCGCAGCGACGGCCTACGAGGCGGCGTTCGCCGGCTCCGTTCCGCCCCCACTGATCGCGGCCAACCGCGCCTTGCTGGCCGAGTTGGTCGCGACCAACATTTTCGGGCAGAACAGCCAGGCGATCGGGACAACCGAGGCTCAATACGCCGAATTCTGGGCACAGGATTCCGAGGCGATGTACACCTACGCGGGCAGGGCGGCCACGGCTACCAAGTTGGCGGACTTGCCCGCACCGGCCGAGGTGGTGGACCCCGGGGCGGCGGCAGACCAGGCAATCGCGGTGTTCAAGGCGCAGAACCAAGCCGTCGCCACCCAAGTCGGCAACATGTTGAACCAGATCAACCCCAGGGTCTCCGAAGTGCTGAAGACGCTGTCAGCGCCGATCAACGGTTCGGCGATCGACCAGTGGATCGTGGCAAACACGCCACTCGACGACGTGGTCTCGCTGTTCAGCAAGTACCTCTCGCCGTACATCTCCTCCCTGCAGTCGATGATTCAGTCGACACAATCCTTCGGCCAGGTCAGCAACGGCCTTACCGCTATGGCCAACTTCGCGAAGCCGGCGGCTTCGGCGGCCAAGGCGGCCGAGGGGGCGGCTCAGGCAGCGGGGGCGGCCGCGGCAAATGCGGGGGCGAACATCGGGTCGACCGCGGCCGGCGTGGCAGCGGGGCTGGGCAAGGCGATCCCGATCGGCGGGCTCTCGGCACCGGCAAAGTGGGTCCCGTGGCAAGCCACCACCAATCCGGGAGTCGCCACCGCGATTCCGGCCGCCGCCGAAGGCGCCAACAGCTTTCCCATGGCCCCTCCGTTCGGGCAGTTCCTCAACGGCGGTTACGGCCGAAATCAGCCGACGTACGGGTTCAAGCCGTCCGTCATGGCGAAGCCGCCGGCCGCCGGTTAATCGGCCGGATCACCGCAGCGGCTGCCGGCTGAGCGGTCTACAGGCATCAGGGGACAACAAGCGATGGTTGACTATGGCGTTTTGCCGCCCGAGATCAACTCGGGGCGCTTATATGCCGGTCCGGGGGCGGGACCACTGCTCGCCGCCGCATCGGCGTGGGGTTCGCTGGCGGCCGACTTGCAGGCGGTCGCGGCGGGTCACCGTTCGGTGATCACCGGGCTGACGAGCGGTCCGTGGCTGGGAGCGGCGTCGGCGCAGCTGCTCGCTGCCGCCACTCCGTTCATCACCTGGCTGGACAGCAGCGCCGAGGAAGCCGAAGAGGCCTCGACCCAGGCGTACGCCGCGGCGACGGCCTTTGAGGCGGCGTTCGCGGCGACGGTCCCGCCACCGGTGATCGCGGCCAATCGGGCATTGTTGGCGGCGTTGGTGGCCACCAACTTTCTTGGCCAGAACACCCCGGCGATCGCTGCCACCGAAGCCGTGTACATGGAGTTCTGGGCTCAGGACGCGGCAGCGATGTACGCCTACGCGGGCAGTTCGGCGGCCGCGACGCAGTTGGCGGAACTGCCGGAGCCTGCCGAAGTGGTGAGCCCCGGCGGGTTGCTTGACCAGGCGCTTTCGGTGCTCAAAGCCCAGAGTGAAGCCGTCCAGGGCGAAATCTTCCAGGTGACGTCACAGATCAACGCAAGGGTCAGCGACGTCCTGCGAACCCTGTCCGCGCCGATCAATGGCCAGGCGATCGACCAGTGGCTCATCGCCCACACGCCGTTCGACGACCTCGCTCCCGTTTACAGCAAATACATCCCGCCCTACCTGCCGCTGCTCCAGGCGGTGTTCCAATCGGGACAGGCGTTGGGGCAGGTCAGTAGCGCCTCGGTCAACATGTCCAAGTTCGCCGGTGTGGCTCCGGTGGCCCAAGGCGCCGCCCAGGCCGCCTCCGCAGCACCCAAGCTGTCGAGCAGTGTCGGTAGCGTGGCCGCTGGTCTGGGCCGATCGGTTCCGGTCGGTGGGCTATCGGTGCCGGTCAGCTGGACGGCCAGCGCGACGCCCAACCCGGGGGTCGCAGCTGCCGCGAACGTCTCGGCGATCGAGGCCGCCGTCGAGGGCGCCGTCGCCGACCACGTTCCGGTGGCCCCGCCGTTCGGGCAGTACATCAACGCCGGTAACGGTCGAAAGACCCCGTCATACGGGTTCAGGTTGACCTTCATGACCAGGCCGCCGGCGGCGGGTTAGTGGCTCCGGACGGCACCAAGCGGCAGGTCGTCGATTTTCATCGGGTCCGGCGTGGCTGCTAGGGTGCCTTGCTAATGCCGGAAATTGATCGTCGCCGTTTGCTGTTGATGACGGGCCTGCTGACCGGCGCGGCCGCGCTACCAGCGGCCCCCGTTCACGCTGATCCACTCCCCCGACCACTGGACCGGGTCCCGCCGCCAGCGGCGCCCAGCGGCGCCACAGGGACATACATCTTCCACGACGAGTTCGACGGACCGGCCGGTTCGGCCCCGGATCCGTCGAAGTGGACGGTGTCCAAGGCCCGCGAAACGATGAAGGATCCGACGTACTGGGAGCTGCCCGAACACGTCGGGCAGTACCGAGACGACCGGCGCAACGTCTTCATCGACGGCAACTCCAACCTGGTCATAAAGGCCTTCAAGGATGGCGACACCTATTACGGCGGCAAGGTGTTCAGCCCCTGGCAGGGCGGCATCGGCCACACCTGGGAAGCGCGCATCAAGTTCGACTGCCTGACGGCAGGCGCCTGGCCGGCTTGGTGGTTGTCCAGTGACGCGCAGGGTGAAATCGACATCATCGAGTGGTACGGGAACGGCAAGTGGCCCTCGGCGACCACCGTGCACGCCCGCTCGAACGGCTCCGAATGGAAGACGCACAACATCGGGGTGGACAACGGGTGGCACACCTGGCGGGTCCAGTGGGACGACGCCGGGATGCGGTTTTGGCTCGACTACACCGACGGAGCACAGCCCTACTTCACGGTGCCGGCCAACTCCCTGGCGGACTGGCCCTTCAACAACCCGGGCTACCAGGTGTTCCCGATCCTGAATCTTGCGGTTGCCGGCTCCGGCGGCGGTGACCCCGGCCCCGGAACCTACCCCGCCCAGATGCTGGTGGACTACGTCCGAGTCTGGTGACGGCTACCCAGCCATCCAAACCGTGGTCAGCACGGGGTCAGATCGCGGGTGGCGGGCCCTTCCAGCACCGTGCCGTCGGGCGCGAACCGCGAGCCATGCAGCGGGCACTCCCACGCCTGGTCGGCATCGTTCCAGTTCACGATGCCGCCCAGATGCGGACACACCGGCGAGACCTGCTTTTCGGTTCCGTTGATTCGGCTTCGCGCTTGCAAGTGCCACGGCGGTCCGCTGACCACGCCGCCCTCATCCGTAGGGCTGCGTCGGGCAATGCGCGTCGCCGGCGTGATCCATCCCCTCGGCAGATAGAAACCGACCTCGAGGTTGGCTTGCAGGGCCGTCGGCAAGCCGGTGATCTCGTGGCGGCTCCAGCTGGCGAACGCGTCGGCCCAGTCCATCCGCCCGCCCAGGATCCGGCTGGACAACGCCAATGCCGCGGCGGGACCGTTGGTCATCCCCCACTTGTTGAAACCCGTTGCAATGTAAATACTTTCGCTGTTTGGCAAGATGGGGCCGACGTACGGCAGGCTGTCGATCGGCGTGTAGTCCTGTGCTGACCAGAAGTGGGTCTGCTCCGCGCCCGGGTAGTGCTCACGGGCCCAGGAGGTCAGTTCCTCAAGTGCTTGCGACGGGCTCTTCTTCCGACCGACGGTGTGTCCGGCGCCGCCGACGATCAACATTTCGCCGTCGGGGGTCGGCGCGTAGCGCACCGAACGCGTCGGCGAATCGGTGGAAAGCATCATCGGCCGGGTGATGGAGCCCGGCACTTTGAAGGCCAGGCAGTAGGACCGCGACGGTTTCACCCGGGCGAAGTACCCGCCGCGGTCCAGGATCGGAGTTCCCGTGGCGAGCACGAGCTTGTCGGCTTGAAGTTCGACTTCGCGTCGGGTCGCGTCGGTCACGTACACCCGTGGGCCCTTACCCAGCAGGGACACCCGACGTACCCGGGTGCGTTCGACCAGGCGTCCACCACGCCTGAGTAACTCGGCCGCCAACGAGTCCAGGAACGGCATCGGGTCGAACTGTGCCTGATTGGCCAGTCGCACACCGCCGTGGTACGGGAACGGAACGTCGGCATCGTCGGCCCACTCGACAGGCAATCCCGCCGCCTCGCAGGCCTTCAATTCGAGGCGTGCCGACGGAACTCCCCGTTGCGATTGGGCGTAGGTGTACGCATCCTCGCGCTGCACGGGGATCCCGTTCGTCTCGCAGTGGTTGAGCACCCACTCCATGCCTTCGCGATTGCCTTCGACGTAGGCGCGAGCGACCTTCTTGCTGTGCTTGGCCTGGACGCTCGTCAGTTGGGTGCCCTGCAGCAGGCTCAGCTTGGCGGTGGTGTTGCCGGTGGCGCAGGCGCCGACCGTCCGTGCTTCCACCACCAGCACGTCTTTGCCGGCGCGCGCCAACAAGACTGCGGTCGTCAGTCCGGTGATGCCGGCACCCACGACGATGACGTCGGCCGAATGGCCGCCGTCATCCAGCGTGCTTGCGGTCCAGCGGGGTTCGCCTCGATTGGCCAGCCAAAGTGAAGTCACGCCTGAGCTGATACCCGGGTCAGGCCAGCTGAAACACCGCACACCTGGTTACAGTGCGGTGCGTGGACGTCGGCGCGCTCGTTGTGCGGTATGCCCGGAATTTCTGCCGGCTGCACGCCGGAACGCACTCGGTGTCGTCGCCGCTCGGTGCGTGGTTGATCCTGGCGCTCACCGCTCCGGTGGCGCGCGGGGCGATCCGAGACGAACTCGAAGGGGTGCTCGGAACCGACGCGAAGCGCGCCCGACGCGCGCTCGATGATCTGCTTGCCGACCCGCCCGAGGCGGTTCGGATCGCGCTGGCGATGTGGGGCCTGGACGGATGGCCGGATCGGTTGCCCGCCGCTGTCCAAGCGGGCCCGATTCCTACCCAGGCGCAGGCCGATGCGTGGGCGCGCGATCACACCGACGGCCTGATCGATCGTTTTCCGGTCGCGGTTTCGGGCATGGCGGCGGTACTGGCCAGCGCGTTGGCGACCCGCATCAGCTGGTTGCGCCCCTACGACCTGGCCGACGCCGCCGATTTGGCATCGCCGTGGAGTGCCAAGGTCGCCGATGTCTTGACGCTGCACGGTGCCTATGGCTACCTCACTGAGGTGGCGGATCTGGGCCTCGTGGCGGTGCACACCGCCTTCGGCAGCGACTCCCTCCAAGTGACGTCGGTCATCGCGCGCGCGGACGCGCCGTCCGAGGCGGTGCTGGCCGCGGCGCACGACATCGCCCGTCGGGATGCGAACGGAAGCCCGGTGCGCCGCCTGGGTCTGTCGAAATTGCCTCTGGGACAAGGGGATTTCTGGACGATCACCGAGGAACGCCGACCGGGTGGTGACCAGGTCCGGGTGGTGTTGCCGGCCTGGACGGCATCGTCGGACCATGACCTGAGCGCTGATCGGCGCCTTGGTTTCGGCGCGGTCGCCCGAGCAATCGGTGCGGCCGTATCGGTGCCCCCCGAAGTTGACGCGCGGCAATCCGCGGTGGCCCGTTACGGCCAGTTCGGCTTCGAGGCCGCGGCCGTGACCGCGGTCGCGCTGCGCAGCGCGATGCTGCCGCTAGGGTTGTCACGCACGGCGACACTGATTTTCGGTCATCCCTACGCCGTGGTCGCCGTGACCGGTGGTCGCCACAGGCGCGACCCGTGGGCCGGTGTGCCGGTCTTTGCCGCGTGGGTCAGCGACCCGGCCGAAGTGAGCGCAGTTTCTACGGGTTAGCCGTTGCGGGGCTGGCGCCACTCGTTGATCTTGCGGCCCAACGTATCTGCGGCGGTGGTGGCGGCTCGCCCCACGCCATCGACGACACCGCCGAGGCCGTCCCGGATGCCCCTGATCAGCGGGTCGTCCGATTGGTCGAAGCCGTCTTTGTAGTGGCGGGCCGCTTCACTGAAATCATCTGTGACAGAGAACTTTTCGTCTTCCTCGCGGCGCGGGTAGTCCCCCGACATGATGCGGCCGTAGCCACCGGTGTCGACCCAGCGGGTCAGCGCGGCGGCGCGCAGCACCGAGAACGGATGGGTCTGCAGCTCCAAATTGAGCAACTTCAGCACCCCATCGACCATGTCCCCGGATTTTTCGTACTCCCGTGCTTGCGCCAAGAAGGCCTCCGAGTCCAGCTTGTCGAGCCGGTTGCCGCCCGCCAGCTTCATCTCAACACGGATCGCGGTTTCCAAATCCTGGCTGCACAGCAGCCCGGCGCGGTCGCCGGAAAGTTCCGATTTGCGTTGCCATTCGAGCAGCGCGGCCACAATCGCACGCAGCGCCCAACCGCCGACTGGCATGAAGCCGAAGGAGTGTGCCAACCGCATCAGATGCATCATCATCGTGCGGTACACCGCGTGACCGGATAGGGCGTGACCGAGTTCGTGGCCGACGACGAACCTCAGCTCGTCGTGGGTCATCAGGTCGTAGAGCCCGGACGTCAGGACGATGAACGGCTGATCCATCCCGATCGTGTAGGCGTTGGCGACGGGCGATTGGCTGATGAATATCTCGGGCTTCTCCGGGGCATCGAGAACGTCGGCGCATTCGTCGAGCAGCGCGTTGACGTCGGCGAACTGCCGCGGTCCCACGCGGGCCGCGCTGGCCAGGTAAAGCAACCGATGCTGCCGTTCCCGCAACATGCCGGACAGCAACTTCAAAATCTGATCGAATCCCTTGAGCCGGCGCAGCGCCGACAACGCGGTGCGGTCAGCGGGATGCTCCCACGCACGCGAACTTATGCCCGGAAGGGTGATCCGAGTGGTGGCGGGTGGCTGAGACATGTACGCGGGTCCCCTCGATGGTCCGGTTTTTCAGGATATCGGGGGCCGTCTACAACGGTTCTGAGAAAGCCAGGCGTCCCGGCCGGCAGGTGCTCAGGCGGGGGTGTCGGCGCTGGGGCGACGACCCAGGTATGCGGGGTGGCGCCGCATGGCCTCGAGGCGCTGCCGATCGTATCGGTGTGCCGCGATCCACTTGGGGTGTGACTGCAGATCGATCACCGTAGAGTTCGATGACTTTGCCACGCTTTTCAGCTCCTTCCCCCTGTGCAACGTCCGCGGACGAACCTTGGCTCTCTGGATGCGTCTTCACGCTTGTCCCACAGGATGCCCAGCAAACCTGTGACCAAACCGTGTCCGAAGTTGAGAATTTGCCGTGAATTTTTCACGGTAGGGGCGGCCAGGTGGTCGTTCATGCAGATCACTGCGTGAGCAGGGCTGCGGCGCTCCACGGCCTGCGCGGGCCCGGTTTGCGCGGGTCCGGTTCGGGTCGCCGGGCAGCGAGGCGCATCAGCGGCGGCAATCGGTGCAGCCGACGCGCCGCGCTGAGCAGCGATTCGGATTCGATGACCCGCCAGCCGAGGTCCTCGAAGAAGGCCAACCCGTTTTCGGGCGCGAAGATGAACGGCGCATTTTCCAGCAGACCCGCCATTCTCTTGTTCATCATTTTCTTCAGGCCCGGTCCGGCGAAGTCGAGCATCCACCAGGCGACACTGGGCTGTTTGATGGCGGTGGACAGCGCAACGACGTCGCGCTCCTCGAGGTACATCAGCAGGCCCTCGGTCAGCACCAGCGCCCGGTTGGCCCCGTCCAGCGCCTCGTCGAAGAAGGCGTCGCGGGCTTGCGGGTCGGACAGGTCGACGGCGCTGCGGATCAGCTTGCAGCGCGGGGTGGCGTCCGCGAGCAGCTGCGTCTTTTCTGCGAGCAACGGTGGCAGGTCGGCCTCCACCCAGGTGAGATCGGCAGGCAGATCCAGCCGGTAAGGGCGGGTGTCGAGGCCGGCCGCCAGATTCAGCACCCGGTCGCAGCCCTGGGCGATCGCGTCGAGAATGGCGTCGTCGATGAGTTTGGTGCGCGCGACCAGCCACCAGCCGTTGCGGGTGGATCGCGGAACTCGGGCAACGATGGCTTGGCCCTGTTCACCCGCGAGGCGTTCGGCGTATGGGTCGCTGAACAGCGCGTCAGGGCGTGCCGATTCGGTGGCCCGGTGCAGGGCCGTCCACCGGGCAGTGTCGGAAACATGCGTGATGACGTGCGCCGAATCTGACATAGCTGCGTTATAGCACCCCCTCCGACAAGGCCGGCGGTCTTCGGGCGCCTGCTCGGCGTGTGTACGGTGCGCTTATGCCTGATCGAAACCGCCAGTTCCTGCTCCGCGAGCGCCCCGCCGGACGGATCGGCCCCAACACTTTTGAGCTGCATGAAGAACCGATTCCCGAGATCGGCGACGGCGAGGCCCTGGTCCGCATCGACTGGATCTCCCTCGACCCGACCAACCGCATGTGGATCAACGACACTCCGACCTACCTGCCTCCGGTGGGTATCGGCGAGGTGATGCGCGCCGGCGGCATCGGCGAGGTGATCGCCTCGAAGAACCCGCACTATCCGGTCGGCCAGATCGTGCAGGGCCTGGTCGGCTGGCAGGAGTACGTCGTCGCGTCCGCCACGGCGCCGTTGCTGCCGGTCGAAGTCGCCGAGGGGGTCTCACCGAGTGCCTACCTGGGCGCGCTCGGGATGACCGGGCTGACCGCGTGGATCGGGATGCGTGACATCGCCAAGCCCAAGCCGGGCGAGACGGTGGTGGTCTCGGCGGCGGCGGGCGCGGTCGGTTCGGTCGCGGGCCAATTGGCCAAGGCCGACGGCGCGCGCGTCGTCGGAATCGCGGGTGGCCCCGACAAGTGTGCGCTGCTCACCGAGCAACTCGGCTTCGACGCCGCGGTCGACTACAAGGCCGACGATTGGCTGACTCAGCTGACCAATGCCACGCCCGACGGCATCGATGTCGACTTCGAGAACGTCGGCGGCGACATCATGGACGCCGTCTTCGCGCGTCTCAACATCGGCGCGCGCATCGCCCTCTGCGGCCTGATCTCGGGCTACAACGCCGAAGATCCCCCGCCTGGGCCGCGCGCGTTCGGAAACCTGCTCATCCAGCGGGCCAAGCTACAGGGCTTCATCGTGCTCGACCACTTCGGCCGCGCGCGCGAGGCGATCAGCGAGATCGCCGGCTTGATCACCGCCGGCAAGTTGACGCCGCTCGAGACCGTCGTCGAGGGCTTCGAACAACTGCCGACGGCCATCAACATGTTGTTCGACGGCAAGAACGTCGGCAAGCTCTTGGTCAAGTTGACCTAGCCGGACCTAGCCGGCCGCCGCGACGACGAGGACCACGGACCAATCCCGGGGGTCGACGCGCACCGGGACTTGAGCACCCACGGTGATGTGCGGCGCCGTCGCCAGCTCGAGCGCCACTCGCCGCGTGGCCCGGTACGGGTCCTGGTCGGGCAGCTGCACGTCCAGCTGTAGTTCATGCCACGAGCCCAGCGTGGTGGTTGCGACGTTCTCGCGGATACCGACGATCGTTGCCACACCCGCCAAACCTTCGCGGGTCAGCCGCTCCCGCTCGGCGTTGAGCGCGCTGAGCTCCGCGAGGCTGTCCTCCGCCTGCCGCTTATCGGCTCGGGTAACTCGTTGTCCCGCACTGGCGTTACGTGCCCGCTTGAACCAACCCACGTCACCTCCTTGTGCCTAGGCTGTTCATAGATCCTGAACAGTGTGGCATCTCGCAGGACAACGGTACGGCTAGTACCGTTTCCCAGCATGTTTCGCATGACGGTGCAAGACGTGTTTGTCATTCGTGGGCGCGGGGCCGTGGCGACCGGACAGGTTGAATACGGGGAACTTCGCGTCGGTGACGAGGTGGCGATCAACGATGGCCGCCGGGTGAAAGTCGACGCCATCGAGGCATTCCGTAAGAAGTTGGACAAGGCGGTCCCCGGCGAAACCGTTGGCCTGCTGTTCAAGAAGCTGTCGAAGGACGATCTTGCGGCCGGCGATGTGCTCACCACATCCGGCTATTTCCTGGCCTGAGGGATCCCTGATGGAGCTAAGTCATGGCGAGTGATCTTGTCGGCGACGCGTCTGAGGCCACCCCGGCCACGCAAGCCACCCAGGCCTCGTCGCACCTGCATCGCGCCCTCTCCAATCGCCAGATACAGCTGATAGCGATCGGCGGTGCGATCGGCACCGGCTTGTTCATGGGTTCCGGGCGGACGATCTCGCTGGCCGGACCGGCGGTGTTGATGGTGTATGGGATCATCGGCATCTTCGTGTTCCTCGTGCTGCGCGCCATGGGTGAGTTGCTGCTGTCGAATTTGAACTACAAGTCTTTCGTCGACTGCGCGGCCGACCTGCTGGGCCCCGCGGCGGGCTTTTTCGTGGGGTGGTCGTACTGGTTCGCCTGGGTGGTCACCGGCATCGCGGAAGTCGTTGCGATCACCGGCTATTCAAAGTTCTGGTGGTCCGGCTTGCCGTCCTGGTTACCGGTGGTGTTGACGGTCACCCTGGTGCTCGCCTTCAACTTGTTCAGCGTCCGCAACTTCGGCGAGATCGAGTTCTGGTTCGCGTTGATCAAGATCGTGGCGATCCTGGGGCTGATCGTCGTGGGCGGCTTCTTGGTGGCGACCAGCTTCGTTTCTCCGGACGGTGACCGCGCGACGCTCGCCAACCTTTGGAATGACAACGGTTTCTTTCCAACCGGATTCATGGGCGTGGTCAGCGGGTTTCAGATCGCGTTCTTCGCGTTCGTCGGCGTGGAGCTGGTGGGCACCGCAGCCGCCGAAACCGCCGATCCGCGCCGCACCCTGCCCCGCGCGATCAACGCGGTCCCGGTGCGGGTGGCGATCTTCTACGTCGGAGCGCTGCTGGCCATCCTTGCGGTGGTACCGTGGCGGCGGTTCACCAGCGGGCACTCCCCGTTCGTCACCATGTTCTCCCTCGCGGGGTTTGCGGCGGCGGCGTCGATCGTCAACTTCGTGGTGATCACCTCGGCCGCATCATCGGCGAATTCCGGCGTATTCTCCACGGGTCGAATGCTTTTCGGCTTGGCAGACGAGGGTAGCGCACCGTCGATCTTCCGCCGACTCAACCGCGGCGGCGTGCCGGCCCCGGCGCTGCTGGTGACCGCTCCCCTGTTACTCATCGCGATTCCGCTGCTCTACGCGGGCGGTTCGGTGATCGGGGCCTTCACCATCATCACGACCGTCTCGTCACTGCTGTTCATGTTCGTGTGGACGATGATCGTGGTCAGCTACTTCGCTTACCGCCGTCGACACCCACAGCGTCATGCCGAGTCGGCGTACAAGATGCCAGGTGGTGTGGCGACGTGCTGGGCGGTGCTGGCCTTCTTCGTCTTTGTGATCTGGACCCTGTTGAACGAACCGGAAACCGCGGTTGCGCTGGCATGGTTTCCGCTCTGGTTCGCGGCCCTGGGCATCGGGTGGCTGATCGTCCGCCGCCGTCCCGGCCGTGCGGAACGCTACCGGCAATTCCAGGCGGAGATGAACCAGAGTTGGGATCGGTAGCCGCCGGCCCCGTCTGTACTTCTCGCAACGACGTCACCAACGAGGCGGCGTCACACGCGAAAGGAAGACAATGAACATCGTCCCAGCCGCTGTCGAGCAGCAGATCAACCGCGTCGACCGCCAGTACAGCCTGTGGATCGGGATCAGCCTCGCAGCGACCGCGGCCTGGTCGTTTTTCCGCATCATCTGGACGCTCATCTGGTCCATGAGCTACGGCTGGTTCGTGGGTTCTCTGGCCGTCAACTTCGTGGTGTGGGGCGTGATCGGGGCCGTCGCGGCGATCGGTGCCGTCGGCTTCCTCAACCGCTACTTCAAGGGGCCCGGCTCCGAGCGCGTTTGACACCTTTAGCGGAAATCGGTCCGGACCAGTGGTCCGGGCCGATTCCGTTTGCGGTTCGGCGACACGAGAGAATCAGGTGTTCTCGACGCTCGACGATTCACCGATGAAGGGAGCAACCGATTGACCGGGGCGCAGAACCGCGTGGCGGTGGTGACGGGTGGGGCGTCGGGCATCGGTGAAGCCACTTGCCGCGAACTCGCCGAGCGCGGCCACAAAGTGGGAGTCCTGGACATCGATGGCGAGGCCGCGCGGCGGGTCGCAGCCGAGTTGGAATCGGGCGGCGTCGCCGCGCTGGGCGTCGACGTCGACGTCACCGACCGGGCGGCCGTGGAAGCCGCGTTCGCGGAGGTGCGAAGGGTGCTGGGGCCGGTCGCGGTGTTGGTGACCAGCGCCGGCAAGGCGAGCTTTTGTCGTTTCACCGACATCACCGTCGAGTCCTGGCTGGAAATCGTCGACATCAATCTGCACGGCACCTTTCACTGCTGCCAGGTGGCGCTGCCGGACATGATCGCGGCGGGCTGGGGGCGCATTGTCACCATCTCGTCCTCCAGCGCGCAACGCGGGTCGCCGCGCATGGCGCACTACGCGGCGTCCAAGGGGGCGGTCATCACATTGACGAAATCACTTGCGAGCGAATATGCGTCGAAAGGAATCACGGTCAACAGCGTGCCGCCGTCCAGCATCGACACACCCATGTCGCGCCAATCTCAGGCCCAGGGCAAGTTGGGTTCGCCCGATCAGCTGGCAAAGCTGATCCCGGTGGGACACATGGGTTCTCCCGAGGACATCGCCGCGGCGGTCGGTTTCCTGTGCTCGGAGGAGGCCGGGTTCATCACGGGTCAAGTGCTCGGGGTCAACGGCGGCGCGGTGATGTGAGCCGTCGGTATGCGGCGTAATGTCATGAACCCATGGCCGATGAGATCAAATTCGTCGCTGCCAACGGGTTGAGGTTCGCCTACCTCGAAGAAGGCTCCGGACCGCTGGTGCTGCTGCTGCACGGATTTCCGGACACGGCGCATTCCTGGGACGACCTTCGGCCGCGGATCGCTGCGAAAGGCTACCGGGTGGTGAGCCCCTTCATGCGTGGCTACCACCCGAGCGAAGTGCCTGACCGAGACCCCGATCAGGAGACCCTGGCCGGTGATCCGCTCGCGCTCATCGAAGCGCTCGGCGCCCAGAATGCCGTCGTTGTCGGGCACGATTGGGGCGCCTCCGCCGCGTACGGCGCGGCGGCGCTTGATCCGCGGCGGGTGACGAAGCTCTTCGTTATCGGCATCCCGCACCCGGCGGCGCTCAAACCGTCACCGAAGAAGCTGTGGGGCGTTCGCCATTTCGCGGCCTACAAACTGCCGGGCGCCCCACAACGGTTTGCGCGCAACGACTTCGCTGCCCTTCCGGTGATCTACCGGCGATGGTCTCCGACGTGGAACCCGGACCCGAGCGAGTTCGATGCCGTCCGTGAGAGTTTCGCCGATCCGGCGAGTTTGAACGCGGCGTTCGGCTACTACCGCAAGCTCTCCCCCAAACCTTCGCCGTCACTGAAGACGCGGATCACCGTGCCGACCGTGGTGTTCGCAGGCCTCGACGACCCGATCGTCACCCCCGACGATTACCGCGGCGCTGCCCGGATGTTCGAGAACGAGTACACCGTCGAAGAGGTCCCGGGCGGGCACTTCATGCACCGGGAGCACCCCGAGGTCTTCGCCGAACGCTTGCTGGCCTATCTCTGACGCACCAACTCGGGATGGAACTTGGCCACCATCCGGCGGATCCCGTCCCGCCAGTCGACAGTGGTTGTGGGACCGACGATTTGGTGTAGTCGTGTCACATCGACCGGATTGCCGCGCAGGGCCTGCTCACTTTCGTCGAAAACCGGCACGTGCCCGATCAGCGTGCCGATA
Organism: Mycobacterium intermedium; assembly: GCF_002086275.1. Classification (GTDB taxonomy): domain Bacteria; phylum Actinomycetota; class Actinomycetes; order Mycobacteriales; family Mycobacteriaceae; genus Mycobacterium; species Mycobacterium intermedium. Next base: position 8,014 of record NZ_MVHT01000038.1, on the reverse strand, counting down.
TAGGCGCACCATTCCTGGATGCTGACAATTTGGTCCCCGGCCCAGTTGATGGTGGTCGCCGGAACCGACGCCGCCTCCAACAACTTCGGGAGGGAGGCGATGATGTCGTCCTCGTGGATCGGGTTGTAGCGGGCGGGTCCGCCGGGCGGGACAGGGATCGGGATGCCGCCCAACATCATCTCCATGTGGAAGTACGGCCACCCGCCGTTGTCGCCGTAGGGGACGTTGAGACGGGCGATGGTGGTCGGGACGCCGAGGACCCGGGCCATCGTCCGGGCCACGGTCTCCCCCGCGATCTTGGAGATGGAATAGGTTGGGAACAGGAACTTGTGGTTGTCGCCCAACGCGGCGCGCTCGGTGCGCAGCTCGTCGTCCGGCGGATCGTAGACGGCCGCAGATGAGCAGTGCAGGAACGCCTTTACGCCACGGCAGTGCGACATGAGCAGGCCGACAGACTCCGCATTCGCGCCGAGGTCCTTGTCCCACCTGCCGCTCTTGGCCACCGCGAGGTTGAGCACGTAGTCGAAGTCGGACGGCAGCGCGGTGAAGTCACCGGCGGCCAAGTTGACCGCTTCGCACCGCACGCCAGCGCTTTCGAGATCCGCCCGGGCTTCGGGGCTGGTGAAGCGGGCGATGCCCCAAACTTCGTTGTCGGCTGCCAACGCTTTGGCGATGGGAGCGGCGACCTGTCCCGTCGCGCCGGTGATCAGGATCCTCGACTCACGCATCGGCCGATGGTATGCCGTGTGCTTCTGCTTGTTTTCGTCGCCCGCGTGGTACGGCCCCGCGGTCAGTGGCCCCACAGGATGGGATAGCACTATTTGCCGTTTATTTGTCGACCGTGATTAATTGCAATTCGTTGCAACTCGTGCGCGATGAATTCATGCACGAAGCGCCAAATTGACCGGTCATTCGTAGTGCTCGAAAGGGGTTACCCAGCTACAGATCTCGGCATCCAGCAAGCCGTACCCGCTTGACTTCCAGGAGCTGCAAGACCTCCTGGAATTGCCGTGTACAGCTTTTTTACATCAATCTCAATAATTATCACAGTTCGAAACATTCGGGCCTGTTATCTACGCAGGAGTCAATTTTCGGTTGTGCGCTGACACACCAACGAGATGCTCACCGAAACGGGTCGGAAGGGCATCGCACATGCCGTCGGTTGGGTTGGGGCAGTTCACGTTGCCGTCGGTGTCAATCCCGGAGATCACCACTCCACCGCTCACCATCGGCCCGGTCAAGCTCGCAGGATTCGCCCTGCCTCAGATCACCACCCCCGAGATCACGATTCCGTCGTTCACCCTCGGGCCAATTGGGCTGGGGGCCTTCAGTACACCGCCACTTTCCATCCCGAGCATCCACCTGCCCGGCACGATCATTGCGGAATTCGATGTTCCCCCAGCGCCCGGCTTCTTCAATACCAGCACTACGCCGTCGTCGGGTTTCTTCAACAGCGGCACCGGCGGCAATTCCGGCTACGCCAACAGCGGTGCTGGTCTGTCCGGTTGGTTCAACAAGAACGCTCCCGGCCTGCTCGGCGGCTCGGGCTACCAGAACTACGGAAGCCTAATTTCCGGTTTCAACAACTTCGGCAGCGGTATATCGGGATTCGCCAACACCGGTGTGCTGGATCTCGCGCTGCACAGCTTCGTCTCCGGGATCGCCAACGTCGGCAACAACATCTCGGGCCTGTTCTTCCAGGGCACAACCTGACCCTCGTCTCCTACGCTTGGGCTGGAGCCCCGTGAAGGAGTGAGTGTGCGGTGGATTGTTGACGCCATGAACGTCATTGGCAGCCGTCCAGACGGATGGTGGAAGGACCGCCACGGCGCGATGGTCGATCTGGTCGAACGACTCGATCATTGGGCATCGGCCGAAGGCGACCCGCAGCAGGTCACCGTCGTGCTGGAACGGCCGCCGTCGAAGGCAATCCGCTCGTCCGTGATCGAGATCGCCCACGCGCCCAAAGCCGCCGCCAACTCGGCCGACGATGAGATCGTCCGCCTGGTGCGGCGACTGGTAGACGAGGAGGCAGAACCCGACATTCGAGTCGTCACGTCGGACAAGGCACTGTCCGACCGAGTGCGCGGCATGGGTGCATCCGTCTACCGCGCGGAGCGCTTCCGCAACCTCATCGATCAGCCCGACACCACCGCGGGAGCAACCGATGGCGATTGACCAGACCGCCCAGACGGCACCCAACCGGGTCTGCCAACTCGCGGGGACAGACATCCCCATCATCCAGGCGCCAATGACCTACATCGCCGGAGCGCAATTGGCCGCGGCGGTATCGAACGCCGGCGCACTGGGCATCATCGAGACCACCTCGCCGCAGGGACGGGCCGATCTGCAACGAGTGCGCGACCTCACCGACCGGCCCGTCGGTGCCAACATCGCGCTGCTGTTCAACCGCGACCCAGCAGTCATAGACCTGTTGGTGGCCAACGGGATTCGTTTCGTCACCACCTCGGCGGGGGATCCCGCACTGTTCACCGCGCGGCTGCACGACGCGGGCATCACGGTATTCCATGTGGTGGGAACCCTGGCCGCAGCCAAAAAGGCCGTCGACGCTGGAGTGGATGGCCTGGTGGTCGAGGGCGTCGAAGGAGGCGGATTCAAGAACCGGTTCGGCGCCTCGACCATGGTGCTGCTGCCGCTGGTGGCGGCCCACGTCGACGTTCCGGTCGTGTCCGCCGGCGGGATCTGTGATGCCCGGTCCATGGCGGCCGCGTTGGTGCTGGGCGCGGAAGGCGTCCAGCTGGGCACCCGGCTGCTCGCCTCGGCGGACTCGCCGGTACACGGGAACCTTAAGCAGGCGGTCGTGCGCGCCGACGAGACCTCCACCGTCATGCTTCCGCTCGACGGCAAGCGAATGATGCGGGTGATCCGAACGCCCGCCGCCGACAAGCTCGACGCGTCAGCGTCTGTCGAAGAAGGCGGCGCGGCCTTGCAGCGTGTGCAGCGGCTCTATTTCGACGGCGACATGGACGCCAGCGTCGCGAACACCGGTCAGGTGGCCGGCCGCATCGAAGACCTGCCGCCGGCCGCCGACATCATTCAGCAGATGTGGGCCGGGTGCCGCGAAGTCCTCGGCGCCACGCTGTCCCGCTTTCACTGCGGTGGGATGCCCGGTGGTGGATAAACGCCACGCAGGATCCACGGGAACCAGTCCACGGCATATTCGACCTCATCACTGGCGTCGTAGTGGGGGCTGGGATCGATCGGCACGTTCCCCTGTGGGGCCGGGCGGTCGGATTGACCATAAACGGCCACCACGACGGTGCGGTCCACGCTGTTTTCCGACCACACCCCGATTTGATTGTTGGCGCAGTTGGACATGATCGACATGTAGCCGGGGTTGTAATACCACTGGTTGAGTACCTCGATCCCGCTGATTGCCATGGCGGGATTGATCGCCACGGTCTGAGCCACGTTCCCGCGGAACCCGGCGGCATTGGCGCGGTCTTGCGGTGTTGACCCGTCAGAACCTGTGTCCCCGTCCAGGTTCCGGTGGTTGAGTATGTCAACGGCGTGCCATTGCGCGGCCAGTTGTAGCTGCGGGTTGATCTTGATGTCGTTGGTGCAGCCGGCCTGATGCTGAATGGTGAAGACATTGGCGACGACTCCGTCGTTGAGTCGCTTGTTGTCGGCCTGCGCGGCGGGAGCGGCGAGCCCCACTGTGGCCCCCGTGGTGCTCGTGGCGAGCAACGCAGACAGGGCCAGCCCTCGAGGATGCATAGCGGTCTCCCTTCTATCGCCGGGCGGCGGAGTTTCGCAGTTGCCAGATCAGCGCCGGGCATAGCTCGTTGACGGCTTGGCTGAGCAGATAGGAGGCCTGATAGTCGTCGGTGGTGTTGAAGTCTGCCTTGATGTCGCCGATCAGCTGTGCATAGGTGCGGCCCTGAGACAGCCTGTCGCAGAGGCTATGTCCGTACGCCAGGGCGGCATCGGCATTGGCGAAGTTATAGCCGGGACGCATTGTGACATTGACCAGGTAGGCCACCACGTCGGCGCCGGCACGCGGCATGGCCGTCATCGGCGCGACGCCAATTAGCAGCGCGGCTGCCATTGCCGTGTGAGTCATCCTGCGCTGCATCATTGTTGCCTCATACCGGGGCGGCGGGTTGGTCAGCTGCCCGGAGGCAGCAGCATCGTTTGCCATGTCTTGTCCTTCGGGGCGGCTTGGGCCAGGTCGGCCCGGGTATAGCGTTGGCCGTCGGGTCCGACATAGGTGCCGGTGGCGGGGTCGTACGGCGCGGCCGCGATGGGCGGCGGTGACCCGGGCGGCAGTTGCGGGACATCCTGGCCCGACAGGGTGGCGTTGGGATCGCCCTTCCAAGTGAAGCCATCGTTGAGCGGCACAAAATTTTCACTGCTCTCGCACAACTTCACGGTGGGCGCCCGCTTGCCGGGCACCGTTTCGCATGGAATATTGCGTGCGCCACGAACATTCAGCATCGAGTCCTGCGGTACCCGGCAATACAGATCACCGGGTGGGCGAGCCGGAGAGTCCTCGAACGTGGCCCCTCGCTGCTGTTGTGCCGGCAGGAATCCGGTGGTGCAGGGCGGCGGCAAGTTGAGATTCAGGTTGAAGCTCAGGTACTGACCCCGATATGGCTGCTTGGTGTTCAGGTTGGCCACGACGCCCGCCTGGTCGGCTGCGACGGCCATCGGAAACACCACGAGTATTTGCTCGATGTCGTTCTGGTAGGTGAGGGCGACCTGCCCGACGCTGACCAGGTTGGCCAGTAGGACCGGCAGGGTGGGTTGCAGTCGCTCGACCAGTTGGGTCGTCTCGGCCAGCGCCGGCGGACCGTTGACGATGACACCGGCGACGGCGTCGTCGTGAGTTTGCAGCTCCCTGGTCACGGCGGCCAGTTGCGCCGCCCACGCGGTGATCGCATCCGAGCTGTGATTCTGCGTATCGAGTACCGCCGGCGCGTGGTCGATCAGCGACACCAATGGGTCGAGGTTCTTCCGCGCGTCGATGGCCAGGGTGGAGGTACCCGTGATCAGTCGGGAAAGCTCCGGGCCGAGTCCGCCCACCGCAGTGTAGGACTCGTCCACCACGGTCTGCAGGTTGTCGTGGGGAATCGCTTCCAGCGCCGTGTTGGCAGCGCTGAGCAGCTCGTTGATGTCCGGCGGAACCGATGTGTCGGCGACCCTGATCTTGTCGCCGTCCTTCAGGGGTGGCGATGTGGCGTTGCGAGGCAAGAGCTCTATGTACGTTTCCCCGATTGCCGTCTGACTGTGCACCTCGGCCTTGAGGTCCGACGGGATGTCGATGCCGGACTTGAGCGAAAGGACCGCCTCGACGCCGGTTTGGCTGAGCCGCACCGAATCCACCCGACCCACTTCGAAGCCTCGGTAGGTGACGTTGCTGGTGTCATAGAGCCCACCGCTTTCCGGCAACTCCACCGTCACGGTGTATCGGCCGACGCCGAACAGCATGGCGGGCAGCTTGACGAAGTGCAGGAAGGTGACCGCCAGCACGCCAACGGCGATGACGGTGAAGACGGCCAGCTGCAGCCTGACTCGACGCGGTAGGTGCAGCATCAGGGTCCCTGGTCAAAGTGGTAGGGGGCGGTCAACGGATTGCCGGGTGTGCCTCGATAGCCGCCTGTGCAGGGGCTGGGGAACTGCCCGATGGTGCGTCCCCACTGCAGCTCGAGCTGGGTGAGATGGCATTCCCACCGAGTGCCGGTAAACAGACCCTGGTCGATGCGGCTGAGCGTGAGATCGACGATCGCGGTCAGGTTGGCGTACTCGCCGCGCTGGAAGTTCTGGAACGTCTCGTTCGGGAAAGGGAACGTGAGCAACAGCGACAACGCCCGGGTCATGGCGGGCCCGGCGTTGGCGAGCGAGTCCAGCACCGGACCGAGTTGGGTCAACTCCCGGACCAGGTTCGTCTTGCTCTTGTTGACCGAATCCACGGTCAGCGCACTGAATTTGCTCAACTGATCCGCCGCTTCGACCAGCTTGTCCCGCTCGTCGTTGAGCACCCCGAGCGCATCCGGGATGGTCGCGAGGGCCTGGTCCAGGACCGGCTGCTGCGCGGCGAACTTGCCGACCAATCGGTTCAGGCTGTCCGCGGCCGCGATGATGTCTCCAGACTGGTCGTTGAGGTATGCGGTGAATGTGTCCAGTTGCCCGATCAGGCTGCGCAGGTCCTGCTCCCGACCGCGGAACGCGGTGCTCAACGCCTCGGTGATGTCCTGTATCTGGCCCAGTCCGCCGCCGTTGAGTACCAACGACAGCGCCGCCAAGGTCTGCTCGGTGCTCGGGTAGGCCCCCCCGCGGGACAGCGGAATGACCGAGCCGCCACGCAGCTTCCCCTGTGGCTCTTCGCCTTTGGGGGGCAACCCCAGCTCGATGTGGTACGAACCCAGCAGACTCGTCGTGCCGATCTTGGCCGTCGCGTTGGCGGGCAGATCGACGTCGCCGTTGAGTCGCATGCTCACCAGCGCATGCCAGCCCTGACGTTCGATCTTCGTCACATGGCCCACCGTCACGTCGGCGTACCGGACTCGTGAATTCTGCTGAATGTTGTTGACGTCCGGCATCTGAGCCTGAATCACGTAGGATCCCGGGCCATTACCCTCGGTGCCGGGCAGCGACAGTGAATTCAGGCCGCGCCAGCCACAACTGGATGTTGCGGACACCACCACGACGAGTAGCAGGCCCGCTGCCGCGCGGCGCCACGGAATGCTCATCAGCCGCCTCCCGGCGGGAGCATCAGGCCCTCCAGCCCGGCCGCGGGGTCGGTTTGAATGGGCGGTACGAAATCGGGCCGCATCCACTCTTCGCTGTACGTGACCTCGTTGGGGCGGGCCTGCGCACCGACGAAGAGGTTCTCCCCCAACGGCGGAAAGTTGTACTGGCGGTTCTTCACAATCGGCGCCATGTACTGCACGCAGAGTTTCGCGGCCTCCTCGCCGCCCAACCGGGAAGCGGCCTGAATCGCGCCACACAGGAACGCGAGCGGGTTGGCCATGTTGTTACCCGCCAGCGCGCCGGTGAGCGAGCCATTGGCCGGCTCGTAGATGTTGTTGAAGTTCTGCAAGACGGTCGGGCTGATGTGCAGCGTCTGCTTGATGTCGTCGAGGCTTCCGACGAGTGCATTGGTGATCGAGGCGAGCTTGTCGGTTGCGGTGCCGATCGTTTCGCGGTTGTCTGCGACGAAACTCTGCACGTCGGCCACCACGGCGTTGAGGTCCTCGGCGGCGCGCCCGACCTTGTTCGGATCGTCGGCCAGCAGCGACGACACGGCAGCCAGGTTGTGGTTCAGCTGTTCGAGCAGGTCGGCGCTGTCATGCAGCGCAGTGACCAACGTCGACAGGTTTTTCACGGTGGCGAAGATGTCGTCGCTGTGATCGCCGAGCGCCGAAACCGCTTGCGACAGCTTGATGACGGTGTCGCGGATGGTGGCACCTTGCCCGCGCAAGTTGGCGGCCGCGGTGTTGACCAGCGCGCCCAAGGTGCTGACACCACCCGGCTGGGTGGGCTTGAGCAATTCGGTCAACCGCTGCAGTTGAGTCCGCAGGTCGTCCCACTCGACCGGAACCGCGGTGCGGTCCTGCGGGATGACCGCGCCGTCGGACATGGTCGGCCCGCCGCTGTACGGCGGCGTCAGCTGAATAGCCCGGCCCGTCACCAATTGCGGGGACAGGATCGCCGCCTTGGCGTCGGCGGGCACCTTGTACCGGCCGTCGACCCAGAAGGAAACCTTGGAACTCAGCGGTTGCGGTTCGATCTTGAGGATCTTGCCTACCGGCACACCGCGGATGCGCACGTCGTCCCCGGCAAAGACTCCGGTGCTCTTCTCGAAGTAGGCGACCACGACGATCCGGTCGGATTCGCCCGCCGTCCGCATGGCGACAATTACCCCCGCGACGAACACCAGGGCGAGCGTTGTCGCCAGCACCGAGCGGACACGCCGCAGCTTCTGAGACATCCGGGTCACGACGGACCTCCGGGCTGTCGGGTGGGCTGTTGGGTGGGCTCTTGCGCGGGC
>NZ_MVHT01000382.1 GCF_002086275.1 Mycobacterium intermedium | reverse complement strand
GACGCTCGGCGGCGGCCGTCACTCTGCCGTGACGCTCGGCGGTGGGTGCGCCCTCACCCGACGGCCGGTCACTCTGGCGTGACGCTCGGCGTCGGGTGCGCCCTCACCCGACGGCCGGTCACTCTGGCGTGACGCTCGGCGGCGGCCGTCACTCTGCCGTGCCGCTCGGCGGTGGGTGCGCCCTCACCCGAGGGCCGGTCACTCTGG
>NZ_MVHT01000381.1 GCF_002086275.1 Mycobacterium intermedium | reverse complement strand
GCACCCCCAGATTGTCGCTACAAGCCGGGCACGAAGCCACCCGCCCGGGCTAGAGACGCAAGCGACAGATGTGACTCCCCCGCACAGCGACAGCGCAGCACCCCCAGATTGTCGCTACAAGCCGGGCACGAAGCCACCCGTCCGGAACGGAGACGCAAGTGACGGGTGTGACTTGCCGTGAAGCGTCAGCGCCAACCGCGCACTTGTCGCTAC
>NZ_MVHT01000380.1 GCF_002086275.1 Mycobacterium intermedium | reverse complement strand
TCGATCTCCACGTTCTACCGGCTGCTGCGCCGGGCCGGAGAGAGCCGAGAACGCCGCCGCCAAGCCACCCACCCGGCCACAGTGAAGCCGGAACTGGTTGCTTGCCGGCCGAATTCGGTCTGGTCATGGGATATCACCAAGCTGCGCGGCCCGGCGAAGTGGTCCTACTACTACCTGTATGTCATCTTGGACATCTTCTCGCGCTACGTCGTTGGGTG
>NZ_MVHT01000379.1 GCF_002086275.1 Mycobacterium intermedium | reverse complement strand
GCCCGGCTCGTAGCGACAAGTGCGCGGTTGGCGCTGACGCTTCACGGCAAGTCACACCCGTCACTTGCGTCTCTAGCCCGGGTGGGTGGCTTCGTGCCCGGCTTGTAGCGACAATCTGGGGGTGCTGCGCTGTCGCTGTGCGGGGGAGTCACATCTGTCGCTTGCGTCTCTAGCCCGGGCGGGTGGCTTCGTGCCCGGCTTGTAGCGACAATCTGGGGGTGC
>NZ_MVHT01000378.1 GCF_002086275.1 Mycobacterium intermedium | reverse complement strand
GTCGCTCTCGTTGTCGTGCAGGCTGCGGCAGGCCAGGTGGATCGCGGTGAGGCCAGAGGAGCAGGCGGTGTCCACCGTCAGCGCGGGACCTCGCAGTCCCAGGGCGTAGGCGATGCGCCCGGATCCCATGGCGAAGCTGTTGCCCATGTATCCGTACGGCCCGTCCAACGCCTGGGCATCGGCGTGCACGAACTGGTAGTCGTCATGCATCAATCCCATGAACAC
>NZ_MVHT01000037.1 GCF_002086275.1 Mycobacterium intermedium | reverse complement strand
GGCGTTGGAGCCACGGCGGCACCGTCCGGCGGCCGTGGCGGCGCCGGCGGTCTCTTGATGGGTAACGGCGGGGCCGGGGGAGCCGGCGCTGCAGGTGCGCCAGGTGCGCCCGGAGCCCTCAATGTCGACAACGGTGTCGGCGGCAAGGGTGGTTCGGGTGGCGCCGGCGGCGACGGCGGTGCGGGAGGAGACGGCGGTCTCGCGGGGCGACGCGGCCTGCTGGGCGGTGCCAACGGCGCTCACGGGGCAGCCGGTAACGGCGGCCGAGGCGGCGACGGAGGAATCGGGGGCGACGGCGGCCCGAGCGTATGGGAGCGGGGCGGCCAGGGCGGATCAGGTGGCGCCGGCGGCGCCGGCGGCGCTGGAGGCAACGGATATGTCCCTGGTAGTGGCGGCGAGGGCGGTGCCGGCGCAGCGGGCGGCGCCGGCGGCGCGGGATTGAGCTTCGGCTCCGCAGGCACGGGCACACCCGGGGAGGCGGGCGAGGCAGGATACGGTCCTTACCAGACCAGCGGCGGTCTTGGCGGTCTTGGCGGAGTTGCCGGCGTGGGCGGCGCCGGCAGCGGCGGCGGCACGACAATCGCCGTCGGCGACAATCCGCAAGGGTTGGCCGTCGGTCCCGACGGCAAGATCTACGTCGTTAACAGCGGGAGCGGCACGCTGTCGGTGATCGACCCCGCGACGAACACGGTAATCAAGACTTACACGCTCGGCGGTGACACACCCACCGATGCGGTGGTCGTCACCGGGCAAGGCGGCACGGATTGGGTCCATTTCGTCGGCGACTCGTATCAGTCATACGCGTTCTTTGACACCACTAACCCCAACACCATCTACCACACGTCCATCGGCGAATGGCCGACCGCTTTAGCGGCAAACTCCGAGGGCTATATCTTCATCACCGATATCACCAAGGTACCCGGTTTCGAAGACTCCCTGTACATAGCCGGGCCCGGCGGCGACTTATTCGCGCCGAGATGGTTGGGCTATGACGCCAACCCGGTAGCTGTGGCGGTTAGCGAGGCCGGTCCTAATGATGGCTACGTCTACGTGGCCAATTCGGGTACCAGCTCGGTGGCGGTGTTGATGCCGGACCTGGGCTTGTACACAATCTCCCTCCCAGGCACCACCCCTGCCGGCATTGCGGTCAACAACTCGGGCACCATCTACGTCACCGACTCGGCCAACAACACGCTGTTGGTGATCACGCCGACTGAAGTGGGCTTCCAGGTGAACCACGCGATTACCGCCACCATCCCGGTCGGCCTCCAACCCGGCGGAGTGGCAGTCGGTCCCGACGGCACCATCTACGTCGCAAACCTGGGCAGCAACACACTGTCGGTCATCGACCCCGTTACCAACACCGTCACCGGTACCGTCGCCGTAGGCGACATGTCGGGCGATATCGTGGTCGGCTCCAACGGTGCCGTCTACCTCACCAACGGTGCCCACGACAGACTCACGATTATCAGCTAGAGGCGTGCCCACCGGTCTCGACGGTCTGCAACCGGTTTCATCACAGCGCTTGCGGGTAAGCGGCGATCACCGAACCTTCCCACGGCTTGACGCCCACACCTCACCGGGAAGGTGCCGCTGTCGAATGATCCAGGAGCAACCGTGACCGACGTGTCCTCAATCCCGCCCGATCCCGACGACACTCGCGACGTCCTCACCGACCGGCACTGCGTCCCCAACGAGCACGTGTCGGTAGCTCGGGCTCGGTAGCTCGGGCAGCGGGGTCTGACCATGTTGTTGTTCTTCAGCTTCGGCAAAAAACAGAAGTATCTCGGCCCTGGCGATGTGCGGACGTGTCCGCACTGCCACAACACCACGCAGTGGACGCGGATGCGGGAGTTCAACCAACTCTCCGTGTTTTTCATCCCGGTAGCACGGTGGAAGCGCCGGCAGTTCGAGGTGTGCGGCATCTGCGGTGCCGCTATTGCCGTGTAACGCTCGCCCGTCGTGACGGCGCGACGCGCGGTCACCCCGCGTCATCACTGATCCGGCGCGACAAGCTATAACATTCCGGTGGCGTGCCTCACGAACTAAGCGAATCTTTCTCGTTGTTGCGGTCTTTCGTGAGATTCAGGCACGTTGGACAGACCTGTAAGCAGTCGGAACGGGGCGCCGCTGCCCTGTTGGTGGCTTCACGATCTGCAACAGTGCCGTAGCGGGTCACGACCCTCGGATCAAGCCGCGTCGATGGGGCCCGATGTCAGTGGCGCAAGACAGAATCGGTACACCGCCCACACAACGCGGGCATCGGCAGGTGGGAGCGACCTCGTCACGCGGCGGGTGACACTCCGACGGGATCCGATCGCTGCGGCGGCGGCCTTCGGGGAGGCCCCGGGAAAGGACCAACAGTGAGTTACAACGCCGCGGACATCACCGAACTCGACGATGTGCAGCACACGCGTCTGCGGCCGGCGGTGAACCTGGGCCTCGACGTCCTCAACACGGCATTGCGCGAGTTGGTGGACAACGCGATCGAAGAGGTCGCCGATCCCAGCCACGGTGGTTCCACCGTGACGATCACTCTGCACGCCGACGGATCGGTCAGTGTCGCCGACGATGGCCGCGGCTTGCCTGTGGATTCCGACCCGGTTACAGGCAAGAACGGCATCGTCAAGACACTGGGCACCGCACGGGCCGGCGGCAAGTTCTCCGCGCACAAGGATGCGACGAGTACAGGTGCAGGTCTGAATGGGATCGGCGCTGCCGCAGCGGTGTTCATCTCCGCACGAACCGACGTAACGGTGCGACGGGCCGGAAAGACCTTCCTGCAGAGTTTCGGCCGCGGCTACCCCGGCGTGTTCGATGGGAAGGACTTCGATCCGAACGCCGCCTTCACCCGCGTCGATACCCAGAAACTGCGCGGCTCTGCCAATCGGAAGCCGGAAGCGCACGGCACCACGGTGCGCATTCTGTTCGATCCGGCCGTGGTGCCCGATTCAACCGTCGATATCGGCGAGGTACTGCTGCGGGCGCACGCTGCCGCACGGATGTCGCCGGGGGTGCACTTACACGTCATCGACGAGGGCTGGCCCGGCGATGAAATCGCACCCGCATTGCTCGAGCCGTTCAGCGGCCCATGGGGCACCGACGCCCTGTTGGACCTCATGTGCACCGCCGCCGGCACTCCCCTACCCGAGGTGCGCGCCGTCGTAGAAGGTCGCGGCGAATACACCACCGGACGCGGCGCCACCCCGTTCCGCTGGTCGTTGACGGCCGGCCCGGCCGAACCTGCCACGGTGGCCGCGTTCTGCAACACCGTGCGTACTCCCGGTGGCGGATCTCATCTGACCGCTGCCGTCAAGGGCCTGTCCGAAGCTCTGGCCGACCGCGCCTCGCGCATCCGTGACCTGGGTCTGGCGAAAGGCGAGGGCGGCCCGGAGGCACAGGATTTCGCGGCGGTCACGGCGCTGGCCGTCGACACCCGGGCCCCCGATGTGGGTTGGGACTCGCAAGCCAAGACCGCGGTGTCGTCGCGGTCGCTGAACCTCGCGATGGCACCGGACGTCGCACGCAGCGTCACCATCTGGGCGGCCAACCCCGCCAACGGAGACACAGTGTCGCTGTGGACCAAGCTGGCACTGGAGTCGGCGCGGGCCCGGCGCAGCGCCGAAGGCGCCAAGGCCCGGTCCCGCGCGGCATCGAAAGCCAAAGGGCTGGGCACAAATTTGTCCCTGCCGCCGAAGCTACTACCCAGCCGAGAAACCGGCCGCGGGTCGGGTGCGGAACTGTTCCTTTGCGAGGGCGATTCCGCTCTGGGCACCATCAAGGCGGCGCGCGACGCCACGTTCCAGGCGGCGTTCCCTCTGAAAGGCAAGCCGCCCAACGTCTATGGGTTCGCCCTGAGTAAGGCGCGGCTCAAAGACGAATTCGATTCGATCGAACGCATCCTGGGGTGCGGCGTGCGAGACCACTGCGACCCGGAAATGTGCCGCTATGACCGGATACTGTTTGCCTCCGACGCAGACCCCGACGGCGGCAACATCAACTCCAGCCTCATTTCGATGTTCCTGGACTTCTATCGGCCCCTCGTCGAAGCCGGGATGGTCTACGTGACGATGCCGCCTTTGTTTGTGGTCAAGGACGGCACGCAGCGCATCTACTGTCAGGACGAGTCCGAGCGCGACGCCGCGGTGGCCCAGCTACGCGCCACTTCCAAACGGAAAGTGGAGGTACAGCGCAACAAGGGCCTCGGCGAGATGGACGCCGACGACTTCTGGAACACCGTGCTGGATCCGCAGCGGCGCACCGTGATTCGGGTGCGTATCGACGACAACAAGTCCAATTTGCACCACATTCTGTTCGGCGGACCGCCGGAAGGGCGCCGTACGTGGATGGCCGACGTCGCTTCCCGCGTGGACACCTCCGCGCTGGACTTGACCTAAAAAGCGTAGGAGAAGCGCCGTGACCGCGACCCTGGATGTTCCCGAACAGAACCCTGATCTGGTGCTCGACCAGAGCGCCGACGACTACTGGAACCACTATCAGCTGACCTTCGCGCTCTACAGCGTCAGCGACCGCGCCATCCCTTCGGCGTTCGACGGCCTCAAGCCGGGCCAGCGACGTCTGCTCTACCAGATGCACGACTCGAGGCTGCTGCCCGGCAACAAACCGCAGAAGTCGTCCAAGGTCTGTTCGGCGGTCACCGGCAACCTGCACCCCCACGGTGGCGCGTCGATGTACGGTGCCGCTGCGCTCATGGCCGGGGAGTTCCAGCGCGTGAAAGTCATTGACGGCCAAGGCGCGTTCCCCCGCATCCAAGGAGACATTCCCGCCGCCGACCGCTACACCGAAATGCGACTGTCCGCCCCCGGCGCAGCGCTGACCGCCGAACTCGACGATCACGCCGTGCCGATGGTGCAAACCTTCGACGGAGAATGGACCGAACCGACGGTCCTGCCGGCACGGTGGCCGGTGCTGCTCTGCAACGGTGCCGTCGGCATTGCCGAAGGTTGGGCCACCAAGGTGCCGGCACACAATCCCCGCGAGATCATGGCCGCCTGCCGGACGCTCTTGGCCAAGCCGAACCTGTCCGATGACGCCTTGTGCGAACTGATTCCCGGTCCCGACTGGGGATGTGGATCCACGGTGGTCGGCACCGCTGGACTGCGTGACTACCTGACCACCGGCCGGGGCTCGTTCACGGTGCGGGGCACGGTGTTGATCGACGGCAAGAACTGCATTATCACCGAACTCCCGCCCGGCGTCGCCAGTGGGACTGTGCAGGAAAGGATCCGGGCCCTCGTCGAATCCGGAGAAATGTCCGGCGTGGCCGACATGTCCGATCTGACCGACCGCCGCAACGGGCTGCGCATCGTGGTCACCGCCAAACGCGGTCACAGCGCCGAAACAATCCGTGAGCAGCTCCTTGCACTGACACCACTGGAGTCGACATTCGCTGCCAGCCTCGTCGCCCTGGACGAGGACCGAGTCCCACGCTGGTGGTCGGTACGTGAGCTTATTGCCGCGTTCCTGTCGCTGCGGGACTCAGTGGTGGTGCGGCGCAGCGAATATCGGCTGGAAAAGGTCACCGCGCGGCGCCATCTGGTGGCCGGCTTGATGATCATCCACTTGGACATCGATGCCGCCGTGGCGGTGATCCGTGGCTCCGACACGGTCGATGAAGCCCGACTGGGCTTGCAGGCCCGGTTCGGAATCGACGCCGAGCAGGCCGATTACGTGCTGGGGCTGCAGCTACGCCGACTCACCAAGCTTGACGTGATCGAGTTGAAGGCCGAGGCGGAGAAGCTGGACGCCGAGTTCGCGGTGCTGACGGAACTGGTGTCGAATCCCAACGCACGCCGCAAAGTGATCAACAACGAGCTGAAGGAAACGGCGAAGCTCTTCGACGGTCCGGAGTTCGACCGTCGCACGGTGCTGGATTCCTCGGCCACGCCGACGGCATCGGGTTCCGACGACGCCGGGCCGCGCGAGCGGAAAGTCAATGCCGCCTGGCGCCTGGACGACCGTGGTGTGTTCTCCGACAGCCACGGCGACCTGCTCACGTCAGGCCTGGGTTGGGCGGTGTGGACCGACGGGCGCGTCAAGTTCACCACCGGCGCCGGTCTGCCCTTCAAGATCCGCGATATCCCGGTGGCACCGGACATCACGGGACTGCTGCGGTCGGGTGTGCTCGCACCCGGGTCACATCTGGCGCTGGTGACCCGGCGCGGGAAGGTGCTGCGTATCGACCCCGCGGCGGTGAATCCGCAGGGCGCGGCCGGTAACGGCGTGGCTGGAGTGAGGTTGGCGGCCGGTGACCCTGGTGACGAGGTCATTGCCGCGTTGCCGGTCTCCTGCGCGAACGGGGAAGCCATCCTCTCGACTTCCGAAAAAGGCTGGAAGGTAACCGAAGTCGCCGATATCCCCGTGAAGGGCCGCGGCGGTGCTGGCGTCGGGTTCCACCCGTTTGTCAGCGGCGAGGACTCGCTGCTGACGGCGTCGATCTCGGTGGCTGGGTTCGTGCGTCGCGGGAAGCCCGTGCGTGCGGAGAAGCGCGCGAAGGCTTCGGTCAAGGGGGCGAGCACCGACGTGACGCCTGCGGCTACGGAGTAATGGCGGCGGCCATCTGCGCGTTTCCGACTAGGTATGCAACGCCCGCCAGGTCACATCAAGGCTTCGAGGTGAATGGCTTTACGCACGGTGGCCCGCCTACACTCCCGCGGATGACGGAATGGGGTGGGTTGCGGTTGTCTGTCGACGAGCTACGAATCATGGCCAGTCGATGGGCAGGGCTTAGCGCTGAACGCTACATGTGGGCACAACCGGAATCGGGTCCGTCATGTCAGCCCACCACCGCCGCGGTAGCTGCGATCAATACGGCAATTGGCACTGCCGACGCGGCGCTGACGGCGCGGGCGCACGACACCGCAGCCGCGGTGGTGACCTCCGCGTTCAGCTACAGCGACAACGACGACGCTGCTGCGGCGGCGGTTGCCCTTGTACGGCAGACGGTTTCGGTGTGATGCTGCCAACCCTCTCACAACTACGCGCCTGGGACACCGAGCATTTGATCAACGCCGCAAACAATTGGACCGCTACCGCCGATCAATGGGAAGAAGTGTTCATACAAATACGTAACCAAGCCCACTCCGTTGCCTGGAGCGGAGCCGGCGGCGACGCGCTCCGAGATCGGACCACAGCCGACCTGTCGACCGTCGACAGCAAAGTGGCCCAACTGCGGAACGCAGCAGCGCTCGCACACACGGGTGCCGGGGAAATCGGCACGGCATGGCGAAGAGTCATATACGCCGTCGACGATGCACAAAGAGCCGGCTTCGAAGTCGGCGAAGACTTGTCAGTGCTCGACACTCACCAAAGCACTACCGATGCAAGGCACCTCGCTCGGCAGACTCAGGCCGAGGCGTTCGCCGGAGACATCGTCTTGCGCGCCAGTCACCTCGTCGGCATAGAGCAAGCCGTCTCCGGTCAGCTGACAGCGACTGCTGGTGATGTGGGCACCATCAGCTTCACCTCGGCCGTGGCCGCCAAACGCAAGGGCAACGTCCATCAAGTCGACTGGCCACATGACGGCAGCCACGGTCCCCCGCCCCCCTTTACTCCGTGGGACATCCCTGATGGAACACCGGCCCCGGTCACCGGCGATGCGAACAGAGTTCCGCACGCGCCGCTCGCAGAAGTGCCGAAACCGCTAGAAGACTTCGCTCGATACCAAGTTTACGGTCATTCGATCCCCAATCCGTCGGCTCCGAACGTCACGGCCGCCGAACTACGCCTGGCTCTTCTGCAGCAGCGGATTGAGTACGACAAATTTGTGGAGTGGTTCAACACGACCTACGGCGGCAATGTAAGTCAAGCCGAGCTACTTCAACGTATCGCAGCCTTTGACGCCGCCGCGATAGGAGTGGCCGCCAGCCTTCCTTTGCTTCCGGAGGGCGCTCCTGCGACGGCTGCGGCAGCTATCAATCTGCTGATATCGGGGTACCGGCTCGCCGTCGCCGATCCTGGATACGCGCAAATTCCGGTTGCCCGGCAGCCTTGAAATGGCCCAATTGGCATTTGTATCAGCGCTGACGGTGTGCGCTGGACCATTCCTGGCGGTCATGCTGTGGGTCGCAGCGCAGCTTGACGCACGCGACGCAGAGGTCGACTTGCGTTGCAGTGCAACACAGTACAGATGCACACCTTTTCTCGCCCCACTCGGATGTGGGCTCGCATCGCTCGTCCTCGGATGGTTGCAATGGCGAAGCGGATCCGAAGTCGCACCACTAATCCTGATGCTTGCCAGCGCGATGATGACCGGCAGTAGCGCCTACCTGGCAGTACGCAACCGCCGCCGACAACAATAGGCCGGTGTCGTAGGGTGCCGCGGCACCGTTGCTGCCAATGCCATGATTTGGGGCGTGAATTCCAAGAAAGGACCGAGCCCGGCGGTAAACGCCGCCAACACCCTGACCGCGCGGTGGTGCAATCTCATGGGCGCCGAGGACTATGCCCTCTCGGGAGCCGGCCTATGGCCGCTGCTGGCACTGCTCGCCTCTGCGGCCGACGACCCGGCTGGCGCCGAGTTGGCCGCGGCCCTCGACCGGCCTACCGACGCGGCGCAACAGGAAGCATTGGAAATCATCGACCTCCTCCGTGGCGGCAAGTCGACGACCGCTGCGCTGGGCATCTGGACCCGCAAAGGTGTTCCGCTGGAACAGGGTTGGGCGGCCTCGCTACCCGAAAATGTCGTGGGAACTCTCACCGATCAGGCGGCCCTGGACCGCTGGGCGGACGAGCAGACCGCCGGACTCATCGACACGTTCCCACTCAAGCTCACCGACGCGACCCTCTTGGTGCTCGCCTCCGCGCTCGCCGCCCGGGTGCGCTGGCGTACACCGTTCGACGGCTGCCCCCGCGACCGGGGCGCGATGTGGCCGGACGATCCGGGTCCCGCCGATCAACAGTCACTGAGCCGCACCACCTCGGACCTGTCCATCGCGGCGGTCCTCGATGACGCGGTCACCCGTGTCGTCGTTGAAGGCGACGGCGACGTCGACGTCCACCTGCTTCTCGGCGACGACCAGCCGCCCGCCGAGATCCTCGGCGTCGGCCTGCGTGAACTCTCCGGACAGGCCCAGATCCGCCCGGCCGCCGACACCGGCGACCGCGGTGGCCCGGGGCTGACCGTGGAGCGGCTGAAATCATCAGACCCCGAAGACATTCTGGACCTGTCGCTGCCCTCCTTCGAGATCAAGACCGAGCACAACCTGCTGGACAATTCAGAGCTGTTCGGGCTCGGCCTTCTGACCGACACCACAACATCGCACCTGCCGCGGCTGAGCCCGATCCCGCTCGCCATTTCCGCCGGCGCCCAGGAGGTGCTGGCCAGATTCTTCGCCGAGGGATTTGAAGCCGCCGCCGTCACCGCCTTCAGCTTGGAAGTGGGCTGCGCATTCCCCGACCCGCGCTATGAAGTCACCTACGCCAGAGTCGTATTCGACCGTCCTTTCGGCTTCCTCGCCGTGCACCGGCCCAGCCGCCTCGCCGTCGTGGCGGGCTGGGTCAAAAGTCCCTTCCAGCCGGACTGAGCCGACCGCGACCCTCTGCCACTCCCAGCGCCTTCCGGCTGCCTAGATCTGCCTGAAACGGCGTCCTTTGGTTGGCGGCCTGAGAATCTGCGAGGTCTAGTGTGGCTGGATGGGTTTGTTCAGTCATGAGGAGTTCCCGGACCCGGGCGGGGGCGAAGGCGGCGGCGCCGGTGGTGGGGTTGTTGAAAGGGCTCGACGTGCCGAGCTGGGCGAGTACGGGGTGGATGACCCTGTGGTGGTCGGTCCGGGGTTGCCGCCTGAGGATGGTTCGTGCGGTCAGTTCGCTGTGCAGTTCCACGTGTCCACGTCAATGCTGTTGGGGCTGAAACGTATCGCTGATATGCGTGGCGTGAGCGTCCCGGAGCTGTGCCGGCAGGTGATCGGTGTGTTCGTGGCCCAGCAGGAGGGCGAGCTGGATGCGCTGCTTGCTGCTGAGGCCGAGGCGGCTGACTACCGGCCGAGTCTGGGTCAGTCCTAGTCGGGGCCCGCCCGAGGAGCGCCGCCGTCAACAGCGGAACTTGGCCAACGAAAGGCGGACCTACAGCCGGCGGCGGCGGACTCACCTAGCCATGTTGGTAAACCGCGACAAGTGCAGTTGATGCGCGACGGTCACCGTCTTCGTCGGGCCGTTACGGTGTTTGGCCAAAATGAAATCCGCTTCTCCTCCACGCGGATCGTCGCGATCAAATGCGTCCGGCCTATTCAGAAGAATGACCATATCCGCATCTTGCTCCAGCGAGTTGTGCAGACTAACTAAGTTTGCGACGAAGTTGTGGGTACCGTCGACGGTCCCGTCGTAAACGTCGTGTTCGCCGATACTGGTGATCTCGACGATCGTGTCCCAGTAGACATCGCTGGTTGCCAATGCGTGAATGTCGCGATCTGCGAGGACCGAGGCCGCGCGGTGCAACCTGGATCGACTGGGCGCGTGCTTCCACATGGTCGATCCGCAGAACTGACTGCTCATGGCGGCAGCAAACTGCCGGTGGGTCATCTGCTTGTCGGACAGTG
Organism: Mycobacterium intermedium; assembly: GCF_002086275.1. Classification (GTDB taxonomy): domain Bacteria; phylum Actinomycetota; class Actinomycetes; order Mycobacteriales; family Mycobacteriaceae; genus Mycobacterium; species Mycobacterium intermedium. The sequence goes on along the minus strand of NZ_MVHT01000037.1, from coordinate 45,845 downwards.
CTTTGCGGATTTGATCCCATATTTCTTGCGGCACGGTGTCGAGGTTCGGGTTGCGAACCATCTTCTCCAGGTGAGACAAAACCTCTTGTGCCGCTACCGCTTTGACACCATGCACGCCAACGTGTCGAAGGAATCTCGCTTGATTCTCCGCACCGTAGATGTACAGATGCCATGCGTCGCGATAACCGAGTTTTCGTGCCGGCTTGATCCGCGCGTAGACGCCCATGCGAAGCAGCAGATGCGCCACGTCGTCGATCAGCTGTCGACTGGTCGACCCGTAGTAGATCCGTCCTTGGCCGGCCTTCGCGTCCCAGCGCACCGAACCATCGGTAGCCCAGAGGTGCCTCAGGAACAGCGCCACCTGGACATTGGGAGCGCGGAAAACCGCTTCCGGAACGAACTTTTCGTAACTGCGCTTTCCAAAGAGCCCCAGCCCGTCGAGCCACTCGGCGATCGGGTTCCGCTTGCCGTGGGTTAACCGGTACGGCGCCGGCAACCGCAGCGTGGTCACGCGCGCCGCCGCGTACTCGTCGCGAATCGCGGTAACACCGAAGTGCGCCGCGGCAGCGGTCACGGCCAGCAGGTTGGCCTCGTCCACCGATGCGTACCGAATCGGTTGGCGCTTCACGCATGACCCGGCGCCGATCATGTGGGCCAACAGTATGAGCTCGGACTCGTGCATCTCCTGCGTGACCACAGGCTCGGGTACCCGACGCGGTGCCGCGACGCGGTCCCCGATCTTCAACTCCTCCAACGGGGTCCAACCCTCAAGCTTCATGAACGGGTGGTTCCCGGTGGCTTCGACCTCACGGCCCGAGGCCAGGCGCACCCGGAATACCTCCTTGCGCCCGCTGGGGAACACGTTGGTCATCGGTCGTGCGACCATCCGCAGCTTCTCGTCCAGGGACCACACCAGCGGTCGTTCCCCGGTCCGCATGAGTTCACCAAAGGTGACTTCGGCGCCGTTGTCCGCGCGCAGGATTCGCGTCGCGGCGGTCAGACATCCCGATTCGCGAAGATCCGACAACATCGGTTTCTTATCAGTCCGCTGCTCCGGCCCGCGGTTCAGCTGACTGATCGCCACCACCGGAACCTCAAGTTCCTTTGCCAGCAACTTGAGGTGCCGCGAGAATTCGGAAACCTCCACCTGCCGCGACTCGTGCTTCTTGCCCGAGGTCATCAGCTGCAGGTAGTCGACGACGACAAGCTTCAAGTTGGACTTCTGGCGAAGCCGGCGCGCCTTGGCCCGAATCTCCATCATGGTCAGATTCGGCGAGTCGTCGATATACAGTGGCGCCTCGCTGATTTCGCTCATGCGACGTGCGAGCCGAGTCCAGTCGTCGTCGGTCATCCGGCCCGAACGCATATCGGCCAGCTTGATTTTCGCTTCGGCCGACAACAGCCGCATCACGATCTCGGACTTGCTCATTTCCAGTGAGAAGATGACGCTGGCCATCCGGTGCTTGATCGAGCAAGAGCGCAGGAAGTCCAGTCCGAGAGTGGAGTTGTGGGTCGGCACCATTCCCCTGCCGGCGAGATACAGCCGCTCCGGGTTGTCCACCTGCACGCAGCGCACGGCGACACTCGGCACTCGCCGCACCGACTCGATCTGCAGCACCGGGGTCATGACGGCGGTCCGTCCGTGGCTCTCGTGCGAGCCAGCCGGCGCGATGGCGTCCAGGCCGCCACGCAACCGGGCGGAGGTGCGAATTCCATAGCGCGTGGGCCATTGGTGCTCGGCGTCAGCGATGATCGTTGTGCCGTCGGAGAATTCGATTTCGTAGCACGGGTGGCCCAGCATGACCTCGGTCGCGGCCACCACTCGCGTTGACCGGCCGGCGGCGTCCAGCAACTCGTCACCCACTGCGACGTCACCCATGGTCGTCCAGCCGGTCGGTGTCGGTAGCGGTGTGTCCAGCGCCAACGCCTTCCCGACGCCGGGGCGGGCGGCGACGATGATCATCTGCCCGGGGTGCAGTCCATTGGTCAGCTCGTCAAGCTCGGTGAAGCCGGTCGGCACGCCGCGTGCGATGCCGCCGTTGGACGCGATGGCGTCGATCTCGTCCATCGTCGGCTGCAGCAGATCTTCAAGCGGCACAAAGTCTTCGGACAGCCGACGGTCCGCCACATCGTAGATCTCGGCCTGCGCCCGGTCGACCACTTCGGCCACGTCCGCGCCCTCGGCGCCCGCATACCCGTACTGCACTACCCGCGTGCCGGCTTCCACCAGCCGCCGCAGCAGCGCCTTCTCGGCGACGATGCCCGCATAGTAGCCCGCGTTGGCCGCGGTCGGCACTGTTGAAATCAGGGTGTGCAAATAGGGCGCTCCGCCGATGCGGCGCAGCATGCCACGCCGATCCAGCTCGGCAGCCACCGTGACCGCGTCGGCCGGCTCCCCGCGGCCGTACAGGTCCAGGATCGCGTCGTAGACGCTCTGGTGCGCCGGGCGGTAGAAGTCGCCGGGCCGCAACCGCTCCAGGACGTCGGCGATGGCGTCTTTGCTCAGCAACATCCCGCCGAGCACTGACTGCTCCGCGGCAATGTCCTGCGGGGGTTGACGGCCGAATTCCTCACTAGGCGGCGGCTCGTCCATGCCGGGGTGAGAAAGATCGTCAACGACCGCCATCGGTTGCCACCTCCTCTGCTAAGAGCCCTGCTGTCAGCTTACGAACATACGTTCGATGATCGCTATTCAGAGCATAAGCCACGGATCCGACAACCCCCCCACCGTCCAGACGCGCGCCACTTGCGCCGCGAGAACGTTAAACGTTGCTGGCGAGTACTCCAAGGGGGTGTTGTTCATGAAGCTGTGCATCGTGTGTGCATATCCATCGACAGCTGTGTTGAGGCGGGTGTGGAGAACCTGTGGATTAGTGCGCATCGTTGCGACATCACCCCTGCTAGTCGCCATATAACGCCAGGGGTTTGGTGTGGACAAGAATCTCCTCGGCGTGTCGCCGCAGGTTACGAAGTCGGGCGTGTTGGTTTTCGACCATATTTTGCTTGCGTTACGCATCGGTAAAGGGCGGTGCGAGAAAGAGCGCTCAAAATAGTTCGCCAGCAAGAGGTTCGCTGGCCGCGGTCGCAGCCGGTCTCAGGCCGGTCTGGCGGCAGCCCAAAAACCCGGTGGCGCCCCTTGGGCAGCCACCGGGTGTTGGGGTAGGTGCGGAGTTAGCTCTCGGCGACGACGTCGACAGAAACCTCGACGTCGATTTCGGAGTGCAGCTGTGCGACCACGGTATGGGTGCCGATGGTCTTGATGTGCGCCTTGGGCAGCCGCAGGATCCGCTTGTCGAGGTTGGGCCCGCCGGCCTTCTTGATGGCGCCGACGACGTCGGCGGCGGTGACCGAGCCGAACAGCTTGCCGGAGTCTCCCGCGGTCTTCACCGGCAACTGCACGGGCCCGAGGGCCTCGAGCGCCGTCTTGATTTCGTTGGCGTGCTCGCGGTCGCGCACGGCCTTGGTTTCGCGGGCCCGGCGGATGGCGTCGGCCTGCTTCTGGGCACCACGCGAGGCCACGATCGCCAGCCCGCGCGGCAACAGGAAGTTACGGCCGTACCCGTCCTTGACCTCAACCGTGTCGCCGACCGAACCCAGGTGGTCGACGTCGGACGTCAAAATCAGCTTCATCGTTTACGTACTTTCGTTGGGCGGCCCGGCAATTACCGCGTCGCAGAGGTGAACGGCAGGAGCGCGACCTCGCGGGCATTCTTCACCGCGATGGCGATGTCGCGCTGATGCTGCACGCAGTTGCCGGTGACCCGGCGCGCCCGGATCTTGCCGCGCTCGCTGATGTAGGTCCGCAGCAACGCGGTGTCCTTGTAGTCGATCGCTTGGTCCTTCTTCGCGCAGAAGACGCATTTACGCGCCTTGACCGGCTTCTCCGGAGCCGGGCGCCGCTTGCTGGACTTGGCCATGTGTGTCTTTCTTTCCGTTCTTTACTGGTCTGAAGTTCTGTTGGGTCAGAAGGGCGGTTCGTCGTCGGCGCCGCCGAAGGAGCCCGACGCCGGGGCGCTGCCCCAGGGGTCCTCACCCGATCCGCCGCTTGGCTGCGCCGGTGCCGGGCGCGAACCGCCGCCTCCTCCGTAGCCGCCCCCGCCGCCGCTGCGGCTGGCCTTATTGACCTTGGCGGTGGCGTACCGCAGCGAGGGTCCGATCTCGTCGACCTCGACCTCGACGACGGTGCGCTTTTCGCCTTCACGGGTCTCGAAGGAACGCTGCTTGAGCCGGCCGGTGACAATCACCCGCGCTCCCCTGGTCAGGCTTTCGGCCACATTCTCGGCCGCCTCGCGCCAGATGTTGCAGCGCAGGAAGAGCGCCTCGCCGTCCTTCCACTCACCGCTCTGGCGGTCGTAGATCCGGGGCGTGGAGGCCACGGTGAAGTTGGCGACGGCGGCACCCGACGGCGTGAACCGCAATTCGGGATCAGCGGTCAGGTTTCCGACGACGGTGATGGTCGTGTCACCAGCCATAAATGCCCTCCTTGTTCGGCCTGACCTCGCCTGTTGGGATAGTCATGACGACTGTACGCAGCCGTGCTGACAGCCAGCCGACCGCTAGTGCTTATCCGTCCGCATCACCTTGGTACGCAAAACCGACTCGTTCAGGCTCAGCTGGCGGTCGAGTTCGGACACCGTCGCCGGCTCCGCCTTCAGGTCGATGACCACATAAATGCCTTCGGCGTGCTTGGCGATCTCGTACGCCAACCGCCGCCTGCCCCAAATGTCGACCTTTTCGACCGTGCCACCGTCTTTCCGGACGACGTTGAGGAACGTCTCCAGGGACGGGGCGACAGTACGTTCGTCAAGCGTGGGGTCGAGAATGACCATGATTTCGTATGGACGCATGGGAACCTCATCACCTCCTCTGGTCTCAGCGGCCACGGCGGATTCCGTGGCAGGAGGGTCGCCTGCGTCGGCAACCGCACCAGGTTACCGGATGGTGCGTGCAGTGCAGAAATCAGCTTATTTGCGCGACTGCAGAAACTCCGCGACCCGAGCCTTCGTCGCCTCGTCGGCCTTCTCGAGTGCCCCCGAGTCGAACGGGGGCTGCGGGTCGTACTCGATGAGCAGCTGCGCGGCCTGGGCCGACTCGCGATCCACCAACAGCTCGACGAGCCGCAAGGCCATGTCGATGCCGCTGGACACCCCGGCGGCGGTGATGATCCGCTGCGGCAGGTGCTCGACGACACGGTGGGCCACATAACGCGCCCCCAACTCGTTGAGACGGTCCGCGGAGCCCCAGTGCGTCGTGGCGGTTAGTCCGTCGAGCAGGCCGGCGGCGGCAAGCAGCAGCGCGCCGGTGCACACCGACGTGGTGAACCTCGTGTTCGGGTGCACCGACCGGAGCCAGCCGAGAAGGACCTCGTCGTCGAGCAGTACCCGAGTGCCGATGCCGCCGGGAACCACCACCACTTCCGGTGCCGGAACTTCGGCGAAGGTCGCGTCGCACGTGACGCCGAGCATGCCGTTCTCGGTGCGCAGTTCCCCGCGCTGATGCCCGACGAACACCACTTCCACCGACGGAATGCGCTGCAGGACTTCGTATGGGCCTATCGCGTCCAGCGCCGTGAACCGGGGAAACAGCGGGATCGCGACTTGCATCATGCCTCCTTGGCGACCAGCTCTGGCTCCTTGGCGACCGCGACCGCACGTCGCCCGGGGCCCGGACGCAGCCACGTCGGTAGCCAATCGGGCGGGGCGTCGGGCGCGCGGTCGAAGACGCCCCCGCTCGGGTCGTCGATGCGGCCCATCCAGCGCACGAGATCCTCGTCGGGCCGGTAGATCTGTCGAACGACCAACGCACAGAGCGCCATCACCGCGAGGTCACGCAGCAGCACCGTGGTGGTGAACCACTGCTCAGGCAGCGACCGACTCTGGTTGCCATACAGGTAGTACATCCGCGGCACCCATACCAAGGCGTCAATCGTCATCCACGCCAGCAAGATTCGCCGATGCGGCAGCGCGAGCACCGCCAGGGGCACCAACCACAGCGAGAACTGGGGGCTCCACACCTTGTTGGTCAGCAGGAACGCTGCGACCACCAGAAACGTCAGCTGCGCCAGCCGTGGCCGCTGCGGAGCCGTCAACGCGACGTAAGTGATTGCCGCGCAAGACGTCAGGAACAACACCGCAACGACGGTGTTGAGCACCGTCGGCGGCTCCCAGAAACCTAGCGACGGATCGAAGCCGCGCCAGCCGGTGTAGGACTTCACGACATTGAACAGCGAATCCATGTCGTCGCCGCGGCGGGCATTGAGCCGGAAGAACTCTGACCAGCCGCGCGGAAAGAGCACCATCACCGGCAGATTCACCAGCAGCCACGTCCCTACCGTCGCCGCGGCGGTTCGCGCGACCGCAGCGTAGCGCCCACTGCGAATGGCCAGTACCAGCAGCGGACCCAGGAATAACAGCGGGTAGAGCTTGGCCGCGACGCCCAGCCCGATCAGCACACCCGCAAGCACCGGCCTGCGCCGCGCCCACGCCAGCAACCCACCCATCGCCAAAGCCGTTGCCAGCGCGTCGAAGTTGGTGAAGATCTGAAAGATCACCAGCGGTGACGCGGCGACCAGCGCCGCATCCCAAATCCGGCGACCGGCCAGGCGCGCGGTCGCCGCGATGGTGGCCAGCCAGGCCAGGGCCAATCCCAGTGCGGCGAAATTGAAGAACATCACCACCTCGGCCACCACCGGGATCGAGATGATCTTGGTCAACGCGCTGTAGGTCTTCGCCAGGGCCATCGAAACGTACTGGTACATCCCGGTCAGCACCGGATACTCCATGTAGCGCACCGCTATTTGGCCGTCGTAGCGGACCTGCGGGGTGCCGGTGCTGTCCTTCTCGACCCAGCTCGACTTGTACGGCAGCTCCCCCCTGTTCAGCAGTTCGGCGCCGTAGAGCGGGACCGTGTCGGAGTAGCACAACTGGTAATAGGCGCGCTGGTTTGCCCAATTGGCCACCCGATGTTCGGCCGGGCCGGTGTCGGAGCTCTGCAAGCAGGGCGCCTTCGTCGACCAGCCAAGCGCCAGGAACACCAATGCGATGAGAAACATCACCCGTAGCGGTGTCATCACCCGCGCTCGCCCAATCAGGGCGTGCCGGCCCACCGGCCCCCCGATGACGTCGGCCAACGCCGCACCGAGAAAGTCGGTCCGACTGGGGCAGTCACGGTTGTCAGCGCTGCGCAGGTCAGCGGCTAACGGTTGGGGCGAGATGACGGAGCGTTGTTTGGGGACGCCGGTCACGGCGGCGGTGGAGGCTCGAAGGGCGCCGGCCCGCCCGGCGGCACCGTCGGCGGCACCGTCTGTGGTTCTGTTGGCGGCGGTGCCGGCGGCGACGGCCCGACGGTGATGGTGGTGGGCGGCCCGACGGGAATGGTGATTCCCGGCGCCACTTCAACCGTGGGCTGAATGACGGTTTCCGACGGCGGCGGTGGCGGTGGCGGTGGCGGTGCGACCGGCACGCCCGCGTACCCGCCGATCTCGGTGGGCTTGGGGAAGCTCTCGTTGTCAGTACCCTTCAGGGCGCCGTCCATGGTCGCCTTCCAGATGTCCGACGGCAGACCAGACCCGTAAACCGCTGCGCCCGAAGCTGTTTCCAACGGTTTGTCACCCTTGACCGTCCCCACCCACACGGCCGTCGCCAACGATGGCGTGTACCCGACCATCCAGGCGTCCTTGTTGTCGCTGGTATCACCCAACTGCGTGGTGCCGGTCTTGGCCGCCGCTGGGCGTCCGCCCGCGAGGTTGTGGCCTCGTGAGTAGCTCGGAATCGGCACCATAGCGGCGGTCACGTTGTCGGCGACCGCCTTGGGGATGCGTTGCTCACCGGAGTCGTCCCGGGTGGCGGCATCGAACAGGACCTGACCTTCGGAGTTGACCACCTTCTGCACGAAGTGCGGTTGGTGGTAGATGCCGGAGGCTGCCAGTGTGGCGTACGCGCTCGCCATATCGATCACGCGGGTCTGGTACTGGCCCAACACGATCCCGTTGTTCGGCGGTCCGCCCTGGCCGTCTTCGGAGAGCGTGTGCGCAACACCGGGGAAGCTCTCCGCGACACCGGCTCGGTGCGCGGCATCGGCGACGGCCTGCGGCCCGCCCTTGAGCTTGAGCATGAGCCGGTAATACGACGTGTTCAGCGACATCTTGAGCGCCTGGGCGAGATTGCAGGTGCCGCAGCCCTCGCCCTCGACGTTGGTGATCTTGATGCCGTCGACCGTCAGTGGCGAGCTGTCTATCTGGTAGCCCAAACCGATCCCCTGCTCGAGGGCGGCCACCAGGGCGAACACTTTGAATGACGACCCGGTTTGCAGGCCAGCTTGGGCGAAATCGAAGCCCTGGGCGTTGGATCCGCCGTAGTACGCGCGCACACCGCCGTTGTGCGGGTCGATGGAAACCACCGCCGCGCGCATGTCGGGGTCTTGGCCGTCGAGGTACTTGGCGACCGCTTTCTCAGCGGCTTGCTGGGCCTGCGGATCGATCGTGGTGGTGACCTGCAACCCCTGCGTATTCAGGGTCTGCTCGTCAATGTTGAACAGTTCGAGCAGTTCCTTGGTCACCTGCCGTTCGATCAGACCGTTAGGTCCGCTGGTCTGGTTCTGCGCGCGGGCGAGTTCCGGCGGGACCGTTCGGGGAAACACCTGCGCTGCACGGTCTTTCTCGGACAGCGCCTTGGTCTCGACCATGCCGTCGAGCACCCAATTCCAGCGGGCGAGCGCACCCTCTGGGTCGACCGCCGGGTCCAGGGTGGAGGGCCGCCGGATCAGCGCGGCCAACAGCGCACCTTCGGAGACGGTGAGCTGCTCGACCGGCTTGTCGAAATAGGCCTTGGACGCCGCCGAGATTCCGTAGGCGCCGCGGCCGAAGTAGATGATGTTCAGGTAGGCCTGCAGCACATCGTCTTTGGACCACTCTCCTGCCATCTTGGTCGCGATCACGAGCTCTTTGGCCTTGCGCACCACGCCGCGCAAACCGTGCTGTGCGGAGCCAACCAAGGCGTTCTTGACGTATTGCTGGGTGATCGTCGACCCGCCCTGTAGATCGCCGCCGAGCAGGTTGTTCTTCGCCGCCCGGGCGAAGCCGCTGAACGAGAAGCCCGGGTTGGTGTAGAAGCCGCGGTCCTCGGCCGCGATCACCGCCTGGCGGACGTGGGCCGGTACCTGGCTGAGGTTGACGTCCACGCGATTGCCTTCGGGTGGAACGATTCTGGCGATCTCTGAGCCGTCGCTGGCCAGAATGGTGGAAACCTGGTTGGTGCGGATGTCACCGGGCCGGGGAACGTCGACGATCAGGTAAGCCATCCCGAAGGTGACGATGGGCAACAAGATCGCCACGGCCGCAATGATGTACGCCGAGCGTCGCACCCAGCGCCAGTTGATCTGTTGCGACCAGGTCGGCTTCGTACGGGCCGTCGGGCCATCGGGCCGCCGGGGCGTGGGCCCCGATGGCGGCCGCCCGGCTGGGGCGTCCGGTCGCCGACGTCGGCCGGACGGCGCGTCCAGCGCGGCCTTGACCTGGTCGATCTCGTCGGGCTCCGGCGACAATTCCGACGGCTTGTTAAGCGCGGCCTTGACCTCGTCGATCTCGTCAGGCTCCGGCCCTGCGTCTTCGGGGACCGCCGGGAGGATCGTGGTGTGTCTGTCGTCGGGAGGAACATGACGACGGACCCCGGGGGCCGGACGCGTGCCCTCTTCACCGCCGGCGCCCTCCTGGGGCGACTGGTGATGCCGTCCTTCGCTATTCACTGGCTGTGCGGGCTCCGTCCCCCGCCGCTTGACTGCCCCGGGTCCTCCCGGTCCCGGTGGGCCGCTTCGGGGGTTGCGCTGGGCGGGGCGCGCCCAGCACGTAGGACTTGACCAAGTGGTTCCAGCTGCAGGTGCGGCACACCTCCACCACGTGCACCGCGAACTCGGAGAACCGGGTCGCCAGCATGACCAGCTCTTCGGCGGTGCGCGCCGAGCCCGATACCGCGCCCAGGTGCTCGCCGAAGACCCAGGACACCAGCGTGAGCTGCTCCTTCCGGCAGATCGGGCACATCACCTGGCTTGGTTTCCCGTGAAACTTTGCTGCGCGCAGCAAATACGGATTCGCGTCACACACCTCGGTCACCCCGGTGCGTCCCGAATACACCTCCGCCAGCAAAGAGCGCCGCCGAAGCGCGTATTCCACTACCTGTCGCTGCAGTCGCACGTTGACCAGACTACGTCGCGATCCTGACCACCGATATGCGCCGACACCGTTGTTGCGCGGGTTCGGGGGTGTTCGTTGAGCACTGTGAACAACGGACTCCTACGATCTTCCCGTGGCGAGATGGCCGGGGACGACGTCAACGCGCGCTAAGGACCGTGACCGGGAAGAGGCGTGCCGAATTCTCGACAACGCCTTCAACGACGGCGAGATCTCCACGGAGGAGCATCGCGAACGCGTGAGCGCGGCCACCAGAGCCGTGACGCTCGGCGAGCTGCACGACCTGGTGTCCGATCTGCAGTCAGCTCGCGAGCAGCAGGCGCCGATGCCGGCCGGTACGCCGGTGAGTACACGCCAGCCGAAACACACCGGGCGCGGCCTGCTGATCGCCTCGTACGTGGTGTCGGTGCTGCTGGGAATCGGGATCGGCTGGGGCCTCTACGGCAACACCACGTCTCCGCTGGACTTCACCTCTGATCCTGGTGCCAAGCGCGACGGTATTGCGGCGGTGGTCGTGACCGCGCCCAAGCAGCTGCAATCCCTGGGCGGGCTCACGGGGCTCATCGAGCAGATGCGCAAGCGGTTCGGCGACACGATGGGCTACCGGCTGGTGGTCTATCCGGATTACGCGTCCCTGGACCGCCCCGACCCCAATGAAGACCGCAGGTATCTGAGCTACACCTATCGAGGCGGCTGGGGCGATCCCAGCAGCTCGGCCAAGAGCGGCTCCGATTACACCGAGGTCGACCTGAGCAAGTTCGACGTGAAGGCAGTGGTCGGAATCATGCGCGGGGCGCCCGAGACGCTGGGCATCAAGCCAGCCGACGTCACGTCGAGCTACCTGATCATCGAGCCGGCCAAGGATCCGACCAAACCGGGCACGTTGTCGCTGACCACATACGTCTCCACCGATTACGGCAGCGGCTACGTCGAATTCGCCGGTGACGGCACCGTCAAGCTAATCAACTACCCGTAATCGCGGCTTCCGGGCCCGACGGCGGTTTCAGCCGCCTAAGCGCTGGTAAACCAACCGGGATGTGTGACAAACGGCGCATTAACAGCCGGTGGTGTTGTCCCTAATATATCGAGGCGATACGATGACGCGAGGCGTCGGCGCATCGTAACGGCCCGACTAGTTCAAGTAGCAAATGTGCAAAAGGGAGGTGAGTCGATGCTTGAGCTCGCCATCCTCGGGCTTCTCATCGAGTCCCCCATGCACGGCTATGAACTGCGCAAACGGCTCACCGGATTGCTCGGAGCCTTCCGTGCCTTCTCCTACGGATCCCTCTATCCGGCCCTGCGCCGCATGCAGGCCGAGGGGCTGATCGCCGAGAACGCCGCCCCGGCCGGGACACCGGTGCGCCGGGCCCGTCGGGTTTACCAGCTGACCGACAAAGGCAGGCAGCGCTTCAGCGAGTTGGTGGCCGACACCGGCCCGCACAACTACACCGACGATGGGTTCGGGGTACACCTGGCCTTCTTCAACCGCACGCCGGCCGAAGCGCGGATGCGCATCTTGGAAGGTCGGCGACGTCAGGTCGAAGAGCGTCGTGAAGGTCTGCGGGAAGCGATAGCGCGAGCCAGCAGCTCCCTGGACCGCTACACGAGGCAGCTGCACCAACTTGGGCTCGAGTCCAGCGAACGCGAGGTCAAGTGGCTCAACGAGCTCATCGCCGCAGAACGAGCTGCGCCCAATCACGCCGAACAGACGTGAACCCCTGCACTACACAGCACACGTAAGGCACGCAAGAAGTCATGAGGTTAGGAGAAACGCCGTAATGAGTCAGCAGAACGCGCCGCAGGCGTCAAACGAGGTACGAGTCGCCATCGTCGGCGTCGGCAACTGCGCGTCCTCGCTGGTCCAGGGCGTCGAGTACTACCAGAATGCCGACGACACCTCGACCGTGCCCGGCCTCATGCACGTGCGGTTCGGCCAGTACCACGTCCGCGACGTCAAGTTCGTCGCCGCTTTCGACGTGGACGCCAAGAAGGTCGGCTTCGACCTGTCCGACGCCATCTACGCGTCGGAGAACAACACCATCAAGATCGCCGACGTGCCGCCCACCAACGTGGTCGTGCAGCGCGGCCCGACCCTCGACGGGATCGGCAAGTACTACGCCGACACCATCGAGTTGTCTGATGACGACCCGGTCGACGTGGTGAAGGTCCTCAAGGACAACAACGTCGACGTGCTCGTCTCCTACCTGCCGGTGGGCTCCGAGGAGGCCGACAAGTTCTACGCCCAGTGCGCCATCGACGCCGGTGTGGCCTTTGTCAACGCGCTGCCGGTGTTCATCGCCTCGGACCCGGTGTGGGCCAAGAAGTTCAAGGACGCCGGCGTGCCGATCATCGGCGACGACATCAAGAGCCAAGTGGGCGCGACGATCACCCACCGCGTGATGGCCAAGCTGTTCGAGGACCGCGGCGTGACGCTCGACCGCACCTACCAGCTCAACGTCGGCGGCAACATGGACTTCAAGAACATGCTCGAACGTGAGCGCCTCGAGTCCAAGAAGGTTTCCAAGACCCAGGCCGTGACGTCCAACCTCACCGGCTCGCTGGCCGGCAAAGTGGAGGACAAGAACGTCCACATCGGCCCGTCGGACCACGTCGCCTGGCTGGACGACCGCAAGTGGGCCTACGTGCGCCTGGAAGGCCGCGCCTTCGGCGACGTGCCGCTGAACCTGGAGTACAAGCTCGAGGTTTGGGACTCGCCGAACTCGGCCGGCATCATCATCGACGCGGTCCGCGCGGCCAAGATCGCCAAGGACCGCGGTATCGGCGGCCCAGTGATCCCGGCGTCGGCATACCTGATGAAGAGCCCGCCGGAGCAACTGCCCGACGACATCGCGCGCGCTCAGCTCGAAGAGTTCATCTCGGGTATCTGACGCCCAGCGTCACGTTGGAGTGACGCTGGCGGTCGGGGGTCACACCAACGTGACGTTCGGCGTGGCCGCTAACGCCTGGTGACGGGCACGGCTCGTAAAGTCGGTGGCGTGACCGAGATTTCCAACGACGAACTGACCGGGCTCACCGAATTCGCACTGCTGGCCGAGAACGCCGAGCAGGCCGGCGTCACGGGACCACTCCCCCACGTTGAGCGGGTCGACGTGGGATCGGGTCATGCCAGGATCAGCGCGCTGCGGTGGGGCGGCGCCGAGCCGCGAATCGTCTTCCTGCACGGGGGCGGTCAGAACGCGCACACCTGGGACACCGTGATCGTCGGCCTCGGCGAACCGGCGCTCGCGGTGGATCTACCCGGCCACGGCCACTCGGCCTGGCGCGAAGACGGAGACTACTCACCGCAGCTCAATGCCGAGGCTCTGGCGCCGGCGCTGCGCGAACTCGCGCCCACCGCCGAATTCGTCGTCGGCATGTCGCTGGGCGGGCTGACCGCAATACGGCTAGGCGCGCAGGCGGCAGAACTCGTCAACGAACTCATGCTCATCGACGTCACCCCGTCGGCCCTGCAGCGGCACTCCGAAATGACCAAGGAGCAACAAGGCACGGTGGCGCTCATGCACGGGGAGCGCGAATTCCCGAGCTTCCAAGCCATGCTCGACCTGACCATCGCCGCGGCCCCACATCGCGAGGTGAAGGCGTTGCGTCGCGGGGTTTTTCACAACTCGCGGCGACTCGACAACGGCAACTGGACGTGGCGCTACGACGCCATCCGCAAGTTTCCCGACTTCGCGAGTCTGTGGGACGACGTCGACGCCTTGTCCGCGCCCGTCACCCTGGTCCGCGGCGGCTGGTCGGGTTTCGTCACCGACGAGGACATCGCCGAGTTGAGCCAGCGCGCAAGGCATTTCCGTGGTGCGCACGTCGTCGAGAACTCCGGCCACTCAGTGCAAAGCGACCAGCCTCGGGCCCTCACCGCGCTCGTGCGGAAGGTGCTTGACGCGCGCTGAGCTTACGGTGGACTGATGACTTCTGAGCTGCCCATCCGCATCGGGGTGCAACTACAACCGCAACACGCTCCCCAGTACAGCCAAATCCGGGACGCCGTTCGACGCTGCGAAGACATCGGCGTAGACATCGCCTTCAATTGGGACCACTTCTTTCCCCTGTACGGCGACCCCGACGGTCCCCACTTCGAATGCTGGACCATGCTGGGGGCCTGGGCCGAGCAGACATCACGCATCCAGATCGGCGCCCTGGTCACCTGCAACTCCTACCGCAACCCGGAGCTGCTCGCCGACATGGCCCGCACTGTCGACCACATTTCCGACGGCCGACTCATCCTCGGCATCGGATCGGGCTGGAAAGACAAGGACTACTACGAGTACGGCTACGAATTCGGCACCGCGGGCGGTCGGCTGGACGATCTTGCCGCCGCACTACCGCGAATCAAGTCGCGCCTGGCCAAGCTCAATCCCCCGCCGACTCGCGAGATCCCGGTGCTCATCGGCGGCGGCGGCGAGCGCAAGACCCTGCGGCTGGTCGCTGAGTACGCCGACACGTGGCACAGTTTCACTTCGGCAAATGACCTTCCGAGGAAATCGGAAGTGCTGGCGCGGCACTGCGCCGATGTCGGCCGGGACCCGGCCAGCATTGAGCGGTCGGCAGGGGTCGAGAACAGGGGCGAGCTGATCGCAAATGCCGAGACACTGGTCGGCCTGGGCGTCACGCTGTTGACGGTGGGCTGCGACGGCCCCGACTACGACCTCAGCGCCGCCGAACAGCTGGTCAGGTGGCGCGACAGCCGGTAACAACCGGCGTTCCACAGCTCTTCCCCACAGGTTCGGACACCGTTAGATTCGCGGTTGCCTACACTTCATCTGCGAAACCTCACAAACGACGCGCTTACTCGTGAGAAACTTCGAGCGCTGAGCAGGAACGGGTGAAAGAGGCTCCAACGCGCCGATGCCGAAGAAATACGGGGTCAAAGAAAAAGACCAGGTTGTGAACCACATTCTCAACCTGATCTTGACGGGCAGGCTCCGCACCGGTGACCGAGTCGATCGCAACGAGATCGCACAAGGCCTCGGGGTGAGTCGCGTGCCCATCCAAGAGGCGTTGGTCCAACTCGAACACGACGGGATCGTCTCCACCCGCTATCACCGCGGCGCGTTCGTCGAGCGCTTCGACGAAGCCACCATTTATGAGCACCACGAGCTCGATGGGCTACTCAGCGGCATTGCCTCCGCGCGGGCGGCGGCCAACCCCACCCCACGAGTCCTCGGGCAACTCGACGCGCTGCTGGCCTCGATGCGCACCGCCAAAGACTCTCGGACCTTCGCCGAACTCTGCTGCGAGTACCGAAGCACGGTCAACGACGAGTATGCGGGGCCGCGCCTGCACGCCACCATTCGCGCGTCATACAACCTCATCCCCCGGGTGTTCTGGATGACCTACCAGAACAACCGCGACGACGTCCTGCCCTTCTATGAAGAAGAGAACGCCGCGATCCACCGGCGTGACCCGGAAGCCGCTCGGGCAGTGTGCGTCAGCCGCTCCGAGCTGATGGCGCAAGCGATGCTCACCGAGCTGTGCCGACGGGGGGTACTGGTTCCGCAAGAAGGCGCGCGTCCCACTCCCATACATCTGCGCCGGGCGGCGAAGAACCTCAAGCCGTCATCGATCGTGGTGTGAACGCGTCGACTGGCAAATCGCCCGAGCAATCAGGTTAGACTGCCGAACTATGGCGGACAGCGAACCCACCGCGCCCGAGGTATCGGAGCTTGCGGAAGGGTTGCACCGCGCGCTATCCAAGCTGTTCACGATTTTGCGCCGGGGCGATCCGAACAACATGGTCGCCGGAGAATTGACGCTGGCGCAACTTTCAATATTGGTGACCCTGCTAGATCAAGGCCCTATCCGCATGACGGATTTGGCGGCGCACGAACGGGTCCGCACACCCACCACCACGGTGGCCATCCGCCGTCTGGAAAAGATCGGTCTGGTCAAGCGCTCGCGCGACCCGTCGGACCTGCGGGCCGTTCTGGTCGACATCACCCCGCAGGGGCGGGCTGTGCACGCCGAGTCGCTGGCCAGCCGTCACGCAGCCCTGGCCACGATGCTCAGCCAACTCCCCAGCGACGACCTCGACGCCCTGATGAAGGCGCTGGCGCCGCTGCAGCGCCTGGCCGCGGGGGAACCGGTGGCAAACGCGGCCGGCGACGCGGACCGCAAGCAGCGTGAAAGCGTTTGAGCAACAATCAACTTGGTAACCGTTTAGAGCATGCCCACCGCACTCATCACCGGAGCCAGTGGCGGTATCGGCTCCGCAATCGCGACGGCCCTGGCGCCAACGCACACCTTGTTGTTGGCCGGCCGACCGTCGGCGCGACTCGACGCCGTCGCCGATCGGCTTGGGGCCACCACCTTTCCACTGGACCTGACCGACACAGAATCGATCGAGGCCAGTTGCGAAGTGGTCGACGCGCTCGACGTGCTGGTGCACAACGCCGGGGTGTCCCTGCCGGGTACCGTCTCCGAGTCCACCGTCGACCAATGGCGCGCCACCTTTGCGGTGAATGTCATTGGGGCCGTTGCTCTTACACAGGCACTGCTGCCGGCGTTGCGGCAGGCCCACGGGCGGGTGGTGTTCATCAATTCCGGGTCGGGACGCAAAGCGTCGCGGATTAACGCGTCCTATTCCGCCAGCAAGTTCGCCCTGCGGGCGGTCGCCGACTCGTTGCGCGCGGACGAGCCGGACATTCAGGTGACCACCATCTACCCCGGTCGCACCGATACCGACATGCAGCACGACCTCGTCGCCTACGAAGGCGGCGAATACGACGTGGCCAAATATCTTCGGCCCGAGACGGTCGCCGAGGCGGTCGCCTACGCCGTCGCCGCGCCCGCGGATGCGCACGTACACGAGGTGGTGATCCGGCCCGCCGCGGAAGCCCGCGGATAGCGCCGCCCGTACCCGCAGGTGGCCTCCGGGCAGCCGCGAGTTATACGACGAGGTTGACCAGTCGCCCGGGCACGACGATCACCTTGCGCGGCTCGGCCCCGGCCAGGAAGGCCTGCACCTTCTCGTCGCCCAGCGCCGCGGCCTTGAGCACCTCTTGGTCCGCATCGGCCGCGACCACCACCCGGCCCCGGACCTTGCCGTTGACCTGGACCGGGTATTCGACGGTGTCGTCGACGAGATATGCGGGGTCCGCTTCCGGGAAGGGGCCGTGCGCCAACGTCGTGTCGTGACCCAACCGGTGCCACAACTCCTCGGCCATGTGCGGGGCCAACGGTGCCAGCATCAGCACCAACGGCTCCACCGCCGCCCTGGGCACCGTGTCGAGGTTCAGCTTGGTGAGGTGGTTGGTGTACTCGATCAGCTTGGCCGTCGCCGTGTTGTTACGCAGTGCCGCATAGTCTTCCGAAACCCCGGCGATGGTGCGGTGCAAGGCCCGCAGCGTCTCGGTGCTCAGCTCCCCGTCGGAAACTCGCGTTTCGCCGGTGTTCTCGTCGACGACGAGCCGCCATACCCGCTGCAGGAAACGGTGCGCCCCGATGACGTCCTTGGTGGCCCAGGGGCGCGAGGCCTCCAGCGGTCCCATGGACATCTCGTACACGCGCAGCGTGTCCGCACCGTAGTCGTCACAGATCTCGTCGGGCGAGATCGAATTCTTCAGGCTCTTACCGATTTTGCCGAATTCCTGGAAGACCTCTATCTCGCCGTCGGGCCCCGGGTAGACGAAGCCGCCGTCACGCTCGATCACCTCAGCGGCCGGCACATAGGTACCGCGCTTGTCGGTGTAGGCGAACGCCTGGATGTAGCCCTGGTTGACCAGTCGGCGGAACGGCTCGCTTGAACTGACGTGACCCAGGTCGAAGAGCACCTTGTGCCAGAACCGTGAATACAGCAGATGCAGCACCGCGTGCTCGGCGCCACCGACGTACAGGTCGACGCCACCCGGGTCGTTCGGGCCATGCAGGTCGGGGCGCGGCCCCATCCAATACTCTTCGTTTTCCTTGGCGCAGAACCGATCTGAGTTGTGCGGATCGGTGTAGCGCAGCTCGTACCAAGAGCTGGCCGCCCACTGCGGCATGACGTTGGTGTCGCGACTGTACGGCTTGAGTCCGTCACCCAGATCCAGCTCCACGTTCACCCATTCGGTGGCCTTGGCCAGCGGCGGTGACGGCTCACTGTCGGCGTCGTCGGGATCGAACAACACCGGCGAATAATCCGCTACGTCAGGCAATTCGACGGGTAGGGCCGACTCGTCGAGCGCGTGTGCGCGGCCGTCGCTGTCGTAGACGATCGGGAACGGCTCCCCCCAATAGCGCTGCCGCGCGAAAAGCCAGTCTCGCAGCTTGTATTCGATGCGCGCCCAGCCCTTCCCGTCGCGTTCCAGGCGCTCGGTGATGGCCTGCTTGGCCTCTGCGACGTTCATGCCGTTGAGGTAGTCGGAGTTCACCAACACGCCGTCGCCGGTGTATGCGGACTCTGAAATGTCGCCGCCCGCAATGACTTCGATGATCGGCAAGCCGAACGCGTGGGCGAAATCCCAGTCCCGTTGGTCGTGACCCGGGACCGCCATGATGGCTCCGGTGCCGTAGCCGGCCAGCACGTAGTCGGCGATGAAGATGGGCACCGCCGCGCCGTTGGCCGGATTGATGGCGTAGCTCCCCAGAAAGACGCCGGTCTTTTCCCGGCTCTCCTGTCGCTCGAGGTCGGACTTGGCGGCGATCGCGCGACGGTAGGCGGCCACCGCCTCCGCGGGCGTGGACCCGCCGTAGGTCCACGATGGCTCGACGCCGTCTGGCCACGCCTCGGTGACCAGTTCGTCGACCAGGTCGTGCTCGGGCGCCAGCACCAGATAGGTGGCGCCGAACAAGGTGTCGGGGCGAGTGGTGAACACCTCGAGGTCAACGTGTGTACCGGCTCGTTCACCGGAAGTCAGAGTGGCCGAAAACAGCGCCGCCGCGCCGGTGGATCGCCCGATCCAGTTGCGCTGCATCGTCTTGATCTTCTCGGGCCAGTCCAGCAGGTCGAGGTCTTCAAGCAGCCGGTCGGCGTACGCGGTGATGCGCATCATCCACTGCCGCAACCGCTTCCGGAACACGGGGAAATTACCGCGGTCGCTGCGCCCGTCGGACGTGACCTCTTCGTTGGCCAGTACCGTGCCCAGCCCAGGACACCAGTTGACCATCGAGTCGGCCCGATAGACCAACCGGTGACTGTCGATGATGTCGGCCCGCTCCCCCGCCGTCAGGTCTTGCCATGACCGGCCGTCGTCCAGACTTCTCGCGCCGGATTCGAATTCGGTGATCAGCTCCGAGATGGGACGGGCTTTGTTGGCGGCGGTGTCGAACCAGGCGTTGTAGATCTGCAGGAAGATCCACTGCGTCCATTTGTAGAAATCGACGTCGGTGGTCGAGAAGGTGCGTCGACTGTCGTGTGCCAAACCCAGTCGGCCCAACTGACGCCGGAAGTTGACGATGTTGGCCTCGGTGCGGGTCCGCGGATGGGTGCCGGTCTGCACGGCGTACTGCTCCGCGGGCAGGCCGAACGAGTCGAACCCCAGAGCGTGCAGCACGTTGCGGCCATGCATCCGGTAGTAGCGGGCGTAGACGTCGGTGGCGATATAACCCAGCGGGTGACCGACGTGCAAACCGTCCCCGGAGGGGTAGGGGAACATGTCCAGGACGAACAGCTTGTCCTCGGGCACCGCGGCGCCGTCGGCCGGAGCGAGCGAACCGACCGGGTTGGGCACGTTGAACGTTCCAAGGTGCGCCCAGTTCTCCTGCCACGTCCGTTCCACGGTGGCGGCGAGGCCGGCCGTGTAGCGATACGGCGGCGTGGTGGAAGCCACCTCTTGAGCGGCGTCAGCGCTACCGGTGCTGCTGGTCGGCGATTCGGTCACGCCAAACAGGGTATAAGGGCGACTCACGCGGCCTCGGATCGCTGGGCTGGGCACGGGTTGATCTCGGTTGCGTTGCACGCCGATCAGGGGTTCATCCCAGCTCTGTTTCAAGCCTGGTCGACGCTGCCCAGCGCTAGTTACATTCAGCCTCGATGAGGGCATTGGCGCCCAGTTATCGAAGGGACCCGACGCAGATGATCACGAACGCGCGTACCTGGCGAGTCTTCGTCGGGGGCATGGCAGCCGGTTTTGTCGGCGTCTTGCTGATTGCGGGCGGAAAAGCATCGGCAGATCCAGCATTCCCGGCGCCTCCCATCCCCGCGCCCAGCCCGGCGCAGCTGACCACTCCGCCGGTTCAGAACCTCACGGCGCTGCCCGGGGGCGTCGCCAACAACAGGCTCGCCCCGGCTCCCGCCCAAGCACCAGCCCTGGCCCCGATCCCGGTGCAGGCGCCCGTAGCGGCACCGATCGCGCCCGCGGCGCCCGGCCCCGCGGCGGCGCCCGTCCCCGTCCCTGCCGCACCGGCGCCGGCCGCCGTAGCGCCAGCCCCTGCCGCTGCCACAGCGGCGCCCCCCGGGGCAGCGCCGATGCCGCCCAGTAACACCCCGGCCATCGCGGGCACGCTGCGCGACTACTTCCACAGCAAAGGGGTCAAGCTAGAACCGCAGCGCCCCGAGGGCTTCAAAGCACTCGAGATCACCCTTCCGGTCCCCCCACGCTGGACTCACATCCCCGACCCCAACGTGCCCGATGCGTTCGTCGTGATCGCGGACCGACTGGGCAACAGCATCTACACCTCGAACGCGCAGATAGTCGTGTACAAGCTGGTCGGTGACTTCGACCCGGCCGAGGCCATCGCGCACGGCTATGTGGACAGTCAGCAACTCCTCGCCTGGCAAACCACCAACGCGTCGCTGGAGAACATGGGGACCTTCCCTTCGTCGAAGATCGAGGGCACGTACCGCGAGAACGACATGACGCTAAACACCTCGCGACGCCACGTCATCGCGACGTCTGGAACCGATAAGTACTGGGTTTCGCTGGCCGTCACCACTGCCGCCTCGCAAGCGGTGAGCGACGCCCCGGCCACCGACGCGATCGTCAACGGGTTCCGCGTTGCACCGCCGGGGACGGCCGCCGCAACCGCGCCAGCGCCGGCGTCTGCGCCCGTCACGCCTCCCGCCGCGCCCACTCGGCAGCTACCGGTTCCCAGTTCGACACCGGTGCAGCAGCCGCTGACCGCCGTGGCGCCCGGTACCGTCCCAACCCAGCCGCCGCTGGTGACCTTGGCGCCGGTACCCGGCCGCTGACCATCGCGCCCGACGAGCGGAACGGTCGGCCAGCTCGTATTGTGAGCGAATGCTCGTCGTCGGTGTGCTGTGCATGTGTGCGGCGCTAGCGGCCGCCACGTTCGGAACTTGGTCCCTGTCACATCCTCGACCCGCCGACCCCATGCAACTGGCGCTGCGGGCGTTGGCGCCCACGCAACTGGCCGCGGCGGTGATGCTGGCCGCCGGGGGAGTGGTGGCGTTGGCGGCGCCGGCGGAGGCCGCCCTGGTGGTGGTGGTGGTCTGCATCGTGGGCGCGGTCGGCACGCTGGCCACCGGGTCGTTCCAGAGCGCGCGCTACGCGCTGCGCCGCGCGGAGGCGGCCGAGGCCGAACCGAGCCTGTGCGGCGGAGTCTGCGGGAACTGCACCCTGTCCTGCCACTAGCCGCCGGAGCGCCGCTAGTTGCGGCTCAGGTCGATCGGATGGGTGGCCAACAGCGACAGCGGCCACGGCTGGCGCCGCAATACCTGACCCCACAGGTCTTCCCTGGGGCCGACTAGAACGTCGGACGGCAAGCCGGACAAGACGATCCAGTCATCGCGCTCGATTTCACCTTCGAGCTGGCCGATGGTCCACCCGGAGTATCCGGCGAAGATTCGCACGCCTTCCACCAGCGGTGCGATGGCTTCGGGATCGGCGTCCAGGTCAACCATCACCATGCGACCCGCGACGTGGCGCAGGCCCAGCGCCTCATCCGGCTCCGCACCGACCCGCAGCACGCCCAGACACAAGGCCGCGTCGCGCTTCACCGGGCCGCCGAGGAACATCGCCTTCGGCTTGGCCGCGATCTTGGACCAGTGCGGCAACACGTTGTAAACGGCGGTTTCGCTGGGGCGGTTGAGCACTACACCCAAGGTGCCGCCGTCGTTGTGCTCGACGATGTAGATCACGCTGCGGCGAAACGTCGGTTCGAGGAGATCGGTGTTGGCCAGCAGCAGGGTGCCCGCCCGTACCCGTTGGGCGGCGGGTGCGATGTAGTCCTCGGGGTCTTCCTGCGGTGCCACTCCAACATCATCGCACCATCGACGAGATCGCCCGAGGCAATCATGCAGTCGAGAAGTATTTGTAATGTGGGTGGGGCGCCGCGGGCGTCGACGAGCCTTGCCTGCGCCCGACATTAGAAATGGACTCTGTGATTCGCAGCCGGACGCACGCCATCGCACCCGTCGACCTGTGGCGAGCGGTGCGCAGTCTGCCGGACTTCTGGCGCCTGCTGCTGGTTCGGATCACCAGTCAGTTCGGCGACGGGCTCTTCCAGGCGGGTCTGGCGGGAGCCCTGTTGTTCAATCCGGACCGTGCGACAGATCCGATGTCGATCGCGCGAGCCTTCGCGGTGCTGTTTCTGCCGTACTCGCTGCTGGGGCCGTTTGCTGGGGCGCTGATGGACCGTTGGGATCGGCGGCTGGTACTGGTCGGTGCCAACATCGGGCGGCTGGCCTTCATCGCCGCGGTGGGCACGTTCCTGGCGCTGGGCGCCGGCGACGTGTTGCTGTTGTGCGGAGCGCTGCTGGCCAACGGTTTGGCCCGGTTCGTGAACTCGGGGCTGTCGGCTTCGTTGCCGCACGTGGTGCCGCGCGAGCAAGTGGTCACGATGAACTCGGTGGCCATCGCGTCGGGCGCGTTCTCGGCCTTCCTGGGTGCCAACTTCATGTTCGTGCTTCGGCTGCTCGTGGGTGAACACGACAGTGGAGCGTCGGTGGTGATCTACACCGCCGCCGTTCCGGTGTTGATCGCGTTGGCGTTGTCGCTGCGGTTCGCTCCTCGGGTGCTGGGCCCGGACGACACCAAGCGCGCTATTCACGGGTCGGTGGTCTATGCGGTGATCACGGGCTGGGTGCACGGCGTGCGGACGGTCGTCCAGTTGCCGTCGGTGGGTGCGGCGCTGTCCGGTCTGGCGGCGCACCGGATGGTGGTTGGAATCAACTCCCTGATCATCTTGCTGTTGGTGCACCACCTGGGAGACGGGGAAGCCGAAGGGCTGGGCACCGCAGTGATGTTTTTCGCCGCCACCGGGTTGGGCGCCTTTCTGGCGAATGTGCTGACGCCCGGGCTGATCCGACGCTGGGGACGTTACGCAACGGCCAACTGGGCGCTGGCGGCGGCCGCGGCCATCCAGCTCGCGGCCGTCGGGTTGCAGCTCCCGGTGATGGTGGTGTGCGGCTTCCTGCTTGGTTTGGCGGGTCAAGTGGTCAAGCTGTGTGCTGACTCGGCCATGCAGATCGATGTCGACGACGCGCTGCGCGGCCACGTGTTCGCCGTGCAAGACGCTCTGTTCTGGGTCGCCTTCATCGCCGCGGTGGCCGTCGCCGCCGTCTGGATACCCGATGACGGGCGCGCGCCGTGGTTCGTATTCTTCGGGTCGGTGATCTACGCGGCCGGGCTCGTCGTGCACACT
Organism: Mycobacterium intermedium; assembly: GCF_002086275.1. Taxonomy (GTDB): domain Bacteria; phylum Actinomycetota; class Actinomycetes; order Mycobacteriales; family Mycobacteriaceae; genus Mycobacterium; species Mycobacterium intermedium. Next base: position 22,120 of record NZ_MVHT01000037.1, on the reverse strand, counting down.
CTGGTCGGCCGGCGGAGCAACTCCACGGCAACAGGCGTTTCGGGAGGTAACGATGGCGGGTCCGGGTCCGATAGTCGCCGACCTGGCGGCGGAGAGCGACGAGCTCGATGATCTGGTGGCGGCACTGCCCGCGGAGGGGTGGGCGAAGGCCACGCCTGCGCCCGGGTGGACGATCGCACACCAGATCGCTCACCTGTTGTGGACCGACCGAGTGGCGCTGCTGTCGGTCACTGACGAGGCCCGATTCGCGGAGGTGTTGACCGAGGCGGCGGCCGATCCCAACGGTTTCGTCGACGCCGGCGCCGAGGAGCTGGCGAAGCTGCCACCGGAAGAGTTGCTCAACGACTGGCGGGTGACCCGCCGACGACTGCACGACGAGTTGGTGAAGGTTGCCGACGGCCGCAAGTTGCCGTGGTTCGGTCCGCCGATGAGCGCCGCGTCGATGGCCACCGCACGGTTGATGGAGACGTGGGCGCACGGACTCGACGTCGCCGACGCTCTCGGTGTCACGCGGCCCGCCACCGCGCGGCTCCGGTCGATCGCGCACCTGGGGGTCCGGACTCGCGACTACGCCTTCGTGGTCAACAATCTGACGCCGCCGAGCGAACCGTTCTTCGTCGAGTTGCGCGGACCCGACGGCGACATCTGGTCGTGGGGCCCGTCCGACGCGGCCCAGCGGGTGACCGGCTCCGCCGAGGACTTCTGCTACCTGGTGACGCAGCGGCGTGCGTTGAAGACGCTCGATGTCACCGCCGTCGGGGAGGACGCGCAGCGGTGGTTGTCGATCGCGCAAGCCTTCGCGGGGCCTCCCGGCCCGGGGCGATGAGCGCGCGTAGCGCGCGAAGAGAGACCGGGCCGTAAAGCTCGAGCCCGGGGCGATGAGCGCGCGTAGCGCGCGAAGAGAGACCGGGCCGTAAAGCTCGAGCCCGGGGCGACGAGCGCGCGCAGCGCGCGAAGAGAGACCGGGCCGTAAGGCTCGAACCCGGGGCGATAGGGCTTGACGACGGAGCTAACTGCGGGGGTCTGTGAGGTCTCCCGCAACGACAACGCGCGCACGCGGCACCGTGCCTTTGTCCGACTCGGCGCCGTTGCCCCGGGCCAGCATCCCGACCGGCGTCATCGGCATAGGAGCGCCACCCAGCCCGTTCGACGCCGTCGGCCCGCGCAACTCCGCGGCGTTGAGAACACCGGCACGCAAGCTGGCTGGTCTGCCGCCGGGTTCAAAGCTGCTGGTGGGCCGGGTGTAACTGGTCAATCCGGCACCGGGAAAACCCGCACCGCCGCCCGCGCCGCCAGCACCGGCGGCCCCGCCGGCCCCAGCGGCAACGGGCTCGGCAACCGCGGCCCCGGCCACGTTCGGCGACCCCGTCCCCGCCGGGAACATCCCGCCCATCGCCTGCAGCATGCCTTGCGGCAGGCTGGTGAACCCCTGCACGGCCTGCATCGGAGCCTGGCCCAATTGCTTGAGCGGTTCGGCGACACCCGAAACCATCTGCAGCGGTTCCTGCATCAGCGAGCCGAGCTGCCGCGTGCCCGCGTCGGCCGGACCGGCGGTCTGGCCGCCGAGCTGCGCGGCCTGAGACGACGCCTGCACCGCGTTGTGCATTCCGGCCTGTCCCGCGCTCTGCGCCGCCGCTTGTGCCGCCGCCGCCGGCGCGGCCGGTGACGCGCCCATTGGGGCAGGCGGCGGGGGAACGGCCAACGCTGCGGTCAACGCGCTCAGCGCGGCGGAGTAGGTCCAACCCACACTTGAGTTGTGCGGCCAGTGCTCGCCGTAGTACTCACCGTCGCGCTCGACTATCGCCGGGGTGTTCTGCCCCAAGAAGTTGGTGGCATTCAACACCGCCCACTCGTCGCGATTGGTCTGCGAGATCACTGACGGAATCACCGAGGACCGCGCCAGGGCGAAGGCTTCGACAGCGGCCTGGGTGAGGCTTATCTTCCCCGCTGTCCAGCCGACCAGCGTCTGCAACCCGGCGTTGAGTCCGGTCGCAGTCACCATGGAGGAGACCGCGCCGACGCCCTGCCACTGCGCCGCCGTCACCAGGGTGTTGGCCGCGGACAGACCCTCCGCAAGTTCCTCGTTGGCGGTTTCGGTGACCCAAACGACGTTGTTGGCGATCACCGAGGCAGGCGAACCCGCCTCAAAGATCGCCGCGACAACCTCCGGCGGACCTGTCCACCTCGGATCGGGCATGTCTGAACCGTTCCTACAGCGCGTTAGCCGCCGCGCGGGTGGCCTCCGCGGCGACATTGGCCGTCGATGCCAGGCCTTGCGCCCCGGAGAAGGCCGCCCGTTGTCCGATGTGTTCGCCGGCCGTTGCGAGGTACGCAGCACCCGCGGCGTTCAAGGCCGCCGCGAACTCGATCGAGTCGACATCCGTTGCCATCGGCACCACGCCGGTGAGCGCGGCAGCCCCGGCAGCAGTGGTGGCCGCCATTTCCTCGCTGATCCCAGCCTCCACGGCTGCCGACAAGTCAACAGCACCCGGAACCATGCCGAACACGCCACTCATATTCACTGCCTCCCAACTGATTTGCTTCACCGCCCGAGAGCGAAGGCGTCTGAGTCTAAAAGCGGGCAAGCCACCTGTCAGTTCAGGTTTACGGCTCTCCGACCAACACCCCTTCCATCACGCCGTCGGTCGTGACAAGGAGGCCACGTCCGGGCGGGAATTGTTGCGCGCTGGTCCTTCCGAACACCTTCACCGCGGCCGGATCGTTGTCCATGAACAACGTCGGCGCCCGGGAACCCGTCATCCTCTGCAGAAACGGGTTAGTGACCGACACGCCCGCCCAGTTTCCGGGCAGACGGGAAGCGAACACGTGCAGGCCGATCTCACGGCCACGTTCGATCAACCCCCACAACGGGGCGGTCGCAGCGCCCTTGCCGACCACACCGTGCGGCCGAAGTTCCTGCTCGTCGTCGATCAGCACGAAATGGTGCGGTCCCTGCCAGTCGCCTCGGCTGAGCAGCTGCTCTTGACTGAGGCCCGACGGCGGTAGGCGGTCGCGCAGGATTTGTGCGAGTTCTGCGATCACGGTGTCGATGTCGTCGGCGGTATAGGCGTAGGCCCGCACGTGTTCGCCCTGGACCTTGCCGATGAGCGACGTCTTGGGGTCGATGATGGTGATCTGAGCCTGCTCCGGTGTCAGGCGCTCGACGATCGTCTTGCCGAGGGCAGCCAACGTCGTTGTCTTGCCGCATGATTGCCGACCAACGATCAACAGGTTCGGCACCGCCCTTGCGGGCAACGCGACCGGGCGCAACGCAGTTTCACCAATCGCGAACGGGATGTTCAACGGGTCCGCCGAGGCGGGGCTCGCTGCGAAGGCGGCCACCACTTCATCGAGCGCAACTCGGCCGGGCAACCGCGCCAGACTCTCGACCCGACCGGCGCCGGTCAGCCCGGCAACCAAAGCACCGATGTCGCGGGTCGCCACCCGCTCGCCGTCGGGCCCGACGATCTCGGGTACCCCGACCAGCAGTTCGTGGCCGTCCCGGGTCAAGCCGAACCCGGGCCGGTCCAAGGTGTTGCGAGCCGCCTTCTTCCGCTCGAAGCCCTCGCCCATCTGAGTTTCGTCTGGATTGCTGAGCCGCAACTGAATCCGCGCGTTGGACACATTGACCAACTGCTGTTTTTGCCCGACAAGCCATGCCGTGGCGCTGGTCATCACGTGTACGCCGTACGACAGTCCCTGACGGGCGATAGCGATCGCGCGGTCGCCCATGGCGGCGTTCTTGTCGTAGAAGTCGGCGAAGTTGTCGATGACGAGGAAGACGTCGCCGAACTTGTCGTCGGGATCGGTGCCACCCGCACCGCCGCCACCGAAACCGGTGCCGAACCGTCGTTCCCGAAACTCGGCAATGTCAATTTGGTACTTCTTGAACGACGCTTCGCGGGCCAGGACCAGTCCCTCGATCGACGCGATGGTCCGCGACACGCCTTCCACGTCGGTCGGGCTGACCACCGATGCCACATGCGGCAGTTCCTCGATGGCATGCAGCGAGGCTCCGATGCAGAAAAACGTCACCCGTTCGGGTCGATACATCAGCGCCGCCGACGCCATCAAAGTCATTAAGGTGGTGGACTTTCCGCGCTGCGCCGTCGCGACCACCATGATGTTGTCCATCTCCGCGTCGACGGCGTGCACGCGTTGGGCATGCTCCTCTGGAATGTCCACAATCCCCAGCGGAAATACCAGGCCGTAGTTGTCGCCATAGTCCACGTTCCACGGCTTGCCTCGCCAGCGCGCCACCAACGCATCGATCGGTTCGCTGACTTCCAACGGCGGCAACCAGATCCGGTGCGGAGGGCGCGCGGGGTGGGATACCAGCGCCTCCCGAATCACGTCCACGAGCTTCATCTTGCGGAACCCGTCGGAATGGAAGAGGAACTCGTCGGGCTCTTCGGGCTGCTCGGCCGTTGCCAACGCTTCGCTGTCGGCATCACTGAGCGGTTGGTATTCCCAGGTGTAGGAACGTGGTTGGGAGAAGCTCACCGAAACCGGCGTGTTCACGCTCGTCACCGGCTTCGGCACCACGAATGGGGCTGACACGTAGAAGCAGCGGAACTGTTCGAGGTCGCGCGGTCCCACCTTGAGCAGTGCGTAGCCGTTCTCCTTCGACGGCAGGTGCAGCGCGGCATCGCTGCCGATCACGTCACGGGAGTCTTCGGCGGTTTCTGCGCGCAGGGCCACCCGAAATGCGATGTTGCTCTTGGCCTTGCTCAGCGACGACAGATCCAGTCGCTGCCCGCCCAGCGTGAAGAAGACATTGCAGCCGCGGCCTTCCTGCCCGATGTGAATGACCAGATCGATCCACTCGGGATGGTGGATGAACAGTTCGAGGTACTCGTCGATGATCACCAGCAGAATCGGAACTGGCTCCAGATCCCGTCCGGCGAGTCGCATCTCCTCGTACTCGTTCGCGTCGCGGGCGCCGGCATCCTTGAAAAGCCGGTAGCGCCGCGCGATCTCGCCGTTGATGGCCTTGCGCATTCGTTCTGCCAGATGGCGATCATCCTTGCCGAGATTCGACAGCGAGCCAGCGACGTGCGGGAAGCCCTGCAGGTCCTGGGCCGCTGACTCGAACTTCATGTCGACGAATATGACGATGAACGTCTCCGGCGAGTGCGTGAGCGCGATCCCACTGCACAGCGACAGGAAATACTCCGACTTACCGGATCCGGAAGTGCCGATCACCACCGAGTGGAAGCCATAGCCGCCAAAGTCCTTGGCGCGCAGGATCACGTATTGCAGCTCTCCGCTTTGTCTCACCCCCACCGGCACCATGGCCCACTTCGAGTCACCTCGACCGCGGGTCTCGGCCCAAAGCCGGTCGACGTCGAGCTCACGTGGATCGGCGATGCCCAGCGCCCGCAACAATTCCCCGGCCTGACTGTCGGTTTCGGACAGCTCGCCGGCAGTCATCGGCGACCATCGGGCCAGCGCCCGCGCGTACCGGTTCGCCGTGCTCTCGGCAACGGTGTCCGCCACCGCGTAGAAGGTGCCGCGATGCATGAGCCTGCCTTCGCGTAGGACGAACCGTTGGGACTCGTCGGCGAATCCGACACCGATGCCGACCCGGGTCGCCAACCGCAGCACCGTGATTCCGGCCATTCCCTTCTGCCCGGTCACACCCTCCCACTGCTCGGGCGTGCCCACGTTGTCGTCGACGATCAGCCAGTGCGATCCCAACGAAACACCCGACTCGACGGGCGACGGCATCGAGGTGGGACTCGACCCGACCGGTGGTATCCAGGGGCCGCGACCCTTGCGGTGCAGCTCGGCATCGAGTGACTCTTCCAGCTCGGTGGGCGACGCGAATATCAACCGGCGCAACCCGCACGCGTCGAACATCTCGTCGTGCTGGTTGTGCGGCAGCCACACCAACCAAGACCACAGTTCGGGATGGCGCGTGACCACCATGATCTTGAGGTCGTTGGGGCTGTGGTAGACCGCCAGTGAGCACAAGACCGACCGCGCCAGGTCGTATAGTTCGTTCGGGTTGTCAGCGATGAAGCTGAAGCCTGGTTTGGACCGCAGACTCAGCACCTTGCCGATCTCGCGGATCTTGCTCTGCTCGAGGATGAAATCCCTGAGCGCACCGCCGGTTACGGGTTCGAGTTCCTCGCCGACGGGCACGTCCGGCCACTGCAGCGTCACCGCGGACTCGCTGGCCTGCTGAACCCCGATCCCCAGGCGTACATCGAGGAAATCGGTATCGGTCGGACGCCGCTCCCACATCCGCGTTCCGCCGATGACCCTGTCCAGCTTGAGTGGGTCGCAGTGCACGAAAAGCTGTGCATGTCGCTGGTTTTGGCCGGCCCACTGCACCTCTTCCCGATCCTCGTCGAGTTGGCGCAGATAGCTGCGGCGCAGCTTCTCCTGTTCGCCCCAGCTGATTCGGCGCCCACGCCCGAACCGCCCACCGAACATCAGGGCTCCGAAACCGACCAATCCCATCATCGGGAAAAACCCCGACTGCAACGACCGCACGCCCGACGCATACATCACCACCAGCGTCCCGACGATCCCAATCAACAGCGCGGGAAGTGCAATCATCAGCAGAATGTTTCGCGGTTCGCGTTCGGGTAACGCCAATGGCGCTGCGACCGCGACGCGCACCGGCGCCACGCTGGGTACGGCGGTGCGGGTCGAGCGGATGAAGCCTCGTTTGGACAATGGCTAGCTCCCGGCTTCGTTGTAGTCGGGAATGGGTCCGACCGAGCCGCCAGCAGGGATTGCGTCGCGGGCAACCAAGGCCGCGGCGCGGCTGATCGCCGGACCCGACGCAAAGGTGCGTACTATCGGCCAAGGCGCTTGTGCGGCCCGCCTGGGATCCAGCCCCAGGGCCTGCAGGGTTCGCGGTTCGGACTGAATGCCATACCGAACACCTTGTGGTGAAACCCAATACAGACTTTCTCGGCTGTCGGCGGTGAGTACCCCGCTCGTCGTCGCGATCAGGTTCGTCGCACCGGGCAGCACCAGGGTCTGGTGTGCTTCGGTCGAATCGGGATTGCGGTCGTCACGCACCAAAGGCACCACGCGGGCGTCCATGCCCATCGGGACGGGTAGGCCCCGCCCGGACAAGATGGTGACCCTGGCCTGCGGGTCTCCCGACTGTTTCACCCATCCCACACAGGTGACCGGGTTGGCCGCTGTGTCAACGAATTCCAGCCGTCCCGACGGGAAGTAGTCGACGTCGAGCATGTCGACGACCGGGATGTGGATCAGCTTGTCCGGTGCCACCAGAGTGGGCGCTACCGAGCCCTGCGAATCGCGAGTGCGCAGCAGATCCGCCACGAAGCCGGTGATCTTCTGCACCCCATCCGGCAGCAGGACGTAGAAGGCGTTGATGGCCCCAGCGGCATCGCGCGACTGCAGGACAGTGCCCACCGATGCGCCCGGCAACCAGCGAGAAGCTGTTCCCGCTTCCGGAATGGGCGGCAGCGCAAGGGGTTCGGTTGATGGCATCGCGTCGAAAAGCGCGTTGGAGATGTCGATCGGGTGCGTCACCCCGACATCGAGGCCGAGGTTGAAGGTGATCGATCGGTCCAATGGATCGATGCGCGACCGCTGGCCACCCCAGATCACATGAGTCGCGCCGTTGTGGGTTACCAGGATTGCCTGCTTCGGGCCCACCGCGGCGGCTCGGTCCAGCGCGGTTAGTTGGCCGGCGATAGCTGTCACGACCGGACCGCTGCCGGTCGCACGAGAGGCGGTGTCGCACACCGACCATGCCGAAACCCCGCCGTTCGCGACGGGCAGGCTGTCTGGCACCCCGGGAATGCCGATCATTGGACCGGTTGGATACTTGGCGATCTCGCTGGCGGTGACCCAGGTTGGCGCGGCGGCGTTTCCGACCGCCAGTCGCGCCGAAGTCAAGTTGAGTGCCGGGTAGAGGCGGCCGTTGAGCCGGGCGTATACCGCGCCCGTGTCGCGGTTGCCGATGATGGCGGACTGGCCTACAAGACCCGCCGGTTTCATGATGTGAAGCAAGGCCATCCAACCGACACCGAGCAACACCAGTACGAGCGAAAGCGCTACCGCGGCTTGCTGTTTACGGTCGTCGTGCTTCATCCGCACGGAGAACCTGGTGATCGCCGCGCGTAGTCGCCGGTTGTAGAACAGGTGCCCCGAATTCTGGTCGCGGTTGGACAGATTCAGTGGCACAGTCGTTCTCCTTCCGCTGTCGCATGCCTCGTTGGGAGGGCCCCGCCCACGATGGGGCGGGGGCACCGACACCGGCGTCGCTGCAGACATCACTGCAGATGAGTGCCGTACCGTGCCCGATTCTCGGCCTCTGCCTCGTCGCGCAACGCTGCGAACGCGAGGTTCAATCTCTCGGCCAGCTCGCCATGGGCATAGCCGGTCATCACGCTCGGATCCAACGTCAACCTGAGCAACCGACCGTCGGAATTTGCGACAGCGTGAATATCGCCTAGGTCCACGCTGTACGTGACGGTTTCCGCCTGTGCGACAAGGGCTTCCCACCTGTCAGCGGTTTCGCTCAGTTCACGAAGAACCGATTCGACGAGGTCCTGGTCCCTCAGGTCGCCTTCCTCGCTGTGACCGTCCGACCCCGACACCATGACAGTATGTCCACGAGGCCCACCTGCGTCAATTCACATATGTATCGGATTACCTGATGCAGGCGTAGTGAAAGTTCGCCGGACCCGTCCGCGGCGACGCGGGCTGCAGCGGCCGCCACCAACATGCAGTTGAGCGGTAACGCCTCGATCGACCTCCGGATATCGACTTACCACCTGATTAACCACGGTATGTAGCTGCGCTTGCTATAGGTGGACCTCGTCGTCAGCCAGGCCGGTCCGGCCCCGGCGGCCCCCGGCCGACGTGCACGAATCGAGAAGTCCGTCACACCGGGGGTAGCCCGGCCCAACTCCCACACCAGGTCGTCCACCGCAGGCAGGTCCTGCCGCTCAGGATTCTTATTGGTCACGGACGCTGCTTCCGGTTGGGGATTTGCCGCCGCGGGGTTTGGCGCTGGGCGGTTGCTTTGGCGTAGCTGCCGCAGCGTCGATTCGACCCGTCGGACAGCGACCGCGCGGGCGTCTTCGATCGCTTTGGCTTCTGCCTCCGTCGCAGCGGGTGATCCGATCCCGCCCGTCGGATTGTCGCCAACTCGTCGGGCCAGAACCCACCCAACACCCGTGCCGTGCAGTCGACGGGAGAGCTGAACGTCGCAATGGTGAGGGATTCACCGGTAGCTCGGCGGAGACCCTGCCGCACCTTCCAGCCGGCCGAAAATCGCCATCGGATCAGGGTGCCGTCGCCCTTTGCTGGTGAATTGTGCGGTCGACGGTGCCTGGGTAGCGTGAGCGCCATGGCCGACTCTGCGCTGCAGCAGCAACTCGACGAGGTGCGTGCTCTGCTGGTTCGCGCGCGAGAGTTGTTCGGCGCCAATCCGATCGAGCCGCCGACCGATATCGTCCCCGATCCCGACGCCGCCCGGGTCTGGCTGCAGTAAGTAGCTAGGTTTCGCGCCGGCGCATGCGATGTTCAAGCAGCTTTTCGATTGCTGCGTCGAGATCGCCGGCAGTCGGAACCGCTGCAGACGGGGTGTGGCCCGCGGCCACGATCTCGTCGCGCACTTCCAACAATGCCTTGAGGCAAGACACGTCGGCGGTTAGCTGAATGCCTTCCGAGAGGGCCTCCGCATCGGTGTCCATCGCCCCCTCGCTCAGGGCAACGCTATGCAGGTATCCGCCGCGACAGGACCGCACGAGGATGTGCCCGCTGGGGTGCACGGTGTCGAAGGCCGGGTTCGGCTCAGTCATCAGTCAACTCCGTTACGTTGCGAAGGCTTTGCGACGCTTGCTGCTCATGTTGCTCCCACAGGGCGGCCGACGCCCGTAGGTTCTCGGCGAGATCGGCGTGGTCGTCGGCTTGCCGCTGGTAACACCGGCGGCGGAGTTCGAGCAGCTCACGTCCAGCCTCACGCAGCCCACTGAAGATCGGTCCGAGTGAGTCCAAGCTCTCCTGGATCGCCGGGTGCGACGACGGAACGGTTCGAAGGTATTCGGAGGTCCGCTGATGACCGGCGGCCGCTTCGCGCAACTGTGCCGGCACCACTTCGATTCGGTCTGCCATCGGCTGTCTCCTGTTCAGATGGCCGACGGCGAAGCCGCCGGCCGAGTCGGTGTCGGTATCTCGGTCTGAGCCGGCGCGGTCGCGGTCGCCGGTGCCGGTGGGTGCACCCAGCCTAGAAAGCTCGGGCCCGTTATGGCCGAAATGTGTTGAATCTGACCGTCCAGGAGAGCCTTGCTGCGGCCGAGGCCGAGCGCATGCCGGTCGGTAAAGATTCCGATGTCGCCGGGAGCCACGCTGGCGGGCTCGATTGGGTCGGTGACAGGCGTTCCGGGCGGGGGGATGGCAATTCCTTGCTGTTGGAACGCGTCTGCGATCGGCATTCCGCCGGCCGCGGCCTTGATCGCGGCGGCCAGTTGGGGACTGGCCGCGGTCACCGTTTCACCGTTGGGCAGGGTCACGGTCGTCGGACCCGTCGGCACAGGCTCAGGATCGGGCTCCCCCGCGTTCTGCTCGTCCTTGTTGTCCTTTGCGTCGTGGTGCCGGTCCTCGGTGTCTTCGGAGTCGTTGGAGAACTTGTGATCTAGGTCCTTGGTGTGGGCATCGCGGTGTCCGTCGAGGCCGCCGAGCAGCCCGCCCGATGAACCGGGGATAGAGCCCGAGGACAGTCCGCCGCTCGGCGGGATGGTCCCGCCCAAGCTCGGCATGCTGGGGAGCGCCGGGGCGGTTGCCGTCGATGCCGGCGTGGCCGCGCTCGGTATCGGTGCGTCGCCGCCCAGCGGTCCCGGGTCACCAAGCAGGAGCGAATCCAACAACGGATCGCTGCCCGCGTCCGGCGATGGCGCCGATGGGGCGGCGCGGACGGGAGCCGCGACCGGTTCGTCGGCGGGTGCGGTCGCGGTCGGCTCAAGGTCGCTCGGCGCGCCCGGTTCATGCTTGGAAGCGTTGTACAGCGAGGTCCACGCGGCCATCAGCGCTGACTTCGACGTGTCGTCGAGACTTGCATCCGCGACGATCCCCCGGATATCCCTGAGCTTGCCGATCAAGAAGCGCTGAAAGTCCCTTGCTCCCGCGGGAGTGTCCAGATCCGATCGCGTCCTTACCGCGGCTTCGATATCCCGCTGAAGTTTGTTCAGCGCTTCTCTGCCTGCAGCTGTCTTCAGATGCGCATTGAGGATCGCGGAGACCACCTGAAGATCGAGTTGCGAGGTCGCCGAGTTCTGATGTGCCAGCGCAGCTTCGGCATCCGCAATGGCTGCGGCAGCGTCTCCGTCTTGGTGTGGATGCGCTTGGCGGATCTTGCCGAGGATGACGACAAGTTGCTCCGGAGGCGTGATCGGCGTGACCACCGCGAGCACTTCGCTTGGAGTGAGCCCAATCTCCCACGCGTGGGGGTCGCCGGTGGCGTCCTGGACTTCTTTGATCGCGGCAACCACGTCGTCATAGATGGACACGCCGCGACCCCTCCATGCGCCGTGACAGTACTGCGCCGGCCGGGCGGCGACAATTCACCTATCGGGCGGCGCTTGCGTACACGTCCCGCAACCGTTGCAACTGGGCACTTTTCGTGCGAGCAAGGGCACGGGCGTCGGCGACGACGGCTGCCATCTCACGTTGTTTGGCAGCCAGAAACCGCTGAAACTCCTTCGCCCCCAGCGATGTATCGACGGCGAGGGCGGCCTGGTCGGCTACCGCGCGGTCTATCTCGACCGAAATGACGTTTAGCCGACGAACGCTCTCACGCATCGCGGCATGAGCGCTGCCGAGCGTCTCGGCCAATATCCGGTCGGCTTCAGCCACCGCGCCGTGTTGTTTCACCAGGGCCTCCTGCCGTGTTCGAAAGGCGTCCATTGAAAGCCCGAGTTGGTCCCTCATAGGTTCACCTCCGGTCCGCGGGCCGCTCACACTGCTCACCCTGGTCGCCGGATTTGCACGTTGTTGCCCAGCCGACTAATCCGGACTGACGCACCCGAATAGGGCGCCTCGACAACCAGATTGTTGCCGATGGCCAGCTGTACGTGGCCGGCGTGGGGGAAGACGAGATCGCCCGGACGGACGTGGCTGCGAGATATCGGAACGCCGTCGTTGATCTGCTGGTAGGTGGTGCGATCCAGGTGTATCCCCGCTTGGGCGTAAGCCCACTGGACCAGCCCCGAGCAGTCGAATTGGTCGGGTCCGGTTGCACCCCACACATAGGGACGGCCCAGCCGCGACAGCGCCGCGCGCACCGCGACCGCCGCACGGCCGGAGGTGGTGCCGCTGCGCCGACGGTGGTGCGACATCCGGTAGCGCAACGCGCGCAACGCCGCCCGGTGTCGCCGGGCCTGCGACTGAGCGGCGAAGACATGCGCGCGCTGGGCACGCAATCGCGCCACGCGCCTCCGCAACGCCTCCCGTTGCGCGAGCGGTGTCGCGGTAGCGGCGGCGTCCGCGCGGGCCTGGTGCACCACGCCGGCGGTCAGGTTTCGGGCGTGTGCCTGGTCGCGGCGTGCGGCATTGATGACGGCAGCGAGCTCAGCGTCGGTACGCGCCGCCGAGCGCAGAGCCGACCGACCCTGTTGTGCCGCAGCCTGATAGCGACCCTCACCCACATTGACCCCCGCGGTACCCCCAAGCAAGTCGTGGTAGGGCGCGGTGCCCGCATCTAGCGCCGGGGCCGGACCAACTCCGGTGAAGAGTTGATGCGCACGGCTCAACGCCTCGATTTCAACCTGACTCACCGGGCTCCTCGTCGGGCTCGTTAGCTTCCACCGCTTCGGTGAAGGCGCGCACCCGGGGGAGCGCCTCAGGGGCAATCACACCTCGATTACGCATATCCCACAATTCATCGACGGAGACCCCTATCAGCTCCGCGATGACCGTCTCAGGCAGCGGCGACCGCGAGCAGACACGGTCGAACCGCGCACCCAAGCTGGTGGGCATCCGCTCCAGCAGCGAGCTTCGTATCGCTTCGAGCGCCCGCAGGTGCTCCATGAGCGGAGCGCTCGAGGCGGCACTTGCGTTCACGGCGAGTCGCCAAGAGCTGGCGGCGAGCATCTCCGCTTTTACGCACTGCGCGATCACCGAGAGAATATACGTTTCATATTCGTTTGATGTCGGCGCCGGCAGTCGATCGATGACGGATCGCAGGGTCTCAAGCTGTGCTTCGGCGTACTTTTCGAACATCGCGGTGTCATCGTGACGCACGACGGTGACGGTGCCGGTGGGCTGACCAGGCCCGTCGGTGGCCGGCTGCGCGGCGAGCAGTCGGTCCAGTTCGGCTTCCGGATCGGCGGCGACCAACAGGCGGGAGTAGGTGCCCGGCGGTAGACCCAATCCATTTTCGACCTTTTGAACAGTGCTTTTGTGTGGCTTACGGGTCCCGCGTTCGAGATAGCTCAGTCCCATGATGCTGACCCCGGTCGCCTCCGCGAAGTCGGCCAACGACCAGTCGCGCGACTCGCGGAGGGCGCGGATGGCCGCGCCGGCCGATTCACGGCTCAACGCAGACTCCGGCCATAAATGCGGATAGTACACAGCGGCCGTTCTGTCGCTAGATATATACGTTTTTGTCACGTTTCGCTTGCCGCACTCGCCGTTTGTGTATACCCTTCTGCCTACGTTTTGGTTCTAGAAGGAGATCCCGCCATGTCCCTCCCCTGCGCGTCCAACCCGGAACTGTGGTTCGGCTACCCCGATGACGACAACGCCGACGGGGCTGCCAAGGCACGTGCGTACGAGCGATCCGCCACCGAAGCGCGGATTCAGTGCCTGCGGCGGTGCCCGCTCGCGCAGCAGCGGCTATGCGCGCAACGGGCACTTACGCACCGGGAGGAATACGGCGTGTGGGCCGCCATCAAGCTGCCCGGGGGCCAGTACCGCAAGCGTGAACAGCTGGCCCACGCCCACGACCTTTTGCGACGGATCGCGGCCGGAGAGATCAACCCCCGGCAGCTACCCGAGAACGCGGCGCTGCTGTCCCGCCGTGAAGGTGCGGCGACCACGACACCGGCGGTGGTGTTGCATCTGCCGACCTCTCAACTGGACCCGCGGTCGGCGGCGTGAAACGCCGATGGGTCGCGCAGTTTGTTGCGCCAGAGCACGGGGTAGACCCCGACTATCCGTCGACCCCAGAAGGCGCATCCCATGACGTTCGATCTCACACCTACGGCAGCACAACACGATCTGGCCCGGCGTGCGCACTCATTCGCCGAGGAGTGCATCCGTCCGGTCGCCCTTCATTACGACCAACAGCAAGAGTTCCCCTGGCCCGTGTTGGAAGAGGCGGCCCAACGCGGCTTTTACAGTCCGCTGTTCTACCGCGATTTGATCGGTGACCCGACCGGCCTGTCGCTGCCGATGTTCATGGAGGAGTTGTTCTGGGGTTGCGCCGGAATCGGCCTGGCGATTGTCATGCCCGCCTTGGCGCTGTCGGCGATCGGCCAGGCCGCCTCTCCGGAGCAGATGCTGGAGTGGGCGCCCGAATGCTTCGGAACGCCGGGCGATCTCAAGCTGGCCGCACTGGCGATCTCCGAGCCCGAGGGCGGTAGCGACGTTCGCAATCTGCGCACATTTGCCCGTCGCGACGGCGATGACTGGATCATCAACGGCCATAAGATGTGGATCGGCAACGGCGGCATCGCCAATGTGCACGTGGTCAATGCGGTCGTCGACCAGGAGTTGGGCCACAAAGGCCAGGCGCTGTTCGTGGTACCCGGCGGCACGCCCGGTTTGGAACTGGTGCGCAAGCTCGACAAGCTCGGCTGCCGCGCCTCCCACACCGCCGAGCTGAAGTTCAACGACGTCCGGGTGCCGGCGGAGAATCTGCTTGGGGGACAGGAGAAGCTGGAACACAAGCTGGAGAAGGCCCGTGAGGCCGTCGCGGGCGGCAAGCGTTCCGGTTCGGCGACGCTGGGCACCTTCGAGCAGACCCGTCCGATGGTGGCGGCGCAGGCGATCGGGATCGCACGCGCCGCGCTGGAGTACGCCACCGCGTACGCCACCGAGCGGGAGGCCTTCGGCGCCCCCATCATCGACAATCAGGGGATTTCGTTTCCCCTGGCGGAGTTGGCAACCCAGATCGACGCCGCTCGACTGTTGACCTGGCGCGCGTCCTGGATGGCGGCCAACCAGATTCCCTTCGACCGAGGAGAAGGGTCGATGTCGAAGCTCGCCGCCAGCGAAGTGGCCGTCAAAGTCACCGAGCGTGCCATCCAGACGATGGGCGGCTGGGGTTACATCACCGATCATCCGGTGGAGAAGTGGTATCGAGATGCCAAGCTTTACACCATCTTTGAAGGAACCAGCGAAATCCAGCGGATGGTCATCGCCAATGCGCTGGGTGCCGCGGTCGACAAACCCCCGCTGCACGTGACGCTCGAGCCGACCGGCGGGCCGCTGAACCGGGTGTTCGGCCGTGGCACCCCGCTGCGGTCCCGCGCGGCCGATACCGCCCTGGGCCTCAAGGACCGGGTACCCGAACCGATCATGCGGGTAGCCATGCGGGCCCTGCGGCCGCCGGGCCGGTAGCCGCCCGGGTAGGGTCGCGTTATCGGCCGAATAGCGCAACCCGGGCGGCTCGGAAAGGGCCCGGAAAGGCGGGACCATGAGCAACCTCGACGTCGCGCCGACCGAGATTGCCTGCCGCACCGCCCAACATGCCGATGCGCGACCAGTAGTAGAGGTGTTGTCCCCGCGGGCCGTCCCCTTGGGCGGACCCCGGGCCATCCGCGTACAGCGCACCCTTCCCCAGCGACAGCGGTCCCTGATCGGCGCGTGGTGCTTCGTCGACCACTACGGACCGGTCAGTGGACCGGGCGTGCTCATGGATGTCCCGCCCCACCCGCACACCGGTCTGCAAACGGTGAGTTGGCTGTTCAGTGGGGAAGTGGAGCACCGCGACAGTGGGGGCGTCCATGCGCTGATCCGGCCGGGCGAGCTGAATCTGATGACGGCGGGCGCGGGCATCTGTCATTCCGAAGTGTCCAAGCCGGGCGTCGTACTGCACGGTGCACAGTTGTGGGTGGCACTGCCCGACTCGGCCCGCGACACCGATCGCGGCTTCGCCCATTACGCGCCCCCAACCGTTGAGCTATCCGGTGCGCGGGCCAAGGTGTTCCTCGGTGAGCTGGCCGGGAGTCGCTCACCCCTCGACACGTTCACCCCGCTGCTGGGTGCCCAGCTCGACGTGGACCCCGAGACCGTGCTCGAGGTTGACCTCGACGCCACCTTCGAGCACGGGGTGCTGTGCGACACGGGGAACCTCGAGCTGTGCGATACCGCCCTCTCGGCAGGTGATTTGGGTTATCAAGGTCCGGGTAGTGCCGTGCTGCGACTGCGCAATGTTGGGAAAGAACCCGCGCGGGTACTGCTACTCGGTGGAACCCCGTTTACCGAACAGCTGGTGATGTGGTGGAACTTCGTGGGCCGCAGCCACGACGACATCGTCACCTACCGCCGATTGTGGCAGGAGGCCGACGAACGTTTCGGTGCCGTCCGCGGCTACCAGGGGTCGGTCGCGCGACTGCCGGCACCGCCACTGCCCGCCGTCCGCTTGCGGCCGCGAACGTAAGTGCTTAGCAGAGAAAGGATCCCGATGACTGCAGACAAGACCGGTGCGGAGACGACGGTTACCGCCGAGAACGGCCGGTACACGATTGCCGTCGAGGGCCAGGTCGTCGGCCTGGCGACCTACAAGGATCGGGGCAATAACCGCGTCTTCGACCACACCGAGGTCGATCCCGCCTACGGAGGCCGCGGCCTGGCAACGATTTTGGTTGAGCATGCCCTCAACGACACCCGTGCCGCCGGTAAACGGATTGTGCCGGTGTGCTCGATGGTTGCCACCGTCCTGAAGAACCATCCCGAGTACGACGACATCACCGACGACGCCTAAGTCGGCTGCGGTACTAGCGATTTCGTGGGCTACGCCCGCTCACAAACCCGTGGCGGCTTCCAATTCGTCGAGCGCCTCCCCGGTATAGACGGCGATCCGCTGTAGGTGCGGCAACGTGTCACGACAACCGATGAACCCGAAGTTGATCGTGTCCGCGTAGCTCTGCAGGGTGATGTTGAGTGCCTGGCTGTGCGTGACGAGCGAAACCGGGAACGACGCCTCCATCCGACTGCCCCGCAGGTAGAGGCGTTCCCGGGGTCCGGGCACGTTACTGACGCAGAGGTTGAAGGTGTATGGCAAGGGCGTCTTGACGCCGCTGAGCGTGCTGGCCAACTGCATTCCGAACGGCGCCATCAACGCCGCGCTGTAGGCCAGGATCGTGTCCTTGTCCATGGTCGCCAGTTGGGCCTTCGCGACGCGCGTTGTTGCCGTCACTGCGTGCAAGCGCTCGACCGGATCGGCGATGTCGGTGCCCAGTGACCCCAGGATTGTGGCCACGGCGTTTCCGCCGCCCTCGTCGTCCTTGGGTCGCACGTTGACCGGCAGCATCGCGATCAACGCCCGATCGGGAAGCTCCCCCAGTTCGTCCAGGAACCGTCGCAAACTGCCGCCGACGATCGCCAGTGCAACATCGTTGAGCGTTGCATCATGTTCTGCCCCAATGCTTTTCAGACGGTCGAGCTGATACTGCTGGGTGGCGAAGCGGCGGTTGCGACTGATCCGGGTATTGAGGATGGATCGCGGCGCCTGCACCGAACCGATGAGATTGCGGTACTCGTTGTCGCTGCGCAGCTGCGTGTTGACGATCGCTCGGGTGAGGTCCAACGAGGATCGTCCCGCGCCGGCGAGGGAACCGAGCACGCCCCCCACCCCGCTGAGCACGCCGCCCAAGTTGGTGACGGCGCCACTGACGCCGCTGAGCACGCTGCCTGCGATGCCACCGCCGTTATCCTCCTTGGCGGCGGCGGCCCGTCCGGGCGTTGGGATGTTGAAGAACAGCGGATGGGTGGTGTCGTTCGGGTCCGTTGACAGGCTGCGGGCCAACATCTTCTGCCCCGTGTAACCGTCCACCAACGCGTGGTGCATCTTGACGTAGATCGCGAACCGGCCGTCCTCAAGGCCTTCGATGAAGTGCATTTCCCATGGCGGCCGACGCAGATCCAGGGCGTTACTGTGCAAGCGGGACACCAGGATTCCGAGCTCACGCTCGTCGCCCGGGCTGGCCAGCGCCGAACGGCGCACGTGGTAATCGAGGTCGAAGTTGTCGTCGTACACCCACGACTGAAGCGGGCTGAAGAGCAGGTCCGGGTGGCTCAGCTTCAAGTTCCACGGCTCGACGACTTCGTTTTCCTTGCTCTCCTCGACGAGCTGGCGCAGGAAATCCTTTGGCGCGCCGGGAGGTGGCGTGAACGGCATCAGCCCACCCACGTGCATCATCGTGCTCGGCGACTCGGAGTAGAGGAAGAACAGGTCTTGCGGGCCCAGCCGCCGGGCGGTCTTGCTCATGTCCACTCCTTCGTTCGGTGGTGCGAGGCGGATCGTAACTCTCCGGCCCGCGAGACGACGAGTGACCTGGTAGCGGGGGCCAAGGGGCTTATGCTGCGCCTTATGGAATGCGGCGTCGGTGCCTCCCATGAGCGCCTCGCATGAGTAGCGTCACCGTCACTCACATCGGCGGCCCCACCTTGTTGATCGAGTTCGGCGGCTGGCGGCTGCTGACCGATCCGACGTTCGATCCGCCGGGTGAACGCTGGCACTTCGGCTGGGGCGCCTTCTCGCGGAAACTCACCGGGCCGGCGATTCCCGCCGGCGACCTCGGGCCCATCGACGCCGTGCTGCTGAGTCACGACCACCACGGGGACAACCTCGACCACGCGGGTCGCGCGCTGCTTCCGCAACTGGGCACCATAGTGACGACCGTGCCCGGGGCGAAGCGGCTGGGCGGCCGGACGCAGGGCCTCAAACCTTGGGAGACAACGACTCTCACCGCGTCGGACCGGACCCCGATCGAGATCACCGCGACGCCGGCGCGGCACGGCCCACCGGGGAGCCGGGTGATCGTCGGGTCGGTGATCGGCTTCGCCCTGCGCTGGGACGGCCAGGAACACGGCGTCCTGTGGATCACCGGTGACACCGTGCTCTACGACGGGGTCCGCGAGGTCGCGAACCGATTCGACGTAGGTACGGCGGTGGTTCACCTCGGCGGTGTCCGGTTTCCGATCAGCGGGCCGCTGCTCTACACCATGACCGCGGAGAAGGCGGTGCAAGCCTGTCAGTTGCTGCACCCCCGGACGGTGATCCCGGTGCATTACGAGGGCTGGAAGCATTTCCGCCAACCACGCGACACAGCCCGTCGGGTCTTGGGGGCCTCCCCAGTCGCGGACTCCGTGACCTGGCTGCAGCACGGCTCGCCGACCACCGTCGCGGTGTGAGTCGCTCTGGGCTACCCGGCGGTTACTCGTCGTCTTCGGTACGCAACGGCCGCCGCACCTGCTGGACGCCGGCCACGCCTTCGGTGTACGCCGTCTCGGCGTGCTGGGTGAGGTCGACGCCGGTCACCTCGTCCTCGGCGGGGACCCGGAACCCGATGAACCGGTCGATCAGTTTGCCCACGGCGTAGCTGACCCCGAAGGCGTACAGGCCCACCACCACCATCGCGAACGACTGCTTGCCGAGTTGGCCCAAACCGCCGGCGTAGAAGAGCCCTTTCGGTCCCTGCGCCCCGGTCATCACGGCGGTGGCCAGCAACCCGATCAATATGACCCCGACGACGCCGCCGACGAAGTGCACGCCGACGACGTCCAGCGAGTCGTCGTAGTTGAGTTTGAACTTCACCGCGACGGCGAACGAGCACACGATTCCCGCTGTCAGCCCGACGACCGCGGCGCCGAGAGTGTTCACGTAGCCGCATGACGGCGTGATCGCCACCAGGCCCGCGACCACGCCGGACGCGGCACCGAAGCTGGTCGGGTTGCCGTCGCGAACCTGTTCCACCGTCAACCAGCCCAGCATGCCCAGGCAGCCGGCGACCAGCGTGTTGAGGAAGATCGCGGCCGCCATTCCATCGGCGGCCAATGCCGAACCGGCGTTGAAGCCGAACCAGCCGAACCACAGCAGTCCCACCCCGAGGAGCACGAACGGCAGGTTGTGGGGACGCATGGCTTCGGTCTTGAAGCCGATCCGGGGACCGAGCACCAGCGCCAGCGCGAGTGCGGAGGCACCCGAGACGATCTCGACGCACAGCCCACCCGCGTAGTCCAGCACGCCCATCTTGGACAGCCAACCGGTTGGCGACCAAACCCAATGCGCCACAACCGAATACACCGCCACCGCCCATACCGGTACGAACACCATCCAGGCCACGAACTTGGCCCGGTCCGCGATGGCGCCGCTGACCAGGGCCGCGGTGATGATCGCGAAGGTCAACTGGAAGGTGGCGAACAGCAACTCGGGGACCGTCCCGTGCACGGTGCCCGGGCCGATTCCCCGCATCCCGACATGCGACAGTCCACCGATGAAGCCGCCGCCGTCGGAGAACGCGAGCGTGTAGCCGACCAGCAACCACGCCACCGTGACGAGCGGTATCGAGATGAAGCTCATCATGATCATGTTGAGCACACCGGTGGTGCGCACCATGCCGCCGTAGAAAATGGCCAGCCCGGGCGTCATCAGCAACACGAGCGCAGTGCTGGCCAGCAGCCACGCGGTAGCGGCAGGATCGATATTCACGCTATGGCTCCTTTTGATAGCTATCGGATGAGAATGTAGGCGCGGAGGATCTGCACCCGTACGCGAGGGAGGTCTGCGCCCATGAACGCGGTCGACATTGCGCCTTTGCCCTTCTGCGACGGGATCGTCTACGGCGAAGGTCCGCGCTGGCACGGCGGGCGGTTGTGGTTCACCGATGGCCTGGCCGGCCGGGTCTATTCGGCGGACGAGAACGGCCTGCTCGAGGTGGAGGCCGAGGCAGAGCGGGCTTCCGGGCTGGGCTGGCTGGCCGACGGGACGCTGGTGGTGTCGGCGCTGTTCGCCGCGAGGATCTACCACATCGACGCGCAGGGGCGGATTGCGGCGACGTACGACGTCGGTGAACTCGCCTGGTCCACCAACGACCTGCTGATTGCCGCCGACGGACGGGCCTATGTCGACCTCTACCAGGCGACCGAGGACGGACTCGTGGGCGCGATCGGCTTGCTCGAACCTTGCGGCAACGTGCGGGTCGTTGCGTCCGGCCTCGCCGTGCCAAACGGCCTCGGTCTCCTGCCCGACGGGTCGACCCTCGTCGTCAGCGAAACTCAGGGGTCCCGGCTGCTGGCGTTTCCCGCCGCACCCGACGGCAGCCTCGGCCCGCCGCGCGTGTTCGCGGACCTGGGGTCCGAACGCCATCCCGACGGCCTGTGCGTCGATGCCGAGGGCGCGGTGTGGGTCGGCTGCTACAGCACCGGCGAGTTTTTGCGGGTTCTCGACGGCGGGGCCGTCACCCATCGCGTGCCGATCGAGAAGGGGTGGGCAGTGGCGCCTGCACTCGGCGGTTCCGACGGCCGCACGTTGTATCTGGTGGTCGATGACACCACCGAGGAAGACCTGCTTCGCGGTCAATCGACCGGCTGGATCCTGCAGGCCCGCGTCGACGTGCCCGGTGCGGGATCGCCCTGACCTTCAAAAGGAAAACCCCGGCCTGAAGGCCGGGGCTCACACGTGAGCAGTTCGGCATTGCTGGCCAGAACGCTGTGCCGGTGCTGGTTCCACGGACATTGTCTCGATTCTCCACAGACTTTTCTTCGCTTCGGGCCCGGTACTGGGATCGGCAGCGCAGGTGCTGGGATGCCACGGTGAGCCTGGGTTTCGCCGGGTTCGCTAAAGGCTGGCCAGTCCGGTGTCCGGTGTTTCAGCAGGCGCTTGAAGTCGTTTCTTCACAGGTCAGGCTGATTCTCCACAGACTATTGGCGGGCTCAAACAGGGAAGTGGACCTCATCGACGACGAGGTCCACTTCAGCTCAGGTGTGTCAGCTGCGTCGGGGCATGCGTACCGGTGGGCGCCCGAGGTCTTGAGTGAGTCGCCGCCAGTGGACGTCGATGGATTCGACGCGGCTTGCCTTCGGGTCGTGGTGTTGCTTCTCTGCCAACCTGAGTTGAGGCGCCCACCCCCTGACAATTAATGACTCGAGGGCGGGGATGGAGAGACTCCCTGAG
>NZ_MVHT01000377.1 GCF_002086275.1 Mycobacterium intermedium | reverse complement strand
GGGGTGGTGACGTGGGTGTCCCCGCCCGGGGAGGTCAGGATGAGGGTGCCGTCGGCGAGTTGCTTCTCGGTCCAGCCCACGAACGTTTTCACCAAATGGTGAAAGGTGCAGTAGCACTTCATGTTCGCCGCGTGGGTGGGCCCACCCTGGGCGTACGGGATGGTGTGGTCGAGCTGGCAGTCCCAGGCCGACACCTCACACCCGGGCCAGCGACACGTCAGATCCCGGCA
>NZ_MVHT01000376.1 GCF_002086275.1 Mycobacterium intermedium | reverse complement strand
CCCGTCCCGCCGTGGCCGCCGCCGGAACCGAGGAATCCGCCGAGCAGGCCGCCGCTGCCGCCGGCACCGGCGGGGCGGGAGGGTTGTTAGGCGGCGGCGGTAACGGCGGCAACGGCGGCTTGAGCCCGAGCGCGATCGGCGGTTTCAACCCTGCCGACAGCACCGGCGGCGCGGGCGGTGCCGGCGGCAGCGGCGGCCTGCTCGGCGGATTCCTCGGTTCCGGCGGCGGCCA
>NZ_MVHT01000383.1 GCF_002086275.1 Mycobacterium intermedium | reverse complement strand
GGCGCGCTGGGACTGATGAAAACGGTCCTCGCCGTGCAGCACGGGGTGGTTCCGCCGAACCTGCACTTCACCCGCATGCCCAAGGCGCTCGCCGAGATCGAGACCAATCTCTTTGTGCCGCAAGAGGTCACGCCTTGGCCCAGCGACAACGGGCCGCGCCGGGCCGCGGTGTCGTCGTATGGATTCTCCGGCACCAACGTGCACGC
>NZ_MVHT01000375.1 GCF_002086275.1 Mycobacterium intermedium | reverse complement strand
CCCCATTATTCTTCCTAAGATTGAGGGTGGTGCGGTGAGCATTCCGCCGATCGTGTTCCCGTCGCTCCATGCCAGGGGCAGTATTCAGGTTAACGGTACGCTCCCTGGCTGGGCTAACGGTCGGGGGAACTTCCTTGCTGCGGGCGGCATGGGTGCCCCCGCGGGCCGTCCGATGTCCCTTCCGCAGACCGGCGCCTAAGAATACCGGTAGTGGTTTCTCACCCGACGGTGCTTACG
>NZ_MVHT01000374.1 GCF_002086275.1 Mycobacterium intermedium | reverse complement strand
CCGTCGAGGCCTTTGCCACCGTTGCCGCCGGCACCACCCGCCCCGAACAATGCACTACCACCGGCCCCACCGACACCGGGAGTACCGAACAGGAAGCTGTTCCCGCCACGTCCGCCGTTTCCGCCGGAGAAACCGCCGTTCCCGCCCAGGCCGCCGGCACCGCCGTTTCCGTACAGCCAGCCGCCCGCACCCCCATTACCGCCGCTCCCGCCGGGCCCGCCGGGAGCGATCGGGCCTCCAC
>NZ_MVHT01000373.1 GCF_002086275.1 Mycobacterium intermedium | reverse complement strand
GCCCCGGAGGTGCCGCGGGGCTGTTTGGTTCCGGAGGTGTGGGAGGTGCCGGCGGAGCCGGGGCGCCCGGCGGGGCGGGCGGCGACGGCGGCTGGCTTTTCGGTAACGGTGGCGCGGGAGGAGTCGGCGGTACCGGCGCGGCCGGCGGAAGGGGTGGCAACGCGCTGCTGTTCGGTACCGGCGGGGCCGGCGGCACCGGCGGGGCCGGGGCGGCCGGACAGACCGGCAGCACCGGCACCGCC
>NZ_MVHT01000372.1 GCF_002086275.1 Mycobacterium intermedium | reverse complement strand
GAACGTGGGTGGTGCATACCCCGTCACCGTGCGCGATCGTCGCCAACCGCTGAACGTGAGACCCAAGGAGTTCCGAAAACAGCTGAGTCTCGACATTGCACAGCTGCGGGAAGACCTTAGCCACCTCCGCTACGGGGCAATTATGTTGGCAGATCTGTTGCCCCGCACCAGCTGGTTGGATGGTGGCCACATAGCCGTCGGCCGACAGTACCTCAGCCAGCAGCTGAGCCGGGACTTCGTCGG
>NZ_MVHT01000371.1 GCF_002086275.1 Mycobacterium intermedium | reverse complement strand
GTGTCACCGGTCGGGCCGGTGGCTCCGGTGTCACCCGTCGCCCCGGTGTCACCGGTCGGGCCAGTGGCTCCGGTGTCGCCGGTCGGGCCGGTCGCTCCGGTGTCACCCGTCGCCCCCGTGTCACCGGTCGGGCCGGTGGCTCCGGTGTCACCCGTCGGGCCGTGCCCCGGTGTCACCGGTCGGGCCAGTGGCTCCGGTGTCGCCGGTCGGGCCGGTCGCTCCGGTGTCACCCGTCGCCCCGGT
>NZ_MVHT01000370.1 GCF_002086275.1 Mycobacterium intermedium | reverse complement strand
GCCTCATCCAGCTCCCGATACGACAACGACGATCCCTCGAAAGTCACCGCCACCGCATCCGGCGTGCGGGCCACCTGACCCGCGAACAACACCGGGATCGCAGCCCCTGCCGGCGGCCCCGTCAACACCGCCCGATTACTTAACTCATCGAGCCGCACACGTTCGGCTGGGTCCAGCACATCGATCGCCGACAACCGCTGCCCCGCATCGGCGACCATCGCCTGAAGTACCCGCTCCCAGCGTTGCAG
>NZ_MVHT01000384.1 GCF_002086275.1 Mycobacterium intermedium | reverse complement strand
ACAACTGCGTCTGACGGCTTGGGCGATGAGCGCGGCGACGCGTCGTGCGAGGGTGTCGAGTTTGAGGGTGGGCCTAGCCTCGATTTTTCGTCGAGGGTGATTTCGGTCGGACTTGGCGATGGGGTGAACCACCCCGGGTTTGATGCACACCGGTTTATGGGTGTGCAGCCTCTGAGTGGGCCGCGTTTGTAGCGTAGTGG
>NZ_MVHT01000036.1 GCF_002086275.1 Mycobacterium intermedium | reverse complement strand
CCGGCATCGCCGGCCCCGGCGCCCGCTAACAATCCGGCCTCGCCGGCACCCGCCAACCCCGCGCCGCCCGCTGTGCCTGGTGACCCGAATGCGGTGCCGCCTCCGGCCGACCCGAATGCGCCACCGCCCGTCGACCCCAACCTCGGGCGTATCGACAACGCCGTCGGCGGTTTCAGCTTCGTGCTGCCGCCCGGCTGGGTCGAGTCGGACGCATCCCACCTGGACTACGGGTCGGCGCTGCTCAGCAAGTCGCTGGGCGAACCGCCGGCGCCCGGCCAGCCGGCGCCCGTCGCCAACGACACGCGCATCGTGCTCGGGCGGTTGGACGCCAAGCTTTACGCCAGCGCCGAATCGACGAACCCGAAGGCCGCGGTCCGGCTGGGCTCGGACATGGGTGAGTTCTTCATGCCCTACCCCGGCACACGGGTCAACCAGGAAACGGTCCCGCTGAACGCCAACGGGCTGACCGGCAGCGCGTCGTACTACGAGGTCAAGTTCACCGACGCTTCGAAGCCGAACGGCCAGATCTGGACCGGTGTCATCGGCTCGCCGGACACTCCGAACGGCCAGCCTCCGCAGCGCTGGTTTGTGGTGTGGCTCGGGACGGCAAACAACCCGGTGGACAAGAACGCGGCCAAGGTCCTGGCCGAGTCGATCCGTCCCTGGGCGCCTCCGGCGGCCGCGCCGGCGCCGGGTGAACCGGTGCCCGGGCAGGTCCCCGGCCAGGCACCGGCACCCGCACCGGCTCCAGCGCCGGGTCAGGTTGCACCGGCCGAGCCGGGTGCTCCGGCCGCACCGGCGCCCGCGCCCGTCCCTGGACAGGCTCCGGCCGGGGGAGTGGCGCCCGCTCCGGCGCAGGTGCCGCATAGCACGCAACCGGCCTGACACACCTAAGTCCTGCCTGTAGATCACTCACCGGTCATCGCGGCATTATGTGGTGATGGCTCCACAGCCGATTCCCACGACGATGACGGCGTGGCAGGTGCGTCAGCCGGGACCCATGCACACCCACCCGCTGGAGCGCGTCACCGTCGAGGTGCCGCGACCCGAACCGTCCGAACTGTTGGTTGCCGTGCGGGCCTGCGGCGTCTGCCGCACCGACTTGCACGTCACCGAGGGTGACCTGGCCGTGCACCGGCCACGAGTGGTTCCCGGGCATGAGGTGGTCGGCGAAGTCCTCGAGGTGGGCTCTGAGGTTGGCTCAGCGGCGAACGGCGAGTTCAACGTCGGCGACCGGGTCGGCATCGCCTGGCTGCGCCACACCTGCGGGGTATGCAAATACTGTCGGCGCGGCAACGAGAACCTGTGCCCGGAATCCCGCTATACCGGCTGGGACGCAGACGGCGGGTACGCCGAGTTCGCCACGGTTCCTGCGGCATTCGCGCATCGTCTGCCCACCGGCTACACCGACAGCGAGCTGGCCCCGCTGCTGTGCGCGGGGATCATCGGCTACCGCGCCCTGCTGCGCGCCGAGCTACCCCCAGGCGGCCGGTTGGGCATCTACGGATTCGGCGGCAGCGCCCATCTCACCGCGCAGGTCGCCTTGGCGCAAGGAGCGGAGGTGCACGTCATGACGCGCGGAGCACGGGCGCGCGAGTTGGCGCTCGAGCTCGGCGCGGCCTCGGCTCAGGGCGCCGCCGACCCGCCACCAGTGCCGCTCGACGCCGCCATCCTGTTCGCCCCGGTCGGCGATCTCGTGTTACCAGCGCTCGAAGCCCTCGACCGCGGCGGCACCCTGTCGATCGCGGGTATCCACCTCACGGACATACCGACGCTGAACTATCAGCGACACCTCTTCCAGGAGCGCCAAGTTCGCTCGGTCACGTCGAACACCCGGGAAGACGCGCGCGCCTTTCTCGAGTTCGTCGCCGAACACCGCGTCGAGGTCACCACCCCGGAATATCCGCTGGCGGAAGCCGATAACGCGCTGACCGATCTCAGTTCCGGCCAGATCGCCGGCGCCGCGGTGCTGCTGGTGTGATGCTCAGGTAGACAGCTGCCACACCAGCGCGGCGGCCAGCGCGCCCATCCCGTTCAGCGACCAGTGCAGCGCTATCGGGGCAATGAGGCTGCCACTGCGGCGGCGCAGCCAGCTGAAGATGAAGCCGGCGGCGCCGGTAGCCACCACGGCCAGCGCCACTCCCGAGATCATTCCCACCACGCCGCCACCGAATAGCCGGGTGAAGCCGAGGTTGTTGCTTGTCAGGCCCAACGAGGTCGCGATGTGCCAGAGCCCGAACAGCAGCGATCCCGCCATCGCGACACCGCGAAATCCCCAGGCCCGCTCCAGCGCGCCGTGCAGCACTCCGCGAAACGCCAACTCTTCGGGGATGACGGTCTGCAGCGGGATGATCACCATCGAGGCGATCAGCGCGCCCGACACCGTGGCGTAGTGGTTGTTCAGGAACATCGGGCGGGTTATCGGCAGTATGACCCCGATCGCGATCACCGACATCACGACGCCCACGGCCGCCAGGGCATAGCCCATTCCGGATTTCCAGTGTTCGCGCCCCAAACCCAGTTCGGCCCAGTCGAGACCGCGGTACCGCAGCAGAATCACCAGCCCCACGGCGGCCGCAGGAACGGTGGCGATGCTCGCCCAGGGCGTGGTGAAGTGCGCCACCAGGTTCGTCAACACCAGCACGGTCACGACGACGGCGATGTCGACATAAAGCCGATACCGGTCCAGGCCCAACGGCGGGGCGGCAGTTTCCAAGGCTTCGACAGACATCGTCGCGATTCTACCGGCGCTCGGCGGCCGGCAGTCTTACTTCGCTGTCAGCCGACGGCCCGCGTAGGCCTGGAGTTCGGCGGAGAGCGCGTCGGCGACGAGCAAGTCGGGGAGCAGGTCGGGTTGCGTCATCCGGGCGCGAAAAGCCAGCCGACTGGTCACGTCATGATCAGGGCGGTAATCGATGGTGATCGTGTCGCCGGCGCGGACCGTACCCGGCGAGATGACGCGCAGGTAGGCGCCGGGTTCTTCCGCCTGGGTGAAGGTCTTGATCCAGTGACTCAGGTCCAGGAACGCCGCAAACGTCCGGCACGGGGTCCTCGGCGCGGAGACTTCCAGCAGTAAGCCGTCGGTGCCGACCCGCCACCGCTCGCCGATGCGTGCGTTCGTCACATCGACGCCGACGGTGGTCAGGTTTTCGCCGAACATTCCGTTGGTGAGGGTGCGCTGCAGCCGAGCTTCCCACGCATCGAGATCTTCCCGCGCGTATGCGTAGACGGCCTGGTCGTCGCCGCCGTGCAGTTTCCGGTTGCCAATGGTGTCGCCGACGAGTCCGCTACCGAGCCCTCCGCGCATGGGCCCGGGGGCTCGCACCAGGACCGGCTCGGTCACCGGAACCTTGTCGATGCCGGTCAGCTTCGACTGGGCGCGCGGATCGGGATTCGACCGGCCACGAGCCACGTTGACCGACAACACTTTCGTCACTGGCACAGGCTAGCGCCGACGACGGGAGCTAGCCGTTTCCCTCCCAGGCCCAACCGGAAATCTCCGGGTCGTCCTCGCCGTGCTCTCGGGTGTACTGACGAGCCGACAGGCGTGCGTCGACCATCCGCTGGCGCAATCCCGCGGCGCGGCCGGCCAGGCCGTCGACCCGGTCGATGACGTCCATGACGAGATGGAAGCGATCCAGGTCGTTGAGCATCACCATGTCGAAGGGGGTTGTCGTCGTCCCGCGCTCCTTGAAGCCGCGCACGTGCAATTGGGCGTGGTTGGTGCGTCGATAGGTGAGCCGGTGGATCAGCCACGGATAGCCGTGGTAGGCGAAGATGACCGGCTTGTCGCGGGTGAACAACGCGTCGAATTCGTTGTCCGGCAAGCCATGTGGGTGTTCGGAGGGCGGCTGCAGGCGCATCAGGTCGACGATGTTGATCACCCGTACCTTGAGGTCCGGCAGTTCGCGTCGCAGGATGCCCGCGGCGGCCAGTGTCTCCAGGGTGGGAATGTCGCCGGCGCAGGCCAACACCACGTCGGGATCACCGACCGCCCCGGCCGTGCTGGCCCACGGCCAGATGCCCAGGCCACGCGTGCAATGCAGGATCGCATCGTCCATCGAAAGGTAGGACAGCGCGGGCTGCTTGCCGGCGACGATGACATTGACGTAGTCGCGGCTGCGCAGGCAGTGGTCCGTCACCGACAGCAACGTGTTGCCGTCCGGCGGGAGGTAGACGCGCACCACCTCGGCACGCTTGTTGGCAACCAGGTCGATGAATCCCGGATCCTGATGCGAGGCGCCGTTGTGGTCCTGGCGCCACACGTGGGAGCTCAACAGATAGTTGAGCGAGGCGATGGGCATTCGCCAGGGCAATTCGCGGCTGGTGGACAACCATTTCGCATGCTGGTTGAACATCGAGTCCACGATGTGCACGAATGCCTCGTAGCAGTTGAACAGGCCGTGCCGCCCGGTCAGTAGATAGCCCTCCAGCCAGCCCTGGCACAGGTGCTCGGACAGCACCTCCATCACGCGCCCGTCGGGTGCCAGATGGTCGTCGTCAGGTCCGGTCGCCGAAAGCCAGACTTTGTCGGTCTTTTCGAAGACCGCGCTCAGCCGGTTTGAGGCGGTCTCGTCGGGACCCATCAACCGGAACCGGTCGGGGTTGCGGATGATCACGTCGCGCAGATAGGTACCCAGGACCCGGGTGGCTTCGTGGGGTTCCGCGGCCGGCCTCTCCACCGGGACCGCGTAATCGCGGAAGTCGGGCAGGTCCAAGTCGCGCAGCAATAGGCCGCCATTCGCGTGCGGATTGGCGCTCATCCGCCGATCACCTTGGGGCGCAGCGGCTTTCAACCCAGCGCGCAGTGCGCCGCTGTCGTCGAACAACTCCTCGGGGCGGTAGCTGCGCAACCACTGCTCGAGCTGGGCACGATGCTCTTCGTTGTCGCGTGTCCCGGCCAGGGGAACCTGGTGTGAGCGCCAGTTGCCTTCGACCCGCTCGCCGTCGACCACCTTGGGACCGGTCCAGCCCTTGGGGGTGCGCAACACGATCATCGGCCACACCGGCCGCTCGATCTGTTCACCGGAGCGGGCGGCCTGCTGAATCGCGGCAATGTCGTCGAACGCGTCGTCGAGCGCAGCAGCCAACTGCTGGTGCACGTCGGGCGGGTCATCTCCGGCCACGGTGATCGGCCGATACCCGTAGCCGCGCAGCAACGACTCGAGCTCGGTTTCCGGAATCCGCGCCAGCACGGTCGGGTTGGCGATCTTGTAGCCGTTGAGGTGCAGGATCGGCAACACCGCGCCGTCGATGGCGGGGTTGAGGAATTTGTTGG
Source organism: Mycobacterium intermedium (assembly GCF_002086275.1). Classification (GTDB taxonomy): domain Bacteria; phylum Actinomycetota; class Actinomycetes; order Mycobacteriales; family Mycobacteriaceae; genus Mycobacterium; species Mycobacterium intermedium. Next base: position 52,091 of record NZ_MVHT01000036.1, on the reverse strand, counting down.
AGTGCCAGCCCGCCGCCAGCGGTCCGGTCTCGGCCTCGCCGTCGCCGATCACGCAGGCCACCACCAGGTCGGGGTTGTCGAATGCCGCGCCGAAGGCATGCACCAGCGCGTACCCCAACTCACCGCCCTCGTGGATGGAACCCGGGGTCTGCGCGGCGACGTGGCTGGGGACGCCGCCCGGGAAGGAGAACTGGCGAAACAGTTTGCGCAGGCCGTCGGTGTTTTCTCCGATGCCCGTGTAGATCTCGCTGTAGGTGCCCTCGAGGTAGGCGTTGGCGACCAGGCCGGGGCCACCGTGGCCGGGTCCGGTGATGTAGATGACGTTGGCGTCGCGGTTGCGGATGATCCGGTTGAGGTGCGCGTAGATGAGGTTGAGTCCCGGCGTGGTGCCCCAGTGCCCCAGCAATCTGGGTTTGACGTGCTCGGCCGCTAGCGGTTCGGTCAGCAGCGGGTTGTCCAACAGGTAGATCTGCCCGACCGACAGATAGTTGGCGGCGCGCCAATACGCGTCGATCAGGGCCAGTTCGTCGGCGGAGAGGATGGTGGGTGGCTCAGATGTTGGGCGCATCTAGCCGATTGTGCTTGCCGCCGGTTAACGCCGTGTTCAGCCGGGTTGACTCAGCACCTACTCTTCGCCGCGGGCCCGGGCTTCGTACGCCCTGCGCTTCTCCACGTCGACGTCGTCGGTGAAGACGTGATCGCCGCCGGCCGAGCGGTTGAGGGCTTCTCTGACGATGCGCGGCATGAACTTTTGCATGACCACCGCCGCGCCTGCCGCTCTGGTCACCCGCACGCGCGGTTTGGGCTGGGCGATGAGGCCGATGACCGCGTTGGCGATGTCCTCAGGTTCGGCGTTCTTGAATCCCTTGATGCCGGCGGTGCCCGCGGTGAGCTCGGTGTTGACGAACGTGGGCAGCACCGACGAGAAGTGCACGCCGGCCGAGCGGTACTCCAACCGCGCCGAATCGGTGAACCCGAGCACGGCGTGCTTGCTGGCGCAATAGGTGGCCAGCCCGACGATGTGCATCTCACCAGCGAGCGAGGCGACGTTGATGACGTGGCCTCGTCCCCGCGGGACCATCCGCTGAGCCGCCAGCTTGCTACCGAGGATCACCCCGTAGACGTTGATGTCGAGGATGCGCCGGGTGACCGCGTCCGGCTCGTCGACGATGCGACCGACGGGCATGATGCCCGCGTTGTTGACCAGCACGTCGATCGGCCCGAGTTGGCGCTCGACCTGGTCGAGGAAATCCGAGAACGAGTCGCGGTCGGTGACGTCGAGCTTGCCGTAGACGTCTAGGCCGAGGTCGGCGCCGGCCTCCTTGACCGTCGCCTCGTCGATGTCGCCGATGGCCACCTTGGCGCCCAACTTGTGCAGCGCGGTCGCTGTCGCCAATCCGATTCCCCTGGCGCCGCCGGTGATGACGACGACCTTGCCCCGCACCTTGACGCCGATAGATTCCGTTTCCGCCATTGATCCGCCTTCCAAGTTCTACAAGCCCCACCAGACATTAGGCGGTGCCAATTCTGGAGTGGTGGCACGGTTCGCCCAACGGTTGCGGCGGATCCCCGCCGCTTCGCGAGTGCTATTGCCCGCCTTGTCCGTCGGCGATGCTCAGGTCGCCGAAGTTCAACTGCCAGGACACCCCGAACTTGTCGTTGACCCAGCCGAATTTGGGACTGAACGGGTAGGCATCGAGCGGCATCAAGACTTGCCCGCCGGCGCCCAGCGCGTCGAACAGTCGCTCGATCTCCGCGTCCGAATCGCACTGCACGTAAAGCGACATCGACGGGGTGAAGGTGAAAGCGTGCGGAGCCGGGCTGTCGATGCACATGAACTCCTGGCCGGCCAACACGAACGTGGCGAGCTGAACCGTTGCCTCGGCGCCCGCTTCGCCCGGGCCGTGACGTGTGATCGACCGGATCTCGGAGTCCGCGAACAACGAGGTGTAGAAGCGCATGGCCTCTTCGGCCTTGCCCTCGAACATCAGAAATGTCGTGATCTTTTGCACCGTGGTCACGTTGGATCCCCCAGGTTCAGTCGGCTCGGCTCCCGAGCGTAGTGCGGCCGCGTCGGCGCACTATTCGCGCCGCCGGACAGCGCCTAGCATTTTCGAATGACGTCTTCGCCCGCACGGTTCTTCGTCGATGGTCGGTTCCACACCACGGACAGCGTCGAACCGGTGGTGGAGGCCGCGACCGGCGAGCCGCTGGGAGCGGGCGCCGTCGTCAGCGAGACCGATATCGATCAAGCGGTCGCCGCGGCCCGGTCCGCACTGCCCGACTGGCAGGCCAGTTCGCCGGAGCACCGCGCCGGACTGCTGACGGCGATGGCCGATGCGCTCAAGTCGCGCGCCCGGCCGACCAGTGAGCTGGTGAGCCGGGAGAACGGCATGCCGATCTCACTGTCCCGCGGCGCAAACGGCTCTTTCCCGCCCGCGCTGTTCCGCTACTACGCCCAGCTGGTCACCGAGCTGCCGGCCGAGGAGATCCGACCCAGCATCACCGGGCACACGATCGTGCGCCGCGAGGCCATCGGGGTGGTGGCCGCGATAATCCCGTGGAACTACCCGCAGGCGCTGGCCGCCATGAAAGTCGCCCCGGCGCTGGCCGCCGGTTGCACCGTGGTTCTCAAGTCCTCACCCGAAACCGCTTTGGACGCCTTGATTTTCGCCGAGGCGGCGGTCGAGGCGGGGCTGCCGCCCGGGGTGCTGAACGTGGTGTCGGGCGGCCCGGCGGTCGGCGCCTACCTGGTGGCCCATCCCGGCGTCGACAAGGTCGCCTTCACCGGCTCGACGGCGACGGGTCGCATCGTCGCCGAGATCTGCGGCCGGCTGATGCGCCCGGTCACGTTGGAGCTCGGCGGCAAGTCGGCGGCGATCATTCTCGACGACGCGGACCTCGACGCGACGCTGCGTGGGTTACGGGCCGCGTCATTCGTGAACAACGGGCAGACGTGCCACCTGAGCTCCCGGGTCCTGGCGCCGAGATCCCGCTACGACGAGGTCGTCGATGCGGTGGCGGCATTGGCCGACGGCATGGCGGTCGGTGACCCGCTGGACCCGTCGACCGAGATCGGCCCGTTGGTCAGTTCGCGACAGCGCGAGCGGGTGCTGGGCTACATCGACATCGGCAAGAACAGTGGCGCACGACTGGTCGCCGGTGGGTCGGTGCCCAAGGATCGGCCCAGGGGCTGGTTCGTCGCGCCGACGGTGTTCGCCGATGTCGCCAACTCCGACCGCCTGGCGCGGGAGGAGATCTTCGGTCCGGTGCTCACCGTCAGCCCCTACGACACCGACGACGAGGCGGTCGCCCTGGCCAACGACAGCGATTTCGGTTTGGCCGGCACGGTCTGGTCCTCCGACACCGAGCGCGCCACGAACGTCGCGCGGGCCGTGCGGACGGGCACCATCGGCGTCAACGACTACCAACTCGACATGCGGGCACCGTTCGGTGGGGTCAAGGGCAGCGGGATGGGCCGCGAGCTGGGCCCAGAGGGCCTGGAGGCCTACCGGACACTGAAATCGATCTACCGCGTCGGCCCGGCCTTGGGCGACCCGCCCGCGCAACAGTATTCATAGAAACGCTAAGTTTGATCCATGACCGTAGACCCCAGAACACCCGTATTGATCGCCTACGGCCAGGTCAATCACCGCGACGAGATAAACGCCGAAACCCGATCGGTCGAGCCGCTCGACCTCATGGTCACCGCGACACAGCAGGCCGTCGGAACTGCCGGTGCCCAGGTGCTCGAGGCCGTCACCGACATCCGCGTGGTGAACATCCTGTCGGCGCACTACCGCAACCCCGGACTGCTGCTCGGCGAGCGGCTCAACCTCAGCGAATTCACGGCGAGCTACAGCAGCGTCGGCGGCAACACCCCGCAAACGCTGGTCAACAAGGCATGCCTGGACATTCAACAGGGACGAACCGGTGTGGTGCTGATCGCCGGGGCAGAGACTTGGCGCACCCGGACCGGACTGAAGAAACTCGGCGCCAGACTGGAGTGGACCCAGCAGGACAACTCCGTCCCGATGCCCGAGATCGCCGACACCGACGTCCCGATGGCCGGCGACGCCGAGATCAAGATCAAGCTTGATCGGCCGGCCTTCGTCTACCCGTTGTTCGAGCAGGCGTTGCGCATCGCGAACGGCGAGTCCGTCGAGGACCACGCCAACCGGGTCGCCGAGTTGTGGGCGCGCTTCAGTGCCGTGGCGGCCAACAATCCGAACGCGTGGATTCGCCAGCCGGTCACCGCTGAGGAGATCCGGCAGCCCAGTCCGCAGAACCGGATGATCAGCTGGCCCTACACCAAGTTGATGAACTCGAACAACATGGTTGACCAGGGCGCCGCACTGATCCTGACCTCCGTGGAACAGGCGAGGCGCCTGCAGGTTCCCGAAGAACGTTGGGTTTTCCCGCACACAGGCACCGACGCCCACGACACCTCGGCCATCGCGGAGCGCGACGAACTGCACCGCTCGACTGCCATTCGGATCGGGGGCGCCCGCGCCTTGGAACTGGCCGGCCTGCGCGTCGACGACGTCGACTACGTCGACTTGTACTCGTGCTTCCCCTCCGCGGTTCAGGTTGCCGCGGCCGAGCTAGGTCTTGCCGTCGACGATCCCGCTCGCCCGCTGACCGTCACCGGCGGCCTGACCTTCGCCGGCGGCCCGTGGAGCAACTACGTCACGCATTCGATCGCCACCATGGCCGAGCTGTTGGTGGCCAATCCTGGCCGACGCGGCCTGATCACCGCCAATGGTGGCTTCCTGACCAAGCACAGCTTCGGCGTCTACAGCACCGAGCCCCCGTCGGAGTTCCGTTGGGAAGACGTCCAGCCCGAGGTGGACCGGGAGCCCACCCGGCACGGTCTGGTCGATTGGGAGGGCGTGGGCACCGTCGAATCGTGGACCACCCCCTTCGATCGGGACGGTAACCCGGAAAAGGCCTTCTTGGCGGTCCGCACGGCCGACGACTCTCGCGCCTTGGCGGTGATCACCGATCCCGAGGCCGCCGCGGCGACGGTCCGCGAAGACGTTGCCGGGGCCAAGGTCGCGGTCGCCGCCGACGGGAGCGCGGTCCTGCAGTAGCTGGCGTACGCTTCTACGCAGGCGAACTGGCCGCATAACGGTCACAGTTCGGGACACGTTCCACACCCAACTGTCGCGCCGCCATGCTGGCGTGCCTATTGTCGGAAGTAGGACGTTGGGAGAGGTGGCGCCGGGTGCACATCCTGGTTACCGACGCTGCAGGGACAGTGGGGCGAATGGTTTCGCGCCAGTTGCTCGCTTCCGGACATAGCGTCAGCGGGATAGGGGAGTACCCGCACGACAGCCTGCCTTCCGACGTTAATTTTGTTTGCGCTCCGTTGCACGACCCCGTGCTGTACGAAATCGCCGCCGACGCCGACGCGGTAATCCACCTCGCCCCCGTCGACACGACCGCGCCGGGCGGCGCCGGCATCAACGGGGTTGCGCACGTGGCCAGCGCGGCCGCACGGGCGGGCGCCCGCCTGCTGTTCGTGTCTCAGGCCGCCGGCCAGGCCGACCTGTACCGGCAAGCCGAGGGGTTGGTGGCCACCAGTTGGGCACCCAGCCTGGTCGTTCGGGTGGCACCGCCCGTCGGTCGCCACCTCGACTGGATGGTGTGCCGGACGGTGGCAACGCTGATGAGCAGCAAAGTTTCGGCGGCGCCGATGCGGGTGCTGCACCTTGACGACCTGGTGCGCTTCCTGGTGTTTGCGCTCAGCAGCGACCGCACCGGCGTCGTTGACCTGGCGACCCCGGACACGACCAACATCGTCACCGCATGGCGGATCCTCCGCTCGGCCGATACGCGGCTGCGCACCCATCATGTTCGCAGCTGGGAACAGCTGATTCCGACGATGAATATCACTGCCGCCCAAGAGGATTGGGGATTCGAGTATGGGTGGCAGGCGGTCGACGCGATTGTCGACACCGGTCGCGGACTGATCGGGCGGAAGCTCGATCCCGCGGGCGCGGTCAGCGCCTCACGCGAACTGGCGATTCCCGTTGAACCCGTCGCACGGCGGGAACCCGCTGACGGCGCGCCGTTGAACAGCGCGGCGCCGGAAGGTCTGGAGGGCGAATTCGACGACCGAATTGACCCACGGTTCCCGGTCTTCAGTGCCATCAGCCTGTCGGCGGCGTTTCCTGGGCCGCTGACGCCGATCACGTTGGACGTTCAGCTCAACGGGTTGCGCGCGGCAGGCGCTGAAATGGGGCGCGTGCTCGCCCTCGGGGACGTAGTCGCCGACGAGTGGGCGAACAGGGCCATCGCGGTATTCGGTCACCGACCCTACGTCGGGGTGTCGGCCAACGTCGTCGCGGCCAGTCAGCTGCCCGGCTGGGACGAACACGCCGTCACCGAACGCGCCTTCGCCGGTCAGCCGCCGGTCGGCGAGCTGCTGCCATTCGGCCCACCGCAACGCGGGGGGAAACCGCTCGGGTCGGTCGCCAAGGCGGTGGTGACGGCACGGTCGCTGGCTTTGCTGCGCCATCTGCGTGCCGACACCGACACCTACGTTGCCGCTGCGGCGGCTGAACACCTCGATGCCCAGCAGGTGGCCGCACTGCCGGACAGCAGCCTAGAGGTTCGAATTCGCCTGCTGCGGGACCGAATTCAGCAAGGCTGGATGCTCACCGGATTGTGGGTGATCGACACCGGCGTCACTGCGGCAACGCTGGAGCACACCCGCGCCGCCGCCGGCGTATCAGGCATCGACATGATCGTGGACAGCCACCGCGTCGAGTCCGAAATCGCTGCGCTGGCCGCGGCGTTGCGGGTCGACCCGCCCCTGCGCGCGCTGGCCGCCACGGGAAACGTGGCAAGCGTCCGCGCGCTGTCGACGTCCGCGGCAGCCGCTCTCGACACGGCTCTCGGCGCGCTGACTCATCGGGGCCGGGGGGAAGCAGAGCTGGCCAACCCGACGTTCGGCGACGATCCGTCGGCGATGCTGATTGCCGCCGCCGAGGCCGCCGAGACGCCCGCCGAGCCGCCACACCCGGCGACGCTGAGCCAACGGCTGGCCGCCAGCGCTCGCAACTCCCGCGAACTCGCCCACGACACCACGCTGCGGTTCACCCATGAATTTCGAATCACCTTGCGGGAGCTCGCTTCTCGCCGCGTCGCGGCGGATCTGATCGATGTTGTCGACGACGTGTACTACCTGACCTGCGACGAGTTGGTGACCATGCCGGCCGATGCCCGGCTGCGAATCAAGCGCCGTCGGGCTGAGCGGGAACGCCTCCAGGCGCAGGGTCCGCCGGACATCATTCACGCGAGCTGGAGCCCCGACTAAATTGCACCGCGAGCAGACATAAACTCGTATGAAAGTTGCCTCGTTTGTACGAGTTTGTGACTGCTCGCCAGATTAGATGAGTGGGCGCTTCGACCGGATCAGATCCTTGATCTTGTCCAGCACATCCCACACATTGACGTTCATTCCGGCCAGCACGCGGTTGGCGCCGTCTAGCCAGAATGCGACGAACTCGCGGGCCGCCACATCGCCGCGGAACACGACCCGTTCGAAGCTGGGAGCGTGCCCGACGTATTCCATCCCGAGGTCGTACTGGTCGGTGAAGAAGTAGGGCAGCTCTGCGTATTCGCCTGGGTTGCCCAGCATTCCGGCTACCGCGACCGCGGGTTGCTTGAGCGCATTGGCCCAGTGCTCGGTGCGAATCCTGGTTTCATACAACGGATGCTCGGCTGCGGCGATGTCGCCGACGGCGAAGATGTCGGGGTCGCTGGTTCGTAGCGAGGGATCGACCAGCACGCCACCGTCTGCGGTGGACAGCCCCGCCCGCTCGGCCAGTTCGATGTTAGGTTTGGCGCCCACCGCCACCAAAACGGCATCGGCGTCCACGGTTGACCCGTCGGCCAGTCGCAGCCCACTCGCCTTGCCATCGACGGTGGTGATCTCTTCGACCTGCGCCTGCAATCGTAGGTCGACACCGTGCGAACGATGCAGGTCGGCGAACACAGCCCCGACGGTTTCACCCAGCGCGGCCAGCAGTGGCTGTCTGGCGGTTTCTACGACGGTGACGTCGAGACCTCTTTCACGAGCCTCGGCGGTGACCTCCAGGCCGATCCAGCCGGCACCCACCACCACTAACGAAGATCCTGGCTGCAGAACGGAATCGAGCGCTTCGGCGTCGTCATAGGTGCGCAGATAGTAGACGCCGGCCGCGTCGGCACCTGGGATCGGCGGACGGCGCGAGGTCGAGCCCGTCGCCAGCAGCAACTTGTCGTAGTGCACGGCGGTGTCATCCGCAAGCCGCACCAGGTGGGCGGGCGGGTCCAGCGCTGTCACTCGTGCGTTGAGCCGCAAATCCACGCCGTGCTCGACGTACCAGGCCGACTCGTGCACGGTGAAATCGCTGAGCGCCTTCTTGCCGGCCAGGTACTCTTTGGACAGCGGAGGACGTTCGTAAGGCGCGTGCTTCTCGTCGGCGAACAGGATGATCTGACCGTCGAAGTCGTTGTCCCGCAGCGCTTCTACCGCTTTCGCCCCCGCGAGACCACCGCCGACTACGACAAACGTTGTCGAACTGGTCATATTCGCGAGCCTACGCTTGCCTACCCATGCCCAGGATTTCCAACAATGTCAAAGCGTTACGGACCGCATGCCCACCCAGGTCGTTGTTGAAATACATCCACACACCCCGGCCCTGGTGGTCCCACTCGGTGATGCGCTCGGCCCAGCACCGCAAGTCGTCGAGGGTGTATGAGCCCGTATACATCGAGGCCGGTTCGGGGCCGTGCATGCGCACGTACACCAGATCCGTTGTGGCCCGGGGCACGCAGGCAAGGTTGGCACCACTCATCACGACGTACGCGGCCCGGTGCTTTTCGAGCACCTCGTACACCGCAGGGTCATCCCAGGACGGGTGGCGCAGTTCGACCGCCACCCGGATCGACGGCGGCACGCTGGCGAGGAAGGAGTCGAGCCGGTCATCGTCGCGGGCATGTTCGGGATGGAGTTGGACCAACAGCACCCCGGCCCGATCGCCCAGCACCTGCCAGCACCGTTGGAAACGCTCGATCCAGGGTTCCGGCGATGCCAATCGCCGATAGTGCGTCAGTCCGCGGTGGGCTTTGACCGAAAACTTGAACCCGTCCGGCACCTTGTCGCGCCAACCAGCGAACGTTTCATCCTTGGGCCAGCGGTAGAAGCTCGCGTTCAGTTCGACGGTGTCGAAGACCTCGGCGTAGCGGAGCAGTCGGCGCGACGACGGTGTGCCCGACGGGTAGAGCACGTCGGTCCAGTGGTTGTACGACCAACCTGACGTGCCGATTCGGATGGTCACCGCTCGTCCATACTGCGCCGCGTACCCGCACCCGGCCGGGGCAAACCAGGTGCCTTACTTGGGCGGCAAGCCGTGCACGAATGTGACGCCCCGGGAAACCCAACTCTGCAGCTGTCGTTTGGTCTTCACCCCGTCGGCAGTGACGCGCAGCCAGCCTCGCATCTCCCGACCTCTCATCACCATCGGGCTGACATGCGCTCGGGCGAGCAGCTTGTCAGTGTCGTCCGGTGGCACGCGCACCATCAGTCCGCCCTGACCGCTGACGACGACGGCCATGTGTCCGCCGACGAGAAATGCCAGGCCGCCGAACATCTGCTTCTCGTCGACACCCGGTTCCGCAGCGAGCAGTTCACGAATGCGGTTGGCGAGATCGGTGTCGTAGGCCATGACGCGATGTCAGTCCAGATCGACTCGGATGGTCAGCAGATCGGTGCCCATGGTCCGCACTCCCAGGTTGTTGAAGCGAGGCAGGCTCCGCATGCGCTGCCACGGGTCGTCGTCGGGCAACAGATGCGCGGTTCCGGTGCGCCATTGGCCGCCGATACGTACCCGAACCCTCGGGTTGGCCTTGATGTTGTAGACGTAGTCCGAGTGCCCGCCGTGCTCGGAGACCATCCAGAACTGGCCGTCCGCCACCTTGCCGCCGACGGCGGTGCGGCGAGGCAGGCCCGACTTGCGTCCGATGGTTTCGAGCATGACGCCCGGTCCGCGCCGGCCGAGCGGGTTGACCACGTGGCGTTGGACGCGATGGACGAAACGCCTTTTCAAATCCTTGAATTCGGCCATCACCCGATTGTGCCGTATCCGCTTGCCCTTATCCCGATTCAATTCACGCGCGGGCGGGAAACCGGACGCCCACGGCGCGCAAACACCCATTCCCGCGGTACGGAGAAGAGCCAAACGAACTCGGCGAGGTAGATGATGCTCTCCGGCCCGAGTTCGGCACGCAGGTCTGCGGGAAGCTTGCCGATCCGCAGCATCCTGCGAAGAATCACGGCCGCAGCTGAAGATCAAAGAACAGCCGCCTCCGGTGTGGAGACGGCTGTTCTTTCCTAGTAACTATGTGTTGATGGCGACGAATCCGTCGGCCGTGAAGACGCCCCACGCCCCCACCTCGGGATTGAACACGACTGGTAGCGCCACGTTGGTGTTGGGCGCAATCCAGGTCGCCGGAAGCCCGTAGCTGACCGGGTCGTTGTAGTGCCCAGCAGGCGGGAACCCGTGGTGTCCAGGCGGAAGTGGGGTGCCTGGCCCGTTGCAGTTCACGCCCGGTCCACCGGTACAGACCGGCCCCGGGATGCCCGGGATGCCGGGGATATCCGGGTCGGCTTGCGCCACCCCGGTACCCAGCCCAAACGCTCCCAGCGCGAAACCGCCGGCCATGACCGCTCCCGCAGCAAATTTCTTCAGTGTCATCCTTGAACTCCTTGTCGCACAGACCGGTTGACCAGTCGCTTTGACTTGTTGCCCGAATACGCTCTCGTCGAGCGCGATGACCCCCTGACACGCCCTGATTACCCGGTCAGCGCGAGCCAAAAACAGACGACCGCGAGTCGTTCCCCAGCGCCGCGCCGCCGAGCCGTCGACGGCGACGTCCTGAGCAGGGGCTATGCGGCGACCGTCGCGCCCTGCGACACCGGTTCCAATGCCTGGGTGACGATGTCGGCCACGTCGGTCATCGGCTTGACGTCCAACGCTTCCAGCACCTCGGCGGGCACATCATCCAAGTCCGGTTCGTTGCGCGCCGGTATGAACACCGTCGACAATCCGGCCCGTTGGGCCGCCAGCAGCTTCTGCTTGACGCCGCCGATAGGCAGCACCCGCCCGTTCAGCGTGACCTCACCGGTCATGCCGACGTCCGCGCGCACCCGCCGTCCGGTCGCCATGGACACCAGCGCCGTCACCATCGTGACACCGGCGGACGGGCCGTCCTTGGGCACCGCACCGGCAGGCACGTGCAGGTGGATCCGCCGGTCCAACGCCGCGGGATCCACGCCCAACTGCGCGGCGTGCGAGCGCACGTAGGACAGCGCGATCTGCGCCGACTCCTTCATCACGTCACCGAGCTGGCCGGTTAGTTGCAGCCCTGACTCACCGTCGGTGGCGTTGGCCTCGATGTAGAGCACGTCCCCGCCCATTCCGGTGACGGCCAGGCCCGTTGCCACGCCGGGCACCGCGGTGCGCTCGGCCGACTCGGGCGTGAAGCGTGGCCGGCCCAGGTAGCTGACCAGATCGGGCTCGTCGATGGTCACCGGCTCGCTGTTCTCGGCGAGCTTGGTGGTGACTTTGCGCAGCGCCTTGGCCAGCAACCGTTCGAACTGGCGCACCCCCGGCTCGCGGGTGTAGTCGGCGGCGATCTTGCGCAGCGCCGCCTCGGTGACGGTGACGTCCCCTTCGGTCAACGCCGCCCGCTCCCGCTGCCGCGGCAGCAGGTAGTCACGCGCGATGGCGACCTTGTCGTCTTCGGTGTACCCGTCGATCTCCACCAATTCCATCCGGTCCAGCAGGGCAGACGGGATGTTCTCGACCACGTTGGCGGTAGCCAGGAACACCACGTCGGACAGGTCCAGATCCAGGTCCAGGTAGTGGTCGCGGAAGGTGTGGTTCTGCGCCGGGTCGAGCACCTCGAGCAGCGCGGCGCTCGGGTCACCCCGGTAGTCCGCACCGACCTTGTCGATTTCATCAAGCAGCACAACGGGATTCATCGATTCCGCTTCGCCGATGGCGCGCACGATGCGGCCCGGCAGTGCGCCGACGTAGGTGCGCCGGTGCCCACGGATCTCGGCCTCGTCACGCACCCCGCCCAACGCGACGCGCACGAACTTGCGGCCCAGTGCCCGGGCGACACTCTCGCCCAGCGATGTCTTACCGACGCCTGGGGGACCAGCCAGCACCATCACCGCACCCGACCCGCGACCGCCGACGATCTGCAGCCCGCGTTGTGCCCGACGGGCGCGCACGGCAAGGTACTCGACGATGCGGTCCTTGACGTCCTCCAGCCCGTGGTGGTCGGCGTCCAGGATTGCCCGCGCCGCCGCCAGGTCCGTCGAATCCTCGGTCTTGGTGTTCCACGGCAGGTCGAGCACGGTGTCCAGCCAGGTGCGGATGTAGCCGCTCTCCGGGCTTTGCTCGCTGGCCCGTTCCAGCCTGCCGACTTCACGCAGGGCCGCCTCGCGCACCTTTTCGGGTAGGTCGGCGGCCTCGACGCGGGCCCGGTAGTCGTCAGACCCGTCGGGCTCGCCCTCGCCCAGCTCTTTGCGGATGGCGGCCAGCTGTTGGCGCAGTAGGAACTCCTTCTGCGTCTTTTCCATGCCCTCGCGCACCTCTTCGGCGATCTTGTCGTTGACCTCGACTTCGGCCAGGTGATCGCCGGTCCACTTGATCAGGATGCGCAGCCGTTCGGCGACATCGGCGGTTTCCAGCAGCTCCCGCTTCTGCACGCTGCTCAGGTAGGAGGCGTATCCCGACGTGTCGGCCAGCGCCGACGGGTCGGTCAGGCTGTTGACGTAGTCGATGATCTGCCACGCCTCCCGGCGCTGCAGCATGGCCAGCAGCAGCTTCTTGTATTCGGCGGCCAGCGCCTTGACGTCCTCGGTGGTTTCGGCCTGTGGGACCTCGGTCACCTCGACCCACAACGCGGCGCCCGGCCCGGTGGCCCCGGCACCGATGTGTGCGCGCCGCTCGCCGCGCACGACGGCGGCCATGCCACCACCGGCGATCCGGCCGACCTGCACAATCTTCGCCAGCACACCGTAGGTGGGGTAGCGGTCCTCGAGCCGGGGGGCGATCAGCAATTGTCCCGAGTCGCTGGCTCGAGCGGCGTCGATCGCCGCCTGCGCTGCGTCATCGAGCTCGATCGGCACAACCATTCCGGGCAGCACGATGGTGTCGCTGACGAACAACACGGGCACTGATACGGCATCAGCCATTTGTTCCTCCAAAAGTTAAGTCTGTTCGGCTCAACCCTGGATCGCCCCCATTTGTTCCCGGTGCTAGGACTCGATCGGCCCCAGCCGTCGCAACTGCGTCACGTGCTGGGGTGACAGCTCCTGCAGACAGGTGACGCCGAGCAACGCCATCGTGCGGGTGATGCCGCTTTCGAGGATCGCGATCGCGCGCCTGACGCCGGCTTCTCCGCCGGCCATCAACCCGTACAGGTAGGCCCGCCCGACCAGCGTGCATCGGGCGCCCAAGGCGATGGCCGCGACGATGTCGGCGCCGGACATGATGCCCGTGTCGATGAGGATTTCGGTGTCTTTGCCGAGTTCGCGCGCCACCGAGGGCAGCAGGTGAAAGGGCACCGGAGCTCGATCAAGTTGTCGCCCACCGTGATTGGACAAAACGATCCCGTCGACGCCGCGATCCACCACCGCGCGTGCGTCCTCTAGCGTCTGGATTCCCTTGACGACGAGCTTGCCCGGCCAGCGCGACTTGATCCACGCCAAGTCGTCGAAGGTGACGCTGGGATCGAACATCGTGTTCAGGTACTCGCCAACGGTGCCCGACCAGCGGTCGAGCGAGGCGAATGACAGCGGCTCGGTGGTCAGCAGGTCGAACCACCAGTGCGGGTGCGGCACCGCGTCGAGCACGGTTCGCAGGGTGAGCGCCGGCGGAATCGTCATCCCATTGCGGACATCGCGCAACCGCGCACCCGCCACGGGGACGTCGACGGTCACCAGCATCGTGTCGAAACCGGCGTCAGCTGCCCGCTGCACCAGCTCCATCGAGCGTTCCCGATCGCGCCACATGTAGAGCTGGAACCATTTGCGGCCCTGCGGAGCTGCCGCGACGACGTCTTCGATCGAACTGGTGGCCAGGGTGGACAACGAGAACGGGATCCCGGCCGCCGCGGCCGCGCGCGCTCCGGCGATCTCACCCTCGGTGTGCATCAAGCGGGTGAATCCCGTCGGCGCGATCCCGAACGGTAGCACCGCGGGCTGGCCCAGGACATTCCATCCCGCGGTGATGTTGCTGACGTCGCGCAGGATGGTGGGGTGAAATTCGATGTCGCGGAAGGCTTGTCGGGCGCGTTGCAGTGACAGCTCGTCCTCGGCGGCGCCGTCGGTGTAGTCGAAGGCCGCCTTGGGTGTGCGTCGTTGGGCGATCCGCCGCAGATCCTCGATGGTCAGCGCACTATCCAGCCGACGCTGGGTGCGATTGAATTCGGGTCGTTTGAACCGCAGCAGTGGCGCCAGGTCGCGGACCCGGGGTATCCGTCGTTCGACCGCCATCACCTGATCTAACCAGTGCGCAACTGTGGTGAGATGGAGTCGACATGGAATCGACGGAAGACCCCTTCAACCTGAAGCGATTCGTGGACGCGCAATCGCGGGTTTACCACCACGTTCTGGACGAGCTGCGCGCCGGACGGAAGCGCACCCACTGGATGTGGTTCGTCTTCCCACAACTGCGCGGGCTGGGTAGCAGCACGATGGCGCAGCACTACGGCATCTCCTCGATCGAGGAGGCTCGCGCCTATCTTGAGCACGAAGTGCTCGGGCCGCGGCTGCACGAATGCGCGCGGTTGGTCAACCAGGTGCAGGGCCGCTCGATCGTGGAAATCTTGGGTGCGCCTGACGACCTCAAACTCGCGTCGTCGATGACCCTGTTCGCCCGGGCCACCGACGACAACGAGGACTTTCGCGCGGTGCTTAAGAAGTACTACGGCGGGGGAGAAGACCGGCGCACCGTGGCCCGGCTCAAGTTCAAATAGGCGTTCACATAGGCCGTTCAAACGGGCCGCAGGATTCGCCAGCCCGCAGGCTCGACGACCACCTCGTCCACCACCTCGTTTGGCGGCGCGGTCGAGCCCGCCACGACTTCGACCTGGCCCGTGCCCAGATCCTTTGACCCGAGGCGCAGAGGGCCGTCGTCGATGTTGAGGGCCACGATCAGCGAGTCGTCTCCGTTCTGTGCCTGGTAGACGTAGCTGCGGTTTTCCAACTTGAGTGCGCGGGTCGACGCGGCGTGCAGCCACGGGTGCCGGCGGCGGAGGCCGATGAGGTACTGGTGCAGCGCCAAGACATCCGCGCCGTGCTCATCCAAAGATGTTGGGGGAGAGCTGAATTCCGGACGCACCGCGTCGTCGCCACCGTACCGCTCTTCCTTGACGCCGCGAAAACCGAACTCGTCGCCCGCGTACACGCTGGGAACGCCGCCCACGGTCAGCAACAACACCACAGCGTGGGCCAGGTGCGCCGGGTGGTCGAGGCGGCTCGCGATCCGGGTGACGTCGTGGTTGCCGACGAACGTCAGCGGCGCGAAGGAGGCGAGAAAGTCGTTGTGCCGCTGTAGCGCCCAGTCCAGCTCGAAGAAGTTCCCGTCGTTGAGGCTGCTCCAGATCGCTTTCCACAGCTCGTATTGGGTTGCCGAGTCGAACCGGGCGGCCTCGACAATGGCCGCGTAGTCGCCGTGGATCAGCTCGCCGACAAACCAGGCGTCCGGATGGCGTTGCCGAACCTGGGGTAGGACGGCGGCCCAGAAGTGTTGCGGGACAGCGTAGGCCGCGTCCAGACGCCAGCCGTCGGCGCCGCGCTCCAGCCAATGAGACATCACGCCGACCACGTAGTCGACCACCTCGGGATTGTCGTGATTGAGGGTGAGGAGCTCGCCGTGGCCCTCGAATGTGCCCCCGCTCAGCCAGCCTGCCCGCCGTTCAAAGTCGACGCCGACGTGGTTGAACACGCCGTCCAGCAATACCCGTAAGCCTCGGTGATGCGCCTCCTCGACCAGATGGTCGAAGTCGGCGGCATCACCGAGGCGTGGGTCGATGCGGTAGTGATCGGTGGTGTCGTAACCGTGTGTGCGCGAGGCGAAGATCGGCCCGAGCGCGATACCCGAAGCCCCCAGCTCGATCGCGTGGTCAAACCAGTCGACGAGCCGACGGAGCCGGTGTTGGCCGGGATCGGGTGGTTCATCCGAGGGGAAAGCACCGACGAAACCCAGCGGATACACCTGCCACCAGATCGCGTGCTCCACCCAGGATGGGCCGGCAACGACGCGGTTCACCAAGCGAACGTTAGCCTACGGGCGTCAGGATCTCTGCAGCAGTGATCGCCTGCGCCACGCCGGAAATGATGGCCGCGACCTTCAACGCTTCCAGCACGGCCTCGCGGGCGACGCCCGCCTCACGCAACGCGTGCTCGTGGGCCACCACGCAGTGCGAACACCCGTTGATCGAGGACACGGCGAAGGACCAGAGCTCGAAATTGGCCTTGTTCACACCGGGATTGGCGATGACGTTCATCCGCAAACCGGCCCGAAGGTCGTCGTATTTTCCCTCGAGGAAGCCGCGACCGCGGTAGAACACGTTGTTCATCGCCATGATGGAGGCGGCGGCCAGCGCCGCCTGATACGCCTCGGCGGACAGTGTGTCCGCCGCTTCGGCACCGATTTCGCTGAGCACCTGCGCGTTTCGAGTCGCCGCGGCACTGGCGAGCAGGGTGCCCCACAGTTGCTCCTCGTCGAGGGCAGTGGTGCGGGTGATGGACCCCAAGTTGAGCTTGAGGTCCTTGGCGTACTCCGGCAGTGCTGTCTTGAGGTTTTCTACACTCATGCCCTTCTCCAGTCCTTTACGAAGGCTCCAGTCCTGATGGACTACTACGCCGAAGCCTTGAGCAGTTCGCCGGCGTTCAGCGTCGGGTCGCCCTTGCGCCAGTTGCACGCGCACAGCTCGTCGGACTGCAGTGCGTCCAGAACGCGCAGCACCTCGTCGACGTTGCGGCCGACGGAACCCGCGGTGGCCGAAACGAATTGGATCTCGTTGTTGGGGTCGACGATGAACGTCACTCGGTCCGCCACGCCGTCCTTGTTGAGCACGCCGGTCGCGGTCACAAGCTCGCGCTTGATGTCCGAGAGCATCGGGAACGGCAGCTTTTTCAGGTCCTCGTGCTGCACACGCCACTGGAAGTGAACGAACTCGCTGTCGATCGAGACACCGAGAACCTGGGCGTCGCGGTCTTCGAACTCGTCATTGAGCTTGCCGAACGCCGCAATCTCCGTCGGGCAGACGAAGGTGAAGTCCTTCGGCCAGAAGAAGATGACCCGCCACTTGCCCTCGTAGTCGTCGCTGGAGATGGTCTTGAAGTAGTCGCCCGGCTCCTTGGCGTCGACCTTGGACAGATCGCCACCGATCAGCGCGGTCAGGTTGTAGGCGGGGAACTGGTCGCCGATGGTCAACAGTGACATGGCTCTCCTTTACTGGATTCAATCAAGATTAGGTTTGTACCACTCATAGTGCCGTTTATTTGCTGAGAAGTAAAGGTGATTTATCGCACTATACTGATAGGCATGACCGATAAGACTTTTCATCCCACCCTGGCCGGACTGCGCGCCTTCGTCGCAGTCGCGGAGAAGCAGCATTTCGGCGGGGCGGCAACAAGTCTCGGGGTGAGCCAGTCGACCCTGTCGCAGGCATTGGCGACGCTGGAGTCGGGCCTCGGGACCCAGCTCGTGGAGCGATCTACCCGCCGTGTCCAGCCGACCGCCGAGGGGACGCAACTGCTGCCTCTCGCCCGGGCGGTGCTGGAGGCCGCCGAGTCGTTCACCGCCGCCGCAGCGGGGGTGTCCGACCCGCTGCAGGGAACCGTCCGGCTGGGGCTCATCCCCACCGTGGCGCCCTACGTGCTGCCGACGGTGTTGGCCGGCCTGCCCCGCCGACTGCCCGAGCTGACGGTGCGCGTGATCGAAGACCAGACCGAACGTCTGCTTGCGTTCCTGCGCGACGGGGCGCTGGACGCGGCGTTGATCGCGTTGCCGGCCGAGACCCCCGGGATCAGGGAAGTTCCGATCTACGAAGAGGATTTCGTGCTGGCCCTGCCGCCCGGGCATCCGTTGGCGGGGAAGCGTCGCGTGCCGTCGACGGCGCTTTCCGAACTGCCACTGCTGCTGCTCGACGACGGGCACTGCCTGCGCGATCAGGCCTTGGAGGTGTGCCAGAAGGCCGGCGTGCGGGCCGAACTCGCCGACACTCGTGCGGCCTCGCTGGCGACGGCCGTCCAGTGCGTGAGCGGCGGGTTGGGCGTCACCCTGATACCCGAGAGCGCGGTGGCGGTCGAAACCGCCCGCAGCGGGGTTGGGCTGGCTTATTTCGCGGCACCTCGCCCGGGCCGGCGAATCGGCCTGGTGTTTCGTTCTTCCAGCGGCCGCGACGAAGCTTACCGGCGGCTCGCCGAGATCATTGGGGAACTGGTCAGCGGCGAACAACAGGTACGGCTCGTCACATAGCACCGCCGCGGTGCTGCGGCGCCGCGGCGCCATTTCCAGCGGCGGTAGGTTCAGCGCTATGGAAAAGGTGATCGCCGTGTTGCGGCGGGCGGAGCCCGACGACCAGTGGTGTGCCCGGCAGCGAGGGCCGGTCGCCGAGGCGCTGCTGGCGACCGGGGTGCCCGGGCTGACGGTGAACGTCCGCGACAGCGCGGTGCGCGAGTCGCTGATGACACTGACAACGCTCGATCCGCCGGTGGCGGCCGTGGTGAGCCTTTGGACGCAGCAGTGCTACGCCGAGCAGACGGCCGCCGCGCTGCGCCTGCTCGCCGACGAATGCGAGCGGTTCGCCGCGTATCTGGTGACCGAATCGGTACCACTGCCGGCACCGCTTGAACAAGGCTCGCGCACAACGGGTTTAGCCAACATCGCGTTGCTGCGCCGGCCCGCCGAACTGGATCAGGCGACGTGGCTGGACCGGTGGCAACTCAATCACACCCAGGTGGCCATCGATACACAGTCGACGTTCGGCTATACGCAGAATTGGGTGGTACGGGCCCTCACCCCGGATGCGCCGGGAATCGCCGGCATCGTGGAGGAGTTGTTTCCCATCGAGGCGGTCTCCGACATCAAGGCCTTCTTCGGGGCCGCCGACGACGGCGATCTGCAGGACCGGATAGGCCGGATGGTCGCCAGCACAACTGCATTCGGCGCGAACGAGAACATCGACACCGTGCCGACCAGCCGCTACGTGTTCAGGCACCCATTCAGCTGAGCGAGGACTTCTCATGACCACTCTCGACGAAGCCGTGGCGCTGGCCTCGGCGGAAAACGGCCTGGCCGTCGTCTCCACCGTCCGCGCCGACGGCACCGTGCAGGCGTCGCTGGTCAACGTCGGGCGGCTGCCGCATCCCAACGGCGGCCAACCGGTGCTGGGCTTCACCACCTACGGCAAGGTCAAGCTCGCCAATCTGCGGGCGCGACCACAACTTGCCGTCACGTTTCGCAAGGGCTGGCAGTGGGCGACCGTCGAAGGCCGCGCCGAGTTGGTCGGTCCGGACGACGCCCAGCCCTGGCTTTCCGACCCCGACCAGTTGCGCCTGCTGCTGCGCGACGTCTTCACCGCGGCCGGCGGCACCCATGACGACTGGGACGAGTACGACCGGGTCATGGCCGCCGAGCGTCGCGCCGTGGTGTTGATCGCACCCACCCGCGTCTACAGCAACGGCTGACCGGGTGAGGCGCGACGGACGGTAGGTTGCATGCTGTGACGCTGCTCATCGATGACGAAAACCGCGTACGCACCCTGACGCTGAACCGGCCGGAAGCGCTCAACGCCTTCAACGAAGCCCTGTACGACGCCACCGCACAGGCCCTGTTGGACGCGGCCGACGACCCGAACGTCGCGGTGGTGCTGTTGACCGGTAGCGGTCGCGGGTTTAGCGCCGGTACCGACCTGACCGAGATGCAGGCCCGCATCACGGACCCGAACTTCACCGAAGGCAAATACGGGTTCCGCGGCCTCGTCGAGGCGCTCGCCAGGTTTCCCAAGCCGTTCATCTGCGCCGTCAACGGCGTCGGCCTGGGGATCGGCGCCACCATCCTGGGCTATGCCGACTTGGCTTTCATGTCGTCGACGGCGCGGCTGAAATGCCCGTTCACCAGCCTCGGGGTGGCACCCGAAGCGGCCTCGTCGTATCTGCTGCCGCGGCTGATCGGCCGGCAGAACGCCGCATGGATGTTGCTGTCCTCGGAGTGGATCGACGCGCAGGAGGCGTTGCGCATGGGCCTGGTGTGGCGGGTCTGCACTCCCGAGGAGCTGCTTCCCGAGGCCCGTCGCCATGCCGAAATCATTGCTGCGCAGCCCATCTCGAGCCTGATGGCCGTCAAACACACGATGATGGAACCCATTCGCCCCGGCATCGCCGCCGCCACCGAGCGGGAAAACGCCCACTTCGCCGAGTTGATGGGCGCGCAGGCCAACGCCGCGGCGTTGTCGGAGTTCAGCAACCGGCAGCGCTGAACTTCTCAGACCGAGGCCGGCCGCCGAGGACTAGTGCGCCGAAGCGGCATCAAGTTGGTTCGCGGCGGCAGCGATGATCGCCCGCAACGTCCGTCGGCAACGCCCGCAGTCCGAACCCGCGCCGCACACGGCGGCAATTTCTTTGGAGGTCGACGCGCCCCGAGCGACAGCGTCACAAACCGTCTGGCTTGTGGCACCGACGCACAGGCAGACGTACATCAGGGACTCCCCACCGGACGCACGCTCATAGGTCGCATATTAGCGGAGTCTAACCTAAGTAGGTTAGTGGACGCTAACCTAAGTTCGTCACAGCGCGGCGGCGAATTGCGCCCGCATGGCGCGCCGACCAGCAAGTAAGGCTGGGCTGTCTCGCCATTACTGCACTAAATTTAGATCCGGCACGCAACAAGTGCCGCAGTAACCCAGCATGGTGCGCTTCAGCCCGGCTCACCTGCTGCGGTCAGACAACTTCACACCGTAGGAGGGATCATGCAAGGTGATCCGGATGTTTTGCGGCTACTCAACGAACAGCTGACCAGCGAGCTCACCGCTATCAACCAGTATTTTCTGCACTCGAAAATGCAGGACAACTGGGGCTTCACCGAGCTGGCCAAGAAGACCCGCGAAGAGTCTTTCGACGAGATGCGGCATGCCGAGGCAATCACCGATCGGATTCTGTTGCTCGACGGTTTGCCCAACTACCAGCGGCTCTTCTCGGTACGCATCGGACAGACGCTGCGGGAGCAGTTCGAAGCGGATCTGGCGATCGAATACGAGGTACTCGACCGCCTGAAACCCGGCATCATCCTGTGCCGCGAAAAGCAGGACACCACGAGCGCCACCCTGCTGGAGGGGATCGTGGCCGACGAGGAGTCGCACATCGACTACCTGGAGACTCAGCTGGAGCTGATGGACAAGCTGGGCGAGGAGCTCTACTCCGCCCAATGCGTCTCGCGGCCCCCGTCCTGATCGCCGGCCCCCACCGCGTTGAGACTGCGCCTAGGGCGCCGCGTCGAGACTTTGACTCGGCGTCCTGGTGGACAAAGCGCGAGTAACCCCCGCCCTGGGCGCAGAGTCAACACAAGCCGCCGACCGGCGCCGCATTGAGACTGCGCCTAGGGTGACAAAGTGCGAGTAGACACCGCCCAAAGCGCAGCCTCAGCGCGAACCCCTAACCCGACGTGACCCTTGCTACCTCAGCCGCAGACCTCGCTCCCAGCGCGCTGATCAGCCCGCAGCGGCGGAATTTCATCTTCCTGGCGATCGTGCTGGGAATGCTGCTTGCGGCGTTGGACCAGACGATCGTTGCGACGGCACTGCCGACCATCGTCGCCGATCTCGGCGACGCCGGGCACCAGTCGTGGGTGGTCACCAGCTACCTGCTGGCGTCCACGGTCACCACCGCGCTTGCGGGCAAGCTCGGCGACACGTTTGGCCGCAAGCGCGTGTTTCAGGCCGCGGTCCTGTTTTTCATTGCCGGATCGGTGCTGTGCGGGCTGGCGCATTCGATGACCATGCTGGTGGCGTCGCGGGCTCTGCAGGGCATCGGTGGGGGCGGGATCACCGTCACAGCCAGCGCGCTCATCGGTGAAGTCGTTCCGCTCCGCGAACGGGGCCGCTACCAGGGAATTCTTGGCGGCGTGTTCGGCGTGACCACCGTCGTCGGCCCGTTGCTCGGCGGCTACTTCACCGATTACCTGACCTGGCGGTGGGCCTTCTGGATCAACATCCCGGTTTCGGTGATCGTCATTAGCGTTGCCGCGACGGCCATTCCGGCGCTGACCGCGACCAAGAAGCCGGCCATCGACTACGTGGGGATCGTGCTCGTCGGCCTTGGCGCTTCCGCGCTGACCTTGGCGACCAGCTGGGGCGGCACTCGTTACGCATGGGGTTCGCCAACGATCGTCGGACTGTTCATCGGCTCGGCCGTCACGCTTGGCCTGTTCGCGTGGGTGGAAACGCGCGTCAGCGAACCGATCCTGCCGACCCGGCTGTTCGGCAGCCCGGTTTTCACCGTGTGCTGCGTGCTCTCCTTCGTCGTGGGCTTCGCGATGCTGGGCGCCATGACCTTCCTGCCGACGTACATGCAGTACGTGAACGGTGTCTCGGCGACGACGTCGGGGTTGCGCACCCTGCCGATGGTGGTCGGCATGTTGATCACCTCGACCGGCTGCGGCACTTTGGTGGGCCGGACCGGCCGGTACAAGATCTTTCCGGTCACCGGAACCGCGTTGATGGCGTTCGCATTTCTGCTGATGTCGCGGATGGACGCGTCGACGTCGGCGGTGCTGCAGTCGCTCTACCTGTTGATCCTGGGTGCCGGGATCGGCATGTCCATGCAGGTGCTGGTGCTGATCGTGCAGAACACGTCGAACTTCGAAGATCTGGGGGTGGCCACCTCGGGGGTGACCTTCTTCCGCACGATCGGCAGTTCGTTCGGCGCGGCCATCTTCGGCTCGCTGTTCGTGAACTTCCTCGACAGTAGGTTGGGCCGAGCGCTCGCGGCCTCCGGTGTATCGGCCGACGCGGTCAGTTCTCCGGGGGCGTTGCACCGCCAACCCGATTCGGTCTCCGGCCCGATCGTTACCGCCTACGCCCAATCCCTCTCGCAGGTGTTTCTCTGGGCAGCCCCGGTCGCCGTGCTGGGTTTCGTCCTGGCGTTGTCGCTGCGCGAGGTGCCGCTGCGGGAAATCCACAACAGCGCAGTAGATCTGGGCGACGGATTCGGCATGCCGTCCTCCGAGACTCCGGAACGGTTGTTGGAGAACGCGATAGCCCGCATGTTGCGCGGTAATCCTGGTGTTCGTTTGCGCAGTATCGCCATGCGGCCCGACTGCCGGCTCGACGTCGCCGGCCTCTGGGGAGTGCTTCGCGTCAATCGCTACGGCCAGTTCTTCGGGACCGCCCGGCTCACCGACATCGCCGAACACCTGCGGGTGCCGTTCGAGGTGCTCGAACCCACCTTCGCCCGGCTGGTCGCGTCGGGCTACGTGCGCCGCGACGGTGACCGAATGTGGCTGACCCCCGCCGGCAAGGCGCAGGTCGATTACGTCTACTCGCTGCTGCTGAACTGGATCATCGACAAGCTGGCCCGCTCACCGGAGTTCGCCGGCCGTCCCGACCGCCGCGACGTCGAGGCCGCACTGCAGCGGGTTGCCTACCGCGTTCTCACGCAACGTGATTGGGGTGACGACGCTCCGACGCGGGCCCTGCCGAAGGCCGCCGCGACGGAAACTTTGCGGAGTTAGCTCGTCGGTGCCATCGGGGCGGGCGTAGCATCTCGCCCATGAGCCGAATCGGAGCTTTTGCCGACGACGATGTCGCCAGCTGGGTCTTGAAATCCCCTCAACTCGGCGGCGCGCTCGCCAATTTCAGCAGGGTGGTGTACAGCGAAAACCGGCTGCCGCTGCGCACCCGTGAACTCGCCCGCGCGGTGATCGCCAACGAGAACGAATGCATCGTCTGCGTCAACACGCGCGATGCCGACGGGCCCGCCGCGGGCGTGGACGAGGAGCTGTACAACCACGCGACCGAGTGGCGCACCTGGCCCGGCTACAGCGACCAGGAGCGACTGGCGGCCGAGTTCGCGTACCGGTTCGCCACCGACCACAAGGCGCTGCGCGACGACGAAGCCTTCTGGACACGGATCAACGAACACTTCTCCGAGGAGTTGCTGGCCGACCTGGCGCTGTCCTGCGCGCTGTGGGTGGGCATGGGCCGGGTCCTGCGGACCCTGGACATCGGCCAGGCCTGCAAGCTGACCCTGCCCAGCCGGGCATAGCGTCCGGGACAGCGATCGAGGCCCGGGAGAGAATCGCTGTCATGCCAGCCACACCGCTCGCGGCCGCGGCGATAGCACAACTGGAAGCCGAGGGCGTCGACACCGTCATCGGTACCGTCGTAAATCCGGCTGGACTCACCCAGGCCAAGACGGTGCCAATCCGGCGCACCAACACCTTCGCCAATCCCGGCCTGGGGGCCAGCCCTTCTTGGCATGCCTTCGCCATCGACCAGAGCGGTATCGCTTTCACCGACGACGTCGGGGTGGTCGGCGACCAGCGCCTGCGCATCGACCTCTCAGCGCTGCGCATCGTCGGCGAGGGGCTGGCGTGGGCCCCGGCGTCGTTCTTCTACCAGGACGGCACACCCGTGCCCGTATGCAGCCGCGGCACGCTGCGCCGCGTCGAATCCGCGCTCACCGAGGCCGGGATCGACGCGGTCATCGGCCATGAGCTTGAATTTCTCCTCGTCGCGCCGGACGGATCCCGTCTGCCGTCGACGATGTGGGCACAGTATGGACTCGCCGGCGTCCTCGAGCATGAGGCATTCGTGCGTGACGTCATCTCGACGGCCACGACGGCCGGGGTCACGATCGAGCAATTCCACCCCGAGTACGGGGTCAACCAGTTCGAGATCTCCCTGGCGCCGCTACCCCCGGTAGCTGCGGCCGACCAGCTGGTCCTTGCGAAGATCATCATCAGCCGCGCCGCCCGCCGCCACGGTATGCGCGTGAGCCTGTCGCCGGTGCCCTTCGCCGACAGCGTGGGATCCGGTGCCCACCAGCACTTCTCGCTGACCACCCCGGAGGGGCAGTTGTTTTCCGACGACGCCGGCGGCATGACGCCGGTCGGGGAGGCGGCGGTGGCAGGCGTGCTGGGTGGACTGCACCAGGCCCAGGGAATCCTGTGCGGATCGATCGTGTCCGGCTTGCGCATGCTCCCGGGCAATTGGGCCGGGGCCTATGTCTGCTGGGGCACCGAAAACCGGGAAGCCGCAGTGCGTTTCGTCAGAGGCGGCACCGGTAGCCAGTATGGGGGCAATATCGAGGTCAAGGTGGTCGACCCATCGGCCAACCCGTACCTGGCATCGGCGGCGATCCTCGGGTTGGCGCTGGACGGAATCCAGCGCCGGGCGGTGCTGCCGCCGGAGACGACGATCGATCCGGCGAAGCTGTCCGACGCGGACCGGGCCGATGCCGGCACCACGCTGCTTCCGGAGACTCAAGCCGAAGTGATTGCGGCACTGGATGATTCCAAGCTGTTGCGGGGAATTTTGGGCGATGCGGTGGTAGACATGGTCGTGTCGGTCCGGCGCATGGAGCACGACCGCTATGCCGACCTGTCGCCCCAGCAGTTGGCCGACAAGTTCCGCATGGCCTGGAGCCTTTGAGCGTTGGGCGAGTTTGCGGCACTGGCCCAGCACATCCAGGGTGTGCCGTTGATCGATCAGCACGTCCACGGCTGCTGGCTCGCCGCGGGGGATCGGCGCCGCTTCGAGAACGCCCTCAACGAGGCCAACACCGAACCGCTGGCCGGCTTCGATTCCGGGTTCGACTCCCAGCTCGGCTTCGCCGTGCGCGCCCATTGTGCGCCAATCCTCGGGCTGCCCAGGCACGCCGAGCCGCAGGCCTATTGGGAGCGGCGCAGTCAGTACAGCGAGGCCAAGCTGGCCCAGCTGTTCCTGACGGCGGCGGGGGTGAGCGACTGGCTGGTGGACACCGGAATCGGTGACGACACCATCATGACCGACCTTGACGAGCTCTCCGCGCTGTCCGGGGACCGGACCCACGAGGTGGTGCGGCTCGAACAGGTCGCCGAACAGGCCGCCCATGCCCCCGGCGACTACGCTTCGGCGTTCGAGGAGATCCTGCACCGGCGCGCCGCGACCGCCGTCGGCACCAAGTCGATTCTGGCCTACCGGGGCGGCTTTGACGGCGATCTGTCCGACCCCACACCGACTCAAGTGGCCGAGGCCGCCGCACGGTGGCGCGACCGCGGCGGTAAACGGTTGGACGACCGGGTACTGCTGCGGTTCGGCCTGCATCGGGCGGTGCGCCTGGGCAAACCACTGCAGTTCCACGTCGGCTTCGGCGACCGCGACTGCGACTTGCGCAAGGCCAACCCGCTGTATCTGCTCGACTTTCTTCAGCAGTCCGGCGACACGCCCGTCGTGTTGCTGCACTGCTACCCCTATGAACGCGAAGCCGGTTATCTCGCACAGGCTTTCAATAACGTCTACGTCGACGGTGGCTTGAGCGTGAACTATCTGGGCGCGCGGTCCACGGCCTTCATCGGCCGACTGCTGGAACTGGCGCCCTTCCGCAAGATCCTGTACTCGTCCGACGGGTTCGGGCCGGCGGAGCTGCACTTCCTGGGGGCAGCCCTGTGGCGCCACGGAATGCACCGAGTACTGCGCGAATTCGTGGACAACGGCGATTGGTGTGAAAGCGACGCAATCCGGGTAGTCGACCTTATCGCGTACGGCAACTCCGCCCGCGTCTACGACCTTGGCGAACGGCCGCGGGAGTCGCGGGAGACAGGACGAGACAGGACACACGATGGGGGCCTTGGGGAACGTACTGGACTGGACCCGCAATCAAGTGGTGTCGCGGGTGCCCAAGGCAAACCTCGACCAGCGGGATCCTGACTATATCCGCGACCAGCTGCCGTTCACCTGGCTGATCGCCTCGCTGTATTTCCGGGCCGACGTGCGCGGCCTGGACCGGATTCCGCCCGAAGGACCCGTGCTGCTCGTCGGCAACCACAGCGGCGGAAACGTGCCCCCCGACACCTTCGTGTTCACCCTTGCGTTCTGTTCGTACTTCGGTGTCGAGCGTCCCTTCTACCAGCTGGCACACAACCTGGTCGTCTCGGCTCCACCGCTGGGCTGGCTACGCAAGTTCGGCACCGTCGCGGCCAATCACGAAAACGCCCAGTTGGCGCTGGAGTCCGGGGCCGCGCTGCTGGTGTATCCCGGCGGTGACTACGAGGTCTTCCGGCCGTCATGGGAACGCCACAAGGTCGATTTCGGGGGGCGCATGGGTTACGTGAAACTGGCCCGCGAAGCCGGCGTGCCGATCGTTCCCGTCGCCGCCGTCGGCGGTCAGGAAAGCTCATTGTTCCTCAACCGCGGACAATGGCTGGCCAAGCTGCTGATGGCGGATAAGTTGTTGCGGCTCAAGAGTGTTCCGATATCACTGGCGCTACCGTGGGGCCTGAACATCAGCGACCTGGCGGGCCACATACCGCTCCCGACCAAGATCGTCATCGAGGTGCAGGAGCCCATCGACCCCGACGGCGATGATCAGGCCGTGCACGACAAGGTGCTGGCCAGCCTGCAGGACGGTGTCGACCGCCTGGCCTCCGAACGACGTTTTCCGGTGCTGGGCTGATGCGCGTCGAACGCCGGTGCATCATCGACGCGGACCGCGACGCGGTGTGGAAGATCGTCGGCGATCCGGACAATTACCCGTCGTTCATGGCCAACCTTGCGCGCTGGGAGCGTGCCAACGAGGAGCGCGGCCTCGGTGGCCGCTACACCGTCCATTGGAAGATCGGCTCGGTGCCCGTTGGCGGTCTGATCGAAGTGGTCGAGTTCGACGACCGTCGCGACCTGGCCTGGGTGGGCATCACCGGCATCAACCTGCGGGGCCGGATCCGGCTACGTGACGGCGCCGAAGGCCAGACGAAAGTGACGTTTCGGCTTTCGTATCAGGCGCCGGGCGGGATCTTTGGGTACATCGCCGACCGGATCGCCGTGCGGCAGGTGGGCCGAACGCTGTCCGAAACCCTCAACGGCCTCAAGGCGATGATCGAGGGATGAACCGCACCGATTTCGATTGAGCCCCAAGCGGTTATGGATCAAGACGTCTTGGCGGGGCGTCAGGCACGAGTGTCAGACCAGGCCCGTCGCGTCGTAGATCCAGCTGGTGTCCGCGTTGGCCAAGGCCTCGAAATGGCCCGGTGGCGCGAAGGCAACCAGACTGTTCATGTCCCAATAGTCTTTCCACAAGGTCACCTTGCCGGCGATGACCTTGTGCACCGTGACAAACCTCAACACGCCCTGCTCGCCGGTTTCGAACGTCCACGTCTCGGAGTGCTCGTACATCACGTCTTCGCCGTCGGCGATCAGCAGGCCGCTGTGGTTCTCGTAACCGGCCAGCGGTGCGAGCCCGATCTTGAGTCGCTTGACGATGTCTTCCGGTCCCCGTGCCGCCACCGCCGGCACCGGCATGTCGACGTAGAGGCAGTCATCGGACAAGAACGTCTTGACTGCCTCCCAGTCCCGTCGCGAAAGTGCCTGCCACAGGCCAAGTACCGCATCTCGAGCCGAGCTCGTCGAATCTTGTGTCACCGCGCAATGACACCCCGTTGCGGCACGGGTGTCAACCAGCCGCCGACCCCGTGGCACAGTACGGTGAACCGCCGCGTCACGAATCGAGGGCAGCCGCCGTGCAGACAAGTCCCCAGAAATTGCGCCCCGCGATCGTGGTCGGGGCGCTAGGTGTCGTGTTCGGCGACATCGGCACCAGCCCGATCTACACCATCCAGACGGTGTTCAACCCCAAGGACCCCCATCCGGTTCCGATCAGCACGGAAAACGTCTACGGCGTGGTGTCGTTGATCTTCTGGTCGGTGATGATCGTGGTGACTCTGACCTACGTAAGCCTGGTGATGCGCGCCGACAACCACGGCGAGGGCGGCATCATGGCGTTGATCACCCTCGTCGGACGCTGGGCGAAGGAGCGCGGCGCAGCCAAACGGCGTACCGCCAAAGCGCTCAGCGCGTTGGGGATCTTCGGCGCCGCGCTGTTTTTCGGCGACAGCATGATCACCCCGGCGATCTCGGTGCTTTCGGCGGTTGAGGGCGTCAAAGTGATCCAGCCGCATATGGAGGCCTGGATCGTGCCGATCACCGCGGTCATCATCGTCACTCTCTTTTCCGTGCAACGGCGGGGCACAGCCACCGTGGGGCGCTTCTTCGGGCCGGTCATGATGGTGTGGTTCACCGCGCTCGGCGTCCTCGGGATGAAGGCGATCGTGGACCATCCGGCCATCCTCAAGGCACTGTCGCCGCTGTATGCGGGGGAATTCCTGATCGGCCACTTCCATTACGCGTTCTCTTCCCTCGCCGCCATCGTGCTCGCGATCACCGGCGCCGAGGCGCTGTATGCCGACATGGGTCACTTCGGTCACCGCGCGATCGCCATCGGTTGGCTGGCACTGGTGTTGCCCGGCTGTGTCCTCAGTTACTTCGGCCAGGGAGCGCTGCTGCTCAGCAACGCCAGCGCGGTCAATGCGCCGTTCTTCCTCCTCACTCCTGGGTGGGCGCGCCTGCCCATGGTCTTGCTGGCTACCGCCGCCACCGTCATCGCGTCGCAGGCCGTCATCACCGGAGCATTCTCGGTGGCGTCCCAAGCGGCTCAGCTCGGCTATCTGCCCCGACTACGGATCACCCACACCTCCGCGTCGAGGATGGGCCAGATCTATGTGCCGTGGATCAACGGCATGTTGGCGGTAGCGGTACTCACCTTGGTGTTTGCCTTCCGCAGCTCCGCGGCGCTGGCATTCGCTTTCGGCATGGCGGTCACGGGGACGATCACCATCACCACGACGCTATTCCTCTTCTATGCGCGCACCTGCTGGCACGCACCGCTGTGGCTGATCGTGCCTGGCGCAATCCTGCTGTTGTCGGTCGATCTGATGTTTCTCGCAGCGAACCTGACCAAATTGGTGCACGGCGCGTGGCTTCCGCTGCTCATCGGGCTCGCCGCGTTCACGGTCATGACCACCTGGCAGCGTGGACGTGAAATCGTCACCCGCGCACGGAAAGAGGCCGAAGGCCCGCTCCGCGAATTCGTCGACAGCCTGGCGGATCACGACCCGCCCTACGCGCGGGTTCCCGGCACGGCCATCTTCCTGGATCGCGGAAAGGAAACCGCCCCATTGGCGATGCGCGCCAACGTCGAGCACAACCACGTCTTGCACGACCACGTGGTCATCATGGCGATCCATACGCTGCCGGTGCCGCGGGTGCCCGACGCCGAACGAACCGAAGTCGATGCCCTCGGTTATGCCCGGGACGGAATCGTCCATCTGACCGCGTATTTCGGCTACATGGAGACGCCGAACGTCCCCGCGACGCTGCGTCTGCTTGATCCGGACGAGACAGAAGGCAAGATCGCCATCGATGGCGCCTCCTACTACCTGTCGAAGCTCGAACTGACCACCGGGTCGGAGCCGACGATGGCGGCCTGGCGCAAGCGGTTGTTCATTGCGACCTCATACATCACTGCCGATGCCGCCGAATACTTTCGGCTACCGCTAGACCGCACGGTGGTCATGGGCTCGCGGATCGCGGTCTAGCGCCGGCGCGCAACCAGACTTGGCGACGCTTATCGGGTGGCGAGCGACCGCGCCGGGCCCAGGACCACCGGCAGCGACGACCAGCCGCGCAGCACCCGAGTGTCGCGCCTGATCCCGGCGCCGGCCGACCGCACGTCGGGGAACCGCTCGAAGAAGGTCCGTAGCCCAACCTCGCCCTCGGCACGGGCGAGGGCTGCCCCCAGGCAGAAGTGGCGACCGGTCGAGAACGCCAAATGCTTTCCGGCATTGGGTCGTTCGATATCGAAGCGGTGCGGATCGGAGAACACTGCGGGATCGCGGTTGGCCGCCGCCAGATAGACCACGACAAGCTCGCCTGCCGGCACTGTCTTGCCGGCGACCTCGACATCTCTGCGGGCAACCCGGGCGCTGATCTGAACCGGCGAATCCAGTCGCAGGATTTCCTCGACCGCGTTGGGCCAAAGCTCTGGACGCCGCCGAAGTGTGTCCAGGTGCTCTGGAGTATCTAACAGCATCCGAATTCCGTTGCCCAGCAGGTTAACGGTGGTTTCGAAGCCGGCGGCCAACACCAGCCCGGCAATCGCCTGTAGTTCTCGGTCATCGAGATGTGTTTCGGGGTCGCCACTTTGGGCCGTCTGGATCAACTGGCTCATCAGGTCGTCGCCGGGGTTTCGCCGCAACTGTTCCAGATGCGACACCAGCCAGGTGTTGAACCCGCGGATCCCCAGTTGCACACGCTGGTACTGGCGGTAGGGCACCCCGATGTCCAAGCTGGGTGCTCCCAGTTCACCGAATTCCAGGACGCGCCGTCGGTCGTGTTCCGGTACGCCGAGGATGTCGCTGATCACGGTGACGGGCAGCTGGGAACAGTAGCGTCCGACGATGTCGACGACCCCAGACTGGTCGGTGAGCCGATCCAGCAGACTGTTGGCTGTTTCCTCGACGCGCTCGCGCAGCGCCGCCACCGCCCGCGTGGTGAAGACGGCCGACACCGTCTTGCGATATCGCGTGTGGTCGGGCGGTTCGACGGCCAGCAGCGACGGCGCACGAAGCGGGTGCAGTTGGTCGTCGCGGGTGACCCGTTCCAACCAACGCACCGGAGCCGGCAGATTTTCGCCCAGGCAGACGACCCGGAAGTCGTCCGATCGCAGCACCTCGTGGGCCACTCGGTGATCGGCGGTCAGGCAGTTGATCTGCCCTCGCGCCAGCGGGCCGTGCCGACGTACCTCGTCGTAGAACGGGACCGGGTCGGCGGCGATCCGCGGATCGGTGATCAGCCGCGCTTGCAGGTCGCCGCGGCGCCGGCCGATCGCCGCCATGCCGCGGATCACCCCGTGACTGGCGAACCAATGCAAACGTTCTTTCACCTAGCCTCCCAACGGCCCGAAGACATACTCCAGAGGGCTCCGCCAACCAGAGTAGGCACGGTGCGGCGAGGACGCCGGTTCAGCACTCAGCGACGATCTTGAAGTCAGTATTTACGACTTTGTTCGGGTTGCTCTTGCTGTTGATGCCGTAGGCATGTCCGCTGATGGTGTACTCGCCGTTGTCGTAGTTGGCTTCCATGCTGCCTACGCCACCCTCCCAGGCGCTACCCTCGAACCCGTCGACGTTGCGCAGCTTCACGAATTGCGGGATGACCCGGTCGCCGCTGATCAGAACCACCGCTTGGATGTCGCCGTCGTGGTCGCGGATGTCGATAGTCCGATAGGACGTAATTTGACTGCATGCGGGCGGACGCGCGGTGTGAGTGACACCGTCGACGGTTACCCGTGCGGCCTTTCGAGGCACCGTCATCGCGGACCCGCAGGCCGAAACTCCCACGACCACCAACAGAGCGGTCCCTGCAACCGTGACCAACCGGTTCCGCACCAGCCACCTCCATTACCGGCGTGAGTGTCCGAGTGTCGTGCGTGTCGTGCGTGTCGTGCACGAAAACATTACTGCCGTTTGGCATCGATGTTGGGAATTGATTTGAGAATTCGGCTGCGGACGAACTCCGGACTGATGCCCTTGAGCCTGTCGATCCACCGAATGCTCTTGGGCACGTACCAGTGCAACCGCTTCGGATGCAGGTAGGCCTGCCAGGCGGCCTCGGCGACGCTGCTTGCGGGCATCAGCCGGAACATCCCCTTTTTGGGTGCGGTAGCGCGCAACTGCTCGGCGGTCAGCTTCGCGACACCGTCCGCGGAGTGCTGCGGCGTAGACGTCAGGATCGCGGTGTCGATCAGGCCGGGCAGCACGTCGGCAACGCGCACCCCGTGTCGGTCCCATTCCACGCTGAGCGCTTCGGTCAGCCCCTTGACGGCATGCTTGGTCGCCGAGTAGACGGCAATCCGCGGCATGCCATAGGTGCCCGAAGACGAGGACGTCGAGAACATCAAGCTGCCGGGTGACTTCTTGAGGTAGGGCAGCGCGGCGTAAGCACCGTTCAGTACCGCCTTGAAGTTCACGTCGACCACACGCATGGCGTCCTCGTACGGAACGTCTTCGAACCAGCCGCCTTGACCAATGCCGGCGTTGTTCCACATCATGTCGAGCCCGCCGCCGAGGTTGTCGGCGCAGAAGTCGGCGAGCGCGGCGTCCAGCGCCACCTTGTCCGTGACGTCGACCGCCTGGGTCCACAGCCGGACGCCGAGTTCGGTTCTCAGCGACTCCAGACTGGCCTCATTGCGGTCGACGGCGCCGACTCGCCAACCCTTGCCGTGAAAGAGCCTGGCGCCCTCACGGCCCATCCCGCTGCCCGCACCTGTGATGAATATCGTTTTCATCTGCGTGACCGAGCCGCCCCTCAGCCTGCTTCGACCACGGCTTTGATGCGGTGCAGCGTCTTCGTCATGTCACGTATGTTGCGTCGCTTTCTGAGGAAACCTCCCAGCACGTAGTAGACGTTGTTCAACGGCGACGGTGTGAGCCGAAATGACTCGGTCACATCGGTGCCGTCACCGGACGGCTCCAATCGGTAATGCCAGTTGTTGACCGTCCGGTCGCCGAGCAGCACAGCAAACCCGAATTCACGTCCCGGTTCGCAAGCCGTCACCTCGCAAGTGGTCCAGTAGACCGGCCCGATCTCGTTGCGACGCACGTGTCCGCGGAAGCGGGCACCCAGTTCGGGACCGGTCGCTGCACCGAGCCACTCGGCCTCGAATGTCTCCGGTGAGAACTTTCCGGTATTCCGAATATCGGCGATTAATTCCCAGATCTTGTCCGCTGGTGCCGCCATGTGAACTGTTGCTGAACCCTCCATAAGAGGATCCAAACATGTCCACTGTAACGAAACCAGCCTCTGGAACGATATTTACTGTTTGGGCGTGAATAAGTTGATGATGCCGACGACGGCCTGCTCGAGCTGAACGAGCGGTTTTTGCGGTTGCCCGGCCGTCGGTGCCAGGCCGCCGGCCTTGCCGCATTTCGGCCACGCGCCCGGCCCCTGAGTGGCCAGCACTCGGTTGGCGATGGCGATTTGTTGCTGCTTAGAGGCGTGCGCGGGGTTTCCGACGCCGCCGTGCGCTTCCCACGTCGACTGTTTGAACTGCAAGCCGCCGTAGTGCCCGTTGCCGGTGTTGGCTTGCCAGTTACCGCCTGACTCGCACTGCGCGACGGCGTCCCAGTTCATGCCTCCGTGGGCGTGCGAGACGCCGGTGGAGAGGGTCAATCCGGCGGCGACGAAACCGGCGGCCGTAGCGATCTTGATGAGGGGCTTTGCGATGTGTGTCATGCCGGACATTTCGCCGGCTGTAGCCAAAGCGTTACCCGCTAGAGAAAATTATGAAATTGATTATCTACCGTGTCGAGATTGGCGCAAACCGGGGTAAGTCGGGCGGATCAGGCACCCGGCAGGTTGGTGCAGTACGACCTTGTCGCCGTGGTCAGAGCCCGTTGATAGAGGTTGTCGAAGTGACGGGCCCGGATGGTCTCAGCACCGGCGCGCTGCAACTCTGCGGCGCAGGACGGCGAGTCCAGCAAACTCCAGTTGGCCGCAATCTGAGACAAAATCTTAGTGTTCAGGGTGTCGATCACGGCCCGGGAAGCCGTCAGATCCGGGGGCGCCGTGGGCGCGGTTGTGCCCCCGTCGAGCTTCCAGTCGGCGAACCGGCTGTACTCGATCGCCTCGGTGGCGCTGATCTGGTCGCGGAACACTCTGGTGACGTAGTCCGGGTCGATCTGCTCGGCCGCCGCGCGCTCGGCCAGTTCACTGAGTTCTTGCTCGACGCGGGCCGGGTCTTCGATGGCACCCTGCGTGCTCCACTTGAAGGCGGCTACCGGGTCCGCAATCTCGAGCCGTTCCGCGGCGGCGTCGACCAACCCCAGTAGCGGGCTGTCAGCTCGCGCGGGCGTCGCGACCGTGCCGGCGACCACCAGCGATGCCAGCACTGCGCCGGCGACGAAAACAGAGCGTGGGCTGCAGATGGCGGCAATGGTAGTGGGTCAACGGCGGCTCGCGCCGACCCTCGCGATGGCGTCGACGACCGCTGACGGCTCGTCCAGAGCAACGAACGTCTTCGCGGACGGAACTTCGATCAGCGCAGCGTTCGGGAAAAGCGCGGCCATCCGCTTGGCCAGAGCAGGCTTGAAGCAGCGGTCGCGCATGCCCCACACCAGGGTGACCGGCTTGTCGAACTGCGGGAAGCGCGTCGACACATCGGTCAGGTCGGTGGCCGCCACATGCTTTAGCAGCGTGGCGAGATTGCGCCTGATGCGAACGTCTTTGGCGCAGGGTTCGATCCACGACGCCGTGAGTTCGGGATCCGGACGGCTGAGCAACAGACCGAAGCCAACAGGGGAGTGGCGCAACGCCTGCGACCGCATGAGCGTGAACAACGCGCCGATGGATCTGGCCCCACGAAGTGTCGCGAAGACGACCGTGAAGGGGAACGGGGGAAACTTGTCGAAGGCGTCGCAGTTCGTCAGCACCAACCGGCCAACGCGTTCGGGGTGGGCGTCGATGACCAACTGGCACAGACCCCCGCCGGTGTCGTTGCCCACCAATGTCACATCAAGAAGGTCGAGGGCGACCATGAAGTCATTGATCATGTCGGCAACGCCACGCGGAGACAGGTCAGCGCCTTCGTCGACGGGGATGGTGTGGGAGCCGAGTGGCCAGGTCGGCAAGATGCAGCGAAATCCTTGTCGGCCAAGCTGTTCCGCAACTTCAGTCCACAAGCGTTCGTCGACGAGAATGCCGTGGACGAACACCACCGGCGGGTACGCTGAATCCGCAGGTCCGACCTCCCGGTAGGCGATGGTTGCTTGCTGCAAGGCGACCTGCGGCATGTCAGTATCCTTCGACTAGAACTTACAAACACTCAGTACGAAAGTTACGTGCACTGTGCATGAAAGTCAATCGCCATCCGGACGGCGTAACGAAAGCCGTTGGTCCCCAATGAGTTCGGCGCTGCCCGAGGGATCGGCGACCGACCGTCAATGGGGAGACTGGCTGCGATCGCCGTTTACCCGGCCGTTGATCGCCACTGCCCTTGGCGTCTCGCTGGTGTTCGGCGGGGCTTTTCTGTGGGCAGGCGAACTCCGTACGCAGGATGACCGGCTTGACCATCCCGCCAACCCCGTCTCCGATGAGCAGAGCCGGACCGAAGTCGTCGAAGCCGGCAGACAGATCGTCGGAGCAGCGGGCCTGCGGACGACGAACGCCGGCTATCAGCTGATGTCATGCAAGAACCGTGACGAACCGCCGTACCAAGGGGCGATCTATCTGACCTTCGCGCTGCCGACCGGTGTACGGGCCGAGGAGTACTTGCCGAAGGTCAAGACGGCGCTGGTCGCCCACGGCTGGACCGAAGGCATGGCGGCCGACGATGACCGACTGGCGAAGCTGACCAGGGACTCCGTCACGGCGATCCTCCAACCCGATCGTGACGACACAAGTATGGGCGTGCTGCGACTGTACGGTCAGTGCCGCAATGTCAACGATCACCGCATGGACGCCACCACCTGGATCAACATCACCGGCCAGCTGGGTTGAGGCGGCCCCACCACCGCGTTGACTCTGCGCCCAGGGCGACAAAGTACGAGAAGACACCGCCCAAACCGCAGACTCAACACGAAGCGCCCCCAGACACCGCCCACAACGCAGACTCAACACGAAGCGGCCCCAGACACCGCCCAAAGCGCAGCCTCAACGCGAAAGGGACCCAAAAAAACTACTGCGCTTGACGGCGGGGGCCGTCAAGCGCAGTAGCGGTAGTGGTAGAGGTGTCGTTAAGCGCGAGCTCCGAGCGCGCCCTGCAGGTCACCCTTCATTGCATTGAGCTGTGCGCCCCAGTACTCCCAGCTGTGCGTGCCGTCGTTCTGGAAGTTGAACACCGCGTTGTGGCCGCCGGCCGCGTTGTAAGCGTCCTGGAACTTGATGTTGCTGCTACGCACGAAGTTCTCCAGGAACTCGGCGGGCAAGTTGGCGCCACCCAGCTCCGAGGGCTTGCCGTTGCCGCAGTACACCCACAGGCGGGTGTTGTTGGCGACCAGCTCCGGAATGTGCAGCGACGGGTCGTTGCGCTGCCACGCGGGGTCACTCGACGGTCCCCACATGTCGGAGGCCTTGTAACCACCGGCGTCACCCATGGCCAGACCGATCAACGACGGGCCCATGCCCTGCGACGGGTCCAGCAGGGCCGACAGCGACCCGGCGTAGATGAACTGACCGGGGTGGTAGATGGCCAGGATCAGCGCGGACGAACCGGCCATCGAAATACCCACCGCAGCGCTGCCGGTCGGCTTGACGCTCCTATTGCTCGCAAGGTAGGCGGGCAGCTCGCTGGTCAGGAAGGTCTCCCACTTGTACGTGCTGCAACCCGCCTTACCGCAAGCCGGGGCGTACCAGTCGCTGTAGAAGCTGGATTGCCCACCGACAGGCATGACGACCGACAGTCCGGACTGGTAGTACCACTCGAACGCGGGGGTATTAATGTCCCAGCCGTTGTAGTCGTCCTGGGCGCGCAATCCGTCGAGAAGGTAAACGGCCGGTGAATTGTCTCCACCGCTCTGGAATTGGACCTTAATACTGCGGCCCATTGACGCCGACGGCACCTGCAGGTACTCAACCGGCAATCCTGGCCGGGAAAATGCTCCCGAGGTCGCCGTTCCGCCGGCGAGTCCGACCAGGCCAGGAAGGGTTGCAGCCGCAGCCGCGCCGACTAGGAGCCGGCGTCCCCAAGCCCGTATCTTCCCGCTCACGTCTGTCATACAAGTGCCCCTTTTATCCTTAAGTGGTCGTGCTCTCGGCAGAACTTACCGTGTGAGTAGGCCAAATGTCGATCTGGACGCAAACCCATTTCGGTTTTGTATCGGTCACCGCCAGGGGTACCGCAACTATGCTATGCGGCCCGTGCCGGTAATACCGGATTCGGTTATATCCCCCCGCGTCAGCCGAGAAACGACACACACGCCGGTGTTATGCACGCGTTATGTACCTGAAAGCAGATTGCGGCCAAGCGCACGACTGCCAATTTGTAAGTGCAACTAATCAAATTTGTCGTTCTGACAGCAACATTTCTCAACCAACGCCGCCCATTCGGTCGCGTCTTTACGCCCGCCCCGTCCGGAAGTTCACCCGGGGCGTCCACGGGAAGACAGCCGGAAGACGCTGGGGCAGTCACGGGAAATCGGCACCCTGTGATTTTGTACACCGGTCTAGTTTGAGCTCGCGCTGACGCGTAGGCTCTGCACGAAGCAAGCCGGTGGACACGAAACTTATCCCGGACCATCCAGGACGATCTGAGCCGTTCCCGCGCGCATGCACCACCGCACCCAGGATCTCTGGTGTGCGTTGGCGCTAGCAGGAGGGCGTCGGGGGTCTGGGACCGACAGAGGTGCGAAATTTGGATACGGTACTAGGGCTATCAGTAACGCCGACGGCCCTCGGGTGGGTTCTCGCTGAAGGACATGGCGCAGACGGCACCATCGTTGACCATCAAGAGATAGCACTCGACGCGGGCGGCGGCGTGCGCGCCGTCAGTACCGCAGAACAAGTCGCGGCGGAGGTCTTGCGGGCCAGCTCGGTGGCCGCCGAGTCCGACCACCGCCTCCGTGTCATCGGCGTGACGTGGAACGACGAGGCATCAGCCCAGGCCGCACTGTTGCTGGAGGCACTGACCGACGCCGGTTTCGACAATGTCGTGCCGGTTCGGATGCTCAATGCCGTCGAGACCCTGGCCAAGGCGATAGCTCCCGTCATTGGTTACGAGCGCACCGCAGTTTGCATTCTTGAACAGGATTGGGCGACCGTGGCGATGGTCGACACCCATGACGGCGAAGTCCAAACGGCCGTGAAGCATGTGCGCGGCGGATTCGACGGTTTGAGCTCCTGGCTCACTGGGATGTTCGACCGAAGCGCATGGCGTCCGGCGGGCGTCGTGGTGGTGGGTTCCGATAACGACGTCGCAGAATTCTCCTGGCAATTGGAAAAGGCGCTTCCGGTCCCCGTCTTTGCGCAAACCATGGCCCAAGTGACGATTGCCCGGGGCGCGGCGTTGGCTGCGGCTCAGAGCACCGAGTTCACCG
Source organism: Mycobacterium intermedium (assembly GCF_002086275.1). Lineage (GTDB taxonomy): Bacteria > Actinomycetota > Actinomycetes > Mycobacteriales > Mycobacteriaceae > Mycobacterium > Mycobacterium intermedium. Next base: position 12,894 of record NZ_MVHT01000036.1, on the reverse strand, counting down.
ACGAGGGACTGGTGGCCACCGCCGTCGAACCCGCGGTCGAGCCGACTCGGTCCCGGTCGTTGTCCTACGCCGGCGCCGCGACGACGTTGGCCGCCGCCGCGGTGACCTTTGTGGCGTCGGTGTCGCTGGCGATCGGCTTGCAGGTGTTCCCCGAGAAAGATCGCGGACCCGCCGACCACCGGGCGCACGAGCCCAAGCCGCCCGTCGCGGAGGCCGTGGCGCCCACGCCGCCTCCGGCGCCCCAACATGCCGGGCCGCCGTCGGTTCCAGTGGCTGTGTCCCCACCCCCGGTAACGCAGGAGCCGATCCGCCTCGCCGCCGACGAGCAGGCCGAGGAGGCCGCTGCGGACGAGCCGCCGAGCGGCGTCTTGTCGCAAACGGACCCGAACAACCCGCTCCAGTTGACCAGGGTGCTCGACCACATCCCGGGAACTCAGGGCGATTTGACCGAGAGCCCTCCCGAGTAGTCGGCCGTCTTGGCCCGCACCGCTGCAAAGGACACGGTCACCTCGTCGGCCACCTGCATGGCTCCCATCAGCATCGAATACGGCTTGATGCCGTAGTCAGACTGGCGGACGGTGGAATCCGCCGACATGCGCCATGCTTCACCCAAATCCTCTGTGCGCAAGTCGATTACGTGTTCGCGCGACTTTCCCCGGATGCTCAGGACGCCGGTCAAGCGGTACCCGCTCTCCGTCTCGTCGACGGCGTCCGCGACAAAGCGGATCGTGGGAAACCGGCCGGCGCTCAGCGACCGCAGCGCGTTGGTGCGCACGATTGACTTCTCGGGTCCGGACAGCGGCTTGACGCCACCCTCGCCGCTCTGAACCTCCATCGAATCCACTTCGACCGCAAGCTCGGCAGCGGTGGGATCGCCGTCCACCCATGTCGCCGTCGCCTGCCAGCGGCTCATCACGATGGTGAGCCGATGGCCCATTCGTGCGGCCGGTCCGGTGACTCCCGTCCGAACTATCAACTCGCCATCGGAGGCGTCCAAGGTCCACAGTTCAGCCACGCGTCGACGCTACGTCAGACGGTGAGGACAGTCCGGTAGTGTGCCCGCCCCTCCTGCATCGCCGCAAAACCGTCGGGCGCCTGCGACAGCGGCAGCTCTTCGATCCACGCCCGCACGCCAGACAAGACGGCGAATTGCATTGTGTCTTCAACATCTTTCGCCGTACCGGAGGGATGTCCGGTGACCGTCAGGCCACCCATGATCAGCTGGGCAGGACTGATCGGAAGCGGGTCTGGGCTGACACCGATGACGACGAGTTCGCCTTGCGGCAGTATGCCTCCCACCGTGTCGCCCATGGCCACCGAGTTTCCGGCGGTGGCCAGCACGACACTGACACCGCCCAGGGCACTCAGCGCCGCGGAGACGTCGCCACTGGTCGAGTCGATGTAATGGTGGGCGCCCAGCTTGCGGGCATCTTCGGCCTTGGCGGCACCGCGCGCGATCGCGATGGTTTCGAAGCCCATCGCCCGGGAGAACTGCACCCCGAGGTGACCCAGACCGCCGACGCCCAGAATCGCGACTCGGTCGCCCGGCAGCGCCCGGGTGTGACGCAACGCGTTGTACGTGGTGACGCCCGCACACCCCATCGGAGCCGCTTCTACGTCAGAGAGCTCAGCGGGAATCCGCGCCAGCGCATTGGCCGGTGCGACAACGGATTCGGCGTAGCCGCCCGGGTACTGCCAGCTCGGCACCTTCATGTTGGCGCAGTGGATGAAGATTCCCTTGCGGCACTGGTCGCAGTTGTTGCAGTGCCCGCCGAACCACCCGACGGCGACGCGGTCACCGACCGCGAAATCCTCCACCCCCTCGCCGAGTTCGGCGATGGTTCCGGCGATCTCGTGCCCCAGGGTCACCGGCCACGACATGTTCGGAAACCCGCCGTTGGCAAGGTGATTGTCGGTGCCGCAGACGCCGCAGGCGGACACGGCGATACGTACCTCGCCGCGACCCGGTGACGGTGTCTCGACCTCGGCGGGCTCTAACGACGCGCCTGCGGACGGTACGTGAAATGCTCGGTGAGTGGCCACCCCGGTAACTCTAATGGGCGACAGGGCATTTGGCCCGGTCAGTGCGGTAATCGACCTGCCAGTGCTTGATCCCGTTGAGCCAGCCCGACCGCAGGCGCTCGGGTTTACCGATCGATTCCAGGTCCGGCATGACGTCGGCGATGGCGTTGAACATCAGGTCGATCGTCATCCGGGCCAGATTGGCGCCAATGCAGTAGTGCGCACCCGTACCGCCAAATCCGACGTGCGGGTTGGGATCCCGCAGGATGTTGAAGCGGAAGGGATCCTCGAACACCTCTTCGTCGAAGTTGGCCGAGCGGTAGACCATCACGACGCGCTGGCCCTTCTTGATTCGCACCCCTGACAGTTCGTAGTCCTCGAGGGCGGTGCGTTGGAACGACGTAACCGGCGTCGCCCATCGCACGATCTCGTCGGCGGTGGTGGCGGGCCGCTCCTTCTTGTACAGCTCCCACTGGTCGGGGAAGTCGGTGAAGGCCATCATGCCTTGCGTGATGGAGTTGCGGGTGGTCTCGTTGCCGGCGACCGCCAGCAAAATGACGAAGAAGCCGAACTCGTCGTCGGAGAGTTTGTGGCCGTCGACGTCGGCTTGGACCAGTTTGGTGACGATGTCTTCGCCCGGGTTCTGCGCCCGATCGGCGGCCATCTGCATGGCGTACATGATGAGTTCGACCGAAGCGGTGATGGCGTCGTTGCTGGCGAATTCCGGATCCTGGTCGCCCACCATCTGGTTGGACCAGTGGAACAGCTTCATCCGGTCTTCCTGCGGGACGCCCAGCAACCCGGCGATGGCCTGCAGGGGAAGTTCGCAGGACACCTGCTCGACGAAGTCGCCGGACCCTTGTGCCGCGGCGCCCTCGACGATGCGGCGAGCCCGCTGAGCCAGGTCTTCGCGCAGGCGCTCGACGGCTCGCGGTGTGAAACCGCGGGAAATGATCTTGCGCAGTCGGGTGTGGTGTGGCGCGTCCTGGTTGAGCAGAACGAACTTGCCCCGCTCGATCTGCTCGCCGACCGTGCCGTCCTTGTAGCGCGGCAAGGCGGTCTTCTCCAGGCTGGAGAAGACGTCGCTGCGCCGGGAGATCTCTTTGACGTCCTTGTGCTTGGTGACCACCCAGAACCCGCCGTCGTCAAAACCGCCGACCCCGATTGGCTGCTCGTTCCACCAGATGGGAGCCGTTCGGCGCAACTCGGCAAGCTCCTCGACCGGCAGGCGCTCGGCGTGGATGTCCGGGTCGGTGAAGTCAAAGCCGGGAGGCAGGTTCGGGCCTGGCTTGGTCGCCTGCTCGGCACCTGAGTTCACAATCGACACGGCCCCTCCTCGATGCGAATTCTGCTAGTGGGGATCTAGAGCCAATAAACCATTGCTACACCACGGTTGGGAAGGTTCCCACCAAGATCGCGCTACCTGGACTGCCCCGTGTTCAACCGCGACGTCCGGCGGACGCGCCGCATCGGCCAGGCGCGGATCGCGGCTATCCGGTCGGGAAGCATGCGTCGTCAGCAGCACTTTTAGGCCCGGTCGGGCATTTTGCTACCGGTGTTGTGGGCCCGATCACAATGGATATGCTTCTACTGAAACTGACCGGTGATGAAGGGGTGGTGCATGATCCGCGAATTGCTCGCAGCCGCTGCGCTCACGGGCGCGGCGCTCGGTGTAGCGCCGGTCGCCGGAGCCGACAACGGGCGCTGGCCCGGCGACGTGCCGGGGATGAACTACGACGCCTCGCTGGGCGCCCCATGCGACAACTACGAGCGGTTCATTTTCGGCCGCGGCCCCAGCGGCCAAGCCGAAGCGTGCCACTTCCCGCCACCGAACCAGTTCCCGCCCGCCACAACCGGCTACTGGGTGATTTCCTACCCGCTGTACGGCGTCCAGCAGATCGGCGCGCCCTGCCCGGGGCCGCAGACTGCGGCGCAATCACCGGCCGGCCTGCCCATGCTCTGCCTGGGAGCTCAGGGCTGGCAGGAAGGGTGGTTCACCGGTGCAGGGTTCTTCCCGCCTGAACCCTAGGAGCAGTATCGGATGAAGCGCGAAAGCCAGTCGCTCGAATCACCGATCCCGCGGTGGCTGCGCTTCGTGCTGGTGTCTGACCGGGCCGGCTCGGCCTGGTATATCGGGCTCGGGTTCTTCTTCGCCCCGGTCCTTGCCGTGCTTTCGCCGTGGCCCGCCGTCACCGCAGTGCTGTGGTGGCTCATCGGCCTGGCGGGCCTTTGGCTCGGCCTGCTCGGAATCGCAATGGCGGCCGGTCTGGCGCGGGTATTGCGGTCTGGCAGCGAAATCCCGGAAGACTACTGGCGAACCCTGGTCAACTACTGATTTTGACCCCTGTCCAGCGCGTTCGTTGCGTCTAGAGTCTTATTCAGAATTCGCAAAGGAACAGGAGAACCTCATGGCTTTTGAGCCCAAAGACGCCGTCGACGCGCTCCGCGACATCGCCACCAACGCCGTCGAAAAGGCTTCCGACATCGTCGAAAACGCCAGCCACATCATCCGCGGCGACATCGCCGGAGGCGCCAGCGGAATCGTCCAGAACTCCATCGAGATCGGCACGTACGCCGTCGAGAGAGTCAAAGAAGTCGTTACCGGCCGCGACGACGCCGACGACGACCTAGACGGCGAAGACTAGCTGAACGCGGCCGCTAGACGCCCGCGGCCTCGTTCAGTTCGTTCAACTTGCCGGTCGCCTCGAGGTACTCCTGCACCCAACGCTCGATCACGGCGGCGGACTTTTCCACCTTGCGGAACTGGCCGACAACCTGACCCACCGGGTTGAACGCCACATCGACCGACTCGTTTGGGTACCGGTTGGTGGCCCGCACCGCCATGCCGGAAACCATGTACTGCAGCGGCATGCCGAGCGGCTTCGGGTTGTCTGGCTGCTCCCACGCCTCGGTCCAGTCATTGCGCAGCATCCGGGCCGGCTTGCCGGTGAACGAGCGGCTGCGGACGGTGTCGCGGCTGTCGGCCTTGATGTACGCGGCCTGCTGAACAGGGGTGTTGGAGGACTCCTCGACCATCAGCCACTGCGAGCCGGTCCATGCGCCTTGGCAGCCGAGCGCCAGCGCAGCGGCGATCTGCTGGCCGCTGCCAATCCCGCCGGCACCGAGGACGGGAATGGGGGCAACCTCCTTGACAACCTGGGGCCACAACACGATCGAGCCCACCTCGCCGCAGTGGCCGCCGGCCTCGCCGCCCTGGGCGATGATGATGTCGACGCCGGCATCGGCGTGCTTGCGTGCCTGGCGGGGAGAACCGCACAACGCGGCCACGACGCGACCCTCGTCGTGAATGTGCTTGATCATGTCCGCCGGGGGAGTGCCCAGCGCGTTGGCGATCATCGTCACCTTCGGGTGCTTGAGCGCCACCTCCACCTGCGGGGTGGCTGTCGCCTCGGTCCAGCCCAGCAATTGCAGGCTGTCGGCGTCACTGTCCTCGACCGGAACGCCGTGGTCGGCGAGGATCTTCTTGGCGAAGTCGAGGTGTTCCTGCGGAACCATAGCCCGCAACGTGTTGGCCAATTCCTCGGCCGACAGGTGCGAGTCCATCCCCTCGTACTTGTTGGGAATGACGATGTCGACGCCGTAGGGGTGGTCGCCGATGTTCTCGTCGATCCACTTCAGCTCGATCTCCAGCTGCTCGGGAGTGAACCCGACGGCGCCGAGCACGCCGAAACCACCGGCTTTGCTGACCGCCACCACAACGTCACGGCAGTGGGTGAAAGCGAAAATGGGAAACTCGATGCCGAGTTTGTCGCATAGCGCGGTGTGCATGTCTGCTCCTGGGGAACCTTAACGAGCGAGGAAAACTGAAACCTGTTCTAGTTTAGTACGGCCGTCGACAACTTGGCCAGCAAGGTCGACCGTCGTGGGACTAACACCTATCACAGACATCACCCCGACAGGCCGCGGGCCGTCCACACGACCACAAACGCAAGCATGCAGGCGGCGCAGACGAGGTGGTCGCGGCCGACAGTGCGCGCCAGGCGACTCTGTTCGGCAGCGGTGTCCACGCGGTGGCCGAGACGGACCGCACGAGGGACGGTGCGCGTCAGCGCCAAGCCGATGGGAACACCCGCCAGCACGACCGACGTCCACAGCACCCACGGGGGTTCGTGACCGCGAAAGGCCTCAAACCCGAGCGCGCTCAACAAGATCAGCATCACCACCGCGATCAACCGGCCCATCGGTTGCGAGGCGGTCGTTGCGCGGTGGTAATAGCCGCCGATGGAGGCCAGCACCGGCTCGGGCAATGGCTGCGCCCCGGTGCGGCGGCGCAATGCCTGGACGTCGAACATGAGGTCCATCCAGAGGACGGCGAGCAGGAAGCCACTGCAGGCGGTGAGTAGTGCGGCCACGAAGCCCATTTTTGGCCATGTCTCCCCCGAAAAGGGCCGATCTGCTTGAAGTTAGAACAGGTTCTACTGCTGGGACTAGACGCCGCGACGTCGCCAGGGGTAGCGTGAGCGCCGCGGTCAATTACCGAACCATTCGTAGCGTAATTGCAGAGTGGGTGGAAAGGATCGACCCGATGCGCAGCCCCTACTCCGGCCTGCCGTTCACCACTTCCGATTCCGAGATCGCCGCAGCTCTGGAGGACGTCAGCATCCCGACGCTGCTGTTGTCACTGGTACATATCACCGGAGACCGCCGATTCATCCAAGACTTCAAACCGATGGGGCTGTTTCTCAACGAAGTCCAAGGCTTCATGTCGGAGGAGGACAAGGCGCGCGCCCGCGCCGCGGCGCTCACCGTTATCGCCGAGTATCGGGACCGGGGGTGCCCCGAGCCTGCGCCGCTGAGCATCGAGACCATCCGGCAAATGATGGATTGGGCCGCCTGCGAGCATGTGCCCGACGAATACCTGCCGTTGCTCTTGGAAGAGATGGATCTCGAGGGGGCCGACCCGCGGCGTCCCGCAGCACTGCCCGCCGACAAGACGTCCGAGCTCCCCGTCCTCGTGATCGGATGTGGAGAGTCCGGTATTCTGGCCGGAATCCGGTTGAAACAAGCCAACATTCCCTTCACCATCGTCGAAAAGAACGCCGGTCCTGGCGGAACCTGGTGGGAGAACAGCTATCCCGGCGCTCGCGTCGATGTGGCCAATCATTTCTATTGCTACAGTTTCGAACCCAACGACGACTGGACGCACTTCTTCGCCGAGCAACCAGAGCTGCAGGACTACTTCGCCCGGGTTATGGACAAGCACGGCCTGGCCGAGCGGGTGCGGTGGAACACCGAGGTCCTGGCAGCGGATTGGGATGACGACGACGGCGTCTGGCGGGTTTCGCTGCGCTCGGCCGACGGCCGGCTGAGCACCGTGAATGCGCGCGCCGTCATCACCGCGGTCGGTCAGTTGAATCGGCCGTACATCCCCCAATTTGACGGCGCGGACAGCTTTTCCGGGCCCGCATTTCACTCTGCGGCCTGGGATCACAGCGTCGACCTGACCGGCAAGCGCGTAGCACTGATCGGGGCAGGCGCCAGCGGCTTTCAGATCGCACCCGCGATCGCGTCGCGCGTGGAGCACCTCACCGTGTTCCAGCGCACCGCACAGTGGATGTTCCCGAATCCGATGTACCACGACCGGGTGGGAGACGGCGTGCGCTGGGCGATGCGGCACCTGCCGTTCTACGGGCGGTGGTACCGGTTCCTGCTGCTGTGGCCGGGCGCCGACAAAGGGTTGGACGCCGCGCGGGCCGACCCGAATTACGCTGACCAGGAATACGCCGTCAGCGATATCAACGCCGTCGCCCGCATGATGTTCAGCCAGTGGATCACCAGTCAGGTCGACGACGATGAATTGCTGGCCAAGGTCCTGCCGGACTACCCGGCTACGGGCAAACGCACTCTGCAGGACAACGGCAGCTGGTTGCAAACGCTGCAACGCGACAACGTCGAGTTGGTGCGCACCCCGATCCAGCGGATCACCCCGCACGGCGTCGTCACCGAGGACGGCTCGGCGCACGACATCGATGTAATCGTCTACGCCACCGGCTTTCGCCACACCGATGTCTTGTGGCCGCTGAAGATCACCGGCCGCAACGGAATTGATCTGCGTGACAAATGGGGACGTCGTCCATATGCCTACCTGGGGATCACGGTTCCCGAGTTCCCCAACCTCTTCCTGCTCTACGGGCCCGGAACTCACCTTGCCCACGGCGGCAGCCTGATCTTCCAGTCCGAGCTGCAAATGCGTTATATAAATCTGTGTTTGGAACGCTTGGCGGGGGAGGGCATGCATTCAATAGAGCCGACTTCTGCTGCCGCCATCGAGTGGCATCGACGGACGCAGGCCGAGATCAAGCAGATGGTGTGGTCGCATCCCGCCGTCAAACATTCCTACTTCAAGAACCCCGACGGCGAGATTCATACCGTCAGCCCTTGGCGCCTGCCCGACTACTGGGCCGCGGTGCGTGCCCCCGATTGGCCCAACTTCATTCTGCGACAACGAAAGTGAGCTTGCCGACATGCGAGCGGTAGTCATCAACGGACCCGGCAACATAGCGGTTGAAACACGCCCGGATCCGGTGCTGCCGGGCCCCGATGCAGCGATCATCGAGGTGACCGCGGCCGGTATCTGCGGCTCCGACCTCCACTTCTACGAAGGCGAGTATCCGTTCGCCGAGTCGGTGGCCCTCGGTCACGAGGCCGTCGGCAGGGTGGTCGAGGTCGGGGCGCAGGTGCAAAGCGTCGCGGTGGGCGACTCTGTCCTGGTCTCGTCGGTGGCCGGCTGCGGATCCTGTCCGGGCTGCGCCACCAACGACCCGGTCATGTGCTATTCGGGTCTGCAGATTTTCGGCTCCGGCGCGCTCGGCGGGGCTCAGGCCGATCTGCTTGCCGTACCGGCCGCCGACTTCCTGCTCCGTAAGATCCCCGAGGGCATCAACACCGAGCAGGCGCTGCTCTTGACCGACAACCTCGCCACCGGGTGGGCCGCCGCTCAACGTGCCGATATCCCGTACGGCGGCACGGTGGCGGTGGTGGGCTTGGGAGCAGTCGGCCTGTGCTCGCTGCGGAGTGCTTTCATGCAGGGCGCCGCAACGGTTTTCGCGGTGGACCGGGTGGAGGGGCGCTTGCGGCGTGCGGCCGACTGGGGTGCCACCCCGATCAAGGCGCCGGCGGCCGAGGCCATCCTGGCAGCCACCGGCGGCCGAGGCGCCGACTCGGTGATCGATGCCGTTGCCACGGACGCCTCGCTGAACGACGCCCTCAACGCGGTACGTCCCGGCGGCACGGTCTCGGTTGTCGGTGTCCACGACTTGCAGCCGTTTCCACTGCCCGCCCTGTCGTGCCTGATGCGCAGCATCACGCTGCGCATGACAACCGCGCCCGTACAGCGCACCTGGCCGGAGTTGATCCCGCTGCTGCAGTCGGGCCGGCTCAATGTCGACGGAATCTTCACCACGACAATGCCTTTGGATGAAGCGCCCACCGGCTACGCCACCGCCGACGCGCGGTCCGGTGACGACGTTAAGGTACTGCTGACACCCTGAGCGTGGCAGCATGGTTTCCATGCGCTGTGCCGCGATTCAACTCGAAGCCGTGCCCGCGGACGTGGACGCCAACCTGGCCATTGCCGAACGGTTGGTTGAGCAAGCCGTAGCCGAAGGTGCGCAGACGATCGCACTGCCGGAGTTCTTCACCACCGGTGTCGGCTTCTGGCCCGAGCTCGCCCATGCCGCATTGCCGCCGGACGGTAAGGCCACCGAGCTGTTGCAGAATCTGGCACAGCGCCACGGCGTCATGATCGGCGGCTCGTTGCTGATCCGGGACAGCGATTGCGACGTCCGCAACGCCTACCTGCTCGTCACTGCGGACGGCGTCGTCGGTCGTCACGACAAAGACCTCCCCACCATGTGGGAAAACGCGTTCTACGTGGGCGGACACGACGACGGGGTGATTGACGCCGGCGGACTGACCGTGGGTGCCGCGGTGTGCTGGGAATTGATGCGCACCCAAACGGTGCGCCGCCTGCGTGGACGTATCGACCTCGCAATGACCGGTTCAGGCTGGTGGTCTATTCCGCGGTGGTGGCCTAACCCTGTCTTTGAGCTGCTGGAAAAGCGCAATGCGGCAACCGCCTGGCGGGCCGCCGCATCCTTCGCCACCTACGTTGGGGCCCCGGTCCTGCACGCTGCGCACTCGGGACCGTTGCGATGTCGCATGCCGTGGCTGCCTCTGGGTTACGACGGCTGGTTCGAGGGCGGGGCGATGATCGTCGCCGCCGACGGTACCGTGCTGGCCTCCCGCGATCACACCGCAGGGGAAGGTGTCGTCGTCGCCGATGTGGAGACCGGGCGCCGAACGCCAACAGCCGCCGCGCCCAAGGGTTTCTGGTTACATCCGCGCGGTGCACTGCCCGCTGCGGTGTGGCACTACCAGCGATTGCACGGGCGCCGCTACTACCGCCGACACGTGAACCCGGCGTTCACCGAGATGCGTTGATGTACTTCGAGCGCATGAATTCGTCGAGCTTGCGGTCGACATCGGTCGGGGTCAACCCATAGCCGATCTGCAGCTCCGGATTGGTGCGGACCGGATCGACCGTCCAATCGTGCGCGGCCAGCCACTGGGCCGGGTCAGTCTTGGTCTCATAGGTCAAAGCCGAGAAGTCCACGTCGCCGGACATGTCCACACCGGGATGGCTGGCTTCGAGAGCCGATAACTGCGCGTGGTCCAGGCGCGACCCCAACGCACCAATGGCAAGTCGGCTACCCGGCGCCGACAGATCACCGATTCGGGTGAAAAGGGCGGTCTGGGCCTCGTCATTCAGGTAGGGCAGGATCCCCTCGACCGACCAGGCGCTCGGTGTATGCGGATCGAACCCGGCCTGTTGCAACGGCGTTGGCCAGTCGGTGCGTAGATCCGCCGCCACCTCGCCGCGGCGGGCCTTCGGACGGGCGCCGCGCCCGTCAAGTACCCGCGTCTTGAATTCCAGGACTTTCGGTAGGTCAACTTCGAAAACCACTGTGCCCGAAGGCCAATCAAGTCGATAGGCCCGAGAGTCCAGACCGGCCGCGACGATCACGGCTTGCCGGATGCCGGCTTGACCCGCCGAGATGAAGAAGTCGTCGAAGAAGCGGGTTTGCACCCCGTACAGCTTGGGGAAGGTGGTCTCGTCCTCAGACTGCTCGGGCTTGTCCAGCAACCCCGTGAGATAGGGGTCCCCGGATGCCCGGATGAAGGACTCCGCGTAGTCATCGACGACCAGCGGTTGCGGGCTCAAGGCATGCACCGCGCGCCAACCCGCCACCAGCAGTGCGGTGTAGCCCACGCTGCTGACAATGTCCCACTGGTCGTCGTCCGAACGCAGTGAACCGAATTCCGATGCCGTCATAGCGGCGAAAATACCCGTCGCGGTTTCGCTTGTCGGCGCGGCTCAGAGTTCCAGCATGATGGTCACCGGGCCGTCGTTGACCAGTTCGACATGCATGTGCGCGCCGAAGACGCCGGTGTGCACATGTGCGCCCAGTCCGCGGAGCGCCTCCGCGAACGCCGTCACCAACGGCTCGGCAACCGCGGCCGGTGCCGCGGCGTTCCAGGACGGACGACGGCCCTTGACGGTGTCGGCGTACAGGGTGAACTGGCTGACCACCAGGATGGGCGCGTCCACGTCGGCAGCGGATTTCTCGTCGGTGAGAATCCGCAAGTTCCATAGCTTTTCGGCCAGCCGCTGCGCCTTTTCGGTCCCGTCACTGTGGGTTACGCCGACGAACGCGAGCAAACCCTGCCCGTCGGGCCGAATGCTGCCTACCACCTGACCGTCCACGGTCACCGCCGCTGATGAGACACGTTGCACCAGAACCCGCATGGCCCCCGATGCTGCCATGCCACAGTAGATGCATGTCGGTGCTGGTTGCGTTTTCGGTGACTCCGCTGGGGGTGGGGGAGGGTGTCGGCGAAATCGTCGCCGAGGCCGTCCGGGTGGTTCGCGAATCCGGACTACCCAACAAGACGGACTCGATGTTCACCACGATCGAAGGTGAGACGTGGGAGGAAGTGATGGCCGTGGTGCAGCGCGCGGTGGAAGCCGTTGCCGCGCGGGCTCCGCGGGTGAGCACCGTCATCAAGGCGGACTGGCGAACGGGGGTCACGGACGCGATGACCCAGAAGGTCGCGTCCGTCGAGCGGTACCTGTCTGGCGATTAGGGGTCGACTGCCGGGCGGTGTCGGCGGGTTCACCGACGATAATGCCAGGTAATAAATTTGCGCATCGGTAATTCGCGCCATGGATTTGCTCATTTACTGTTTGCGCACGTCAGCGGCACAAATTACCGTTGCCGTAAAGGTTTTTAATTCGTCTCTTTTATGCGCGAAGTGTGCATACGCTGGGTGCTCCATCATCCCTCCGAAGGGCCATCGGGAGCCCACCTGGGAGGACAGCCATGTCCTACGTCATCGCAGCACCGGATCTGTTGTCGGCGGCAGCCGCGGATGTGGCAAGCATCGGCAGGTCGTTGAGCGCGGCCAACTCCGCGGCCGCAAGCTCCACCAGCGCCGTGGCAGTCGCGGCCGGGGATGAGGTGTCGGCGGCGATTGCGGCACTGTTCTCCAGCCACGGTCAGCAGTTTCAGGCGTTGAGTGCACAGGCGGCGACGTTTCAAGCCGAGTTTGCGCGAGCGCTCAGCGCCGGCGGGGCCGCATACGTCACCGCCGAAGCGGCTGCGGCCAACCCGCTGCAGGCCCTGGTCGATGCGGTGCTGGGCGTGATCAACGCGCCCACCAACCTGCTGTTGGGGCGACCGCTGATCGGCGACGGCACCAACGGCGCACCCGGAACGGGTCAAAACGGCGGGGCGGGCGGGATCTTGTGGGGCAACGGCGGTGCCGGCGGCTCCGGCGCGGCCGGCCAAC
>NZ_MVHT01000369.1 GCF_002086275.1 Mycobacterium intermedium | reverse complement strand
GATTCTCCGCCGGACTCTTTGGGGCCAGCGGGGGCGCCGGCGGCGACGGAGGCAGCGGCGTGACACTCGGGGGCGCCGGCGGCGCCGGCGGTAACGGCGGGTTGTTCGGTTCCGGAGGAAGCGGCGGCACCGGCGCATTCGGCTCCGGCGGGGGCAAAGGCGGCGCCGGCGGTAACGGCGGAATGCTCTCCGGCGCCGGGGGGGGCCGCGGCGCCCGCCCCCCCCCCCCCACCCGGGGCCGGCGCCGGG
>NZ_MVHT01000368.1 GCF_002086275.1 Mycobacterium intermedium | reverse complement strand
CACAACCACCACCGCAATCTCGCCGCCCCCAGAGCCCGCGAAGGCAAACCCTCGCAGCGAGATTGCCATGAAGGTCGTGATGGCGGCCCAAACCACAACCACCACCGCAATCTCGCCGCCCCCAGAGCCCGCGAAGGCAAACCTTCGCAGCGAGATTGCCGTGAAGGTCGCGGTGGAGGCCCAAACCACAACCACCACCGCAATCTCGCCGCCCCCAGAGCCCGCGAAGGCAAACCCTCGCAGCGAGATTGCC
>NZ_MVHT01000367.1 GCF_002086275.1 Mycobacterium intermedium | reverse complement strand
CTGCAACGCTGGGAGCGGGTACTGGCGGCGATGGTCGCCAACCCAGGGCAGCGGTTGTCGGCGATCGATGTGCTGGATGAGGCCGAACGGGCCCGGCTCGATGAGCTGAGTAATCGGGCGGTGTTGACGGGGCCGCCGGCAGGGGCTGCGATCCCGGTGTTGTTCGCGGGTCAGGCGGCCCGCACGCCGGAGGCGGTGGCGCTGACTTTCGAGGGATCGTCGTTGTCGTATCGGGAGCTGGATGAGGCGTCGA
>NZ_MVHT01000366.1 GCF_002086275.1 Mycobacterium intermedium | reverse complement strand
GGTAGTAGCCCGAATCCGTGCTCGATGGGTTCGAGCGGGGTTCCGGGACGTGCTTCCACGGTGTCCCGAGCAATCGGGTCGAAAGAACAAGAAAGGGATGCCACATGGCACGCCTCATCGGAGTCGACCTGCCGCGCGACAAGCGCCTCGAGGTCGCCCTGACCTACATCTACGGAATCGGTCGCACCCGCGCCACCGAGACCCTGAAGGCCACCGGAATCAGCGGTGACCTGCGCGTCCACGAGCTGATCATCTGTC
>NZ_MVHT01000365.1 GCF_002086275.1 Mycobacterium intermedium | reverse complement strand
GGCTGGTGCGTCTGCTGGTCCGTCGCGCTGTGCCGGGACGCATGGGACGGGCAGATTCGGGACGTCGGCTCTGAGGATCGGGAATAGCGATCTCGGTGCTCATCGGTCTGCTCCTCCGTAACGAATCCGCGGATCGACGACGGCATAGAGGATGTCTGCGATGAGGGCGCCGAGCACGGTGGCCATTGAGATGATGATGGTGACTGCTAGCAGGATGGGGTAGTCGCGGAACTGGGCCGCCTGCCAGAACAACAGACC
>NZ_MVHT01000364.1 GCF_002086275.1 Mycobacterium intermedium | reverse complement strand
GGTTGCTGTTTGGCATCGGCGGCGCCGGCGGGACCGGCGGCGCCAACTCGCCGGTCGGCGGCACTGGCGGCGCCGGCGGGATCGGCGGGTTGTTCGGCATGGGCGGACCCGGCGGCGCCGGCGGGCTCAGCATCCTCGCGGGGGTTCCGGCCGGGACCGGGGGAGCCGGTGGCGCAGGCTTGCTGTTTGGCGCCGGCGGGGCCGGCGGCACCGGGGGCAGTAACACTGCGGGCGGCCTAGCCGGGGCCGGCGGGGCCGGTGGC
>NZ_MVHT01000363.1 GCF_002086275.1 Mycobacterium intermedium | reverse complement strand
ATCTTTCCAGCTCAGAGGGCACTTTCTTCATTCCGACACCCCGACAACCAGCCAATTCATCGGTGGATCAAGGCTAAATCGGGGCCGTAGGCTGCCGGGGTGGCCTACGTGCGCACCGTGAAGACCGCCTCGGGGGCGACCGCGGTGCAGATCGTGTGGTCCAACCGGCGAGGAGCGCGCTCGATTGAGCATCTGGGCTCAGCCCATGATGACGGCGAACTTGTGGCGCTCAAGGCGGCCGCTGCCCAGCGGTTGGCGGCGAATCA
>NZ_MVHT01000362.1 GCF_002086275.1 Mycobacterium intermedium | reverse complement strand
AGGTTGCTGCCGCCGGTGCCGCCGGCCCCGCCGTTTCCGAACAACAGACCGGCGCCGCCGACACCGCCTGGCCCGGGAGTGCCGACATTAGAGTTCGACCCGCCTACTCCGCCGGCCCCTCCGGTCCCGAACAGCCCGCCCATTCCGCCGGCTCCGCCCGGACCGCCAAGCGTGCCGCCGGTGGCGCCGGCACCGCCGGCGCCACCCCCGCCGAAGAACAAGCCGCCGGCGCCGCCCGCACCACCCCGCTCGCCGCTGCCGTTGGC
>NZ_MVHT01000361.1 GCF_002086275.1 Mycobacterium intermedium | reverse complement strand
GGGTTAGTTGGCGCCGCAGGGGATGGCGGCGTGGGCGGGACCGCCAGCGTCACGGGAGGCGGCGGCGGTGCTGGCGGGGCCGGCGGGATGTTCAGCTCCGGCGGCACCGGCGGTGACGGTGGAGCAGGCATAACCGGCAACGGCGGGACCGGCGGGTCCGGCGGCGCCGGTGGGTTGTTCAGCGCCGGTGGTGCCGGCGGGAGCGGCGGGTCCGGCAGCACCGCCAGCGGCGGCTTCGGTGGCGACGGCGGCGCCGGCGGACTGTTCGGCTC
>NZ_MVHT01000360.1 GCF_002086275.1 Mycobacterium intermedium | reverse complement strand
GCACCGGGCTATTCGGGCAGGTTGGCAGCGGCGGCGCGGGCGGCACCGGGGGCGGCGGCGGCACCGGCGGTACCGGCGGCTCCGTCAGCGGAAACGCCTTCGGCACGGTCGCCGGCCATGGCGGCCAAGGCGGCCACGGCGGCGTCGGCGGAAACGGCGGCAACTCCAGCGGCGGGCTCAACGGGAGTGGCGGCGCCGGCGGTGCCGGCGGCACCGGCGGGCTCGGCGGTACCGGCGTGACCGCGCCCGGCACGAACCACTCCACCTACGGC
>NZ_MVHT01000035.1 GCF_002086275.1 Mycobacterium intermedium | reverse complement strand
AAAACGACCGCCGAGATCGTGGCATACGAACATCCTTCCAGGGGACCACCGTCCCGCTATCTCAGATGTCCACCAATTCTGGGGAACCTCATACATGCGTCAATGGCTCACCAGCCGCGACAATGTAGCTGCCTACCTGGCGGTGAGCAAGGCGATCATCCACCACGAACCCGCCGCGATGCTCAGCATCATCGACGGGCTGGTGTGGCCAAACCTGCGCGTGGAAGTAGAAGTCATCACCTTTGTACCGGCATGAGCAGTTACCCCATCGTGGATTTGTCCACCGACGCACTGCTGACCACGACCCGGTCGGTACGTAAGCGCCTGGACCTGACCAAACCCGTTCCCATTGGCCTGATCCGGGAATGCCTGGAGATCGCGGTGCAAGCACCGACGTCGTCCAACGTGCAGAACTGGAGCTTCATCGTGGTCACCGACGCCGAGCAGCGCCGCGCCATCGCCGATGTGTACCGCCGCACGTGGGAATGGATTGTCGCGTCCCCCTTCGCTGTCGCCGATCGGTTCAAGGACGACCCGGTGCGAAATCGCCAACAGCGCAGGGTATCCGACAGCGCGACATATCTCGCCGAGCACATCGGGGAGGTTCCCGTGCTGACGATCCCTTGCGTCGAGGTCATCGACGGCGACGGCACGCTGACGGGCGAAAATGCCAACCAGTACTGGAGTTCGGTCATGCCCGCTACGTGGAGCTATATGCTTGCTGCGCGTTCGCGCGGCTTGGGAACCACGTGGACCGGGGTGACCGTAATGGCTGACCAGGAGATGCGGACCATCCTTGGACTGCCTGACAACGTCTATCACGCCACGACCATCCCCACGGCGTACTACATCGGTACGACCTTTCACCGTGCCCGTCGGGTTCCGCTCGACGACGTGCTGCATTTCGACCGGTGGTGAGCGGAGGACAACATGGAGAGCGATCGCGGCGACTGGGCCTCCGGTAATACATTGGGCCCCAACGGATCCCTGTGTCACGGTGGGGGAGCTGGCACCCAGTTACTCTCAAGCCCCGGACGGTCCCTGCAGTGACATTGCGTGACGCGGCACCGACCAGCCGTGCGATGGTGGTCGCGGTGATGGTGTCGATGGTCGCATTCCTCGACTCCACCGTGATCAACCTTGGTTTGCCGGCTATCGAGCACGACCTCGGCGGCGGGCTGGCCTTGCAACAGTGGATTGTCGAGGGCTACCTGTTGGCGATGGTCGCCGCTATTCTGCCCGCCGGGTCCATCTCGGACTCGTTCGGACGCGTTCCGGTGATGCGGTTCGGGCTGCTGACTTTCGGGATGGGCTCGGTTTTGGCCGCCGCTGCCGCCGCGCCGGCGATGCTGATTACCGCGCGCCTCATCCAGGGCCTTGGTGCGGCGTTTCTCGTACCCGGTTCGCTGGCGCTGATCAACACCGTCTTCGACAAAGCGCATCGGTCCGCAGCGATAGGTGTGTGGACTGGGTGGACGGGAACCGCCTTCGCGTTGGGTCCCCTGCTGGGCGGAATGTGTGTTGATTACTTGGGCTGGCGTTGGATTTTCGTATTGTCTGCGATCCCGATGGTGGTCGGCTATGCGCTGACGTTCTGGCTATGCCCCGTGCCGGGGCCGACCCGCGTCGTCCGTGTCGATGCAGCCGGGGTAGGTCTATCGGCGACGGGCCTGGCCGCGACGGTGTACGCATTGATCGAATCGCAACACGACGGATGGACGGACCCGAGGGTCATCGGGTCATTGCTGATCGGAATTGCCGCACTTGGCGGCTTCGTGAGCTGTCAGCACCGCAGCAAAAGCCCGATGCTTCCGCTGCAGGTGTTCACCTTTCGGAACTTCGCTGCTGCCAACATCGTCACCGCGTTCGTATACGGGGCGCTGACGCTGGGATCACTCGCTGTCGCCCTCTTCACCCAAGAAGTCGTCGGCTACTCGGCCACGGCGACGGGACTGGTGACTTTGCCGATCCCGGCACTGTCGTTTCTCTTCGCACGTCACGTCGGCCGCGCCGCCATGCGGGTGGGACCCCGCGCTTTCTTGATCGCCGGGCCCGCTTTGGCTGGGATCGGCCTGCTGTTGATCCGGCCGAAAGACACTGGATTCCAGGGGATCACCGACCTGATTCCCGGGATGATGATGCTGGCCATCGGGCTGGTCGCGACTGTCACACCGCTGGTTTCCTTGACGCTGTCGTCGGTGCCGACCGAACACAGCGGCCTGGCGTCGGCGATCAACAACGCCGTCTCAAGGCTGGCTTCGTTGATCTCGATCGGGTCCATAGGCTTGATCACCGCCGGCACGGCGAGTCCCGCCGGATTCGCCCACGTATTACAGGTGAGCGCGGCCCTGTTCGCTCTCGGCGCGCTGTGCGCCGCGTTGTTGATAAGCAATCCTCCGGGTAAATGCCGGCCTGTGCTGTGTGACATCGCGGCGTTGTGCCGTGACCGACCCGGTGTGCAACCAAGCCTGGCCAGCAACGCCTCCGCTGCGAGCGAACCACTCTTTCCGCAGTAATCGCCGACGTGGTGGCGCGAGCGTTTGGTAGCAGCCCGGACCATCCACGCATCGTTCACTGCGGGGTGTCACTCACCCGGGTGAATAGGAGGCCGGGGTGATGACAACTCACCCCGGCCCGACGCAGTCTCAGTACCAGCAGAACTGAGTGCGATTGTCACCCGTTTATGGGGCGACCTCGGTCCGATCGGCCGTCAGAAGGAACCAATAGCATGCACTTTGAGGCCAAGAAGGTCATCGTCGTTGGTGGTAGTGCCGGCATCGGTCGGCAGGTTGCGGTCGGCATCGTGGACCACGGCGGTAGTGCGGTGATCGTCGGGCAGTCCAAAGCACGTGTTGATGACACGGTCGCGGAGTTGACGAGCCGGCGTGGTCAAGCCTGGGGCATCGCGGCACAGCTGACTGATCGTGCAGCCGTCGCCGATGTGCAACATGTACTTTCCGAGCAACACGACGACGCGACCCTGCTTGTCAACGCGGCCGGATTCTTTATCCCCAAAGGGTTTGTCGAGTACGACGAGCAGTTCTACGACTCGTACATGGAGCTCAACTTCGCGTTGTTCTTCCTCACCCAGACCGTGGTCGCGGGGATGATCACCAAAGGTGACGGCGGCTCCATCGTCAACATTGGCAGCATGTGGGCACATCAGGCCATTGGCCGGACCCCGTCGTGTGGGCACTCGATGCAGAAGGCTGGGCTGCATGCGCTCACCCGCAACCTGGCCGTAGAGCTGGCCGAGCACCAAATTCGCGTCAACGCGGTGGCACCGGCCGCCGTCAAGACCCCCGCTCTCGAGCGGTGGGTCCCGAAAGACGAGATCGACGCCACGCTGGACAGTTTCGCGCCATTTCATCCGCTGGGACGGGTGGGCGCCCCCTGCGATGTGGCCAACGCGGTCACCTATCTGCTTTCTGAGCAGGCCAGTTGGGTCACTGGCGCAATCCTCAATGTTGACGGCGGCGTCATGGCTGGCCGCAACTGAATCCACGGCCGCCCAGCGGCCACCGGTGAAGCCGCTTCTCCGGGCAACCACATCGATCGCGATAACGGCGGCATCGACCAATAACGATGGAAGGAAACCCCCGCATGTCCAAGCTCGAATTCTTCGACACCCCCGGATACGGCGAGATTGCCCGTATCCGCAATCGCTACCGGCAGGCGCTACGCATTGGCGATCGCATTGAGATCTCCGGCCAAGGCGGCTGGGACGCGGATTTCACCCTTTCGGCAACATCGGTGGAGGACGAGATCGTCAAGGCATGTGACAACGTCGAAAAGACCCTCGCTGAGGCGGGTGCCAGCTGGCGCGACGTAATCAACATCCGCTCCTACCACGTCCCCACTGCTGACGATTCCATTGGTGATCAACACATGTCGGTGATGGTGGACCAGTTCCGCCAGCGGTTCGGGGAAAGTCTGCCGCTGTGGACCGCGCTTGGGGTAAAGGCACTGGCGCTGCCGGGCCAGCACGTCGAGATCGAGGTTGTCGCCATCGTCGGATGCGACAACAACTAGATGTGGGAGGTGAACGGTTCGCTATGAAGATCGTAGTCATCGGCGGTAGCGGGCTGATTGGCTCGAAAGTAGTGTCCAAGCTCAACGGACAGGGGCACGAAGTCTTTTCGGCCTCACGCCGATCGGGTGTCGATTCACTCACCGGTGCAGGTCTCGCCCGCGCCGTTGCCGGTGCGGACGTCGTGGTGGACGTCGCCGATTCGCCCTTGTTCGACGACGAACCTGTAATGCACTTCTTCAAGACCACGACGACGAATCTTCTTTCCGCTGAACGGGAAGCGGGAGTAAAGCATCATGTCGCGTTGACCGTGGTGGGTGCGCAGGCCATGCCAGATAGCGGATATAACACCGCGAAAGCGGCCCAGGAAGACCTGATCATGCGTTCGGGCCGGCCCTATTCAATTGTGCGAGCAACTCCGTTTTACGAATTCGCGCTCGGCTTGGCCGATTCCGCGTCAGACGGGGACATCGTCAGGTTGCCGCACGCGCTGTTCCGCCCCATCGCGGCCGACGATGTTGCCACCGCCGTGGCCCGCACAGCGGTCGGGCACCCTATAAACGGAGTTACGGAGATCGCTGGACCCGAAGCAGTGGCGATGGATGACTTTGTCCGCATAGGCCTTGCCGCCAATGGTGATCGACGTCGGGTCGTAACTGACGCCCAGGCGCGCTACTTCGGTGCGGTGATCGACGATCGCACCCTGGCTGCCGACGAGAACGCCACCATCTTCACTACTCGATACTCGGACTGGATCGACGCCCATTTCGGGCCCAGCGCCGCGACAAACTGACCGGGGAGCTTGAGGCTCGTAAGGTGCTACGCGTCAACAGTTGACCGGGTTCGTTGCAACGATCCGGAAGGCATCACGGGTCAGGGATGAAGGTGCCATTGACCGCAGTCCTCGGCAAGCATGTCGTTGACGTCGACTTCTTGTCCCCCGACTTTCGGACCGGGATTTGACGCCGTGCTCACCACGCGTTGATAGAGCACCGCGGCGGGGAAGACCTGACCGCCGGACCACGCCTTGGTCTGCCAGGCCCATCGGCGGCCGGGGGTGCGCGAACTTCCGATGACGCCATCGGCGGCAGCCCATTTGCATACGTCGATACCGCCGTAGACGCCGGTACGCTGCACTCCCAGCACCGAATTGATTCCGCGAAACCACTGCAGTGCCACCGTTTTCCAGGTCTCGTGGCTGATGTCCTCGTCGATGGTGAAGAAGATCGGGGCGCTCTGACCGCCACCCGCCGCGGTATGCAACTTCCAGGCGGTGCGAGCATCGGCGACTCCACCGGCAAACCCGCGCTTGAAGTCCGACGGTGCTGTCCCGCCCGGCTTGCCGTACTGGTAGTTGCTGACGATCATCAGCCCAGCGGCCTTCAACTGATCGGCGTACTGCCGGGTGATCGGCTTGGCCCCAAATGAGGAACCGGGACGTGATAGTGAGACGTAATTGATGACCCCGTGGTAACCGGCGGCTCGAATCTGCTCTGCGGGAATTTGGCGCATCGCGAAGTCGATGAGTTTGGGAGTGGCGCCAGGGGTGGCCGGGAGGGCTCCTGCCGTTGCCGTATACCACCCTGGCATTGCCGAAATAGCTGCGGCATAGCGGAATACGTCACGCCGGGTGATCCGGCGTGACCGTCGGAGGCAAGAATCCCACGACACATCCTGCATCGCGCGATGTTAACTATGTGATTTCAGTTAACAGAAGTGGTGTGTCGTAGCTGATATCAAATCGGTCTGTGTGGTTGACCGGCCCGAGTCCGTTACGTCCCCAGCGATAGGTTCCCGATCCCGGGCGGTGCCCGTCTAGTGCTGAACCCTGATCCCGAGGCTCATCCGAACCAAATCCAAATCCTCGTAATAGCGCATCGGCGGCGGTGAGGATTTCGGGATTAGCACAGGAGCCACCCGCTGTTTCGACGCCTTTCGGAAGCTTTCGCGGGACAGGTCGATGAAACCCGCAGCGCGCAGAGACAGCAACAACGCAGTACCGAGCAGAGCGCCGCCGGTCACCAGTACCGAGTACGCGATGCCGCGTCGAGTAGTGATGATTGCGGCGCATTGATTCTCGTAGTCACTGGGTACATAGAGGGCGCCAAAGCTGCTCTGCAGGTCTTTATTCAGGGCGTCTTCCCGCGCGGCGAGGTTGTAGTCAGGGTGCAACCCGGTGCCACACGTGATCGGGACGCCGGTGCGATCGACAGCCTGTAGAGACAGCGGCAGTGGCAGCACAAGAAGTGAGGCGAGCACCGCTGCGGCGCCGACAATGCCCAACACCCACCTCATTGTGCAGCCCTCCCGGTTCTGCATCCGTCTATTTGGCGTGTGTTTACCCCGTCCGGCGATTCTTACGCCAACAACAGCGAGAAAGTTCGCGCGAAAACGGTGTGGTCGATCGCCAATGGCCCCCCACGCTGCCCGACTTTGGTCTGCCGAGCGCGTCTGGCTATGCCGCTCTCTTCAGCGGTCGCGGCGATCGATGCGGTCCGACGCTCTTGACCTACTTCGGTGGCATCCGGATGCCACCGTCCACGCGGACGACCTCGGCGTTCATGTAGGAGTTGGTGACCAACTCAACAACCATGGACGCCAGCTCCTCGGGCTTGCCCAGGCGACGGGGGAACAACACGGACTCGCCGAGCTTCGCCTTGAATGCCTCCGAGGCTTCGCCCTCGCCATAGATCGGGGTGTCGATCAGGCCCGGGGCAACGGTGTTGACGCGGATGCCGACCGCGGACAGGTCGCGCGCAACGGGCAGCGTCAGACCCACGACGCCGCCCTTGGACGAGCTGTACGCGGCCTGGCCGATCTGGCCGTCGAAAGCGGCAACACTGGTCATGTTCACGATGGCGCCACGCTCACCCGACTCGGTGGGTTCGTTCTTGCTCATCTGGGTCGCGGCGATCCGGATGCAGTCGAAGGTGCCGACCAGGTTGATTTCGAGCACCTTCTTGTACGCGTCGAGGTTGTGTGCCGAGGAGAATTCGCCATCCTTGCCGATGGTGCGTTGGGCCCAGCCGATGCCGGCCGAGTTGACCAGGACACGCAACGGACCCAGGTCCGCGGCAGTCTTGACCGCGTCGATGATCTGCTCGGTGTTGGTCACGTCGACGGAGACGAACACGCCGCCGATTTCCTGGGCGAGAGCCTCGCCCTTTTCCGCCTGCAGGTCGGCTACGACGACCCGGGCACCCTTGGCGGCCAACTGACGAGCAGTAGCCGCACCGATTCCTGACGCGCCGCCGGTGACGACTGCGCTCGCTCCACTGATATCCACCCCGGCATCATAGGTCTAGCCGTTGCAGCCCATGCGAACCGACCGGATGTACACATGAATTGCGCTGTGCTAGATACCGTTCCGGTCAGGGCCCGATTCACCGCTGAACCAGCCTCGCCACCGTCCGTCAGGATCGGGCCCTCGACAGCGCGATCGCTTCTCGCATACCCCGGGTTGCCAGTTCGTCGGCGAGGACGTTGTCGGCGATACCGGCATGCCCTTTCACCCAGAACCACTCGACCCGGTGCCGCGCACAGGCCACTTGCAGCCGCTGCCAGAGGTCGACATTCTTCACCGGCTGCTTTGCGGCGGTCTTCCAGCCGTTGCGTTCCCAGCCGAGAATCCACTTCGTGATGCCGTTCCGGACATAGGTGCTGTCGGTGTAGAGATGCACCGTCACCGCTCGGGTGAGTGCCTCGAGCGCCATGATCGGCGCCGTCAGTTCCATGCGGTTGTTGCTGGTCGGGCTGGACTCGCCACCGCACATCTCGCGGACGTGGTGACGGTGACGCAGCACGGCCCCCCAGCCGCCAGGCCCGGGGTTGGGTTTGCAGCCACCGTCGGTGTGGATGACAACGACGTCGTCGTCCATTACTCCCATGGGCCGAGGATAGGCATGCGGTCGCGCGATCGGCCGTGCGACCCGCGAGGCAATAGCGGCGGCATGGCAGCAGCACGGGGGAGAAGCAGGCGGCAAGTGCTGATCGAGGGGCTGGTCATTCTGGCGCGGTGAACGAGGCGGCGAAAAATCGCTGCAGCATGGCCAGTTCGGCGTTTGGGTCTTTCAACGGCCACAGCCACATGGCCAGAAAAACGCGAATGAGCCACTGTGCGGCCAGCGAGTCGTCTGTGCCCAGCATCTCAGCGGCAAAACCGGTGACGGCAGGTGAATTTGTCAGCCAGTCGGCGCCGATGTTCGTCTGCGTTGACCGAAAGTGTTGTGTCAGCGGATGAGACTGCATGCGCCGAAGTGCCGCAACGGTAGCGGTCAGAACTCGGTCGGTCCCATGCAGGTCCTTGATCTCTTCGCGCAGCGTGTCGACGATCTGCGTTGCCTGGATCTTGACCACCGCATCACGAATGGCCGCCTTTCCACCGGCGCGGCGGTAGATCGTGGCCGGCGAGCAGTGAACCCTGCTCGCCAAGGCCTCGACGGAGAACGCCTCGTATCCGACCTCGGCGATGAGGTCCGCCGCCGCCGCGTAAATCCGGTCTACGGCCTCGCGATGACGATCTCCGCCGACGAGCCAGTCCGTTTGTGGCATATGGCGATGGTCCCTCGACCAGAAACCCCACTGCAACTGGTTTCGCACGATGAGACATTTTTGGAAAATTTCTCACACAAGCGCGCAGCTGAAGCGGTGCAACCGCTTTCACCGGTGCTGCGGCCGTTGAGCTGCGGTTATCAACTTTTGCGATAACCGTTGACGCGACGAACGACGGCATTCAGCCTGACTTCATGGCGGTATTGGACGATCCCGCGAACTTCTTTGGCGAGCAGGCGCTGCAGGACCCGTATCCGCTCTACGAGCGCATGCGTGCGGAAGCCCCCGTACATCGGATCGGTGATTCGGTGTTCTATGCGGTGTGCGGTTGGGATGCGGTCATTGATGCCGTCAACCGGGTCGACGATTTTTCCTCCAACCTCAGCGCGACCATGATCTATCACGAGGACGGGACCGTCGCCCCGTTCCCCATGATGGAAGCTGGCGGCCCTGGCCACGCCTTGGCAACCGCCGACGACCCGAGTCATGCGTTGCACCGCAAAATCCTGTTGCCACATCTGTCCGCCAAGCGCGTCCGGATTATCGAGGAGTTCGCCGGCCGAGTCGCCGAGCAACTCTGGACCGAGAACCTGCGCGACGGACACATCGAATGGATGAGCGCCCTGGCCAATCGCCTCCCGATGATGGTGGTCGCCAAGCTGCTGGGGCTGCCCGAGACCGACGTCGACAGACTCATTCGACTGGGTTACGCCACCACTACATTGCTCGACGGGGTCGTCACGCAGGCGCAGCTCGAGTCGGCCGGTCTGGCCGCCTTCGAGCTGTCGACCTACGTCATGGAACACTTTGAAAAGTCAAGCAGCTCAGCCGAATCCGGCCTGATCCCGGACTTGGCCGCTCGTTATGCCTCGGGCGAGGTCGACCAGACGATCGCGATGGGCATCATGCTGACCCTCTTCAGCGCGGCCGGTGAATCGACCGCCTCGCTGCTGGGCAGCGGCGCGTGGATCCTGGCCGATCGACCCGACATACAACAGCAGGTGCGGGACAACCCGGATTTGCTCAACGCCTTCATCGAAGAGGCACTGCGGTACGAACCGCCGTTCCGCGGCCACTACCGCCACGTCTGGCGCGACACGACCCTGGGCGGGGTGGCGGTGCCGGCGAACTCGCACCTGTTGCTGATGTGGGGTGCGGCCAACCGCGATCCCGCACACTTCGAGGCACCCGACGAATTTCGCCTCGACCGCTCGGGCGCCAAGAGTCACGTGACCTTCGGCAAAGGAGTGCACTTCTGCATCGGCGCCGCACTGGCCCGCCTCGAGGCGCAGATCGTCTTTCGCACGCTCCTGGACCGCACCGACTGGATCGAGGTGGCCGACATCGGCGAGTGGTTGCCAAGCATCCTGGTACGTCGGCTGAGCCGTCTGGAGCTGGCGGTCCAATAGGCCACTTGGTCGGCCGATCCGTGACCGCGTTTGCGAGCGCGCAGGGCGAATCCTGCTCAGGTTTAAGGTATTTCGCGGACCATTGCCTCGGCCCAATCGATGTGGCCCTCGAAGGCAAGCGATTTGGCCATCGCGAGATAGCGCCTCGCCAAATTCCGGTAGCCGACATCGTCCCCGTGAGCGTGGGCCTGCAAGGCGCGCAGGCGCAGCAGCGTGATTTCGGGTAATGCCGCACCGGCCGACACTTTCGTCCATCGATCGATCGCCTGCTGTGCCTCGACCAGGTCGGCATCGGTCCCGCGCGCTAGCAGGGTCTCCACCAGGAGGCTCGTGCCCCAGACCCCGTAACCGACCCGCCCGTCGACGTCTAGCTCGTCCAGGACTTTGCGCATGGCGAGAATGGCAGCATCGCGTTCGTCGTACTGGGCTCGCGCGTAGTTGATCAACAATTCGTTTGTAGGGACCAGGGAAGGCATCCGGCTGCGCTGCCAATCGAGGGCTTGCACGGCGAGTTCCAGCCCTCGGCGACGGTCGGCTTCGGCGCCGCGACACAGCAGCGCAACACCCAATGCGTATTCAGTGAAGAGCACTGCGACATCGCTGCTGGCCCGTAAGGCGGTCTGCACCGCTTCCTCCAACGTGCGCATCATGGCGTCGTCGGCCCGAACCGACCCGTACCGGATGGCCAGCCCGTAGGTCCAAGGAATGACAATGCCGAGGGTTGCCGGGTCGTTGTTTCGGGCCATCGTGACGGCGTCGTCGAGATCTTGCCGCCATCCCGGCACCCCCCGCCAGCACCGAGCAATTCCGCGAAATGTCACCGCGATCGCCAGCGGCGAACCAATGCCGAAACTGGCGCCCTTTGACGGATCACCTCCGGCCAAGTCGATGATGTACTGCGACCACCGCAGGATCTCGTCGACTTCGCCGGTGTTGAACCAGTTGACGAAGGCTATGAACGCCAACCCTATGGTCGAGTTGGGATCGCCGATCGACTCAAGCAACGCCATCTGTTCGGATGCCAGGCGCGAGCCTTGACGCGAACGTCCGGCCAGCAGGAGCTCCGATCCCAGCCCGGACATGCCGATGGCCAGTGAGACGTCGTCCCCGGCGGCACCGCACAACTGCCGCAACTCCGCGAATCGGCCTTGGCCTTCCTGTAGTGCTTGGGCTTGCCAGTCAGTGGCACACAGCATGGCGCGGGGGGCGATGCGCATCGACAGTTGGTCGGCGTCGTCGGCGGGTAGTGCGTCGGCGATCAGGCGTGCCCGCTCCCAGCTGACTCGGGCGGCGGCAATGTTGCGGTTGGTTGACCATGTGGCGGCGCGCAGGTGCCAGTCGTACGCCGCGTGCAGTTCGCCTGCGGACTCAAGGTGTTCGGCAATCAGTGGTGCCTGCTCGTCCACCGCCTCGGGCGCAGACTCTTGTATTGCGGCCGCCAGGCGGCGGTGCAGATCCGCGCGATCGGATTTCAGCTGTGATTCATAGGCCACCGCGCGGATCAGCGGGTGACGGAACGCGAACTCGGGGTTTGGGCCGAATTTCACCTGATCGATCAGTTCGGCGGTGAGCAGCTCGTGGAACGTCGGATCGATCCCGAGCGCGGTGAGTAGTCCAGCGTCGAAGCGCGCCCCGATCACCGATGCCGCGTGCAATGTTCGCTTGGCCGGAGAGGTCAGCCGGTCGAGGCGAGCCTCGATGGCCGCTTGCACGGTTGCCGGCACGGTCACGTCGGCGACATCGGTCCGACAGATGTAGCTACCGTGCTCACCGTCCAACACGCCGCGCTGCACCAACTCGCGCACCATCTCCTCGGCGAAAAACGGGTTACCCGCAGCCCGCTCGGCGATGACCGTCGACAGCTCGCTGACCGACGGATCTGAACCGAGCAACTCACTTATCAGGGCCACGGTGTCCGAATCGCCCAGTGCGGCAAGCGCTATCGTCTGGCCGCCGGGTACGTGCGCCAACATGCCGCGGTACTCGGGGCGCGCGGTGATCAGCACCATCACCTTGGTCTGGGGGATAACCCGGAGGACGTCGGCCAGCATCGACTCGCTGACCGCATCAATCCAGTGGGCATCCTCGATGACGTACAGGGCCGCTGTGTTGCGCGCGAGCGACATCGACTTGATCAGTGCGGTGAGCCGGCGGCGTCGGGCGTCGGGGTCGATCTGGGGGAGCGGAACGTCAGGGTCGGCGATGCCGAGCAGGTCATCGAGCAGCAGCAGATCCTCCGGTTCTGCGTCGGAAGGCGCGGTCGCCCGCAGCCGTGTGCGCGCGGCCTCTCCGTCGAGGTCGGATATCTGGTTGCCGGCTCGAAGTAGTCGCGCGACGACGCCGAAGGAGATGTCGCGGGCGTGCGACTCGCAGAAAGTCCAAAAGACGTCGATGCCTCGATCGGCGGTCAGGGCCGCGATCTCCCGGGCCATGCGACTCTTGCCGATGCCTGGCGGGCCCATCACCGTTACGACACCACCACGGGCGCCCATCGCGCGCTCCGCCATGGCCTCCAAGGCCGCCAGTTCCCAGCGCCGACCGACCAGGCTGGCCTCAACGCGATTGACCAGCCCACCGCGGGGGTTGATCTGGACCAGACGTCGCGCGCGCACCGGTTGGCCGGCCCCCTTGATGCGCACCCACTCCGGTTCAGCGAGCACAACGAGGTGCTCAACCAGCTGCGCGGTCGCGTCTGACAGCATCACCGCACCCGCGGGCGCCGCTGATTCCATCCGCTGCGCCAGCCCGACGTGCTCGCCGGTCGCGGCGTACCCCAGCGATCCCGAACCGATCTGACCGGCGATCACTCGACCCGAGTTCAGGCCCACCCGCAACCGCAGCGTAACGCCGTCGCGCCGGGCCACTTCGGCCGCCAACCGGGTGGCCTCCTGCTGGATCTCTAGTGCGGCCAGGCATGCGCGAAAAGCGTGGTCTTCCAACGCAACTGGCGCCCCGAACAGCGCCATCACCCCGTCGCCGTTGTATTCCGCGGTCCCACCGTATCGGCGCACGACCGCCGCCGAACGCTCCACCAGCTCGGTCATGATTTCGCGCAACCGCTCGACATCGAGCGCTGCGGCGATTTCCATCGAGCGCACCACGTCGGCGAACAGCACCGTCACCTGTTTGTACTCAGCAGGGTCCGAGGCTGTTGACAACGCGGTGCCGCACTCGCTACAGAAATTCGCTCTCGGCAGCATTTCTGCGCCGCACGACTTACACGCCAATCTCGCGACACTCACGTCGTCGCCGCATTAATTGGCGCGGTGCCCCCACGAGCCTCGCCCACGTCAAGATTGTGTCACTGCGTGCTGGCCAATGTGCGAGTAATTGGCCAGCACCCAGCTCGCTACCGGCCCGCGGTGCGGGCCAGATCTATGGCGTATTGATTCACGAAGGTGCCCGCCGGCGGGTCACCCTTCCCGCAGGTGCCGTCGGATTCACCGGGACGCTTGATCCACAGGTAAGCGTCCGCATGCGCACCACCGGTGGCCGTCGTCGGCGGAGTGCCCAGCGCCCGGCCGCTGGGGTTGCACCAACTGTTGTCGGGGTCCGGCGCCGGTCCAACCCCGTTACGCGACGTGTCGATCACGTAGTGCGAACCGTTGGTCAGCCCCGAGATCGCCTCGCCGTAGCCGATCTCGTCCTCGGTCGTGTAAAAGTTCGCCGTGTTGACGCTGAACCCTCGGGCCCGGGCGATACCGGCGTTGTTCAGCCGGGCGGCCATGTCCGAGGCGCTATGCCAACGCAAATGGCCAGCGTCGATGTACACGGCAGCGTTCGGATCCCGCGTCAGCGCCTCGACGGCGTAGCGAATCAGGTCGTAGCGCTCTTGGCGCTGGTCACCTTGTAGGCAGTCGGCCATTGCCAGGGCGTCCGGTTCGAGGATGACCGCCGCCGGTGCGGAGCCCAGCCCCGCGGCGATGCCGTCGATCCAGCTCCGGTATTCGGCGCCAGACCCCATACCTCCCGCGGCGTAGCTTCCGCAGTCGCGGTGCGGGATCCCGTAGATCGAGAACACCGGCAAAGCGCCGGCCGCCGCCGCATCTCCCGCGTACTTCCCAACGGTGGCGGCCGAACCGCCTGGGACGATCCAATACGCCTGCGGCGTATTGGCTATGAGAGTCAGCTCCGGACTTGGCGGATTGGCCTGCTGCGCGGCGCGCATTGCCGCCGAGTTGGGGTTGACGTAGAACGGCAGGCCCGCCAGCGGATTGCCGTCACTACTGGCCAGACGTATCGCCGGGCCGCGGCCGACCTGCGCGGGGTGGGCAAGGCTACCAACGCCGACAATGGTCGCGACCGCGAGCAGCGGGGCGATCCATCGCGCAATCGCACGAGAAGCTGAGAACATCACCCCGAGAAATTAGCCGTACCGGCCTTCGATCGCCAACCCGTCCTCAGGTAGTGACCGCCATCAGCCGGCCGCTGGAATCCCACGCTTGGAGGAAGACCGCCAGGGGAATCTGCTCGTCGGCTCCGTGCTCGCTACCGCTGTCGTTGAGGTGCACGATCGCGCTACCCGTGTCGACGCCGGTCACCACCACCGAGTGGTTATGCATGGGGTTGCCATTGCTGTCCCAGTCTTCGACCGGCTTGTTCCAGATGATTTCGCCATTGACGCTGGCCACCACCTTGTGGCCGGCGCTCAGCGCCTGCTCGATGGCTTCGATGTCGCCATTGAAGATCACGGCGCCGATGTTGTATCGCGCCAGCATGGTGGGGATGTCCCTGAACCAGGCGCCCTCGCCCGGGTCGTCGGGATCAGCCGGCCTGGTGTAGATGGGTCCGGGGCCCTGCGAACTGGGGGTTGCTTGGGCCACGTTGATGATGGCGTCTTCGGAGGGCTCCACGCCGGTCACTTCGCCGATCACATCCGCACTCGACATGAGCACGCAGTCGTCCGAATATTGTTGGTAGCGCCAGTATTTGGCCGCAGCGACGGGGTCACCGTACATGGTGGCCGGCGTCGCGACGGCCGGACCGGCCGATCCGAGCGCGACGACGACGGCGACGCCCGCGGTGACGGCGGCCCTGGCGAGGGTCGCGATCTTGGTCGTCCTCATCGATTGCCCTTTCTCTCCGCGGTACGGCGTCGTGCGAGAGCAAAGGATCGGATGTCGACCTTGGCGTTTTCTAAATGGATTCTTGGAGGAGGGCGCCTTCCTGGACGGCGAGATTTCCGCCAGGGTCGTGGTTGGAACCGCGAGCACAACCCTGACGGCAATCTCGGTGCTAGGTGCTACCTCTTGATGTGCAGGGGGCCGACGCCGATGAGGTTGTCGCCGACCAGGCCGATGCCCAGGTTGTGGTTGCCGATGTTGAACAGGCCCTGGTTGAAGTTGCCGTAGTTGCCGACGCCGAGTGCGGCGAGGTTGGGGATGGGTAGGCCGCTGTTGCCGATGCCGTTGTTGGCGATGCCGAAGTTGCCCAGGCCGTTGTTGAACAGCCCGAAGTTGCCCATTGCCGGGTTGGCGGGGTCGACGGTGAAGAACGGGCTGGTGTTGCCGATGCCGAGGTTGACGCTGCCGGTGTTGGCGAAGCCGATGTTGGCCAGGCCGTTGTTGAAGGCGCCGATGTTGCCGGCCATCAGGCTGTTGGGGATGGGGCTGATGTTGCTGAGCCCGATGTTGCCGATGCCGGTGTTGTTGATGCCCAGGTTGAGCTCGCCGGTGTTGAAGAACCCGACGTTGTTGGTGCCGACATTGCCGTAGCCGTAGTTGATTCCGAGGTCGGAGGCGGCGGCGGGCAGGCCGCCCAGGGCGGCGGCGTTGATGTGCAGGGGGCCGACGCCGATGAGGTTGTCGCCGATCAGGCCGATGCCCAGGTTGTGGTTGCCGATGTTGAACAGGCCCTGGTTGAAGTTGCCTTGGTTGCCGACGCCGAGTGCGGCGAGGTTGGGGATGGGGAGGCCGGTGTTGCCGATGCCGTTGTTGGCGATGCCGAAGTTGCCCAGGCCGTTGTTGAACAGCCCGAAGTTGCCCATTGCCGGGTTGGCGGGGTCGACGGTGAAGAAGGGGCTGGTGTTGCCGATGCCGAGGTTGACGCTGCCGGTGTTGGCGAAGCCGATGTTGGCCAGGCCGTTGTTGAAGGCGCCGATGTTGCCGGCCATCAGGCTGTTGGGGATGGGGCTGATGTTGCTGAGCCCGATGTTGCCGATGCCGGTGTTGTTGATGCCCAGGTTCAACTCGCCGGTGTTGAAGAACCCGACGTTGTTGGTGCCGACATTGCCGTAGCCGTAGTTGATCCCCAGCTCCGACGCGGCGGCTGACAGCAACGTCTCAACACTCGCGGCTTCGGCCGTGGCATACGCATTGCCGGCGCTGGTCAAAGTCTGGATGAACTGGGCGTGGAACTGTGCCGCCTGTTTGCTGACTTCTTGGTAGAGCTGGGCGTGACCGGAGAACAGCGACGCCACCGCTGCCGACACCTCGTCCGCGCCGGCCGCCAGGAGGCTCGTCGTCGGAGCCGCCGCAGCAGCGTTGGCCTCACTGATCGTCGACGCGAGACTCGCCAAGTCTGATGCCGCAGCCTGGACGAACTCGGGCACCGTGAATACGAACGACATTATTTACCTCCTGGCATTTGCCAATTCATGAATGCGTGCGACCCTTCTGCCGCGCGATGGCCCCAACCTAACGACGGTTCGACGGGGGAATGTGGGTTTTGCGTTAGGCGTTTGCTAAGTGTTGTTATGTGGAAGCTTTGAATGCCAACCCAGCCAGGGCAAAGTGCACAGCTTCTCCGTCAATCACTAGGCAGAATGCCTGATAACGGCCATCCGTCGTCCCGCGGGCAGCTGCGAGGAACACGGCAGTTCCTCCGATTTAGTGCACAGAAACATATTTGCTAGAGGAAATAGATAACCACCGACCACTTGACGCTGGTGTCAATAGTCTGCTCGGTCCAGGTCGGCTCTGAAGTGATCCACGCACGGCCGAGCGGCGCACCAACTGGCATCAAGTTCCGAAATCCGCCGCGATGACGATCCGTCAGTCCCGAGCGGCGAAATCCCGGACCAGGCGTTCGGTGAGCTCGGCGACGCGCTTCTCGCCGTCCGGTGTCTGCCCGCCCATGTCCAGGAAGGCGCGCATCTGACGCTGGGCGGCATCGGACTGGGCCACTCGGACGAACAGCTCTGCATCGGCTTCCAGGCGCTCGGCCAGGCTGCCGCGGTGGTAAACAGCGCTCTTGGCCGCGCGGACCGCCTCCGGTGGCGCGGCGGCGATACGGCGAGCCAGGGCAGCGACCGCGCCGTCGACCTCCGCGGCCTCATAGCTGCGGTTGAGCAGTCCCCAGCGTTCGGCCGTCTCCGCATCGATATCTTGTCCGCCGAGAATGATTTCCAGCGCACGAGCGTGACCCGCCAACCGGGGCAGCAGCTGTGTTCCGGAGCCCCCCGGGATGATGCCGAGCGGCACTTCCATCTGGTTCCACAGGGTCCGCCCTCGCACCCCGAATCGCATGTCGAACCACGAAACCAGCTCCGCGCCGCCCCCTCCGACGCGTCCCTCGACCTGGGCGATGAAAACCTGAGGCAGTTGCGGAATGCCTTGGCACAGCGAGTGAAACCCGCGTATCGCGGCGATTGCGTCGGCACGTGGGACTGCCGCCATCGTCAGGAGTTCGGATACGTCATAGTGCGCGATGAAGAAATCCGGATTCGCGCTCTTGACCACCACGACCGTCACCGTTGGATTCGACGCGAGCTCGGTGAACAGCTCCGCGAACTCGCCGAAAAGCGCTGGAGTGAAAAGGTTTATCGGCGGGTTATCGATCACCACGGTCAGCAGCGCACCGTCTTGGCTGCACTTGAGAAGTTGGTATCGGTCGCTCATGGCCGTTATGGGAACCTCGGGGTTTTACCTGGCGGTTGTTTGGATTCACGGACGCTGTCGGCTACGTCGCGTACTTGGCGGAACAGCTGGCTGAAGTCCGGCATTCGCGCCCGTGCGGCGCTCAGCGGTGGCGGCGAGTCCTTCAGGTCGGGCAGGTCGAGCACGAGCCATGCGCCAAATTGGTGCGGCTGCACGCGCAGCTGCAGCGTTTCGAGTTCGTCTTCGAGCACGACAGGCACCTTGACGAATTCGCCAGGGACAGCTTGATCGAGCCGCCTCCGCACGATCTCCAGGTCGACATCAGCGGCTAGTCGCCATCGAAGTTCTTGGCCGGTCCGGTGACTCGACGAATAGAGCACAAGATACTTCGCCACGGGGTTTCCCTCCCTAAACGGCTCAACCGAGCGTTTCCCAGAACCGGGTCAGGGCCGCCGCGCCCGAGGCAGGGTCCTGAAGCATCCACCAATGCCCAAGCCCATCAAGGACTTCCGTGCGAGCACCGGCTCTTTCGGCGGCGCGACGTCGCAGCTCCTCGGTGCCGACGTAGGGGTCCTCGGTCGCCAGGATCGACAGACCGGGGCGGACAGCTGCCTTTGCCAGCTCACGGCCTGCCTCGGCCACCGCGGGCTGGCGCGCCGAACGGTACAGCAGCAGGATCGCCCGGCCCATGTCGGGTCCCTGAGCCGCGGCGATGTCGGTCGCGATGTCCAGGGGTATGCCCAGCGCGGACATCTGGGCGGCGCGGTCCTCGATCGTTCCACCGAGCATGGTGTCAACCAGCTCCTCGCCGGCCCCGTCGGTCTGCCAGACCTGGGCCAGGTCGTGCCAGACGTATTCGGGGTCGAACAAGCCGAGAACATCGGTGGCCCAGCTGCGCACCAGTTCCGGACGGTGCATCACCACGTTCACGACGTGGCCGCCGCCCCAGTCGTGACCGACGAGGTCGATCGGCCCGTCGATGCGTTCGAGCTCGTCCTCAAGCCAGTCGCGGTAGGCGAGGTAGGTAGCGGGAAAGTCGTCGGGCAAGGGCGCACCGAATCCTGGTGGGGAGAGTCGCACCACATCGTCATGTCCCAGGGCATTCACCAGTGGACCCCAGATCGCGTCGGTCTCTGGATTGCCGTGTACGAAGACGACTGGCATGGTGCCCTCCACTCAAATCGCCGCAGTTTGCCTCCGTTAGCACATCACAGCCGTTGCCGACGCCGCGAGGGGACATGGGCCAGGGCGTCAGGAAGCCTCGACGGTTGCCCTACGCTAACGAGAGCCTCCCCGAGTACGACCGACGAAAGCGAATGGAGTCATGGCGCCGACGCTGCGACCACGTCGATCGGCCCTATACCTTCCGGGCAACAACGCCCGGGCGTTGGAGAAGGGTAAGACGCTCCCAGCCGATGTGTTGATCTTCGACCTCGAGGACGCCGTCGGCCCCGATGCGAAAACCAAGTCCAGACAGCAGGTGTGCGAGGCCGTTGCGTCGGACGGCTACCGACCCCGTGAGATCGTGGTGCGCATCAACGGGTTGGGCACCGACTGGCACGAAGAGGACCTGGCTGCCGTTGCCGAATGTGGCGCCGACGCTGTGCTGGTGCCGAAAGTCGATACTGGGCAACAAGTCCAGGCGTTGGTCACCAGGCTGGACCGCCTTGGCGCGCCGAAATCCGTGCAGCTCTGGGCAATGATCGAGACACCCCGGGCGTTCCTGCGGATCGAGGAAATCGTTTCGGCCAGCGATCGTTTGGCCGTGCTGGTGGTCGGCACCAACGATCTGGTGAACGAACTGCACGCGCTGCACGTACCTGGACGTGCACCGGTGGTTCCCGCGTTGGCGCTGGCCGTGTTGGGTGCGCGGGTGGCCGGAAAGGCCGTCCTGGACGGAGTCTTCAACGACATCAAAGACGCGGACGGTTTCGCCGCCGAGGCTCGCCAGGGTCGCGAGATGGGTTTCGACGGCAAGACCCTGATCCACCCCTCTCAGGTCGCCCCTGCCAATGAGGTGTTCGGCCCGTCGGAAAAGGAGCTCGCCGACGCCGGCAAGATTGTTCGGGCCTACGAACAGGCGCAGGCCGCGGGTCAAAGCGTCATCACGGTCGACGGCCGCATGATCGAAAGCCTGCATGTGCGTGACGCACAACGGATTCTTGCGCTGGCTGACCGCATCTCCGAATTGGAGGCGCATACCGGGTGACGGACGGCAGTTAGGCGCCGAAACCGGCGACGTACGGTCGAGGGGTGAACTTCGACGAGTACCGGACGTACGACGCAACCGGTCTGGCGAGGCTGGTCGCCGACAAGGAGGTGTCGGCGACAGAGCTGCTCGCGTTGGCGCGGGACCGGGCGGCGGCGGTCAACCCGCGGATCAACGCGATTGTGCGCGACGTGCCCGCAACGCCCGAAGACGTGCCCGACGGGCCCTTCGCGGGCGTCCCGTTCCTGATCAAGGACATCGCCCAGGACTACGCGGGGTTGCCCACTTCGCAGGGGAGCCGCGCGCTGAAGTCGCACCCGGTCGCCGAGCACGCGACCGTTGTCCGACGCTGGCTCGACGCCGGTCTGGTCATCTTCGGCAAGACCAACCTGCCGGAGTTCGGTGCGAAGGCGATCAGCGAGCCCGTTGTCTGGGGGCCCGCGCGAAACCCTTGGGACCTCAGCCGCTCGCCGGGCGGTTCGTCGGGCGGGTCGGCGGCGGCAGTGGCCGCGGGGATCGTGCCGTGTGCGGGCGCCAACGACGGTGGCGGGTCAACCCGCATTCCGGCGGCGTGCTGTGGGCTGGTTGGGCTGAAACCGGGCCGAGGGCTGACACCCGCGGGTCCAGGAATGGCGGAGTCCATGCACGGTGCCGCGGTTCAGGGCGTCGTGTCGCGCTCGGGGCGCGACACCGCCGCCATGCTCGACATCATCAGCGGCGGTGAGCCTTTCGGGCCTTTCGTGCCGGGATTGCCCACTGCGCCCTTCGTTTCACGGGTGGGCGCCGACCCGGGAAAACTTCGTATTGGCTTTCGGGTGCCGTCCGCGATCAACCCGACGCCGCACCACGAGGCGTTCGCGGCCGTGGAGGCGGCGGCGCGGGTCCTGACCGAACTCGGTCATCACGTCGAAGAGTTGCCCCGGGCGCCATACGACGACGCCGCGCTGGCCAGGGACTTCTTGCTGACCTGGTTTGTCTTCGTCGCCTGGGAGGTCGCCGAGGCGAAACGACTCACCGGCGCCGGTGACGACGCCTTCGAGCAGGACACCCTGATCATGGCCGCGCTCGGGCGGGCGACGAGCGGGGTCGACTACGTGGATGCCGTTCAGCGCCGGCATGAGCACACGCGGCGCCTGACCACGTTCTTCGAGTCCTACGACCTGTTGCTGACGCCCACCTTGGCCACCCCGCCGCCCAGAATCGGCGAGTTCGACCTGCCTGCGGTGCTACAGCGCGGGGCCGACGTACTGATCAAGACCCGCACCGCCCGGTTCCTGCGGTACACCAAGATCATCGACGACATGGTCGACCAGAATCTCGGCTGGGTTCCCTACACCCAGCTGGCCAATCTGACTGGGAGGCCGGCGATTTCGTTGCCTCTGCACTGGACCGCAGACGGGCTGCCGCTGGGTGTGCAATTTGTCGCGCCACTGGGCGGCGAGTCGTTGCTCATCGAGCTGGCCGCCCAACTCGAGCAGGCGAGTCCGTGGGCCGATCGGGTGGCCCCGATCTAGCACCTGTCGGTCGACGTCAGGAAGGCACGCACTTCGCTGCGTATTGTGAGCCGCGTGGAGGGTAAGACGTTTGGGCGCTACCGCATCGTCGAGCTGCTGGGTCGCGGTGGCATGGGCGAGGTGTGGCGCGCCTTCGACTCCGAGACCGACCGCGTGGTGGCACTCAAGGTGTTGCCGCCGCATCTGGCCAAGGATGCGAGTTTTGCGGCGCGGTTTAAACGCGAGGCCCATGCAGCAGCCCGCTTGAACAATCCGCACATCATCCCCATCCATCATTACGGCGAGATCGATGGACGGCTGTATGTGGACATGCGCCTGATCGAGGGCCGTGATCTTCATCAGCTGCTGACGCAGGGCGCGCTGGATCCGGAGCGGGCAGTGCACCTCATCGATCAGGTGGCCAAGGCGCTAAACGCCGCGCACCGGGTCGGCTTGGTGCACCGCGACGTCAAACCGTCCAATGTGTTGGTCGACGAGGACGACTTTGCTTACCTGATCGATTTCGGGCTGGCCCGCGCCCTCGATGAGTCGCGGCTGACCAACACGGGAAGCACGGTCGGCACCATGCTTTACATCGCGCCGGAGCGGTTGGAAGACAACCCGCAGGACGACGCGCGGGGTGATGTCTACGCGTTGGCATGCGTGTTGTACGAGTGCCTGACCGGGAAGCCGCCTTTTGCTCCAACCGGTTTGGCCGGAGTGATCGCCGCGCACCTCAACACTCCGCCGCCGCAACCGTCGCTCACCTGCCCTGGCGTGCCGAAGGCCTTCGATTCGGTCATCGCGAAGGGTATGGCCAAGGATCCCGCTGAGCGGTACGCCACCACGATGGAGTTGGCGCGCGGTGCCCGCCAAGCAATTGCGGGGCGGGGTCGGCAACTTAAGGGGAGGACGGGGCAGAACCGTGCCGAGGGGGCGAAAACGGCTCCGGCGGCACCGGTCCGCTGGTGGCAGCGCAGAGCCGTGCTGGTGCCCGCCGTCGCGGTCGCAGTAATCGCGGTGGCGGGTGCGATCGCGCTGGTCAAGAACGACGCCATCGGTACGCACCATCAAGGCACGCAAGCCCAGCTGGCGCGAAATCAACGGACGCTGCCCTTCACGGGTGTCCAATCTCCTTATGGCGCAGCGGTTCAGAGCAACGGGACCGTCTACGTCGCCGACGACACCTCGCAGCAAGTCCTCGCCCTGGCCCAGGGTGCCAACAGCCCGACGACGCTGGCTTTCACGGGCCTCGACTTTCCCTCCGATGTGGCGGTAGACAGTGCGGGGACCGTGTACGTCGCCGATTTCAGCAACGACCGCGTCGTGGCCCTGGCCGCGGGTTCCACCAGCCAGATTGTCCTGCCGTTCACCGGGCTCGAAGGCCCGCGGGGGGTGTGGGTCGACGACAGCGGAGTCGTCTATGTGGCCGACGGACCCAGCCGCCGGGTGGTGAAGCTGGCGGCGAATTCCACCAACCAATCGACGTTGCCGTTCAGCGGTCTGGGCGAGCCCACCGGGGTGGCAGTTGACAGCAAAGGGACCGTCTATGTGGCCGACAACGGCTCACATCAGGTGGTGGCGCTGCCGGCGGGATCCACCCGCCAGACGAACCTGCCTTTCACCGGCCTCAACCGGCCCGAGGGCTTGGCCGTCGACAGCAAGGGGACGGTGTACGTCGCCGACGCGGGCAACAACCGAGTGCTGGCGCTGGCGCCCGGTTCCACCGACCAGGACATCCTGCCCTTTACCGGCCTGGATTCACCCGACAGTGTGGCGGTCGGCAGCAACGGCACGGTGTATGTGGCCGACTTGGGCAATCACCGGGTGGTGGAACTGGCGCGGATGTGAGCTTTCGCCTCAGATCTTGACGGTCAGCGGCCAGACCTTCCAGATGTCTTCGCAGTACTCGGCGATCGCGCGGTCGGAGGAGAATTTGCCGCTGCGCGCGGTGTTGAGAATGGACATCTTCGTCCACGCATCGCGGTCCTGCCACGCCGCACTCACCCGTTCCTGGCACTCGACGTACGACGCGAAGTCGGCGCAGACCAGGAAGGGGTCGTCGTAGCGGAGATTGTCCACCAGCGGACGGAACACCTCGGGGTCGCCATGTGAGAACGTCCCGCCTTCGATCAGATCCAGCACGGCGCTGAGCTCTTCGTTGGCTTCGATGTAGTCCGCCGGGCGGTAGCCGCTCGCCTTGAGCGCCTCCACTTCCTCCACCGTCAGCCCGAACAGGAAGAAGTTCTCCGGCCCGGCCTCCTCGCGGATCTCGACGTTGGCCCCATCGAGAGTGCCGACGGTCAGCGCGCCGTTGATCATGAACTTCATGTTCCCGGTGCCCGACGCCTCCTTGCCGGCGGTGGAGATCTGTTCGGAGACATTGGCCGCCGGGTAGATCAGGTGCGCGTTCTGCACGTTGAAGTTCGGGATGAAGGCGACCTTGAGGGACTTGTTGACTTCCGGGTCGGAGTTGATCGTCTCGCCGACGGCGTTGATCAGCTTGATGATTCGCTTGGCCATGAAGTAGCCGGGTGCCGCCTTGCCGCCGAAAATGAAGGCGCGTGGCGGAATCTTGAGGTCAGGATTCTGCTTGAGCCGGTAGTACAGCGCGATGATGTGCAGGACGTTGAGATGCTGGCGCTTGTACTCGTGGATGCGCTTGACCTGGATGTCGAAAATCCATTCCGGGTTCAGCTCGACTCCCGTCGCCGAGCGGATGAACTGGGCCAAACGCGCTTTGTTGGCGCGTTTGATGTCGCGCCACTGCTCGCGGAACGACGGTTGGTCGACGAACTCCTCCAACCCGCGCAGGCGGTCCAGGTCCTTCAGCCAGCCCTCCCCGATGGTTCGGTCCAGCAACTCGCGCAGTCCCGGGTTGGCCAGCGCGAGGAAGCGCCGTGGCGTCACACCATTGGTCTTGTTGCTGAACCGCTCCGGCCACATCTCGTAAAAGTCTTTGAGCACACTGTCTTTCAACAGCTCCGAGTGGAGCGCGGCGACACCGTTGATGGCGTGGCTGCCGACGGTCGCCAGGTGCGCCATCCGGACGCACCGATTGCCCTCCTCGCCGATCAGCGACATCCTGCGTACTCGATCGGCGTCGCCGAGGAATTTCGTGCGCACCTCGTCGAGGAAGCGGCGGTTGATCTCGTAGATGATTTCGAGGTGGCGGGGCAGCGACTCGCCAAACATCTGCAGTGGCCACGTCTCCAGTGCTTCGGGGAGCAGCGTGTGGTTGGTGTAGCCGAACGTCGCGACCGTGATGTCCCAGGCCTCGTCCCAGTCCAGGTGGCGTTCGTCGATGAGCAGACGCATGAGTTCGGCGACCCCGATCGACGGATGGGTGTCGTTGAGTTGCAGGGCAAACCGTTGGGGGAGTTCCCTGACCGACACGTCGGCAAGGTCGTCCATGATGTGCAGCACATGCTGCAACGAGCAGGAAACAAAGAAGTGCTGCTGGAGCAGGCGCAATCGCTTGCCGGCCTCTGGCTCGTCATTGGGGTAGAGCACCTTGGTGACCGTCTCGGAAGTGACCTCGTCCTCGACGGCCTTGTAGTAGTCGCCGGTGTTGAAGGCGTCCAGCGCAAACGATTTCACGGCTCGCGCACTCCACAAGGTCAGTACGTTGCAGGTGTTGACCCCGTACCCCTGGATGGGCGTGTCGTACGCGACACCTTTGAGCATCAGGCCCGG
This sequence comes from Mycobacterium intermedium, assembly GCF_002086275.1. Taxonomy (GTDB): domain Bacteria; phylum Actinomycetota; class Actinomycetes; order Mycobacteriales; family Mycobacteriaceae; genus Mycobacterium; species Mycobacterium intermedium. Next base: position 36,231 of record NZ_MVHT01000035.1, on the reverse strand, counting down.
CACCCAGCGGACCCGGTCTCGGCCACTGTCGTCGGTGTAGTGCTCGACGTGGCCGCCCCATTTGACCAGGTAGTTGACATCGGGTTTGGCTATCTCCCAAGGGTTTCCACTGTCCAGCCAGTTATCCGTCTGTTCCACCTGCCAGCCGTCGCGGATCTCCTGGTCGAAGATGCCGAACTCGTAGCGGATGCCGTAACCGATCGCCGGCCGTTCCAGGGTGGCCAGCGAGTCCAGGTAGCAGGCGGCAAGCCTGCCCAAGCCGCCGTTGCCCAACCCGGGTTCCTCCTCGCACGCCAAGACCTCGTCGAGTCGTTGGCCCATGGCGGCCAGTGCGTCCTTGGCGGCCTTCTCCAAGCCCAGGTTCAGTAGGTTGTTGCCGAGTTGCGGGCCCATCAGAAACTCGGCCGACAGATAGCACGTCACTTTGCGGCCGAGATCGAGCGAGACCTGAGTCGAGGCCACCCGGCGATCCTGCATGCGGTCACGCACGGCCAGCGCCAGCGCCCGGTAATAGTGCTCTGGGCGGAGGGCGGCGGCCGGGCGGCCAATCGAGTAACGGAGATGGTCGGTGATTGCGCGCTGCAGTGCCGGTGCCTGCATCCCGGTACGAGTGGGCTCGACCAGGTCGGGCCGCACCGGCGCGCCAGCGGAGGTTGCGTTGGTGGGGGTCTGCTCCACATCGGTCATCGCGTGTCCCGCTCCCTGCTGTATTCATCGTCGGTTTGGCAGCGATGTTTGCACATCAGGCGCGTAATCGCTCTCGGAAACGTGAACGCGAGATCACCGCCGGGCGACAATCCTGTGCGGTGCCGTTTCTTCAGCACGTATTCGGCAGCGTGCCAATCATTTTGCAGCATCTTTCGCCGTCCGCCTGTGCCGAACGGGCGCAGCCGGTAGGGTTCGGACGTCGACACCGGCTGCGCGGGCAGGCCTTTCTACACCTATGTCGACAACCACAGGGAGTCTGACAAGGGGGCGATGCCCGCATGAGTTTTGTCGTGCTGCCGCCGGAGATCAATTCGGCGCTGATGTTCGGCGGTGCCGGTTCCGGGCCGATGCTGGCCGCCGCGACGGCGTGGGGTGGGCTGGCCGAGGAGCTGAACGCGGCGGCGACCGCGTTCGAGTCGGTGACCGCCGGGTTGGTCGGCGGAACGTGGCAGGGGCCGGCGGCGGAGGCGATGGCAGCGACGGCCGTCCGCTATGCGGGGTGGTTGAGCGCCGCCGCGACCCAGACTGAGGTGGCGGCCAGTCAGGCCAAAGCCGCTGCCGCGGCATTCGAGGCCGCCCAGGCCGCCACCGTGCACCCGTGGCTGGTGGCCGCCAACCGCTCGGAGCTGGTGGCGATGGTGCGGTCGAATCTGTTCGGCTTCAACGCTCCGGCGATCGCGGCCATCGAAGCCGTCTACGAGCAGATGTGGGCCCAGGATGCGGCCGCGATGTTCGGTTACCACGCCGGGGTATCCGCGGCGGCTGAGCAGTTGATTCCCTGGCAGCAGGCCCTACGAAACCTGCCGGTGTTCAACATTGGCGCGAACCTGGGGCTGGGGAACATCGGCGACTGGAACGTGGGCGGCGGCAATTTCGGCACGTTCAATCTGGGTGCCGGGAACAGCGGCCCGGGCGGCGGCGTAGGCAACCTCGGTTTGGGCAACTACGGATCGTTCAACTTCGGTGCCGGCAACGGAAACGCCGCGATGGTGGCCGACGGCTTGAAATTCCCTGGCGCGGCACGTTTCAACTTCGGTACCGGGAATATCGGGGATTTCAATTTCGGTATTGGCAACGTCGGGACCGGCAACATCGGCTTGGGCAACGGAAACCTCGCCGGCGTCCTTGCCGCCAATCCGGTGGCGTCCCTGTACAACGTCGGTGCCGGCAACCGAGGCAGCTACAACTTCGGGATCGGCAATTTCGGCGTCAACAACTTCGGCCTCGGCAACGTGGGCAGCAACAACATCGGCATCGGACTCAACGGCAACAACCAGGTTGGAATCGGCGGGCTCAGTTTCAGCGCCAGCAGTTGGAATCTCGGGTTCGGGAACGACGGCAGCTTCAATATCGGTTTGGGCAATACCGGCATCGGTAACTTCGGCCTGGCCAATACCGGCAACGGAAACATCGGCATCGGACTCACGGGCGACAACCAGATCGGCTTCGGCGGGTTCAACTCTGGTAGCGGTAACACCGGCTTTTTCAACTCCGGCACCGGCAACTCCGGCTTCTTCAACTCCGGTAGCGGCAACGTGGGATTCGCGAACACCGGTAGCACGAACTTTGGCGCGATCAATTCCGGCAGCTTCAACACCGGCGTCGGCAACTCGGGCAACACCAACACCGGCTTCTGGAACGCGGGCAGTTTCAACACCGGTTCGTTCAACGCCGGCAGCACCAACATGGGCACGGCGAATGCAGGCAACGGAAACCTGGGCGCCATCAATTCCGGCGGCACGGAACTGTTCGGTCATAACGTCGGTTTCTTCAACTCGGGCAACCACAACGTGGGTTCGTTCAACGCGGGTTTCGGCAACCTGGGGTGGTCCAACGCGGGCGTCGGCAACACCGGCGCCTTCAACGCAGGCGGCAACAACACCAACCCGGTCTTCGGGCCGGGAGTCGCCACGCAAGCCGGCAACACCGGCTTCTTCAACACCGGCTTCACGAACACCGGTTTGTTCAACTCCGGCAACACTAATACCGGCTTCTTGAATGCAGGCAACGTCAACACCGGCGTCGGCGGTGTGGGCAGCTACAGCGGCAACTCAGGCTTCGGCAACTCGGGCACCGGCAACTCGGGTTTCTTCAACGCCAGCAACTTCAATTCGGGATTTGCGAACATCGCCGGCGGCGGCTACAACTCGGGCGTCGGGAATTCGGGTGCCGGCGCGAACAACGTCGGCTTCTTCAACTCGAGCAGCGGCGGCACCGACACCGGTTTCTTCAATATGGGCGGCGAGGGCCTTCGCGTCGGCGTGCTGAACACCGGCCGACACGATATCGGTTTCCTGAACTCGGGCTATTACAACACCGGATTCTTCAATTCGGGCCAGCACAGCTCGGGCATCGGCAATTCCGTACCGGGCAGCGGCTCGGGCTTTGGGAACTCCGGTGACGGCGACTCCGGGGCGTTCAACTGGCGGCCGGGGCAGTCGGGTTTCTTCGGCTTCTTCTGACAGGTCAATGCGCCCCGGACAGGTTCAGCGTGACAACGCCCACGATGATGAGCCCTACGCCGAGGATCTTTGCCACCGTAACGGGCGAGCCCAGGAACAGCACGGCGATGAGCACGATGCCCGCTGTACCAATAGCCGACCAGAGCGCGTAGGCAACATCGGTCTGCATGCCGCGCGAGATCGACACCGAAAGCAGAGCAAACGAGATTCCGTAGCCCAAGAGGCACACCACCGTCGGCCCCAGTCGAGTGAAGCCTTCCGTGCTCTTGAGCAGACTGGTCGCGACCACTTCGGCGAAGATCGCGCCGAGCAGGAAAAGATAAGCCAACACGCCCCCTTGTCTACAAGGCGCCCCGGGCGAGCGTGCGCGTAGGTACGAACTTCCCCGGCGTGTCGTGCACTGACACGCACGCTCGCGGGGAAAGTCGGGTGGCTGGGTGGCTAACGTTGGTTTATGACGAGCAGCCTCGACGCCCGCCTCACCGGCTACTCACCGGCGGTGCTGAGCCTCTTCAGGCTGGTATATGGTTTGCTCTTTGCTGGGTACGGGTCGATGAGCCTCTTCGGTTGGCCGGTGCGCACCAAGTTCTTCGTCGGCTTCTGGTCCTGGCCCGGCTCGTACGCCGGCCTCTTCGAAGTCACCACCGGGCTGCTGATCGCGGCCGGCTTGTTCACCCGCGCCGCCGCATTCATCGCCTCCGGCGAAATGGCCGTCGCCTACTTCTGGATGCATCAACCCAAGGCGTTGATACCCATCGCGGATCCACCGCAGGGCAATGGGGGAGCGCTGGCAATACTCTTCTGCTTCGCGTTCTTCCTGCTGGTCTTCACGGGCGGCGGGCGCTACTCGCTCGATGCGGTGCTCCGGGCGCGCGACGTCGGCCGGACGCGGGGGACTTAGCTGCCCCAGCGCCCCAGCGCCGCCATTTGTTCCACGCCGGTGATGCCGTTGGCCTGCCGTTCCTGCAGCACGCCGAGGGGGAATGAGTAAGGCGGCGCCGCCTCCGGACTGCGCTGTGCGTGTGTGGTGATGGCGTCCAGCAGCGTGGTGGCCATAGACAGCCTCGGGTAGCGGGCGTGAATCGCATCGGCGGTCTGGTCATCCACCAACTCGGCGTTGCGGCCGAAATCCATTCCCACCCCGCCGTTCACCAGATAGCAGAGGGGTCCGCGTCGGTCGGCGATGCCGAATGAGGTGTGCAAGGCGATGGCTTCCCACACGGTGTCGACCGCCGTGCGGTCATAGCCGTGTTCGGTCAGCAGGGTAGCCGCCAGGTCAGCGCCTTCGACCTCGAATCGTGCCTTGCCGGGCGCCGCGGACCCGGCGCCGAGATCGTGTAGTACACAGGCCAAAAACAAGGCTTCACTGTCGTATTCGGCGCCCGCGCGCATGCCATCGTGTGCGGCGAGCAATTCGGCGAACAGGTAGCTGCGGACGCTGTGGTTGAACACCGAGTCGGATTCGGTGGATTGAGCCAAGCGGACGGCGGCCTGCGCGACGGTGGTGTCGATCAATGCGGGGATTACCGGTGTGTGCGTCATGGTGATCACGCTAGGAGCGGGGCGACAATCAGGGTTAGTGGCTAAAATGACATGCTCCCCACGAATCAGGACACGATCGACACCATGCGCCGATCTCCGTGCCTATACTTCGGATCGTCCGGAGGGATCGTCTTGGAGAGGCATTGACCGCAGACCAACGGTGCGACGGCATGGTGGCCCTGGTGACCGGAAGTAGCCGCGGGCTGGGCAAGGCCATCGCCGCCCGACTGGCCGAGCGGGGTGCCACCGTGGCGCTCACGGCCCGAACCATGGATCCCGACCCCAAGTACCAGGGTTCGCTCAGTCAGACGCGCGACGAGATCACCTCGTCGGGTGGCCGCGCCGTCGCGATCCAGGCGGACCTCTCCAAACCCGAAGAGCGGGAACGGCTTTTCGCGGAGATTACGGCGGCCGTCGGCGCCCCCGACATCCTGGTCAACAATGCCGCGGTGACTTTCCTGCGACCTCTGGATGGGTTCCCGGACAAGCGGGTCCGGCTGATGATGGAGATGCACCTGTTCGGCCCGCTGCACCTGAGCCAACTCGCGATTCCGGCGATGCGCGAGCGCGGCCGCGGCTGGATCCTCAACGTCACCTCGGTCGGCGGCGACCTGCCTCCCGGCCCGCCATTCTCCGATTTCGACCGGACCGCCGGGTTCGGTATCTATGGAACCGCCAAAGCCGCGCTCAATCGGCTGACGAAAAGCCTTGCGGCCGAACTATACGACGACGGCATCGCCGTCAACGCCGCCGCTCCGACCAACCCGGTGGCGACCCCCGGAGCGGGCACGCTCGACCTGGCCAATACCGACACCGAGGACATCGAGTTGATCACCGAGACCGCATACCGGTTGTGCACGGGAGATCCGAAGACGTTGACCGGGCGCATCGCACACACTCAGACCTTCCTGGCCGAGGTCGGCTGGACGAATCCGGCCGGCTGAAATGAATGAAATCGTCCTCGATGTACTGCGGCGGCGCCTGTCCAGTGCCGGTGTCACCGAGGTGATCCCGTTCGGGGGTGGGGCGTCCAGCATCACCTTCACCGGTGTGCGCGATGAACGGGACGTGGTGATCAAGGTGGCGCCGGCGGGCGTAAAGCCGGTCGCGAATCGTGATGTGCTGCGCCAGGCCCGCGTCATCAAAGCGCTCGCCGGGACATCGGTTCCGGTGCCCGAAGTGCTCTGGGAGGACGACGCGCTGCCGCCGCTCTTCGTGATGTCACGCGTCGAGGGCGAATGCGTCGAACCGCTTTTCAGCGGCGTCACCGACGACACACCGTTGCCCGACGTGACCGAGCGCTATCGCAACGCCAGTCGCGTCATGGCCGCAGTGCACCGTTTGTTGCCGGGCGACATCGGGCTCGGTGACGAGCCGGTGCTGGAACCGGTCGCAGAGGTGCATCGGTGGTGTAACGCGTTGCGGACCGTCGATCCGGCGCTCGTGCCCGGCTGGCAGGACGTGCCGGAGGCGCTGCTGCGGAGTGTGCCAACGGCCTTGCGCCCCAGCGTGATACACGGTGACTTCCGGCTGGGGAACATGCTTGCCGTCGGCGCCCAGATCCGCGCGGTCATCGACTGGGAGATCTGGGCGGTCGGTGACCCGCGCATCGACCTCGGCTGGTTCCTCATCAACAGCGATCCCGGCACGTACCAACGCGTTCCGGAAGCTGCCGGCATCGCGCCGCCGAGTGACGAGCTGGCGCGGATCTACGCCGACGAGCTGGGTGGCGGCCCTGCGGTTCTGGACGACCTGTCATGGTTCCGCGCGCTGGCATGCTTCAAGTCCACGGCCACCTGGTCGCTCATCATCAAACACAATCGTCGAAAGCGTTCTCCGCGAGCCGAATTGGAGGCCATGGTGCCCGTGTTGCCGCGGCTGTTGGCGCGCGCTCGCGCGCTGCTGGACCAGCCGGACTAGCGGGACCAACCGGACTAGCTGCGGGGAATACCGGCCAGCTTGTCGGCGAACTTCGCCTCCGCGGCGGCCCGCAACCGCAGCAGATGTTCGGACGGAAACAGATCCGGTGCGGCGGGTCGGTCCTTGAGCAACAGGCGAGCCAACGTCACCTTGTGCACCTCGGTGGGGCCGTCGGCCAGGCCGAGCACGAACGACTCCACCAGGTATTGCACAAACGGCATCTCGTGCGTGGTTCCCAGCGAGCCGTGCAGTTGCAGCGCCCGCGCCGACACGTCGTGCAGCACCTTCTGCATCATCGCCTTGACCGCGGAGATGTCGGCTCGCACGGCCTTGTAGTCGTTGAATTGATCGATCTTCCACGCGGTCTGCAGGGTTAGCAGCCGGAACGCCTCGATCTCCATCCACGAGTCGGCCACCATCTCCTGGACGAGCTGTTTGTTGGCCAGCGGCTCACCCTGGGTGTATCGCGACACCGCTCGTTCACAAAGCATGTCGAAGATCCGCCGAACCAGCCCCACGGTGCGCATCGCGTGATGGATACGACCGCCACCCAGCCGGGTCTGAGCGACGACGAAGGCGCCGCCGCGCGGGCCCAGCATGTGATCGGCCGGCACCCGCACGTCCTCATAGCGGACATAACCTTCCCGACCGCCGCCGAATGGCTGGTACCCCAGTCCGACATCGCGTAATACGTTGATACCTGGTGTGTCTGCGGGGACGACGAACATGGAGTAGCGTTCGTACGGCGGCGCTTCGGGATCCGTCATCGCCATCACGATGATGAACGACGCCAGGGACGCAAACGACGAAAACCACTTCTCTCCGTTGATGACCCAGTGATCCCCGTCGGGGACGGCGGTGGTGCGGAACACCTTCGGGTCGGCACCACCCTGCGGCTCGGTCATCGAAAAGCACGACACGATGCGGTTGTCCAACAGCGGTTCCAGGTAGCGCGCCTTGAGTTCGGGCGTGCCGTAGTGAGCAAGGATTTCGCTGTTGCCGGAATCGGGTGCCTGCGAGCCGAATACGATCGGTGCGCACTCCGAACGTCCCAAGATCTCGTTGAGCAGTGCGAGTTTCACCTGGCCGTAGCCCGGCCCACCGAGGTGCGGCCCGAGGTGGGTGGCCCATAGTCCGCGTTCTTTCACGATTTGCTGCAGCGGCGGTATCAGGGCCTGGCGCACCGGGTCGTTGAGATCGTGGGATTCCTTGACGATCAAGTCGATTGGTTCGCATTCGGAGCGAACGAAGTCCTCGACCCACTTCAGCTGTTCCGCCCAGTCCGGGTCGGTGGAAAAGTCCCACGTCATGACGACCACTTCTTTCGCCGGGCGGCCGCGTCATCGGTCGCGTGCGTGATCACTTGGTTGCGATTTTCGAGTTCCAGCGCCGACGAAAGGCTGTCGGCGTCGGTGTTGAGTTGCAGCGCACGCTTGGTCAGCTGCACCCCCAACGGCGCGTGGCCGGCGATCAGTGTGGCCAATTCCAGGGCGCGGTCGATCAACGCATCGGGCTCGACCACCTCACTCACCAATCCTCGACGTTCGGCCTCGTCGGCGGATACGGTCCGGCCGGTGAGCATCCAGTCGGCGGCGACGCTGGTCCCGACGATGCGCGGCAGGTGATAGCTCATGCCCATCTCGGCGCCGGAGAGCCCGAGCAGAATTGCGGCATTGCCGAATGATGCTGCCGCCGAACAGATCCGGATGTCACTGGCGAGGAACAGCGCGAATCCCGCTCCGACGCAAGGCCCGTTGACGGCGGCGACGACGGGCTGCGGCAACTGGCGGATGGCTTCGGGGAGCGCGGCCATTCGTTCCTGGAAGCGCATCCGTTCGAGCACCGGCGCGGTGTCCTCCGGCACGTCGGGACCGAAGTTGCGCAGGTCGATGCCCGAGCAGAAGCCGCGTCCGGACCCGGTGAGCACGACGGCGTGCACCGAACGGTCGGTGCCCAATTCGGCCAGTGTCTGGGCCAGTTCGGTTTGCATTGTCTGGTTGATGGCGTTGAGCCGCTCCGGGCGATCGAGCTGCACGACGACAACACCGTCACGCGGTCGGGTTATTTGCAGGGTGTGTGTCACGGAATCCTCGAGAAGTCGCCTTCCTCAACGGCGGCGCGTAGCCGCAATCCGGTGACCAGCTTAGGTTAGGTATGGTCGCGCGCGATGGTGAGCGCTCTTTCGACGGTGGGGCGTCGGACTTTCAGAACCCCATCTTTTGGCACTTGGCATTTCGGTTCTGACAAAACATTCCGCTGCCGGTCCAGTCTTTCTGGCCCGGTACGCCGAAGTTGTTGGGTGTGTCCAGCGAGCGCGGATCCTGCCCCGGTCCTGCTAAGAAGCCCGGGATGGCGAGCATATCGTCGATGATGGGCGGCGTCGCATCTTCTGGGTCGGCGCGAGCGACACCGGTGCCGCCTAGGAGAGCCGTCAGTCCTATGAGGACGGCGACAAGAAACTGAGCGAACCTTTGAAGGCTCATTGGTCGCCCTCTCTGCCCAAACACCGGCGATGCCAGCAATCACTGGCTAACTGTCGAGCTTACTCGCCAATGACGGCCCGGTCGCCGAACAAAACCACGTCTTCGTCGCGAAGCTGCTACAAACGCGCAACAAGTGTGAGTTGACCGATCAGCAAGACACGGAACCGCCGTGGGTGGTGCCTACCGTTTAGGCCGTGATGCCGATTCCCGCAGTCGTTCGTCGTGCTGCGGTTCTCGCTGTATCGCTAGCGGTAGTGGTCATTCCGCCGTCGGCGGGTGCCGAGCCTGAGCCGCAACTGCCGCCCGGTGCGGCGGCACCAGATGATGGATCGGTACCGCCCAATACGCCGGCCAGGCTGGTCACGCCGGACGGCTGGACCTTGGCCCTCGGGGGCAAAGACGAGCGGCATGTTCCCGTGAAGCCGTTGACCACCGCGGTGTCGTCTCGGGAATATCTCTCCAGCGGAACATACGTAGCTTCGCTGGCGGGGCCGGAACCCCCCCACGGCGTCCTTGAGGTGGGCTACGAGATCGGCTGCGGGATCGACATGAGCACCGCCAACGGCGTGAACATGGCCAACGGCGGGGGCGTCGCGCCATCGATTGGCGCGGAGCTACCGCTCGGGCCCGGCCAACCACCGGTCCTGATACCGCTGATCACGCCGCAGTACAACTCAGTGGTCAGCGTGGGACTCAAGCCCGGGTTCGTTGTGGTGGTGCCGGTGATCAGGAAAGAGTTCAAAGGCGCCAATCCCTGGGTGATGATCAGCGACTTCCACATGAAGATCGACGGGTGCGTGGGCCAATCGTTCGTCCGGTCGTATGCGACCCTGACCCGCATCACCGATGAATCCGACGTGGTGTTGTCGTACGTCGGCAACACCAAAGCCGTCTGACCGAGAGCCGTCTGACCGCGCGTCAGGCGTCGGGATCTACACCATCGGGTGACTGCCCGAGTCGGGCATCACCGTAGTAGCCCAGTCGGAGTACTGCAGTGATTTCGCTGACCAAGGGCATCCGTGGATTGGTCCGGTTGCTGAGATCCTCGAACGCCGTCATTGCCAACGTCGGCAGCGCTTCGAGGAAAGCCTCCTCTGCGACGCCGAACTCCCGCAGCGAACGAGGCATGTTCAGCCGAACCAACAAATCGTCCACCCACTGGAACAACCGGCGGCGGCATTCGTCGGGCTCATGGCCCCCGAAGATCAGCTGGCCCAGCTGCGCATATTTGTCCGGGGCGATGTGGGCCGAATATCCGGGTGCGGGCATGAATTTGGTTGGCAGACTAATGGGCCGACGCTATGACTGCGCGCGGGACGTAGCGAGGGTCCGAAGGCCCCGCGTTGAGGGACTTTGCGCAGTTCGAGCGCTTGCCCGCACAGCCCACCGCTATCTTCGCGCGCACCGTCCGTAGGCGGTTCGATATCCGGGGAGGAATGGCAGTCAACGCGGGGACTTTAGACCCTGACGCGAAGATCGCATCGAAGACGACATTAGGGATGCTGGACTAACGCCGCGAGGGTCCGTGCCAACCCGCCTTCGCGTGCGTCGGAACTCTTCTCACGAGGAGGTCGTGTGATGAGCCGCTCGATGCTTGGTCTGCTGGGGCCGCGCCACGGTGCCGCCACCAAGCGGTTGTCGAGCCTGGACGCGGCATTCTGGTTCGCCGAGACCCACACGTGTCCCATGCACATCGGCGGACTGGCGATCTGCGATCCCGCCGAAGCGCCCGATTTTTCCTTCGATGCGGTGAAAACTCTTATCGTGCAGCGCCTTCCGCAATTACCCGAGCTGCGGTGCCGGGTGGCCGGCGCCCCCCTCGGCCTGGATCGGCCCTGGTGGGTCGAGGACGACAAGCTCGATATCGACTACCACATCCGACGTATCGCCGTGCCCGCGCCGGGCGGACGCCGCGAAGTGGAGGAGCTCGTCGGCCGCCTCATGTCCTATCCGCTGGAGCGCAACAGACCGCTGTGGGAGCTCTGGTTCATCGAAGGGCTCGAGCGCGGTCGGGTCGCAGTCCTGACCAAGATCCATCACGCCGTCATCGACGGAGTGTCGGGCAGCGGACTGAGCGAGATCATGCTGGACGCCACGCCGGAACCGCGGCCACCAGTCGCCACCGTCGGCGAGTCGCCGGTGGCTGGCATGCCGCGTTTTGAGCGGCGTGCGCTTGGCGCCATGTTCAATGTCGCGGTCGCGACCCCTTATCGGGTGGCGCGGATCCTGCAGCAAACGCTTGTTCAGCAACTGGCGGTGCGGGGGCTCCCCAATAAGCCGCCCCATTTCTTCGAGGCGCCCATCACCCGGTTCAACGCCGAACTGACGCCCGAGCGGCGGATCACGTTAGCCCGAGTGCCGTTCGAGCGGGTCAAGGCTGTCAAGCAGGCCTTCGATGTGAAGCTGAATGACGTTGTGATGGCAATGGTTTCGGGTGCTCTGCGCGACTACCTCGGCGAGCGCGGGGAACTTCCGGATCGGCCTCTGATCGCTCAGGTTCCGGTGTCGACCCATCACGACAAATCGCCGGCCGGCAATCAGATCTCGTCTATGACGATGAGCCTGGCCACCGATGTACCCGACGACGCGGAGCGGCTGAGAACCATCTACCGCAATTCCCAGGGGGCCAAGGAGATGGCGAAGGCACTCACCGCTCATCAGATCATGGGCCTGACGGATACGACGCCGCCGGGCTTGCTGGCGTTGGCCGTTCGGGCCTATACCGCAAGTCATCTCGGCGGTCACGTCGCACCGATAAACCTGGTCATCTCCAATGTGCCGGGGCCGGACCATCCCATGTACCTGGCGGGCGCGGTGGTTGAAAGCCTGGTGCCGATCGGACCCCTCACGATGGAGGTGGGATTGAACATCAGCTGCTTCAGCTATCGCGGGTCGATCGACTTCGGCTTCGTCACCACCCCAGAGGTCGCCGACGACATCGACGAGCTGGCCGACGCAATCGAGTCCGCGCTGACGCGACTGGAAAAGGCCGCACATCAGCCGCCTGATGCCGGGGCGTCAAAGCGATCGCGGGTCAGGAAATCCGCCTCCAACTGACCCCCGCAGCCCGGCTCAACGTTCGAACGCCGCGCCGTCGAAGCGCTCGCGGGTGACGAAGTCCGCTACCGCAAGCCGGCGCAGCTTGGTCAGTTGACGCGTCGGTTTACCCAGGGGCACCACCGCGGCGACGGCGTGCTGCTCGGGGATGCCCAGGAGCTCACGCACCCGGTCCTCCGCGGGGATGGCCATCGTGCTGAAGGTTCCGCCGTAGCCTTCGTTGCGGGCGGCCAGCAACACGTTCCACACCAACGGGTACACCGATGCTCCAGCGGCGATACCGACCCGGTCCAGATCCTGATCCAGCGCGGCGACAACGCTCAGGTTCACCGTAAAGACCAGCACCACGGGTGCTTTCAGAATCGGCTCGATGAACGCGGCCGGGACTTCCGTCGCGGCTATGACGTCCTGCGGTACCTCGGTGGGCTGCAGGGGGTTCCACGGATTCTCGCCCGCCGTCAGCTGGGCGAAGTACCGGCGGGCCGCGCCGGTACTCAGTTCCGCCAGTCGACGGCGGGTGGCGGCGTCGCGCACCACGGTGATGTGGCCGCCTTGCCGGTTGCCGCCGCTGGGCGCGAACCGGGCATTGTCGAAGATGCGCAACAGCACGTCATCGGGGAGCGGGTCGTCGGTGAATTCCCGGGCGGCGAACGTCGTTCGCATCACGTCATACAGTTCCACGGCCGCTACACCCGCACCGGGGTGCGGCGCTCGAGCCGGAACGTGCGCTGGAAACCGGCCGGCTGCGTCGTCAGCGTTACTTCCACCGCCCCGCCTGGTGCCACGACGTAGCGTTCCTCCACGTCCGGTCCGTCATTCCAGCGGCCCACCGGCTGACGGCCGAGATCGTCGCGATCGTGCAGGGCCGGGTCGAACGGGAACAGGACCGGGTCGTAGGGAGTGACGTCCCCGTCGGGACGGCCGTCGACCAGGCGGCTGCACTCCACGAACCGGAAATGTCCGATGTTGTGTGCGGCCCGGTAGGTCCGTTTGATGACCAACGGGCTGCGCCCGTCGTCGGGAAGTGATGCGTCCTTGGGCACGATCGGGTCGAAAATGACGTCGGCGCCGGCCTGCGCTTCGCGAAAGACCCCGAAATGTCGCGAAAAGCGTTCGGACAACTCGAAACCGGACTCCTTGTCGAGGAACACCGCGAGGCCGATGGCCGTGGCCGCAAACGGGTGCGGGGAACGCTTGACGCGCCTCTCGCCGAAAGTGGAGCGGAGCATCCGCGCCACCAACGGGAACCCGCCGGCCCCACCCACCACGTAGATGCCGGCCAGGTCCGACCACGGTGTCTCCCCGCGGCTGGGATCGCGCAGCACCCGGTCGAGAAGTTCGACCGTCCTGTCGACCAACGGCGCGCACGCCGAATAGACCTCGTCGATACCGCAGGAGAACGGCGGCCGGTCGAGGACCGTGAGATCGACCAGGAAACGGCGGGTCTGTGGTCCGACGGCTTCCTTGCGGGCGGCGCACTCATCCTTGAGCAGGCCACGGGTGTCGGTGTCGACCGCCGGTAGCTGTGCACCGGCGAGCACGAGATCCACAATCGCCTCGTCGAAGTCGTCTCCGCCGAGTCGCTGGATGCCCTCGCTGCGGGTCACCTCGTTGGCGTGCCCGGACATTTTCAGCAGCGAGGCGTCGAAGGTGCCCCCGCCGAGGTCGTAGATCAGGACATACTCGCGCTTGGCGGTGATCGTGGACCGGTACCGGTGGGCGTATTCGAGGCTCGCGGCCGACGGCTCGTTCAACAGCGCGACGACGTGGAAGCCCGCCGCTACGAACGCATCCAACGTCAAGAGCCGTTGGGCGCTCGAGGCGTTGGCCGGCACGCTGATCGCGGCCTCGATCGTCTCGCCGGGCGTGATGCCCGCGTTGGAGCGGTGATAGAGATCGCTCCTCAGCTGGGCCAGAAACCCGGTCAGGAGTTCGGCCAGTCGGTAGTCCCGCCCGGCCAGGGTGACCCCGGTGGTCGGGCCGGCGTCGTTGAGTAGGCGCTTGAATGACCGCAGCACCGACCATTCCCGATCGTGGCGGACGGCGGCCGCATGCGGGCCGAAGCGGAGCTGCCCCGCGGCGTTGGCGGCGATCAGGGACGGCCACGCGTCGGTGCGGTCCAAGGACCCGTCGAACGAGACGACCGGGTAGTTACCTCGGTCGACAAGCGCGACGACGGTGTGGGTGGTGCCAAAGTCGATGCCGACTCTCATTGGGCACCAGCTTATGCCGAGTGGGGCGAGTTGGCGCGCTGGCTACTCGGCGTGCCGAGCCCACTGTTCCTGCAACTGCCGTTCTGCCGGGGTGGGAATCAGACTGGAGGGCGCGAACCTTCTGGACGGCACCGGGTCGTCCTCGGTCAACGGTCTTCCGCCACCGCGAATTGCCTTGGCAGCGACGATGATTCCGGCTCCGACCACAATGATGACAACCAGCGCGAAGACGATCGACAACGTCCCCTGCACGAACGTGTTCCTGATCACCTGGTCCAGCTGATAGGCGTTCTTGGCCGAACCGAATGCCGTCTTTCCCGCTTCTTTCGCCGCCAGATACTGGTAATGCTGCGTCCAGTAGCCGATGGCCGGATCCCCAGAGAAAATCTTCTGCCACGATGCCGTCAGAGTGACCGCCAAATCCCACAGCAGGGGAATGCCAGGGACGAAGGCCCATTTGAGCAAACCCTTCTTGATGACCACCACGGTCAGGACGGTGAGCGACATCGCCGCGAGCAGCTGGTTGGCGATGCCGAACAGCGGGAAAAGGGTGTTGATGCCGCCCAGCGGATCGGTCACGCCCATCAGCAGGATGCTGCCCCACGCCGCGACGACGGCCAGGCTGCAGATCCACACGCCGGGGCGCCAACTGGGATTGCGCAGCTTGGCCAGCGGTCCACCCAAATTGCTCAACGCATCGGAGAGCATGAAGCGGTTGACTCGGGTACCGGCATCCAGGGTGGTGAGGATGAACAGCGCCTCGAACATGATCGCGAAGTGATACCAGAACGCCTTGAGATCGGCGCCACCGAATACGCGGTGCAATACCTCGGACATGCCGAATGCGAGGGTCGGAGCTCCGCCCGTCCGCGACACGATGGAGTGTTCGCCGACGCTGCCGGCGGCCTGGCTGATTTGGTCTGCGGTAGCTGGCGCGCCGGAAAGACCGAGGGTGTTGACATATTCGGCGGCGCTGGCGGCGGTGCCGCCGGTTTGCGCAGCGGGTGCGTTGATGGCGAAATAAAGGTGCTGATTGAGGATCGACGCCGTGATCAGCGCCATGACCGCGACGAACGATTCGGTGATCATGCCGCCGTAGCCGATCAGCCGCATCTGGCTTTCTTTCTCCAGCAGTTTGGGCGTTGTCCCGGAGGAGATCAGCGAGTGAAAGCCGGACAGTGCGCCGCACGCGATGGTGATGAACAGGAACGGAAACAGTGAGCCCGCGAACACCGGGCCGTCGCCGTTGGTCGCGAATCGAGAGATATCGGGTGCCTGCATGGTCGGGTGGGCAAGGCAGATGCCGACCGCGAGCAGGCCGACGGCGCCGACCTTCATGAATGTCGACAAATAGTCGCGGGGTGCGAGCAGCAACCACACCGGCAGCACCGAGGCGGCGAAGCCGTAACTGATGAGGCACCAACACAAAGTGACCGGGGAGAGGGTGAACCAAGCTGCGCCCCAGGATGTTTGGGCAACCCAATTGCCCGATCCCACGGCGGCCAGCAGCAGCGCGAAGCCGATGAACGACACCTCGCCGACTCGGCCGGGACGCAGGAAGCGCAGGTAGCAGCCCATGAACAGGGCGATGGGGATCGTCATCGCGATGGAGAAAACGCCCCACGGGCTTTGCGCCAGCGCCTTGACCACGATGAGCGCGAGAACCGCGATCAGGATCACCATGATGACGAGGACACCGATCAGCGCGGCGGCCCCGCCGATGGCGCCCAGTTCGTCGCGGGCCATTTGGCCCAGGGAGCGGCCCCGGCGCCGCGTCGAGATCCACAGCACCAGATAGTCCTGGACGCAACCGCCGAGCACCGCGCCCAGCACGATCCAGATGGTGCCCGGCAGGTAGCCCATCTGGGTGGCCAGCACGGGGCCGACGAGTGGTCCGGCTCCGGCGATGGCCGCGAAGTGGTGGCCGAACAACACGCGCCGGTCGGTGGGCACGTAGTCGGTGCCGTCTTCCAGAACCTCGGCCGGAGTGGCGTGGTCGTCGCGCGGGCGAACAATCTTCGACTCGATCAGCCGCGCATAGAACCGGTAGCCGATGATGTAGGTGCAGATCGCCGCGACCACAAACCACACCGCGTTCACCGTCTCGCCGCGTGCCAACGCGATGATCGCCCAGGCGATGGCGCCGACGACCGCGATCACGCCGAAGACGACTTTGTGCCGGCCGGTGATGGGGGAGCGGTCGATGATCGCGACGGGGGGCAGGTCGGTGTCGTTGCGGATATAGGTGACGTCTGGCTTCAACCGGGCTCCCTCGTCAGTGTCGTCAGCGAGTGTGAATCTACAGACGTCGTCTACGGATTTCGCTGTGCTCGCTCTTGCCCGATCAGTACATGGCCCGCACGGTGTCGATGGTGTCGGCTTCGGCGGGGCTCTTGTCGTCGCGATAGCGCAGCACCCGAGCGAACCGCAGTGCGACTCCACCCGGGTAGCGCGACGAACCTTGCACCCCGTCGAGCGCGATCTCGACCACCTGTTCGGGGCGCACGTGCACCACGTAGTCGTCCGTGCCGCCGACGGCGAGTTCGGTGAATCGAGCAGTCTGCCAGTCCAGCATGGCATCGGTCATGCCCTTGAAAGTCTTTCCCACCATGACGAATTCACCGGTGGCCGGATCGCGCGCGCCCAGGTGGATGTTCGACAGCTTGCCCTTGCGCCGGCCAGAGCCCCACTCGACCGCGAGTACCACGAGATCCAGGGTGTGCACCGGTTTGACCTTCAGCCAACCCGCGCCGCGGCGGCCCGCTTGATACGGCGCCGACGCTGCCTTCGCCATCACCCCTTCGTGGCCGGCGGCCAGCGTCGCATCCAGGAACGCGGCGGCCGCGGCCGCGTCCGAGGTGTGTAGCCGATCGACCCGTTGCGCTTCGGGAACCAGCGCGTCCAGCGCCGCCAGCCGTTCGGTGGTCGGGGCGTCGAGCAGGTCCACGCCGTCGTGGTGCAGGATGTCGAAAAAGAACACCGAAAGTGGTTGTGCCGCATGGGCGGCCGCGACGTCCACGGAGCGGCCGAACCGCGATGCGGTGACCTGGAAGCGGTGCGGGCGGTTGTCGGGGCGCAGCGCGATCGCCTCGCCGTCGGCAACCAGCTCGCGCACCGGCAACGCCAGGGTGGCCTCGACCACTTCGGGCAGCCGGGCGGTGACGTCGTCGAGGCTGCGGGTAAAGACCGTGACCTCGTCCCCGGACCGGTGGATCTGCACCCGTGCGCCGTCCAGCTTCGCTTCGAAAATGCTTGTCCCACCGTGACGTTCGAGCGCGTCACCGACATCGGTGGCCGTCTGCGCCAGCATCGGGCCGACCGGTCGGCCCACCCGCAGGGTGAACTGGTCGAGCGCACGCTCACCGCCGGAAAGGCCCGCGGCGGCCACCGCCGCCAGATCGCCGCCCAGCATCGCGGCCCGCTGTACCGCTGCGGCGGGAAGCCCGGCGGCCTTGGCCACCGCGTCGGTCATGACGCCGACCAGCGCGCCCTGCCGCAGTTCACCACCCAGCAGGCGGACCAGGAAGGTTTGCTCGGCTTCGGTGGCGGCGGCGAACAAATCCCTCACGAGTTCGGCACGCCGCGCCTGCGACCCCTTGCCTGACACCTCTTTGATCTCGGAGAAGGTGGCGTCGACGCCGGGGACGGTCAGGACCGGGTTTGGCGCCGCGGGCGGCAGCGAGCGCAGGCTCGCCCATCCCACGCCGATCTGGCGCTGGCGAAGCTCACCGGAAAGCCACGACACGATGATTGCGACCAGTTCGGCGTTGGGCGCTGCCTGGCTTAACAGGTCGGCGATGCGCGCGACCTTCGTCAGGCGCGACGAAGTGCCGCCCACATTAAGCGATGTGCTTGCTACGTCGAAAAGGAGCACGTTCGCCAGCTTGGCATGCCTCCCCGACAACCCCGTCGAGCGGACACGCTAGCGTTACAGATCACACGGATTCTGACAAGCCGCAAAGGAGAGGCCGGATGGAGATCAGCGGGAAAAAAGTCGTCGTCATCGGCGGCGCTTCGGGCATGGGACGTGCCAGCGCCGAATTGCTGCACGAGCGGGGCGCGCAGGTCGCGGTCCTCGACCGGGAGAACTCCGACGGCAAGGAGGTCGCTGAAGCTGTCGGTGGCAAGTTCTATGCGATCGACGTCACCGACTTCACCGGCACCGAGCAGACGCTGCAGGCCGCGGTCGATGACCTCGGTGGTCTGCACGTCACGGTGACCACCGCCGGCGGCGGCATCGCCAAGCGCACCCTGACCAAGACCGGCCCCCACGATCTCGAATCCTTCCAATCCGTGATCGATCTGAACCTCATCGCCACCTTCAACATCAGCCGCCTCGCCGCGGCGCACATGAGCAAGAACGAACCCGAGGATGACGAGCGGGGCGTCATCATCAACACCGCCTCCATCGCGGCGTTCGAAGGGCAAATCGGACAGGTCGCCTACACCGCGGCCAAGGCGGGTGTCGCGGGAATGTGCCTGACCATGGCGCGCGACCTGGGTTCGGTGGGTATCCGAGTGCTTGCCATCGCACCCAGCCTGTTCGCGACCGGGCTCACCAAGGGTATTCCGGACGAATACGTAACGGCGTTGACGAAGGACGCGGCCTTCCCGAAGCGGCTGGGCCGACCCGAGGAGTACGCCAAGTTGGTCGCGGCGATTGTCGAAAACCCGATGCTCAACGGGCAATGCCTGCGGTTGGACGCGGGACAGCGCTTCGCGCCGAAGTAACTCCCAAGTAGCCGTGAAATAGCCCTGGAATAGCCCTGGAGTAGCCCTGGTGTGGCCGGGGCATAGGGCCCTCCCCGCATTAAGTACACTCTTTAGCGGAACCGGCCCCGCGAAGAAGCGGGCCGGATAGAGGCGCGAGGAGGGCCCTCATGGGTATCGCACTGACCGACGACCACCGCGAACTCGCCGAGGTTGCCCGCGGGTTCTTGACCTCGCAGAAGGCGCGCTGGGCGGCGCGCGAACTGCTCGATGCGGCCGATGAGGATCGGCCACCCTTCTGGCAGAACCTGGTCGAGCTCGGCTGGCTCGGTTTGCATCTCGACGAGGAATACGGCGGCTCCGGCTTCGGGCTGCCCGAACTCGTGGTGGTCGTCGAAGAACTCGGCCGCGCGGTGGCGCCAGGGCCGTTCGTACCGACCGTCATTGCCTCCGCGACGATCGCACGCGACGGCAGTGCGGACCAAAAGGCCCGTCTACTACCAGGATTGGTCGACGGCAGTGTCACCGCGGGATTCGGCGTCGGTGGCAGTGTCTCGGTCTCCGACGGTCGCGCCGACGGAGATGCGGGCATCGTGTTGGGCGCGGGATTGGCCGGGCTGCTGCTGGTAGCCGCGGGCGACGACGTGCTGGTGCTGGACCGCGACCGCGAGGGCGTGACGGTCGAGGTGCCCAAGAACTTGGACCCGACCCGGCGGGCCGGGCGGGTGCGTCTGCAGAACGTGAGCGTGTCCGACGACGACATCCTGCCGGGCGCGCGGGAATCGTTGTTGGCGCGTGCTCGGACCCTGCTGGCGGCCGAGGCGGTCGGCGGGGCGGCGGACTGCGTCGACACCGCCGTCGCCTATGCCAAGGTGCGTCAGCAATTCGGCCGCACCATCGCGACTTTCCAAGCGGTGAAACATCATTGCGCGAACATGCTGGTGGCCACCGAATCCGCGATCGCGGCGGTGTGGGACGCGGCGCGCGCGGCGTCCGAAGACACGTCGGAGGACGAATCGCAGTTCCGGTTGATCGCGGCCGTCGCGGCGGTGCTGGCGTTTCCGGCCTATGCGCGAAACGCCGAACTCAACATCCAGGTGCACGGCGGCATCGGTTTCACCTGGGAGCATGACGCTCACCTGCATTTGCGACGGGCGCTGGTGACCACGGCGTTGTTCGGCGGTGACGGGCCCGCCGAAGATGCGTTCGAGCGCACCGCCGCCGGGGCGGTCCGGTCCAACAGCCTGGACCTGCCACCGGAGGCCGAGGAGCTACGTGTTCAGATCCGTAAGGACGCCGAGGAGATCGCCGCCCTGCCGAACGAGGCCCAACTCGACAAGCTGATCGAGACGGGCTATGTGATGCCGCACTGGCCCAAGCCGTGGGGTCGCGCCGCGGACGCGGTGGAGCAACTGGTGATCGAGGAAGAGTTCGGCAGGCTCGGCATCAAGCGTCCCGACTACTCCATCACCGGCTGGGTGATCCTGACCCTGATTCAGCACGGAACCGATTGGCAGATCGAAAGATTCGTGGAAAAGGCACTGCGTCAGGAAGAGATTTGGTGCCAGCTCTTCTCCGAGCCCGAGGCGGGGTCGGATGCGGCGTCGGTCAAGACCCGGGCGACGCGGGTGGACGGCGGCTGGAAGATCAACGGGCAGAAGGTGTGGACGAGTGGCGCGCACATCTGCGCGCGGGGCCTGGCCACCGTGCGCACCGACCCGGATGCTCCTAAGCACGCCGGCATCACCACGGTGATCATCGACATGAAGGCGCCGGGGGTCGAGGTGCGGCCGCTGCGTCAGATCACCGGCGGGTCGGAGTTCAACGAGGTCTTCTTCAACGACGTGTTCGTCCCCGACGAGGACGTGGTCGGGACGCCCAACTCGGGGTGGACCGTTGCGCGGGCGACGTTGGGTAACGAACGCGTCAGCATCGGCGGCAGCGGCGGCTACTACGCGGGCTTGGCCGAGAACCTGGTGAAGCTGGTCCAGACTTATCCAGATGCCTTGGGCGGTGCGCGATCTCGGGTTGGGGCGTTCATCGCCGACGACCATGCGCTGCGGCTGCTGAACCTGCGCCGTGCGGCACGCAGCGTCGAGGGGGCCGGTCCCGGTCCGGAAGGCAATGTCACCAAGCTCAAGCTCGCCGAGCACATGATCGACGGCGGCGCTCTCTCCGCGGCACTGCTGGGCCCGGAGGTCGCGCTCCTCGATGGGCCGGGTGGGTTGATCGGCCGGCTGATGATGGGCGCGCGCGGCATGGCGATCGCCGGTGGCACTTCCGAGGTGACCCGCAATCAGATCGCCGAGCGGATTCTGGGCATGCCGCGTGATCCGCTGATCAACTAGCGGTCACCTTAGCCCCGCGAGCAGACGCAAACTTGTACGAAAACCGTTGATTCCGTACGAGTTTGCGTCTGCTCGCGAGGGAAAGTTAGGCGGGGGAGAATTGCGGTGCGCCGCCCGTGCCTTTTTCCGGCAGCAATGTGACGGCCATGCCGATTGTCACCGAATCGGGTTCGCAGCCAACAATGTTGGCGGCGACTCGTAGGTCACGCTGTTCGCTCAATTCGACGAGAGCGATCACGTACGGCGTCGGGACTTCCGGGTTGTACGGGTGATAGTTGACGGTGTACGTGAACACCGTGCCCTGCCCGGACACCGGGCGAGCGGTCAGCGGACGGCCACAGTCGCGACATTCGCCGCTCGCGGGATGCACCCAACGCTGGCACTCGCCGCAGTGTTCGATCAGCAGGGGGGACGTCGACTCGGCTGACACGCGCAATACAGTACACTCTATTGACCTGACGACATGCGGCGGGACGGTGCAGATGAGCTACTTCGAAAAAGACGCGATCTTGTCTGGCATCGGCATTTCGCGCATCGGCCGTCGCACCGGCATCCCCGGCCTGGAGCTCACCATGGAGGCGGTGCGGGCGGCCATCGACGACGCGGGTCTCGTCGCCGCCGACATCGACGGCATAGCAACCCTGGGTGACACCCCGGCGGCCGACGTCAACGCCGAACTCAAGATCGAGGCCGCGGACTGCGGAGCCGGGTTCGGCACCGGCGGCCTGCTCAGCCCGGTGATGTCGGCATGTCGTGCGGTTGCCGAGCGCCGCGTGCGCCACGTCGTGGTCTACCGCACCATCCAGATGCTGGGCGGCACGATCCTCCAACAGGAGAGCAAGTCTCCGCCGCCGCTGGCGCGGATGTTCGAGACCCCCAAGGGAGAACCGAAGCCCGCCGTCGGGGCGATGGACGACATCACCGATCTGGTTGCTGCGCATGCCTATTCAGCGGCGAACTGGCTGGCGCTGAACTGCCGGCGGCACATGGAACTGTACGGAACCACCAAGGAGCAGTTGGGCTGGATCGCGCTCAACGGCCGGCGGAACGCGGCGTTGAATCCCCGGGCCGTCTACCGCGAACCCATGACGATGGCCGACTACTTGAGCGCGCGACCGGTTTCCACGCCGTTCGGACTGCTGGATTGCGACGTTCCCATCGACGGCTCGATCGCCGTGGTGGTATCGCATGCGGAGTACGCACGGGATTGCCCGCATCGCGCGGTGAGGGTGGAAGCGCTCGGCGGATCAGACGGCTCCGGCGGCTGGTACCACCGCGCCGACTACCCGAAAATGGCGATGTCCGATGCGGCGACGGAGATGTGGTCGCGCACCGACCTCAAACCCGCCGACCTGCAAGTCGCACAGCTGTACGACGGATTCACCTTCCTCACGCTGGCTTGGCTGGAGGCGCTCGGGGTGTGCGCGGACGGGGAGTCGGGCCCGTTCGTCGAAGGCGGAACCCGCATCGCCCGCGACGGCGCTCTGCCGCTCAACACCTACGGGGGACAGCTGTCGGCCGGCCGCATGCACGGCTACTGGGCGTTGCACGAAGGGTGTCTGCAGTTACGCGGGGACGCGGGAGAGCGCCAGGTATCGCAGCGCCCGGAGGTGGGGGTGGTTTCCGTGGGCGGGGGTCCCGTCGCGGGATGCATGTTGCTCACATGCTGAGTGGCCCACCCAACGCCGCCACCCCAGCTGCCGCGGCCCCCGGAAAGGACAAACGAGCTTCGCGGATTGCCCGAGAGATCGAGGCGGACATCGTCCGCCTCGGCTGGCCCGTCGGAGCCACGTTGGGCTCGGAAAGCGCTCTGCAGCAACGCTTTTGCGTAAGCCGATCGGTGCTGCGAGAGGCGGTTCGGCTGGTCGAGCACCATCAGGTCGCCCGGATGCGCCGCGGCCCCAACGGCGGCCTCATCGTCTGCGAACCCGATGCTGGCCCGGCCACCCGGGCCGTGGTCATTTACCTCGAGTACCTGAACACCACGCTGGACGACCTGCTCGACGCGCGTTTGGTGCTCGAGCCGTTGGCGGCCGCCCTTGCCGCCGAATACATCGACGAAGCCGGCATCGAGGCGCTGCGAGCGGTGCTGCGCGCGGAGGAGCAGTGGCGCCCGGGTCTGCCTCCGCCTAGGGACGAGTTTCACCTCGCCCTGGCGGAGCGGTCGAAAAACCCCGTTCTGCGGCTGTTCATCGACGTCTTGATGAGGCTGACCAAGCGATACGCGCGCGACTCCCGGACCGCCTCGGAGGCCGAGGCCAGCCAGGCCGCCGACCGGTTGCACAGCGACCACGCGGACATCCTCGCGGCGGTGACCGCGGGTGACTCCGCGCGAGCCAAGACGCTGAGCGAGCGCCACGTGGCAGGGGTGACCACTTGGCTGCGGGAGCACCGGGGCGGTGCGAGACGTCGACGCGCGTCCGCGCCGCGAGCGCGGCTCAACGCCGAATCACCCGGCGACAAGCGCGCTGAAGTCTTGGCAGCGACGATCGCCGAGGACATCGCCGCCGCCGGCCGGCAGGTCGGTTCGGTCTTCGGGACTGAACAGGCGCTGCTCGAGCGCTACCGAGTGAGCCGCGCCGTGCTGCGGGAAGCGGTGCGACTGCTCGAGTACCACGCGGTTGCGCACATGCGTCGAGGACCGGGCGGTGGGCTGGTGGTCACCGAACCCGAAGCCCAGGCCAGCATCGACACCATCGCGCTTTATCTGCAGTACCGCGAGCCGACCCGAGAAGATCTGCGGTGCGTCCGAGACGCCATCGAGATCAACAATGTCGCCAAAGTCGTCGATCGTCGCGACGAGCCTGAGGTTGCGGCTTTCCTCGGCAGTCACCGGCCCAATCTCGAGGAAACGGCCACCGGCGACTTTCGCCAGGCCGCCGTCGAGGAGTTCCGGTTCCATGTCGGGCTCGCGCGGCTGGCCGGCAATGCGCCCCTGGACCTCTTCCTGCGGATCATCGTCGAGTTGTTCCGACGGCACTGGTCAAGCACCGGGCAGGCGTTGCCGACCTGGAGTGATGTTGTCGCCGTCGAACACGCTCACCTGCGCATTCTGGACGCGATCAGGGCCGGCGATGACAGTTTGGCCCGGTATCGCGTGCGCCGTCACCTGGATGCGGCGGCCTCCTGGTGGCTCTAGATCCACGCCCGATGTCGCACTGGTGAGATTTGCCTCATACGCGCATAGCAAACGCGGTTTCGGGGTATTTACCGGCCAAGTAACTGTCGGTTCGGCGGGGGATCGGTCTTAGTGATGCAACCAAGGTGATGTCGAGCGGGAGTGATACATGACTGCCAGCATGGAGACAGAGCAGCGCAGCTTTGTCCATTCCGCGCTGTTCTATCACTCCCAGCGGGAGTACCTGGACTTCGTGGTTCGCTTCGTCGCCGAAGGCATGGCCGCAGACGAACCGGTTCTGGTCGCGATACCGGGCGAGAAACTGCCGCCGTTGCGCGCCGAGTTGGCCGCTGCGCGCGCGGGTTCCACCGCGGAGTTGCGACTGGTCGACATCACCGACGTCTGCAATCCCAGCCGCTTTCTGGCGATGGAGACGGCATTTGCCGAGCGTCACAGCGACCAACAAGTGCGGATCGTCAGCCAACTGGTATGGCCCGGCCGGTCCGACGAGGAATGCTTGGCCTGTGTACAGCATGAGGCGCTGGTCAACGGCGCGCTGACGAACCACAACGTGCTGGGTCTGTGCCTCTACGACGCAGAACGGCTGGAAGACGACGTGTTGGCCGGTGCGCGCACCACCCATCCGCTGGTGTGGAAATGCGGATCGGCCTACCGCAGCACGGAGTATGCGCCGGAAGTCGCGCTGGCCTGGTGCAATCAGCCGTTGCCGACCAACCCGTCCGCCGTAACGTACACGGTGCGAAAGAGCACCGACCTACGCCCCGCGCGATCGTTCGCGACGGACTACGCGGGGTGGGTCGGGTTGTCGCAAGACGGCATCGAGGATCTGCAGATGATCGCCACCGAACTGGCGACGAACAGCCTGCAGTACACCGGCGGAGCCTGTCAGCTGGCATTTTGGCGTCAAAATGACCACCTGGTGTGCGAGGCACGAGACGGCGGACAGTTCAACAATCTTCTCGTCGGCGTGCAGCCGCCAGGGCCTAACGCCAAGGCCAGTCGTGGGCTGTTTCTGGTCAACGCCATCGCGGACTTGGTTCGGACGCACACCACCGCGAACGGCACGACAATTCAGGCCTACCTACGGCTCAACCCCGCGCGCGGCCAGGCAAGCTGACGCCGCGCCCCGCCTGGGTCGGCTGCTCAATACATGGGAACCAAATGACTTGCATCGACGCGCGACGAGGTCTAACGTTGCCGCTCGTGCGTCTTCTTGCCGTAGTAGCCAGCACCCGCAGCGGGGTCTGATCCAGACCGACCCCCCGCTGTGGGTCGGAAGCTACTACCGTCGGTCGCCTTTCACGACTAGAGAAGACCGACACCATGACTCTCCCCTCTCGTTTACCGCGGCACTGCGTCGCCGACTCATGGTTCCGCGAGCGCTTCGGGGCCCCGCTGCCCCGCGAACTGCGGGAACAGGCCGGCGCGATGTCATGGGAAACCTTCGCGGCGGCCTACAGTCACAGCGCCGGTCCGGTGCGGCTACGGCACTTCGCCTGCACTGACCCGCAGCGGCCGGCCGGGCGTCTCGGCCCGCAAGCCCGCAACTTCCGGGCGGTGATCGCCGTCGGCGACCACATCAGCACCTGTGCCGCTGCCGCCGGCGGCCCCGTCGCGGCTCTTACCGCGATGCTCCATTCGCGCGGGATCACGTTGGAAACATTGAGCTTTCACCAGATGCAGTCCGAGGACTGCACCGTCACCTGCATCCGAGGCAGCAACGGACACCGCGGCGAATGGGCGCTGGGTTTGGCGGCCGACCCGACCGAGTCCGCGCTGCGGGCCGTCATCGCCTGCGTCAACAGATTGGTCACCTAACCCATTGGAGACCCCTTCGAGACACAAACTCGTACTCAAGCGGCGCCGTTCGTACGATTTTGCGTCTGCTCGCCGGGATGATTCGGCCGGGATTACAGGGGGCGCAGGACTATCGGCATTCCGTCCATCGGGATGGGCATGCCTGCGTAGTCCCAGCGCGGCTGGTAACCGGGCTTGGGCAGTTCCAGACGGTAGCGGCGCAGCAGCCGGTGCATGATCGTCTTCACTTCCAGCTGCCCGAACACCATGCCGATGCACTTGTGCGGTCCCCCGCCGAACGGCGAGAACGCATACCGGTGCCGCTTGTGCTCGTTGCGCGGCTCGGTGAACCGTTCCGGGTCGAACTTCAGCGGATCCGTCCACAACTCCGGGAGCCGGTGGTTCAAGCCCGGATAGGCGACGACGTTGGTGCCCTTGGGCAAGTAGTGGCCCAGCAGTTCGGTGTCGCGCACCGTGCGGCGCATCGCCCACTGCACGGGCGTCACCAGCCGGATTGACTCGTTGAGCACCAGGTCGAGGGACTCCAGCTTCTCCAGCGACTCGATGTCGACCGGCCCGTCGCCGAGGCGGTCCGACTCATCACGGCAACGCTGCTGCCATTCCGGGTGGGCGGCCAGGTTGTAGGCCATCGTGGTGGCGGTCGACGTGGATGTGTCGTGCGCGGCCATCATCAAGAAGATCATGTGGTTGACGATGTCCTCGTCGGAGAACCGGTTGCCGTCCTCGTCCTCGGTACGACACAGCACCGACAGCAGGTCGTCGCCTTCCTTGGCGCGCTGTTCCTTGACCCGCTCGGCGAAGTAGTTCTCCAGCAGCTCGCGCGCCTTGAGGCCGCGCCACCAGGTGAACGGCGGCACGCCGGTGCGGATGATCGCGTTGCCGGCCCGAGTGGTGATGGTGAACGCCTTGTTGACCTTGGTGACCAACTCGTGGTCGGTGCCGGGTTCGTGGCCCATGAACACCATCGAGGCGATGTCGAGGGTCAGTTCCTTCATCGCCGGATACAGCAGGAAGCGGGCGTCGTTGGCGACCCAGTCGTTGGCGATCACCTGCGAGATGACCTTGTCCATCTGCTCGACGTACCCGACGAGGCGTGAGCGGACGAACGCCTCCTGCATGATCCGCCGGTGGAACATGTGTTCGTCGAAGTCGAGCAGCATCAGGCCGCGGCGGAAGAACGGCCCGATCACCGGCACCCAGCCCTGCTGCGAGTAGTCCTTGTTGCGGTTGGAATAGATGACCTGCGCGGCGTCGGGCCCCAGCGCCGCTACAGCCGGCAGGACCGGAGAGTCGCCAAATATCAGTGGGCCCTGGTTCTCGTACAGGAACATCAGGTAATCCGGGCCACCGCGCAACATCTCGATCATGTGCCCGAGGATCGGTAACCCGGCATCGCCGGTGACCGGCTTGAGGCCACTGCCGGCGGGTGGCTCGGCAAGTATTCGCTGCGGAAACTCCGTCTTCAGCAGTCGCCGTTCAAGCAGACCCATGCCGGGGAAGTTGTTGAACGACGGGGTGAGTCGACGTTTCGCCTGGTCAAGCAAGTACGCCGGGGTGCTGATCGTCGTCATTGACGCTCCTTCGCCGTTTGTGGCAGCCGTCACTTTGCTCCAATATTTCGGTCAAACTTGACGGCTGTCAAGTTTTCGTTTTGGCTTGCGGTGGTGCAAGGTCGAAATGTGAGCGCCGAACCAGACGCCCAGCCCGAACGGGGTGGGCCGGCCTTGCGCCGCAGAGGCGACAAGCAGCGGCAGGCCATCCTGCAAGCGGCCCGCGAGCTACTCCAGGAAAAGCCCTTCGACGAGTTGTCGGTCAGCGCGATCAGCCTTCGGGCCGGCGTGGCTCGCTCCGGGTTCTACTTCTACTTCGATTCCAAGTACGCCGTGCTCGCCCAAATCGTGGCCGAAGCCGTCGAACAACTCGAAGAGCTCACACAGTACTTCGCGCCCCGCCAACCCGATGAGTCTCCGGAGCAGTTCGCCAAACGCATGGTGCGCAGCGCCGCGGCCGTCTACTCGCCCGATGACCCCGTCATAACTGCCTGTAATGGGGCCCGCCACACCGACCTCGAGATCCGCGAGATTCTCGAGCGGCAGTTCGAGGTGGTGCTCCGCCAGATTCTCGGCGTGGTGGAAGCGGAACTGAAGGCCGGGACCGTTCATCCCATCAGTGACGATCTCCCGACGTTGATCCGGACCCTGACGGCCACCACCGCGCTGGTGCTCACCGGTGACCCCTTCATGGTCGGTGGCGACAGTGATCCGGAGCGGCGAGTGCAGGTGCTCGAAGAGATGTGGCTCAATTCGCTGTGGGGCGGTTCGGCCAAGTCTTAGTGACCGGTTCAAGTTGGCGGGCCTAGCTGGGGACGACGGTACCGCCGGTATCGTCACGACCATGTTGCAGAAGGCATCCGGCCCGTACTTCGCTGACAAACGCTGTTTCGTCACCGGTGCGGCCAGCGGCATCGGCCGCGCCACCGCCCTGCAGCTCGCGGCGCAGGGCGCGGAGTTGTATCTGACCGACCGAGATTACGAGGGTCTGGTGCAGACCGTGTCCGACGCTCGCGCGCTGGGCACGCAGGTGCCCGAGCATCGCGTACTGGACATCTCCGACTACGACGAGGTTGCCGCGTTCGCGGCGGACATCCACAGCAGCCATCCGAGTATGGATGCGGTGTTCAACATCGCCGGCGTTTCGGCGTGGGGCACGGTTGACCGGCTCACTCACGAGCAGTGGAGCAGGATGGTCGCGATCAACCTGATGGGTCCCATCCACGTCATCGAGACATTCGTGCCGGCGATGGTGGCGGCGGGCCGGGGCGGGCATGTGGTCAACGTGTCGTCGGCGGCCGGGTTGGTTGCGTTGCCATGGCATGCGGCCTACAGCGCCAGCAAGTTCGGATTGCGTGGACTTTCCGAGGTGTTGCGCTTCGACTTGGCCCGCCACCGCATCGGGGTGTCCGTCGTGGTGCCGGGCGCGGTGAAGACCCCCCTGGTCAATACGGTCGAGATCGCCGGGGTCGACCGCAGCGACCCCAAGGTCAGTCGATGGGTCGACCGGTTCAGCGGGCACGCCGTGTCACCGGAAAAAGCAGCCGAAAAGATCCTTTCCGGGGTCGCAAAAAATCGGTACCTGATCTACACGTCCCCCGATATTCGGGCGCTGTATGCGTTCAAGCGACTGGCCTGGTGGCCTTACAGCGTGGCGATGCGAAAGGTCAACGTGTTCTTCACGCGCGCGCTTCGGCCCAGTCCGGTGCCGCGCTGACGTTCGCGGTTCACCGGAACGTCGATAGCGGGGGTGTCAGCAGCGTTCTTCGGCGTCAGAGCGCGCTCTGCCCGTCGCTGCCGTTGTTGTTGAAACCGGTTCTGCCGAAGCCGCCGTGGCCGCCGACCCCGCCGACCGCGCCGCCACTGCCTCCGCCATTCCCGAGGCTCCCGATACCCGCGCCACCGGTCGGCGGGGCGCCGGCGTTCTGACCATTACCTGCCGAACTGTAGGCGCCGCCCCCCCCGCCGCCGCCACCACCACCTACCGCCTCCGTTGCGGTTGCACCGGCGCCGCCTTGCGTATTGGGGGCAAGTTCGACGGTGGTGCCGCCGCCCTTGCCGCCTGTTGCGGCGGCCGCGTCGCCGCCCTCGGCGCCGCCACCACCGCCGCCGCCGAGCCCCGATCGTGGGTAAATGCTTCGCACGGCGAATCAGTCCGATCCCGTGAAGGCAAGGCCGACGCCTCCGAGGTTGTAATCAGGGCCGCCGCAGGCTCACCTGGCTAGCCGGGCATCTCGAGTTCCAGTCGGACGCCGAGTAATCGGACCGGCCGGTCCAACTCGAACAATCCCAGAATGCGTACGGCGGCGTCGACGACCACGTCGACTTCGGTGGTGGGTGTGTCGAGCTTGCGGATTTTCGTGCGGGTGTAGAACGTTGCGGTTCGCACGGTCACCGCCACTCGGGTGACGATCCGGGACTCCGCAACCACGTCGTCCAACGCTCGCCGGGCCAATTCTGTTATGGCCGAATCCATTTCGTTTCGGTCGGTGAGATCGCGCGGGAACGTCACGACGTGGCTGCGGGAACGCGGGACCCACGGCTCGGCGCTGACGTTCGTGTCTCCGCCGCCCTTGGCGAGCAGCATCAGCCAGAGGCCGGTGCGCGGCCCGAACGCTGAAGTGAGTAGCTCGCCATCGCTGTGCGCCAACTGGCGGACGGTCGTGATGTCAAGCGTTGCAAGCTTTTTGGCGGTCTTCGGGCCGACGCCCCAGAGCGAGTCGACCGGGCGGTCGGCCATCAATGTCATCCAGTTGGCGTCGGTGAGGGTGAAGATTCCGGCCGGTTTGGCGAAACCCGTGGCGACCTTGGCCCGCTGTTTGTTGTCGCTGATACCCACCGAGCAGGACAGCCCGGTCTGCGACAGCACGACAGAGCGGATCCGTTCGGCGACCTGCTGCGGATCGATCGACGCGGCCACGCCGACGTACGCCTCGTCCCACCCCCATACCTCGACGGGATGTCCAAGGTCGCGCAACAAGGCCATCACTTCGTCGGAAGCCGCGTCGTACGCCGCCGGGTCCGACGGTAAGAAGGTGGCGTCCGGGCAGCGTTTGGCGGCGCTGCGCAGCGGCATGCCGGCGCGCACTCCGAATTCCCGAGCTTCATACGAGGCGCAGGTGACCACCTTGCGTGGCTCCGTGGGATCGCCGCTGCCGCCCACGATGACCGGTAACCCGACCAGTTCGGGGTGGCGGCGCAGTTCCACCGACGCCAAGAACTGGTCGAGGTCGACGTGCAGGACCCAGATGTGTCGCGGGTATTCGGGACCGCTCACCGGCCGCACATCTTGACCAATCCGACCCGACGCTGAACACCGCCCACGACTGCACTTTAGCCCGCCCGAAATAAGGGGAACGTGGTCCGATTTGACCAGGCGCTGGCGCCGGATGCGACTGTGCAATATGCAACATTCCGGCGGGTCGACTGTGCGGTTTGACGGTGTAGCAATCGGGATGGCGCTGGGATCATCAGTCCGCGTTCAGCATCCACTATCGGTAAGCCAATGCGGTGAGCCGACGCCATTCGAAGAGCTCGAGATCAGGCGCGTGGTAGTTGGCCACCGCAGTAGGCCGTGTCTTTCGCGTCTCGCCGGCGCTGGCCAACCCGTCTGGCGACTGCGCTCGCGGTCTGACTCCACTCTCGTTCCAACGTCAGGAGCCCCCACGTGCCCCGTCAATGCACCGAACACCAAGACCTGTCGCTACCGACCTATTGGCATTCCCTAAAGGGTGGGGGACACAGCCGAGGCTCGTCGCGGTCGTGTCGCTCCGGTGTCGCGGAGGCCGCCCCAGCGGGTGAAACGGTTACCCCGCTGATCGGGAGGGACGCGGATCTCGCGGCCCTGGAGAGCGCGCTAGAGTCCGCCAAAACTGGTGGGGGAGAAGTCTTTTTGGTGGCCGGCGACGCCGGCGCGGGCAAGACGCGGCTGGCCCGTGAGTTCATCCGCCGTGCGGAGGCCAACGGGACCGTGGCTCTGTGGGGCGGCTGCAGCGAACTCGACTTCTCGTTGCCGTACCTGCCCTTCAACGAAGCGATCGGTGCTTACGTCGCAACCGCTGACGTGGCCTGCCTGCGGGAACGGTTGGGGTCCTTGGCCGAAGCGGTGAGCGCGATCGTTCCGGGACTGTCGAACGGAACGCCGCAACGATTCGACCTCACCAACGGCGGCGCGCGGCTGCAACTCTTCGAGGCGGTCATCGCGATGCTGCGCGCTGTGGCCCACACGGCACCGTCGGGGGTGATCCTCGTGGTGGACGACGTGCAGTGGGCTGACGCGTCAACGCGGGAACTCCTCGACTTCGTCGCCCGCCGCGCCCGCCAACTTCCGTTGCTGCTCGTCATGACGTACCGGTCCGATGAGGTGAGTCCGTCGCATTCGTTGCGGGTCATCCTCGACGGGTGGCGACGTGCGGGTCTGGCATCGACGCTGCCGGTGCGTCCACTCACGGCGCCCGAAGTTCGCCGGCTCATCTGTGCTCGGCTCGGTGTTGACCGGGTCAGCCACGGATTCGTGGACATGCTGTTCGCTCGTTCTGGGGGCGTGCCGTTGGTGGTGGAGCAACTGCTCGAGCACGCGATCAACTCGGGGCAGATGTTCGTGCGCGACGGGGTGTGGCAGTACTCCGCGCTGTCCAAGCTCGACATGCCCGATTCGTTGGCGGCGGGAATCCTGCGGCGGCTGGACCGGCTCGACAGCGCGCATGTGCGCGTCGTGACCGCAGCGGCCGTGCTGGGACGGGTGTTCGACCCGCGGTTGCTTCCAGAGCTCACCGAGTTGCCGGCGGACACGGTATCGGCCGCGCTGCATGCCTCGGTCAACGCTCAGCTCCTCGACACCGACACCGCCGACCGCAGCCGACTGTGCTTCCGCCATCCCCTCATCCACGAGGCGGTATACAAGGCGATCGCGGCGTGGGACGTCACCGAACTGCATGCTCGGGCCGCCGAGGTGCTATCCCGCGTGGTGCCACCCGCGCCCGTCATCGATCGTGCCCGTCATCTACTTGCGGCGGGTCGCACCTCCGACGCGGCGCCACTCTGCGCCGACGCCGCGGAGATGGCAGCGCGCAGCGGCGCGTTCGCCGAGGCGGCCGCACTCTACGAACATGCGTTGGCCGGCGTCAGTGATCCCGTCGAGCGAGGCGAGTTGCTGTGTGAACAGGGGCGCATGCTGTCGGCCAGCGGTCGGCCGGTGACCGCGGTCGTGCCGCTGAAAGAAGGTGTCGAACTCCTCCAACGAGTCGCACATCCCTCCACGCCCAAGGTGATGCTCGCCCTTGGCGCTAGTCATTGGTTTGCCGGTGATCACCGGGCCTCTTACGAGGCGTTCGATGCCGCTCGCGCCCTGCTCGAGGAGATGCCGCCCAGTTCGGATCTCGCGTCGGCTTATGCGCGGGTGGCGATGTGGCACAACTCCATCCTGGATTGCAAGGTCGGCCTGGAGTACGCCGATCGCGCACTGGCGATGGCGGAGGAGCTCGACGCGGAGCTGGCCCGCGCGCCGGCACTTACCTACCGCGGCGTCGCGCTGTGTGAGTTGGGACAGCGTGAGGAAGGGCTGGCGTTGATCGATCGGGGCGTCGCCGAAGCGGTGCGGTTGGTCCTGCCCGAGGAGAGGGCAACGGGCCTTGCGTTAAGTGCCGAGCAACGGGCTTTCGCCATGCGTGCGCGTGAGCTGCCGCAGATTTGCGAAGAGCTGCGCGCCGTCCATACCGGCCCGGCCACAGAGGTCTATGCATCGCTGATCGAGGCGATTGCGGTGCGCTTCCTGGGCGATCCTGGTGAAACCGAAATGGCTGCACGGGCATTGGTGGCTGGCGGCGAAGCATTGGGGTGCGGCCTGCTCGCCTTTCTAGGTCGTGAAATCCTGGCCGGTGCCTGGCTGGAGCAGGGACGGCTCGATGATGCTGCGGCGCTGATGGAGGACCTCGGTTCACGAGAAGGCATGTGGCAACGCAGTTTCGGTCCCAACCGGGTAGCGCTAGCCATGGCAAGGGGCGATACGGAACTCGCCGCCAACGAGGCTAGAAATCTGCTGACCCGGTTGCCGGCAGTCGTGAGCGACCCCTTCGTCGCCAGTATCGCCGTGCCGGCTCTGCTTGCCGCGCAGGACGAGGACGAGGCCGATCACTGGGTGGCTGCCGCCCTCGGTCCGGATCGCCACCCGCTGGCCGTCGGAGCCGCCGCCGATTTGGCGGCGTACCGAGGCGATCTGCAAGAAGCCGTCGTCCTCTATACCGAGGCGCTCGACGCAGCTTGGACGGCGGGGTACCGCCAGCTTGCATCGCAGTACCGGGCGCGACTGGACGCCATCGCTGACGGGCGGTCGGCTGCGGAGCCGAGCGGGGTTCGGGATCGAGCCGGCGCGCTCAGTCCTCGCGAGCTGGAAATCCTCGGTCTGCTCGCCCGCGGAAAAACGGATCAGCAGATTGCCGATACGGTCTTCATCACTATCCGTACGGTGCGCTCTTATCTGGACCGAATACGGGATAAGACCGGCTGCCGTCGCCGCTCGGAGCTGACGCTCTTGGCGGTGGAGCTCGGCCTGGTGGACGGCTGAGTGTCAGAAATACCCACAAGCCAGAGGCGAGCCGCAAGGGTCGCTGAGGGTGCTTTGACCGCTGCCGCCGAAGCGTCGTCTTGTCGATGCTGGATCCGTTGCCTTCCGCGATCTGGTCGACAGCAGATTGTCGCGGACACGGTCGCGATCTCGGGCCGTCCCCGCCGCGCCTGTTGCGCCGAACAACGATTGCAACAACGAAATGTCTTGTGTCTCAGTACTTTACACGCTGAGGTATCGAGGTCATTCGGAACGGGACATCGAGCACCTAACCGAGGAAGTGGCCATGGCCCTATCCAAGTCGTGGCCGAGTAAGGCTATTTGACGCAGTGTTGTTGAACGTACTGGTGCGGACCATGCCCGGACAATCTATGCTACTAACACTTTCGTAAATTGAATCGGAAAGGTTCGTTGAGTGGCCAACACAGACTTTTCTGCTTCGATGCGAATTGTCGGGTGAGTCCCGTGTCTATCACGCGTACAGAAAGTGGTGAGTACGCGAATTCCTCAACCACCCCGGCTCGAGGGTGAGGCTGTGACGGTCAGCCAACCGAGCTGGTTCCCCTTGTTCAACCCCGCCGCCGGTCCCAGTGGAATACGGAACACCGGCGTGCTCGACCTTGCGTCGTCGTCCATCTTTTCGCCTCTCAACAACTTCAGTCAGTAACCGTAACCGCACCGGCCAGCAGCAGAAGGGAATCCACAATGTCATTCGTATTCACGACACCAGAACTGGTGGCGTCCGCGGCGGTGCAGTTGACGGGCATCGGTTCGACGGTCAATGCGGCCAACGCTGCCGCGCTAGCCCCGACCGTGGAGATTCTCACCGCCGGCGCTGACGAGGTGTCGGCGGCCGTCGCGACGTTGTTCGGCACGCACGCGGCGGACTATCAGGCAATCAGCGCCCAGGCCACGGCATTTCATGACCGGTTCGTACGGTCCTTGGCCGCGGCATCAGGTGCGTATGCGTCCGCCGAGGCGCTCAACGTGGGGCCGTTGCAGCCTCTGCTCGACCTCATCAATGCCCCCACGCAGCTGCTGTTGGGGCGTCCGCTGATCGGAAACGGCGCCGACGGGGCGCCGGGGACCGGCCAAGCCGGAGGCGCGGGCGGGCTCTTGTGGGGTAACGGCGGCAACGGCGGCTCCGGGGCACCTGGGCAAACCGGTGGTGCAGGTGGGGCGGCGGGATTGTTTGGTAACGGCGGAAATGGTGGGGCCGGCGGAATTGGGCTCAGCGCCGCGCCCGGCGCCGACGGGCAGATCGGCGGTACCGGCGGGGCTGGAAGTTGTGCGCGTCGGCGAGAGTGAATGACATGTTGGGGTAATTCACTCCCCCCTTCGTGAGGTGGCCCGGGGCGTCGGCCGCGGTGTGGTCGATCGCGTGGGCTATGCCGTTCTGGTCAAGCCATGACCATTGGCCTGGTGTCGTCTGGCCGAGTGCGGTCACATAGACCTCGTTGTCGGCGAAACCGGTGTTGTTGGTGAAGTCGACGGGGAAATATCCAGGGCCGCCAGTGCCGCTAGCGCCGATGTTCCCGGTGGCACCCGCGCGACCGGGACTGCCGAACAGTCCGGCCGCGCCGCCCGCGCCTGGGGTACCGCCGGTGCCACCCGGACCGCCGGGACCAACCTTTCCCGAGGCGTCGGCCAGGCCCCCGAGTCCACCGGTGCCCGGATATGGATGTCGATTAAGGAGCCGCTCTATATCGCCATCAACCC
>NZ_MVHT01000359.1 GCF_002086275.1 Mycobacterium intermedium | reverse complement strand
GGGATGCTGCCGGCGATCGAGTGGTTCGGGTTGATCACCCAGGGCGGCGCCGGCGGCGCCGGCGGCGACGGCGGTGCCGGAGGCGACGGCGGCATTGGGGGGCGGCGAGGCTTACTCGGCGGTACCCCGGGAACTAACGGCGTAGCCGGTGACGGCGGCCAGGGCGGCGACGGAGGAGTCGGAGGCCGCGGCGGCGCGAGCGTATGGGGTCAGGGCGGAAAGGGCGGATTGGGCGGTGCCGGCGGCGCCGGGGGCGCTGGGGGTAACGGGTCCGCC
>NZ_MVHT01000358.1 GCF_002086275.1 Mycobacterium intermedium | reverse complement strand
GAGTTCGGTGGGGCCGGCGGGAACGGCGGTGACGCGGGGATTCTGCTGGGCACCGGCGGAGCCGGTGGCGCAGGCGGTCTCGCTGATTTCGGGGCCGGCGGGAACGGCGGCCACGGTGGGCGGGCCGGACTTGTGTTCTCCAGCGGAGGCGCCGGCGGGGCCGGCGGGTTCGGCTCTGATCAGGGCGCCGTTGGCGGGGCCGGCGGGAACGGCGGCGCCGCCGGCCTGCTCAGTTGCGGTGGGGTCGGCGGGGTAGGCGGAGCCAGCCACTACTCGGA
>NZ_MVHT01000357.1 GCF_002086275.1 Mycobacterium intermedium | reverse complement strand
GACGTCAAGACTCTCCGGGACAGCAATCTCAACGGTGGCGAGTAGATCCCCCCTGCTGCCGTCGGAACGCGGCACTCCACGCCCCCGCACCCGGAAGGTACGGCCATTCGGTGTCCCAGCCGGAATACGCAGTCGAACGGTCGTTCCCGCTAGAGTCGGCACCTCCACCTCGGCGCCCAGAGTGGCCTCTGGAAAGGTCACTGGCACGGTGACGGTGAGGTTGTGGCCGTCACGACCAAAGATCTCGTGTGGACGCACCGTCACCTTGACGTAAAGGTCAC
>NZ_MVHT01000356.1 GCF_002086275.1 Mycobacterium intermedium | reverse complement strand
GCCGTGCCGCGGATCACCGCCAGGATGCGGTCCCCGTCGCGCTGGGCGTCCTCGAGTCGCTTGAGCAGCACGACGACCACGCCCTCACCGGCGACGAACCCGTCGGCCGCCACGTCGAACGCGTGGCAACGCCCGGTCGGGGACAACATGCCGATGGCCGATCCCGAAGCTTGTTTCCGGGGTTCGAACATCACCGAAGCGCCACCGGCCAGCGCGATGTCGCTCTCGTTGTCGTGCAGGCTGCGGCAGGCCAGGTGGATCGCGGTGAGGCCAGAGGAGCAGGCGGTGTC
>NZ_MVHT01000355.1 GCF_002086275.1 Mycobacterium intermedium | reverse complement strand
CTGGAAAACACCCGCCGAAGCCCTCGACGAACTACTGTCAAACCCGCCCACCGTTGCATCGACCGCTTGAAACCGCCGTCGTCGGAGGGCAATACGCCCCACGTTCGGCGAGCCTGACTCGCACGCCCCGACGCCCTGCCTCGTCGAATGTGTGGCCTATGCACCCGCGAGCGCCGTCGGAGGGCAATACGCCCCACGTTCGGCGAGCTCGCCCCGTATGCGCCGAGGCGCGGCTCCCGTCGAGTGTGTGGCCTATGCACCCGCGAGCGCCGTCGGAGGGCAATACGCCCCAC
>NZ_MVHT01000354.1 GCF_002086275.1 Mycobacterium intermedium | reverse complement strand
CGTGACGACGGCCGATGGCGCATCGCTCGCGACTCGTATAGTCAACGGCGGTCGGGGGCGCCGGTGTGGCCGGCGGCGCCGGCGGGACTGGTGGTAGCGCTGGGTTGTGGGGTGCGGGTGGCGCCGGAGGCTTCGGCGGGGCAGGTAGTGGCGAGTCGGCTAACGGCGGTGTCGGCGGTAACGGCGGTGCCGGTGGGCTGTTGTTCGGCAACGGCGGGGCCGGTGGAGCCGGTGGCGATGGAGATGCCGGTGTCAGCGCAACCGCCGCCGGTGGCAGCGGAACGCCGGGCGGAG
>NZ_MVHT01000353.1 GCF_002086275.1 Mycobacterium intermedium | reverse complement strand
ATCGCGATCTTCGCCAACTTATTTTCCAACTGTGGATAACCCGACAACATCGGACCTCGCCCCCTGTGGACAATCGCCTGACCTTCTTTAGCCTGGTGAGCCCTCGCTCCCGAGTAGGCTCCCATCCATGGCTGTCACCCCAGTTCTTGCCTGTTACCGCACTTGCGATGCCGCAATCGGAGGCATTACCGCGTGGCAGGTGACGACAGGACCTGACGGGCCTCGCACCAACGTTGTGGGCAGTTGCCCCTTAGGCGATGCGTCCTGGGTCACCCCGCTATACCACCTTGTCGT
>NZ_MVHT01000352.1 GCF_002086275.1 Mycobacterium intermedium | reverse complement strand
ACCGAAGAACGCGTTGCCGCCGGCCCCGCCGTTCCCGGCGACGGTGTTGGCGATCCCGCCGGCCCCACCGGCGCCACCGTCGGCGAATATCCCAGCGCCGCCGGTCCCGCCGGCCCCACCAACGAAGCCTTGGCCGCCGGCGGGCGGGGCCTCGGCGCCGCGGGCACGACCGGCGGAGCCGGCGGGATCGGCGGC
The DNA here is from genome assembly GCF_002086275.1 of Mycobacterium intermedium. Taxonomy (GTDB): domain Bacteria; phylum Actinomycetota; class Actinomycetes; order Mycobacteriales; family Mycobacteriaceae; genus Mycobacterium; species Mycobacterium intermedium. The sequence continues at coordinate 102 of NZ_MVHT01000352.1, read as the reverse complement.
GTGGGGCTGTTCAATGTCGGCGGCGCCGGCGGCGCCGGCGGGCCACGCGTGGGTGGGGGGGCCGGGGGGCCCCGGGGCGGGGGGGTTTTGGGCGACGGGGGG
>NZ_MVHT01000351.1 GCF_002086275.1 Mycobacterium intermedium | reverse complement strand
GTTTACGGCGGCGGCAACACCGCCATGGATGCCGCGCGCGTCGCCAAGCGCCTCGGCGCCGAGGAGTCCATCGTCGTCTACCGACGCACCGCAGAGCAGATGCCCGCCCACGCCGAAGAGCGCGAAGAAGCCGAGCGCGAGGGCGTCCAGATGAACTGGCTGCGCACCATCACTGACGTCGGCGACGACCTCACCGTCGAGGTCATGGAACTCGACGAGGACGGCAAGCCGCACGGCACCGGACGCTACGAGAAACTCGAAGCCGACACCGTCATCCTTGCCGTCGGCCAGGACGCCG
>NZ_MVHT01000350.1 GCF_002086275.1 Mycobacterium intermedium | reverse complement strand
GCCCCCCCCCGCCCCGCGGGGGGCGGGGGGGGCGCGGGGGGGGCCGGCGGGGCCGGCGGCACCAGCGCCTTGGTCGGTACCGGTGTCGGCGGTGCCGGCGGAGCCGGCGGGGCCGGCGGGATCTTCGGCCCGGGCGGCGTCGGCGGAGCCGGCGGCCTTGCCGTGGCGAACGGCGGGAACGGCGGGCCAGGCGGGGCCGGCGGACTGTTCAGCTCCGGGGGCGCCGGCGGAGCGGGCGGAGCGGCCGTCATCGCCGGCGATGGCGGGGCGGGCGGCAACGCCGGCATGCTCGCCGGCGC
>NZ_MVHT01000034.1 GCF_002086275.1 Mycobacterium intermedium | reverse complement strand
CTAAACCACACAAACCCCAGACACCACGCACCCCATCGCCAAGTCCGACCGAAATCACCCTCGACGAAAAATCGAGGCTAGATCGCTATCTGCTCTTATCGGGACGCTCGCCGTCCGGTAGGAGAATCATCATGGCATTTCTGAGCGTGGCGCCAGAATTCATCGCAACAGCAGCAACCGATTTGGCCGAGATCGGCGCGGCGCTAGATGCGGCCAACAGCGCGGCCGCCGGCGCGACCAGCGGTGTGCTCGCAGCGGGTACCGACGAGGTATCGCTCGCAGTCGCCGCATTGTTCGGGTCGTACGGGCAGCAGTACCAGGCCTTGAGCGCGCAGGTGTCGTCGTTTCACACCCAGTTTGTGCAGGCGCTGGCGGCGGGCGCGGGGTCCTACGCCAGCGCCGAAGCGGCCGCCGCGACGCCTTTGCAGACCGTGCAGCAGCAGTTGCTGGGGCTGATCAACGCACCCAGCGTGCAGCTGACCGGCCGCCCGCTGATCGGAAACGGCGCCAACGGCGCGGCGGGCAGCGGCGCCAACGGCGGTGACGCCGGTTGGTTATTGGGTGACGGCGGGGCCGGCGGATCGGGCTCGGCCGGCAAGAGCGGCGGCAACGGCGGTGCGGGCGGTTTCCTCGGGGGCAAGGGCGGGGCAGGCGGAGCCGGCGGTTCGACCAACGGACTCGGCCCGGTCGGAGCGGGCGGCAACGGCGGTGCGGGCGGCCGAGGCGGCGATGGCGGACTGTTCGGCAACGGCGGGGCCGGCGGGGTCGGTGGCACCGGGTCACCGAATGGTGGCGTGGGCGGCGACGGTGGAGCCGGCGGCAACAGCGGCTTACTCGGCGGGAACGGTGGCGACGGCGGCGCGGGCGGCCGCGGCATCATCGGCGGCGGCGGCGGCGCCGGCGGCAAGGGCGGAATCTTCGGCGGGACCGGCGGACACGGCGGCAGCGGCGGCGACGGGGGGGCCGTCGGAGCCGCAATTGGCGGCGACGGAGGACTGGGCGGCAGCGGCGGTGCCGGTGGGGCCGGCGGCTTCCTCTGCGGCAAGGGCGGCGACGGCGGGAACGGCGGCGCCGGGGGCGGCGGCGACGCCAACCAAGGCATCGGTGGCACTGGCGGTGCCGGCGGAAAAGCCGGTCTGATCGGCGATGGCGGTGCGGGCGGCGCCGGTGGCGCCGGCTACACCGCTGCGGCGACGGGCGGCGCGGGAGGAAGAGGCGGCGACGCCCAGTTGATCGGCAGCGGCGGCAACGGCGGCAACGCTGGTTTTGGCCCCACCCGTCGCGCGCCAGGGGCCGGCGGACTCGGCGGACTCCTAGGCCTGGACGGGCTGCCCGGGAACTAAGGCGTCAGGCGACGAATTCCGCGGCACGGTGCGCGAGCATCACGATGGTCGCGTGCGGCCCGCGGCTGGTGATCGTCGGCAGGATGGATCCGTCGATGACCCAGAGGTTTTCGATACCGAATACTCGACAGCGCTGGTCCACAACGGCTCTCGGGTCGCCATCGGCGCCCATCGGGGCGCTGCCGCACAGGTGCTGCGAGGTCGACCATACCGGGTGTCCGATATGCGTTACCGTGCCGCATAATTCGCGGGCCAGCTCGCTACCCTGGCGTAGTGCCGCGACGTCGGCGGGCTCGCTGTCGTAGCGATGCTCGATGCGAATCGGCACCGCGGGGTCGTTGGATGCCAACGTGATTCGCCCCCGTGATCGTGGCCGCATCAGTGCTACTCCGATATGCGGCCAGTCTCGGTGTCCGGCGGTGCCGTCACCCGTCATCGCAATGAAACCACCTGTGTATGGCCGAATTTCGATGCCATCGGCGGTGGTCAGCACCACTTCCAGCACCGGCCGTTCCTCGGCCACCGCCCAGTTTGTGGGCATCACCCACTCCGGGTGGTCACTGCAGGCGATCCCAACCGGCAACGTCGCCAACGGTTTCACGTCGGCGGCAGCCAACACGTCCTCATCACCGATGCCCGAGAGCATCAGCAGATGTGCCGATTCAATCGCGCCGGCACACAACACGATTCGATCGGCGGTGTAGGTGATCTGACCGCCGGGGCCAATAGCGTCCACGCCCACCGCGACCTTGCCCGAGAAGCGGATACGTACCACTCGGGTCTGGGACACCAATGTCAGATTGGGTCGTTGCAGCGCGGGCAACAAGAAGCCCGCCCCGGCGCCGGTGCGCACTCCGTCGATGATGTTAAGCGGTACCGCGCCCACCCCGGACGGCAAGTCCGGCCCGACGTCGTTCAGGTCGGCGATCCACGGAAAGCCGGCCCGTTCGGTGGCCCGCACAAAGACTTCGGTGGCCCCGACCATGTCGTGCGTTCGTTGTACCCGGATCGGGCCGGTGCGGCCGTGGACGGGGGTGTCGAAATCCAGATCGTTCTCGATGGCCCGGAAGTGGTCGATGACGTCCGACCACGCCCAGCCCGGTATCTGGTTTCGGTCGAAGTCCGCGGGCAACCCGCGGCAGAAGTAGCCGCCGTTGACCGCGCCGGACCCACCGATCGTTGCTCCGCGCACGATCGGCAGCTTGCGCGCCGGTCGATCGGTGAGCGTGGTCAGATATCGCTGAACCAGGGGGCTGCCCACCCCGATCGGCAACTGCAGCCCATTGGCGGCCTGCGCCACCAGTTGCGCGTCGTCCAGTCCGGGGCCGGCCTCCAGCACCGTAACCGCGCAACGGGAATCGACGGAAAGACGCTCGGCCACAACCGATCCAGCGCTACCCGCGCCGATGATCAGCACATCACTGTGCTGGGCAGCCATTATCAACCATTGTCAAGATGGGTCAAGGTGCGCGTTACGTCCGAATCCGCGGCTTGAGCGGGCCCACATTGCGTTCGCGCAGGACGCCGTACCACAAGCCGATACCGTAAGCCAGGTCGTCGACACGCTTGAGCACCAGAAAGGTCAGCAGCCCGATGCGCTCGGCATCATCGTCGCCGATGTTGCGACGGCGCAGCCAGTCCGCGACCCCGTCGACGATCGCCGCGATCAAGAACACCCGTCTGCAATGCCGGGACAGTATCGCCGCCACCAATGCCACGGGCCAGTAGTGCCGACAGATGGCCGATGCCAGCTGAAGAGCGGCCGACCACAAGCCGCGGGTGGCGATCACGACCACATCCCACAACGAGGTGTGCGGACTGTTGATGGCCTTGGCGATCCGCCGGCCCGTCAACACGGCGATGAGCAACGACGCCAGCTGGGCCAGGCCGCTGCCGAAGGACATCAAGATCCATGCCATGAGCGCCCAGCCGGAGATCACCACCGGCGCCGTTTTGTCGGGGTGGCGCGCCGACAGCGGGGCCGCCGATCCGCCGTAAAACGCCTTCCGCGCCAGCCAGTCCCGCAGTTGGGTGCGATGATCGTGCGCGACCAGCGCTATCGGCTCGTATCGCAGCCGGGCGCCGGCCTCGATGAGTCTCCAGCAAAGGTCGACGTCTTCTCCGGCGTGCAGGGTTTCGTCGAACCCGCCGATGTCGCGGATGGCCGAGCAGCGGCAGATGATGGCGGCGCTGGGAACGTAGGACACCGGGCTGTGCGGCAGCACGGGCGCTTCCCGCCGACCGAGATCGAGTGACGAGTGCACCGCCTCATAGCGCGCGACCACATTCTCGCTTTGATCGAGCCCCACGATGCGGGGGGCGACCAACGCAACGGTTGGATCGCAGAAGTGGCCGAGCAGCACCTCGAGCCAACCGCGCCGGGGTGCCACGTCGGAATCCAGAAAGGCCACGAAGTCGGTGGTGCAGGCCGCCAGTCCGGTGTTACGCGCCGCAGCCGGTCCCCTGCTGCGGGGGTGGTGCAGGATTTCCAGGTCGCAATGCGCGCCCTCGAAGTCCTCCAGCTCGACCGGTCGCGCAGATCCGTCGTCGACGATGATCACGCGCAAGCCACGCAGCGAAGACACCAGCCGGCGCAAGCCAGATACATTGTCCCGTACCGGTATAACGACAGTCACGTCACGATATGACGGGCCACCCGCCGGGCGTGGATGCGCCACGGTCGCGTCCAGCAAGGCGCGGGCCAACTGGGCACTGCGATCGTCGCAGACCTTGAGACGGCCGTCGGACAGCATGTCCTGGGCCGCAGGTGCCAGCCGCAGCAACCGCATCGGCGAGCCGCCCAACAAGGCCGCGCCATCGCCCAGCACGCGCACCCGACGGTCAACCTGCACAGCGAACCCGTCCGGAAGTCGGGTTGCGGTCATAAGAGCTTCCCGTCGCGCCCCGGCGTCCACCGCTCGATACGACGCCGACAGTCATCGACCATTTCCGCGAAGATCCGCTCCCCCTCCGCCGACGTCGCGGTCGTCGGATCCCCAAGCACCCCGATCGCACTGACCGCCGCGACGCCACCCCGGCGCATCGACGGCAGCAAATCGGCCAGAGGCGCTTCATTGCCGACCAGCAGCCGGTCGGTGCGCACCTCGGCGGGCGAAATGTGCAGCAAGATCGACGTTTCCGTGTGCCCGGCGTGGGCGTCGCCACCGGCGCAACTGCACGGGCACCATCCCACGTCGCGGCCTTCCGATCGCAGCAGACTCGTCGCGCGGGTCAGAGCGGAGATGTTGCCGCCGTGGCCGTTGACGAATACCAGGCGCTGCGCCCAGCAGGAAGCGGAGCGACCGTATTCGACCAACAATGTCGCGAGCGCTTCGGTGCCTATCGAGATCGTTCCGGGAAAGCTCTGGTGCTCACCGCTGGCGCCGTACGCGACGGCGGGCGCTACCAGCCACTCGAAGGGGCCGAGGCGTTCGGCCAGAGCGCGGGCCACCGCGGTCGCAATGCGTGTGTCGGTATCCAGTGGCAGATGCGGACCATGCTGCTCGGTGGATCCCAACGGGACCAAAATTGACGCAGAGGTGGATATTGACAATTGCTTCGACGTAGCACTCCCCAGTTCGCCGCTTACGGGCACTGGCTGATGGTAGGCCGAATTTACCTGTTGTGCAGCAATTGTTTTCTCAACTAGCGAAATTTTTTCCACACCGGGCAATCGCGGCCCGAAACTTTGCTCCTCCACCACGGCAAGACACCTGGGATATCTCTCGGATTGCGATCTACCTATGCACCCAGCGTGCGGGGGAAGCCGTCCGGAACCAGGATGTCATCGGGACCGAGATCGTGAATCGAGGAACGACCCAGACCCATCAGCGCCGAGTCGATGCCGCCGTAAAGGATGTCGAGCACGTTTTCGACGCCGGCCTGTCCGGCCGCGGCCAAACCCCACAAGTAGGCACGGCCGATCATCACCGCGCGCGCACCCAGCGCCACGGCCTTCACGACATCACTCCCCCGCCGGATGCCGCCGTCGAGCAGCACCTCGACCTGGTCACCGACGGCCGCGGCCACGGCCGGAAGAGCGCGGATCGCGGCGGGCGTGCCGTCCAGGTTGTTACCGCCGTGGTTGGACACCGAGATGGCCGAAACACCCGCGTCCACCGCCCTTTTGGCGTCGTCCACCCGCATCACGCCCTTGAGCATGAACGGTCCGCCCCACAGCTCGCGCAGCCAGGCGATGTCCTCCCAGGTCGGCGGCGGCGTGCCCATCCACTCCCCGTACGCGCTGAAGAACGGCGGACCCGGCTCGCCGCGCCGGGCCTGATTGGGCACCCGCAGGTCCGGCGGCCGCAGCGTCTTGCCGAACTTCCACAGCCACCGCGGTTTGGTGATCACCTCCGGAGACATCCGCAGCATCGTCTTGAAGTTCATCTCTTCGGGGATCTTGGGGCTGCCCCAGTCGCGCCCGTGTGAGAACGTCCAGTCGGTGGTGACGATCAGCCCGACCGCCCCGGCTTGGCGCGCACGCTCGGCACGCTCGGCGATCGCGTCGCGTCCGCCCAACCAGTAGATCTGGAAGAACACCTTCGGGTTGGCGGCGACGACCTCTTCGATCGGCTTGCTGGCGAACGAGGACAATCCCATCGCGGTGCCGCGGGCGGCCGCGGCGCGGGCCACCGCCACCTCGCCGTCCGGGTCGACCGCCTGTACCCCGGTCGGCGAGATGATCACCGGAAGCGAAATGTCCTGTCCCATGACCGTGGTGGACAGGTCACGCTTTTCGGGCGCGCCGACGACATGCGGCGCAAAGCCGAGTTCGCTGAAGGCCGCGACGTTGTCGGCGACCGTGACTCCCTTTTCGCTTGCCGCGATCAGCGACGAATAAACGGACTTGGGGAGCCGCCGCTTGGCGCGCTGCTGCGCGATCGCGACGGTTTCAAACCATTGATCGGCCACGCTAAATCGGACTTTCGTTACAGAGCCTGGCCGGCGCGTGCGCCGGCGGTCGGACGGACAGGGTCAGCGGGACCGGCGTGCTGAGCTTGCGACCACGGGAGTGGTCGACGCGGGGCCGCGGCGTCTCCCGCTCCCCGGCCAGGGCCGGCGCGCCGTAACCCTGGACGCACTCGGGATCCGGCCCGTCCAGCGGCAGACCGGTGAAGAACTTGGCCGCCATGCAACCGCCCCGGCAGCTGTCGTAGTGTCCGCAGCTGCCGCATGCGCCCGCGGATTGCGGTTCGCGCAGCTCACGGAACAGCGGGGCGTTCTGCCAGACATTCGCAAAACCGCCGTCGTGCAAGACATTTCCGGCCAGGAAGCGATCGTGGATGGCGAACGGGCAGGCGTACACGTCGCCCACCGGGTCGATCAGGCAGACCACCCGCCCTGCTCCGCACATATTCAGCCCGGCCAGGGCACCGGACTGGCCCAGCGGGGCCAGATGGAAGAACGAGTCGCCGGTGAGCACCCGCTCCCCCTTGGCGACCAGCCAGTCGTAGAGCTGCACCTGCTGGTCTGCCGTCGGATGCAACTCATCCCAGACGTCGGCGCCGCGCCCGGAAGGACGCAGCCGGGTGATCCGCAGGGTGGCCCCGTAGCGGTCTGCCAGTGCCGCGAATTCGTCGAGCTGGTCGACATTGTGGCGGGTGACGACCACGGAGATCTTGGCGTCTTTGAAGCCGGCGTCGGCGAGGTTCTGCAGGGCGCGCACGGCCATGTCAAACGACCCGGCGCCGCGGACGGCGTCGTTGATCTCAGCGGTAGCGCCGTCCAGCGAGATCTGCACATCAACGTAGTCGCTGGCCGCCAGCCGCGCGGCCACCTCCGGGGTGATCCGCACGCCGTTGGTGGAGAACTTGACTCCGACATGGTGCTCGGTGGCGTAGTCCACCAGCTCCCAAAAGTCTTGTCGCACAGTGGGTTCGCCGCCACCGATGTTCACGTAGAACACCTGCATGCGTTCCAGCTCGTCGATGATGTCCTTGCATTGGCGGGTGGACAGCTCACGTGGATCACGCTTGCCCGACGACGACAGGCAGTGCACGCACGCCAGGTTGCAGGCGTAGGTCAGTTCCCAGGTCAGGCAAATCGGCGCGTCCAGCCCACGCTCGAATTGCTCGATGAGACGGGGCACTCGTACGGTCTTGGGCCCGGTGTCGAGCACGGTCATTGGGCCTCCTCGGGCACCAGCATGTTGGAATCGGCCAGCACACCCAGGGCGTGCAGATACGGGCCCTGGTCGCCATCCTCGACCCCCGCCGCGCGGCAGGCGGAGCGGAGATCGGGATGATCGGCCAGCGTCTGCACCACCGTGAGGATGGTGCGGTTCTTGAGGAACGACAGCTTGCGCGTCCCGAAGTGGTAGAGCAGCGCACCGAACGGTTCCGGTCGTACCGCTACCTGAGGGTGCAACCGCCAACCACGGTCGGGATCGAACGCGGCCGGCCCGCGCTGCGATGGCGCGGGCCGTGCAGCCGCCCGAGGCGGCGCCGGGGACATGCTCAGTAGACCCCGCACATGCCGTCGATGGACACTTCCTCAACCAGGGTCTCGGTGACAAGCTCGGTGGTGGTCTCGTTCTCGTTCTCGCGGTCCATGTGGGTTCGCCTCTCCATAGGGTCTCGACAAGAAGGGGTGGTTGTGATCACAATCGTCGACAGAATATGGCATCGAGTGCCGAAATGAAAGGGCGGGGTGCGATGGCGCACGAGTCGCGGGTCGGCCGACGCCGCTCGACGACACCACACCACATCTCCAACGTGGCCATCGACTTGTTCGCCGTCCGAGGTTTCGACGACGTCAGCGTCGACGATGTCGCGCAGGCGGCGGGCATCGCGCGCCGCACGCTCTTTCGTTACTACGCCTCCAAGAACGCGCTGCCCTGGGGCGATTTCGATACCCACCTCGACCAGCTGCGGGACCTGCTCGACGCAGACGACAGCGTGCCGCTCCGCGCGGCATTGCGTGCCGCCTTGTTGGCGTTCAACACATTCGACGAGTGCGAGACCATCCGGCACCGCCAACGCATGCGGGTGATCCTGCAAACCCCAGAGCTGCAGGCATATTCGATGACCATGTACGCCGGCTGGCGGGAAGTGGTCGCCGAGTTCGTCGCCCGTCGGACCGGCACCAAGACGACCGACCTGTTGCCCCAGACCATCGCCTGGACGATGCTCGGGGTCGCGTTGAGCGCCTACGAACACTGGCTGAGCGACGAGAACGTCACGCTCTCCGAGGCGTTGGGCAGCGCGTTCGACGTCGTCGGCGCCGGGCTCGACCTGTGAACGGCACGGGTGACGAGCATCTGCTGCACACGCTGCGCGCGCAGGGACGGTTCTGCGCGGCAGCGGGGTCGCCGATGTACGGCGACCTGTTCGAGATGGTGGCCGCCGACGTCGAGGCCGACGGCGTCTTCGCCGGCATCCTGGCCGGCCGCGAACATGCGTCGTCCGGCCAGGCGGTGCCGCTGCGTCTCCTCGGTGGTCTGCACCGGATGGTGCTCGACGGGCGGGCGCCGACCTTGCGAGCCTGGTATCCCAGCGTCGGAGGCAGCTGGGACGCTACGGCCGCCTGGCCGGAAATCCTGAGTACCGCGGCGGCGCACACCGAGTCGTTGCGGGCGGCTCTCGACCAACCGCCACAGACCAACGAGGTGGGCAGGTCCGCCGCGCTGATCGGCGGCTTGCTCCGGCTCAACCGCGAATTCGGCTTTCCAATAAGACTTTTCGAGATCGGCACGAGCGCCGGGCTGAACCTGCGAGCCGACCGTTACCACTATCGCTACGACGGCGACGGTTGGGGAACCCCGGATTCACCGGTCCGCATCGACGACGCGTGGCGCGGGGAGCTGCCGCCGGCGGGCACGGTGCGGATCATCGAACGCAACGGCTACGACATCGCGCCGATCGATGTCACTGACGGCGACGGGGCCATGACCGTGTTGAGCTACGTCTGGCCCGACCAGACCGCTCGGCTGGAACGGTTGCGCGGCGCCATCGAGGTTGCGCGCGACGTTCCGGTGCGTTTGGAGCGGCAGAGGGCGGCAGCAGCAGCGGCCGCGCTGACCCTGTCCGACGGCACGCTGACCGTGCTGTGGCATTCGATCACGTGGCAATACCTGTCGCGCGAAGAACGGGTCGCGGTGCGCGAATCGATCGACCGCCTGACCGAACTCGCCACCGGCCGCCGCCCGTTCGCCCATCTCACGATGGAGCCCAATCGCGCCGGGCCCGGGGCGCCGCTCAAGTTTCTGGTAAGGGCGGCGAGCTGGCCGGGCGGTGACATGCGGGTCCTGGGCGAATGCCACGCGCACGGCCCGCCGGTGCACTGGTTTTGAAAATTCTTCCGATCGGCCCGTCGGAGTTTCGGCCGAAACGGCGACGATAAGAGTGTGAGCGCCCGACCGGACCGCGATCGCCGTGCCGCCGGCGAAGCCGCGCACGCGCTGCTGTCGCTGTACGACGACGCGTTGCCGGTGGTGTACGGCTACTTCGTGCGGCGTTGCGGCGATCGCGGGACGGCCGAGGATCTGACCTCGGAAACCTTCCTGGCGGCGATGGACGCCGCCCGAAAGGACGACCCGCCGCCGATCGCCGTTCCGTGGTTGCTCGGCGTGGCGCGGCACAAACTGGCCGATCATTACCGACGCCGCCACGACCGGTTCACCGACCCGGTTGCCGAGGTGCCAGAACCGCCCGGGGTCGACGACTGCGACGCCGAGTTGGACCGCCTGGTGGCCGAAAGCGTGCTGGCCCGGTTGACCGAGCCGCACCGCACCGTGCTGGTGCTGCGCTACATGGACGACTGCAGCGTAGGCGAATGCGCCGAACTGATCGGACGCACCGTGCACGCCACCGAGGCGCTGCTGGTGCGGGCCCGAAGGGCATTCAGGGAGCAATATCCGGAAGGAGGCACGTCATGAGCGACCCTCTGCACGTGCTGCACACCGAAGACCTTCCGGTGCAACCCGATCCGGCCTTCGCGGCGCGCTTGCGACGGCGCCTCGAGGCCGCGCTTTCGTTACCGGAAGGAGTTGAGATGAGCGGAACCGCAACAGCCGTTTCCGAATTGACCGAACCGTCGGCCCTGAACACGGATACCACTGGGGCCACCGCCGCTGCGCCCCCGCGCTCGGCCGCACTGCCCTACCTCACCGTCGCCGATGCGCGAGCCGCCCTTGCCTGGTACACCGATGCTTTCGGCGCAACCGTCATCGGTGAGCCAATCGTGATGGACGACAGTCGAATTGGGCACGCCGAAATCGAGATCGCCGGCGGTGTTCTGTATCTGGCCGACCAGTTTCCCGAGCTGGGTCTGAAGGCTCCTGCCCCGGAGGCGGTTTCGGTCAGCCTGATGCTGCATGTCCCGGACACCGATGCGGCCTTGCGTCGAGCCCAAGAGCAGGGCGCCGACGTCGTGCGGGACATCTACGAGGCCCATGGATCGCGCAACGCGACCATCATCGATCCGTTCGGCCACCGCTGGATGCTCACCGGCCCCGTCGGCGAACCGATCCGGCATGGCGACGTCGGCTACATCTCGGTGTGGGTTCCCGACGCCGCTCGGGCGGCCGCGTTCTACGGTCACGTGCTGGGCTGGACGTACGATCCGGACTCCCAGCAAGTGACCAACACAGACCTGCCGACCGGCATTTTCACCGTCGCGGGACGCCCCACGCTGTTCTGTTGCTACGCCGTCGCGGATTTGGCCGCCGCTCGCGCGGCGATCACCGAGGCCGGCGGCGCGGTGGGCGAAACGCGCGAGTTCGAGTTCGGGACGGTACTGGAGGCGACCGACTCCCAAGGCACGGCCTTCGCCGTGTTCGAGCCGATGGCCGGCCGGAAACGCCCACAGCTCAACGGGTCTGGCCCGGGTGAACTGTCCTACATCACCTACGAGGTGGCCGACTCCGCGGAATTCCGCGGTTTCTACGGCCGGGTGCTGGGGTGGACGTTCGAACCCGGGCGCATCGACGACGGCTGGCAGGTGGCCAACGTTCACCCGATGGCCGGTGCCGCCGGTGGCAGCGCACATCCGCGCACGGTGCCGATGTGGACCGTCGCCGACATCGATGCGGCCGTCGCGCGGGTGCGGGAGGCCGGCGGCACGGTGTTGGCCGAGCCGTCGCGCCAGCCGTACGGGTTGTCGGCCGAGTGCGCCGACGACCAGGGTGGCCGGTTCTACCTGGGCGAGTTCTAGGACTCTTGCCTATTCCAGCACTTCGCCGATCGGGGCGGCTGCGGCGATCTTGGCCCGGGTCTTCATGACCTTGCCGGGAACGCCGCCGCCGACCACGCCGACGAGCACGCCGTCCCGTTCGTAGTAGGCCAGGAATTTGCGGCCGTCGTCCTCGACCAGGTGGACGATGTCGGTGGCTTCCGGCTCGCCCAGGCACTGGATCTTGACGTCATACTGGTCGCTCCAGAAGTAAGGGACTACCACGTTGGTCGGCAGCTCGTTGCCCAGTATCGCCGGCACGATGACCCGGGCCTGGTCGGCGACGTTGCTCCAATGCTCCACCCGCGCTTGGTGTCCCGTCGCGTCTCGCCAGGAGGCGACGTCACCCAGCGCCCAAACGTGCGGCGCGCTGGTGCGGCCGGCCTCGTCGCACACCACGCCGTTGTCGACCTCGATGCCGCTGCCCTCCAGCCAATCCGTGGCCGGGTGCGACCCGATGCCCACCACCACCAGGTCGGCGCTCACCTCCGTGCCGTCGGTCAGCACCACGGTGTCCACGTGCCCGTCGCCACGCACCTCCGCCACACCCAGGCCGGTCCGCACGTCGACACCCTCGTCGCGGTGCAGGCGCGTCACCAGTTCACCGATCTGGGTGCCCAGGACCGAGGCGAGCGGCGTCGGCTGAGGCTCCACCAGGACCACGTCGACCCCGAGGCCGCGCAGGCTCGCCGCCACCTCACAGCCGATGAAGCCCGCCCCGATCACCACCGCCTTGTTGGCCGACGATGCGTGGCTGCGCAGCGCCATGCACTCGTCGAGCGACCGCAGCACCCGGATGCCCTCCAGGTCGGGGAAGCTCGGGATGCGCCGTGGGACAAGGCCGGTCGCGATGACGAGGTCGTCGTAGCCGAGCACGGAGCCATCGGCCAGGGTGATGGTCTTGGCCGCGGTGTCCACGCCGGTGGCTGCCGCTCCCAGCCGCAGATTGATGTTCTTCTCGTCGTACCATTCGCGGGGTTTGAGGGCGGTGTCGTCGATCTCGGCGCGCAGCACTTCCTTGGACAGGGGCGGCCGGTCGTACGGCAGGTGCACCTCGTCACTGACGATGGTGATGGGGCCGGCGTACTCCGCGCGTCGCAGCTGCTCGGCGGTGCGGGCGGCGGCCAACCCGCCGCCGACGATCACGATTCCGTTGCTAGTCGTCACGTGGAGTTCATAGCACGGTCGACACTCAGTACTTCAACGCGCCCTTGTCGACATGGATCTGCTGGCCCGACAGAGTGCCCGACCCGTCGCCAGCGAGCCAGACCACGACGTCGGACACCTCGTCGGCGGTCATAAAGCCTTTGTACTGCATGGGCATTGGCGGGAAGCTGTGCACAAAGCGCGGATGCTTGGCGAATATCTCCATCATCGCTTCCGGCTCGATCATCGGCGTGTCCACCGAGTAGGGGTGGATGGAATTGACCCGGATGCCGTATTCGCCGAGTTCGATCGCCAACGTGTTGGTCAGACCGGTGAGTCCGTATTTGCTGGCCGCGTAGTGGCCGTTGCCCGGTGTCGCCTTCAGGCCCGCCGAGGAGCTGACCACCACGATCGACCCCCCATTGCCGGCCTCGATCATCGCCGGAATCGTGGCCCGCAGCGTCTTGAAGGTGCCGGTGAGGTTGACCCCGATGACGGTGTCCCACTGCTCGTCGGTGAGCTCCCAAACCCGTCCCCAACCCAGCACCCCGGCGTTGGCCACCACGATGTCGAGGCGTCCGAACTGCTCGACTCCGTCGGCAACCAGTTGCCGCAGTGCCGCGTCGTCCCGGATGTCGACCTCGCGGGCCAGCACCTTGCGCCCCTCGGCCTCAACCGCGCGCACGGTTTCGCTGAGGTCCTCGGGAGTGGCCGGCGTGTAGGTGATGCTGTCGGACACCCGAGCGCAGACGTCCGACGCAACAATGTCCGCGCCCTCACGGGCGAGCCTGATCGCGTGCGAGCGCCCCTGGGCTCGGGCGGCCCCGGTGATGAAGGCCACCCGTCCTTGTAGAGATCCCATTCGGCAAGGTTAACAGCGGAACTGAAACGTGTTCTAACTCGGTCGGCGCGTCAGATCTCGGAGATGATCTGGGCGCGGCGGCTGGCGTATTCCTGGTCGTTGAGCGCACCGCTGGCGCGCAGCGAATCCAGTTCCTGCAGCCGCTCGCCGATCGATGCCTGCTGGGCGGCCGGGGCCGCCTGCCCCGACTGCTGGTGGGCCGCCCGGCGTACCACCTCGTTGATCTGCTGAGTGAGGATCGGATTCGAACGGACGTCGATCATCCGGTTCAACGGGATGTTGTTGGCCTTCAGAATTTGCAGGATCTCCATCAATGGTCCGGCCTGCCCACGCAGGTCGTAGGTCTGGTTGTCCGAAGAGACGTGGAACTGCGCGGGCACCAGGCCGTTGACCAGTGCGCTGCGCTCCCAGTCGATCAGGTACTGGTTGGTGACGGGATCAACGAGGACGACGAGCTTGCCCGCGGTGAGGTTGCCGAGTCGCGTCACGCTCGCGATCACCCGGTCTTCGGAGTCGAACGGTGTGATCCCCGGCCCGGAGATGTGCAGCTGCACCTTCACCATCGGCTGGTCGTTGATCCGGGTCCCCGTCTCCTGCAAGCCGGTGATCTGGGCGAGCGCCAGCACCCCGGTTTGTTCCAGCAACGCCGTCTTGGCCGCGGTCTTCTCGCCCCAGTTGGTCAACGCAAGCGCGACGAGAACGTCGAGCACGGTGATGATCAGACCGGCCCAGAACATCCAGCCCGTGTATTCCTGCAGGCCCAGGGCGAAGTAGACGATCAGAAAGATCGGCCCGACCAAACCCCCACACAACAGCACCAGCAACTGCGTCTTGATGTAGCGCGCCAGCATGTGACCACTCCTCGTTAAGCCGGAAAGTTGCTGTCACAGTAGCGCCCGCGCAGCCCCTACCGATCACAGCTTTTCGCCGACGCGCCGCTCCGCCGCCGAAATCGGCATTCCCGGTGCCCCGGGCCGCCCGTCGCCGATCAGGGGACGCCCAAGGAGCAGCCGGGTGGGAGTGTTGATCAGGTCGAACACCTGCTGCTGGACGTTGGCGACCTCGGCCGCGGCCAACAGACGCAAAAACCCCCGAACTAGTCGGGGGCTTTGCGTCTGTTGGCGCTACGAAGGTAGCGCGCAGCGAAATTACTTGATGATCTTGGTAACCCGGCCGGCGCCGACGGTGCGACCACCCTCGCGGATGGCGAACCGCAGACCCTCGTCCATGGCGACCGGCTGGATCAGCTTCACCGAGATGTTGGTGTTGTCACCGGGCATGACCATCTCCGTACCCTCCGGCAGCGTCACCACACCGGTCACGTCGGTGGTGCGGAAGTAGAACTGCGGACGGTAGTTGTTGAAGAACGGCGTGTGCCGACCGCCCTCGTCCTTGGACAGGATGTAGACCTGGCCCTCGAACTCGGTGTGCGGCGTGGTGGTGCCGGGCTTGGTGACGACCTGCCCGCGCTCGACGTCCTCACGCTTGACACCACGCAGCAGCAGACCGACGTTGTCGCCCGCCTGGCCCTGGTCGAGCAGCTTGCGGAACATCTCGACACCGGTGACCGTGGTCTTGGTGGTGGTCGGACGGATACCGACGATCTCGACTTCCTCGTTGACGTTGATGACGCCCCGCTCGACACGGCCGGTCACCACGGTGCCACGGCCGGTGATGGTGAAGACGTCCTCGACGGGCATCAGGAACGGCTTGTCGGTCTCGCGTACCGGGTCCGGAATCGACTCGTCAACGGCGTCCATCAACTCCTCGACGCTCTTGACCCACTTCTCGTCACCCTCGAGAGCCTTCAGGGCGGACACCCGCACAACGGGGGCCTCCTCGTCGAACTCCTGGGCGGCCAGCAGCTCGCGGACCTCCATCTCGACGAGCTCGAGCAGCTCCTCGTCGTCGACCGCGTCGGCCTTGTTCAGCGCCACCAGGATGTAGGGGACACCGACCTGACGGGCGAGCAGCACGTGCTCGCGGGTCTGCGGCATCGGGCCGTCCGTAGCGGCGACCACCAGGATCGCGCCGTCCATCTGGGCGGCACCGGTGATCATGTTCTTGATGTAGTCAGCGTGACCAGGCGCGTCGACGTGCGCGTAGTGGCGCTTGTCGGTCTGGTACTCCACGTGCGCGATGTTGATCGTGATACCGCGCTGACGCTCCTCAGGCGCGTTGTCGATCTGGTCGAACGCCTTGGACTCATTCAGGTCCGGAAACTTGTCGTGCAGGACCTTGGTGATGGCCGCGGTCAGGGTGGTCTTGCCGTGGTCAACGTGACCGATGGTCCCGATGTTGACGTGGGGCTTGGTCCGCTGGAACTTCGCCTTCGCCACTTTTGTGTCCTCCTGGACTGTTGGTGCTTAAAAAAGCAGTGTTGATGTTCTGAAATTATTTGCCGCGGGTGCCAACCGCGTCAGCTTACTCGTAGGGCGTTTACCTATTGCCCGGCGCCTATTCGCCGGTCGCCTTGGCGATGATTTCCTTCGACACCTGCGCCGGCACTTCGGCATAGCTGTCGAACACCATGGAGTAGTTCGCCCGGCCTTGAGTCTTGGACCGTAGGTCGCCGACGTAGCCGAACATCTCCGACAGCGGCACGTGCGCCCTCACGACGCGCGCACCGGCCCGCTCCTCCATGGCCTGAATTTGACCACGGCGGGAGTTCAGGTCCCCAATCACGTCACCCATGTACGCCTCGGGCGTGGTGACCTCGACGGCCATGATGGGTTCCAGGATCACCGGTTGCGCTTGTGCTGCAGCCTTTTTCAGGGCTTGCGAACCGGCGATCTTGAAGGCCATCTCCGACGAGTCGACCTCGTGGAAGGCGCCGTCAAGCAGGGTGACCTTCAGGTTCACCAGCGGGTAGCCGGCCAGGACGCCGTACTGCATGGCGTCTTGCGCTCCCGCATCCACCGACGGAATGTACTCGCGCGGGATGCGCCCACCGGTGACCTTGCTCTCGAACTCGTAGGTGGCACCGTCTTCGCTGGTGAACGGTTCGAGCTTGATGATCACCTTGGCGAACTGGCCGGAGCCACCCGTCTGCTTCTTGTGGGTGTACTCGACGCTGTCCACCACCCGGCGGATGGTTTCCTTGTAGGCCACCTGCGGCTTGCCGACATTGGCCTCGACCTTGAACTCCCGACGCATGCGGTCGACCAGGATGTCCAGGTGCAACTCGCCCATGCCGCCGATCACGGTCTGACCGGTCTCGGGGTCCTGGTGCACCTTGAAGGTCGGGTCCTCCTCGGCGAGCTTCTGGATCGACAGGCTCAACTTCTCCTGGTCGCTCTTGGTCTTGGGCTCGATGGCCACCTCGATAACCGGGTCGGGGAAGGTCATCGACTCCAGCACGATCTGGTCGTTCGGATCGCACAGCGTGTCGCCGGTGGTGGTGTCCTTCAGGCCGATCACCGCGTAGATGTGGCCGGCGCTGGCCGTCTCCACCGGGTTCTCCTTGTTGGAGTGCATCTGGAAGAGCTTGCCCAGACGCTCCTTCTTGCCCTTGGTGGCGTTGATGACCTGCGAGCCGGAGTCGACCTTGCCCGAGTACACCCGGACGTAGGTCAGCTTGCCGAAGAACGGGTGCGCGGCGACCTTGAACGCCAGCGCCGCGAACGGCTCGTCGACCGACGGGTTGCGGGTGATCTCTTGGTCTTCCTTGCCCGGAACGTGGCCGATGGCCGGCGGCACGTCCAACGGGGACGGGAGGTAGTCGACGACGGCGTCGAGCATGGGCTGCACGCCCTTGTTCTTGAACGCACTGCCGCACAGCACCGGGTAGGCCTCGGAGCTGATGGTCAGCTTGCGCAACGCGCCCTTGATCTCGTCGACGGTGAGTTCTTCGCCGCCGAAGTACTTCTCCAGCAGCTCCTCGTCCGTCTCGGCGACGGCCTCGAGCAGCTTGGTGCGGTACTCCTCCGCCTTCTCCGCCAGCTCTGCGGGGATCTCGACGGTGTCGTAGGTCTCGCCCAGCTTCGTCTCGCCACGCCACACCTTGGCGTTCATCTCGACCAGGTCGACGACGCCCTCGAACTCGCTCTCCGAGCCGATCGGCAACTGGATCGGGATCACGTTGGCGCCGAGGCGCTCCTCCATGGTCTTGACCGAGAAGTAGAAGTCGGCGCCGATCTTGTCCATCTTGTTGACGAAGCAGATACGGGGCACGTCGTACTTGTCGGCCTGGCGCCACACCTGCTCGGACTGCGGCTCGACGCCTTCCTTGCCATCGAACACCGCGACGGCACCGTCGAGGACCCGCAGGCTGCGCTCCACCTCGACGGTGAAGTCGACGTGGCCGGGCGTGTCGATCAGGTTGATCTGGTGGTTCTTCCAGAACGTGGTAGTCGCAGCCGAGGTGATGGTGATACCCCGCTCCTGCTCCTGCTCCATCCAGTCCATGGTGGCGGCACCGTCGTGCACCTCACCGATCTTGTAGCTGATGCCGGTGTAGTAGAGGATCCGCTCGGTGGTCGTGGTCTTGCCGGCATCGATGTGCGCCATGATGCCGATATTGCGGACCTTGCTCAGGTCTGTCAGAACGTCCTTCTGTGCCACAGAAGTCTTCCCACTCTTTCGATTGCTTAGTTAGTTTCGCTGTCGGTCTATGCCCGGCGTACCAGCGCCGGTTGCATCACCAGCGATAGTGCGCGAAGGCGCGGTTTGCCTCGGCCATCTTGTGGGTGTCCTCGCGCCGCTTCACGGAGGCACCGAGGCCGTTGCTGGCATCCAGAATCTCGTTTGCCAGGCGCTCGACCATCGTCTTCTCCCGGCGCTGCCGCGAGTAGCCGACCAGCCAACGCAACGCCAACGTGGTCGACCGGTCGGGTCGCACCTCCACCGGGACCTGGTAGGTCGCACCACCGACGCGGCGGCTGCGGACCTCCAAGGCCGGCTTGACGTTGTCCAGGGCCCGCTTGAGGGTGATGACCGGGTCGGTACCGGTCTTCTCGCGGGCGTTTTCGAGCGCACCATAAACAATGCGCTCAGCCAGCGATTTCTTCCCCTTGAGCAGAACCTTGTTCACCAACTGGGTGACCAGCTGCGACCCGTAGACGGGGTCGTTGACCAACGGACGCTTGGGTGCGGGGCCCTTGCGCGGCATTAGCTCTTCTCCTTCTTGGCGCCGTAGCGGCTGCGAGCCTGCTTGCGGTTCTTCACGCCCTGGGTGTCAAGCGAACCGCGGATGATCTTGTAGCGCACACCGGGCAGGTCCTTCACACGGCCGCCACGCACCAGCACCATCGAGTGCTCCTGCAGGTTGTGACCTTCGCCCGGGATGTAGGCGGTGACCTCGACCTGGCTCGTCAGCTTCACACGCGCAACCTTCCGAAGCGCCGAGTTCGGCTTCTTCGGGGTGGTGGTGTACACGCGGGTGCATACGCCACGGCGTTGCGGGCTGCCCTTGAGCGCCGCGGTCTTGACCTTGCCGATCTTGTCGCGACGACCCTTGCGGACCAGCTGCTGAATGGTTGGCATCTACCGGCTTTCTTCTTTTGCTGTTATGACGTGCGGTGTAAAAGTCCTTGTACTGCAGTTATGCCCCGCCTTGGAGTAGATCGAGTACCCCGCGGCCGGGTGTGTCGCATGCGCTCGCCCCGAATTTAATTCGTCGTATCCGTTGGCATCGCGGACATGCGAATTGGCCCGGCATCAACGCCTCTACTTCAGGCGTCGCAAGCCGCCAGGCACGAGGAACCACAATACCCGTCGGCGGTCATGCAGGTCAAAGTGACCTTAGTGGGACGAAGCGCCCCCCTTTATTGTGCGCCGTTCCATGCCGGCGGCCAGCCGCAGCACCATGTCGGTGAACACGGCATCGGTGTCGATGTCGTCCATGACGCCGGTCATTTCCAGCAGCACAAATCCGTGCAGTGCCGACCAGAACTCCAGGGCCGCATAGAAGGCGTCCTCACCGTCTAGGCCGTAGGACGACAACACCGAGATCACCGGCGCTGCCGCGGCCCGGGTGGCCTCGGCGTATTCCGCATCGTCGCCGCCCAGCGGCATCCGGGTGAACGCCGAATACCGACCGGGATGGTGGTGGGCGTAGCTGCGGTATGCACCCGCCATAACCAATACCGCGTCGTCACGGGCGCGACCCTCGCCGACCCGGTTGAGCATCGTGATGATGTCGTCGATGACCCGGATCCGCACCGCGCGGCGCAGGTCCTCGAGGCTGTCGACGTGGTTGTAGAGCGACGGCCCCTTGGTTCCGAGCTGCGTCGCCAACGCGTTGATGGTCAGCGAATCCCAGCCCTCGCGATCCAGGAACATCAGTGCGCCCTCGACGATGCCCTCACGACTCAGCTTGGCGGGACGGGCCGAGGACTTGCCGCCGCGCGGGCGACCACCCGCCGGTGCTGTTTCAGGCTGAGCTGCCATGGGTCTCCCGGGTCGTGGCCATCGCGTCAACTAATGACTCTAGTTTCAACTAATGACTCTAGTTGACTGAGGCGGGCCAGTTGACACTGCAGATTTGGCGGGAGTTACTCGCACTTTGCCGCCCAGGACGCAGAGTCAACGCTTCCAGTGGACCCGCCAGCGCTGACACTGCAGATTTGGCGGGGGTTACTCGCACTTTGCCGCCCAGGACGCAGAGTCAAAACCCAACGCCCGCCAGCGAGAGTTGACATTGCGCCCAGGGCGGTCGCCTCTCGGCCTTTGCCGCCCAGGACGCAGTATCAACGCGACCAGTGGACCCGCGCGAACTTGGGGCTGTCCCAGCACCGGCCGGTACACGTAATCTCAAATCCAGATCTGCAGACCACCCGCCCAACGAAGGGGGGACCGCCATGAAATGGACAACCGTTGCCGGGGCGCTGGCTACCTGCGCTGTGACGGTTGCCGTCACCCCTGCCGCGTCACCGCCGGTCGCCCAGGCGAAGAACGGTGACACTCACATCACGGGTCAGGGTCTGCAGACAACAGTTGACTGCAACGACTCCACCCTCATCGTCAACGGCACCAACAACTACGTGACGGCGAAGGGAACGTGCTGGGCGGTGACGATCATGGGTACGTCCAACACCGTCGTCGCCGACACCGTCATCAACGACATCACCGTTTACGGCTACGACGGGACGGTGTACTTCCACAACGGCGATCCAGTCATCTGGGACCGTGGCCGCGAGCTGGGCATGACCAACCGGATCCAACGAGTAGGTCCCTGAGACGAATCGAGGAATCATGCGCGTTCACGGCGTTGTCCTGACGGCACGGCGGGCCGCGCCCGCTCTGGCAGTGGCCGCCATCACCGCGGCGTTCGGTCTGGTGGCCTGCAGTGGGACGGCCAGCCCGCCGGGCGGTACGACCAGCACTACCACCACGAAGTCGAGCGCAACCAAGTCGACAAGCGGTGCGACGGAGACCACCTCGTCGGGCGACTTGACGACCAGCATTTCCGTCGAGGTCGGCGACACGGTGAACTACGGGTCGTTGGGGACGACCGCGACGGTGGACTGCGGTGACGGCAAATCACTCAACGTGGCCGGCTCGAAGAACACGCTGACCGTGACCGGAACCTGCCAGTCACTCACCGTCGGCGGCACCAAGAACACCATCAACCTGGACACGGTCAAAGAGCGCATCAGCGTGATCGGGCTCGACAACAAGATCACCTACCAGAACGGCGACCCCGAGATCAACAATGTGGGCGGGTCAAGCAACGAGATCAAGAAGGGCGGCTAGCCCGCTCGGCTAGCCGCGCCCGCTCGGGGCGCCGTGCCGCCCTGCGCCCGCGGCGAACCGTCCGGCCCCCTCGACCGCTTCACCCGCCGACCGGGACAAGCTCGCGAATTCGACGTCGAGCGCTTCCGACTCGGACAGGCCCCACTGCGTGAGCGCCGACAGCCGATCCGAGCGCATGCACTGCTGCGGCAGCGCCGCCAACTCGGCCGCCAATTCCTCGGCCGCCTGTCGCGCTTGGCCTTTGGGCACAACCCGGTTGGCCAAACCCATCGCCAGCGCTTCGTCCGCCTTCACGGGGCGGCCGGTGAGAATCATGTCCATCGCCCGGCTGTGGCCGATCAGCCGCGGCAGGCGCACGGTGCCGCCGTCGATCAGCGGGACGCCCCAGCGCCGGCAGAACACACCGAACACGGCATCCTCCTCGGCCACCCGCAGATCGCACCACAGCGCCAGTTCCAGGCCGCCGGCGACGGCGTAGCCGCTGACCGCGGCGATCACCGGCTTCGACAGAACCATTCGCGTCGGGCCCATGGGCCCGGGGCCCGTGCGGTGCGTGGCATTGGTATCCGGGGTGCCAATGGCCTTCAAATCGGCTCCCGCACAGAATGTTCCGCCTTCGCCGCACAGCACCGCCACCGAGGCGGTGTCGTCGCGATCGAATTCGCTGAATGCCGCATACAAGGCGGCGGCCGTAGGACCGTTCACCGCGTTGCGCGCCGCTGGCCGGTTGATGATTACGGTGGTAACCGGGCCCTTACGCTCCACACGAACCAGATCACTCATGGCACCTCCTGGAGTTGGGTCGCGTCTGATGTTTCCGTCAAGCCACGCCTTTCCGCCAGTTCAGTGGCGAAGTCGTGGTATGCCTCGCGCAGCCGCGCCCCCGGCCAGTCAGGAGGCAGCAGTTCGGGCGGCAGCATAGGGTCGGTCAGCAGGTGACGGACCATCGCGGCGGCCACCACGAACCGCGTGGGAATGTCTGCGGCGTTGGACATCTCGTCAAGCAGCTGGGTGCCGACACTGGCCCACGCGGGCAGATCCCACAGCTGCCCGGCCAGCTCAGCCGGTGCGTCGTCGCGCGCCTTCAGCAGCCGGGCCCGGGCAGCGATCTCGGGGTCGAGCTCCAGATCGAGATTGTCCGGGCGCATCCAGACGCCTTCGCGCAATTCACCAAATCGCTTGTTCTGCATGGTTGTTCGCAGGGCGGCACGCGTTCGGGCGTCCGTGCCGACGCTGGTCACGATGAGGACGTGCCAGTATCCGCCCCAGGCCCGAATCGGCGGGCGCATGGCCTCGTCCTGGCGACGCTGACGAGCGAGCAGTCGATCCGAAAGCCGATAGCCGTCGGCCGACCGGATCAGGTCGCCGGCGCTGACCATGCGGGTGAGCGCAACCCGCAGCGTCGTCTCCTTGATACCGAAATCCGCCGTCAGTCTGATCAATTCGCTCGCAGTAGCCCACGCCGGATGAGCACCCAGCAGCACGCTGAGCACCACCGAACGGGCCGTCATGTTCGGCATGGTGTCAGACCTGGGAGGCTCGACGTCCGTGGTCGCCGAACGGCTCATCCCGATGCTTGACCGCCTCGCGGAAGCCGTGTTCGACCGCGTCGGCGACAAAGGCGTGTCCCTCGGGAGTGTGCCGAGCGATGCCGTCGAAGACCGTGCTGACCATCCTGCTGGTGGCCACACCTTGTTGCAGCAGAGCGGAATTCAGCGCGAGCTTGGTCATGATCAGCTGATTGACCGGCAACGCCGCGATCCGCTGTACCAGTCGCTCGGTGCGCTCGTCGAGGTCTTCGGCGGCCGGCGCCTCGACGGCGAGTCCCCACTCGGCGGCCTGGGCTCCGGTGATGCAATCACCGGTGAACAGCAGCCTTTTCGCGCGCTGGTCACCGAGCCGATGCGCCCACAGACCCGCCGCCGGAACGCCCCACACCCGGGTCGGCGGATAGCCGATCTTGGCGTCGGCGGCGGCGATCACCTGATCGGCATGCAGGGCGATGTCGGTTCCGCCGGCCACGCAGTACCCGTGGATCTTGACCACCGTCGGCTTGTCGCAATGCATCAGGCTGGAGAAGCCGCGTACGAACCGGCTCATCATCTGGTAGTCGATCATCGGATCCCAGGGCTGATTCGGCAGATGGTTGATGGCCTGTGTCTTGCCGTCCAGCACCGTGCCTTGATACGCGCCCGTGCCGCCAGACGATCCGGTGCCGTCGGCGTAGGCGGACAGATCGAAACCGGCGCAGAAACCCTCGCCTCGACCGGATACCAGGATGACGTGCACGTTGGGGTCGAGGTCGGCTCGCTCCACCAACGCCGACAGCTCCAGTGGGGTGTCGGCGATGATCGCGTTGCCCTTCTCCGGGCGGTTGAACGTGATGCGTGCGACCCGATCGGTGACCTCATAGGTCATCGTCTTCAGGTTGTCGAAATCGACCTTCCTGATCGCGTGGGTCATGCCCCGACTCAGCCCTTCACCAGGGCGCGCTCGAGAATGGGTGCGAGGTCCAGCCCGGCCGGCAACGTGCCGAACGCGCCGCCCCATTGACCACCGAGTCGGCTGGCCAGGAACGCTTCGGCGACGGCGGGATGCCCGTGGCGCACCAGCAGCGATCCCTGCAACGCCAGGCAGATGTCCTCGGCGACCTTTCGGGCTCGGTACTGGATGGTTTCCAGCTCCTCCAGTTGCGGCCGCAGTTGCTCGACGTGCCGATCCAGTCGCGGGTCCTGGCCCGCACTGCCGCCCAGTTCGTCGAACAGCACGTCCACGCACTCGGGCCGAGTTGCCATGGCGCGCAACGTATCCAGCGCGCTGACGTTGCCCGAGCCCTCCCAGATTCCCATCAGCGGGGCCTCGCGATACAGCCGGGGCATTCCGGAGTCTTCCACATAACCGTTGCCGCCGAGGCATTCCAGCGCTTCGACGGCATGTGGGGTGGAGCGCTTGCACACCCAGTACTTGCTGGCCGCCAGGCCGATCCGACGTAGCAGCGCCTCCCGTTGGTCGCCACGCACCGCGCGGTCGGTGGCCCCGGCCATCCGCATGGCCACGATGGTTGCGGCCTCCGCCTCGACCGCCAGGTCTGCCAGTACATTGCGCATCAATGGCTGGTCGATGAGATAGGCGCCGAACGCCTTTCGGTGCTGGGCGTGGTGTACCGCCTGGGTCAGTCCGGTGCGCATGCTGGTGGCGCTGCCCAGTGTGCAGTCGAGGCGGGTCAGGTTGACCATCTCGATGATGGTCGGCACACCGCGACCCTCTTCGCCCACCAACCACGCTGTCGCGCCGTCGTATTCGACCTCACTGGACGCGTTGGCGCGGTTGCCGAGCTTGTCCTTGAGTCGCTGCAGGAACATGCGGTTGCGGGTGCCGTCGGGGAGGATGCGCGGCAACATGAAGCAGGACAAGCCATTTGGTGCTTGCGCCAGCACCAGGAAGATGTCGCACATCGGAGCGGATGTGAACCACTTGTGGCCGGTGAGGCGGTAGCTGCCGTCGGAGTTGGGGGTGGCCTGGGTGGTGCCGGCGCGCACGTCGGAACCACCTTGCTTCTCCGTCATCGACATGCCCGCGGTGATCCCCCGCTTGTTCACCGCCAGCTTGAGCTCCGGGTCGTACTCCCGGCTGGTCAGCAAGGGCTCGTAAACCGCCGCCAACTCGGGGTTGTAGCGCAGCGCCGGCACCACGGCATACGTCATCGAGATCGGACACACGTGGCCGGGCTCGCAGTTCCAGGCCGACATCTTTGCGGCGCGTACCACGTGGCTGCCCGGGCGGTCGTCGGCCCAGGGGGCCGCGTGCAAGCCGTGGGCGATCGCCGCCTTCATCAATTCGTGGTAGGCGGGGTCGTACTCGACCTCGTCGACACGGTGGCCGTAGCGGTCGTGGGTGCGCAAGATGGGTCGGTTACGTTCCGCGAGTTCGCCCCACCGGATGGCCTGGGTGGAGCCGGACAGCACCCCCACCTCGTTGACCTCGTCCAGACCCCACTGACCGCCTTCCCGAATCAACGCCTCGGCGAGGACGGGAAACGACGCGGGGTTGTAGTTCTCCAGCGGCGGGACCTGGTTGACGACGACGTGCGTATCTGGCATGACGTCGATATTACATTTTTTCGACAACCGAACCAAGAGGTGTAATAGTCGGCCGACGATCAGGTCGCGGTGTGCTCCCGCAGAAACGCGATGTCGTCCTTGCGGCCTTCGTCGGCGGTCTCGCAGATGACCGGTGCGTCGGCGGCCTTCACGACGGCGACCAAAAGGTCGGGATCGATCTTGCCGGTGCCGAAGTTGGCGTGCCGGTCCGCGCCCGACCCGGCGGCGTCCCGCGAGTCGTTGCAGTGCACGAGGTCGATGCGACCGGTCAGCGCCTTGATCCGGTCGACCGCGTCAACCAGCTCCTCCCCGGCCGCCCACGCGTGGCAGGTGTCGAGGCAGAAACCGATGCCCGTGTCGCCGATGTGATCCCACAACCGGCCGATGGTGTCGAAGTAGCGCGCCATCGCGTGATCCCCGCCCGCGGTGTTCTCCAGATACACCTGAACGTCGGTCTCGAGGTACTTGAGCGCCTTGACCCAGCGCTCGAAGCCTGCCTCCATGTCGTCGTCATCGGCGTGGCCGCCGTGCACGATCACCGCAGTGGCATTGATGTCGGCAGCGGCATCGCAGGTGTCCTGCAGGATCTTTCGTGACGGGATGCGAATGCGGTTGTTGGCCGACGCCACGTTGATCAGGTACGGCGCATGAACGTACAGCGGCACGGTCGAGGCTCGCAGCGCTTCAGCGTCCTCGCGCGGCTTGGGCTTCTTCCAGCTCTGTGGGTTGCCAAGGAAGAACTGCACCACGTCGGCGCCGTCGGCCTGGGCTGCGGCCAGAGGGTCATCTGAATGGACGTGCGAACCTATGAGCACGCAGGCCAGTGTAGTGAGTGACCGGATCGGCTGCCGCCCGCCGCAGCGCCGGCACCACGGCACAGTCTTACGAGCGGCGAGCGTCACGCCAGCGTTGCCGTCGCACCCGAGCGCCGCCCCAGCGTGACGCTCGACGTGACGCTCGAAACCACCATAGGCCGCACCGGACGCGAGCGTCACGCCAGCGTTGCCGTCGCACCCGAGCGCCGCCCCAGCGTGACGCTCGACGTGACGCTCGAAACCACCAGCCGCCGCACCGGACACGAGCGTCACGCCAGCGTTGCCGTCGCACCCGAGCGCCGCCCCAGCGTGACACTCGACGTGACGCTCGACCACCAGAAGCCGCACGAAAAAGCCCCGGGCGGGTCGCCCGGGGCTTTTTCGTCACGAATTGCGAAGTGACTAGCGGTAGTCGCTGTATCCGTAGTCGTCCAGCGGAACGGCAGCACCAGTGGCCTGACCGAAGTCCGGGCTGTAGTACTGGTCCTCGTAGGACGGGATCGTGTACGCCGCGGCGCGCGCTTCCTCTGTCGGCTGAACCTGGATGTTGCGGTACCGGCTGATACCGGTGCCGGCAGGGATCAGCTTTCCGATGATCACGTTCTCCTTCAGACCGTTGAGCTTGTCGCTGCGGCAGTTGATGGCCGCATCGGTCAGCACTCGCGTGGTCTCCTGGAACGACGCCGCCGACAGCCACGAGTCGGTGGCCAGCGACGCCTTCGTGATACCCATCAGCACCGGACGGCCGGCGGCGGGTTCGCCGCCCTCGGCCACCACCCGACGGTTCTCCGCTTCGAACTCCGCACGGTCGATCAGCGAACCGGGCAGGAACTCCGTCGAGCCCGAGTCGATGATGGTGACCCGGCGCAGCATCTGGCGAACGATCACCTCGATGTGCTTGTCATGGATCGACACACCCTGCGCCCGGTAGACCTCCTGGACCTCGCGGACCAGGTGGATCTGCACCTCGCGCGGGCCCTGCACACGCAGCACCTCGTGCGGGTCGGCCGAGCCTTCCATCAACTGCTGGCCCACCTCGACGTGGTCGCCGTCGGACAGCACCCGCTCGGAGCCGTCCTCGTGCTTGAACACGCGCAGGCGCTGACGCTTGGACAGCTTGTCGTAAACAACTTCCTCGCTGCCGTCGTCGGGAACGATGGTGATCTTGTAGAACCGGTCGTTGTCCTCGAGCCGAACCCGGCCGGTGACGTCGGCGATGGGCGCCTTGCCACGCGGAACACGGGCCTCGAACAGCTCCTGGACACGCGGCAGACCGCCGGTGATGTCCTCACCCACACCACCCTGGTGGAAGGTACGCATGGTCAGCTGCGTGCCGGGCTCGCCAATGGACTGGGCCGCAACGATACCCACGGCCTCGCCGATGTCGACCAGCTTGCCGGTGGCCATCGACCGCCCGTAGCAGGTTGCGCACACGCCGGTTCCGGTCGTGCAGGTCAGCACCGAGCGCACCTTGACCGAAGTGATGCCGGCCGCCAGCAAGGCGTCGATCTCCGGGTCACCCAGATCCTCGCCGCGCGCGACGATGACGTTGCCGGCCTCGTCGACCGCGTCGGTACCCAAAGTCCGCGCGTACGCCGAGGTTTCGATGTACGGGTCGCGGATCAGGGTGCCATCCGGCTGACGCTCGGCCAGTTCGACGACGATGCCGCGCTCGGTCTGGCAGTCGTGCTCGCGGACGATCACGTCCTGCGACACGTCCACCAGACGACGGGTCAGGTAGCCCGAGTCAGCGGTACGCAACGCGGTGTCCGCCAAGCCCTTTCGAGCACCGTGGGTGTTGATGAAGTACTCCAACACCGTCAGGCCCTCACGGAACGAGGACTTCACCGGACGCGGGATGAACTCACCCTTCGGGTTCGTCACCAGACCCTTCATGCCGGCCAGCGTTCGCGTCTGGGTGAAGTTACCGGTAGCACCCGAGTCGACGATCGTGATGATCGGGTTGTCGTCGGGGTAGTGCTCCCGCAACGCCTGGCCCACCTCGTCGGTGGCTTCCTTCCAGATCTCCACCAGCGCCTCGTTGCGCTCGTCGTGGTTCAAAGCACCGCGCTGGAACTGCTTTTCGACCTTGTCGGCCCGCTCCTCGTAGCGGTCGAGGATCTCCTTCTTCCGCGGCGGCACCAACACGTCGGCCATCGAGACCGTGACACCGCTGCGGGTCGCCCAGTAGAAGCCGGCGTCCTTGAGCTTGTCGACGGTCTGCGCGACCACGATCATCGGGTAGCGCTCGGCCAGGTCGTTGATGATCGAAGCCTGCACCTTCTTGTGCATCTGCTTGTTCACGAACGGGTAGCCCAGCGGCAGCAGCTCGTTGAACAGCACCCGACCCAGCGTGGTCTCGGCAGTCCAGGGATCACCCGGCTGCCAGCCATTGCGGCCGAACAGCTCGGTCTCGATCTCGGCGGGCGGACGCAACTGCGTCAACCGCACCTTGATCTTGGCCCGCACCGACAGCACACCGCGGTCGGCAGCCATGATCGCCTCGGCCGGCGAGGAGTACACGCCCGTCTCCGGGCTGTCCGTGCCGGCCGGCTGGTATTCGCCCTTGTCGCCGGGAACCTCGGTGGTCAGGTAGTACAACCCGGTCACCATGTCCAGACGCGGCATGGCCAGCGGGCGGCCAGAAGCAGGCGACAGGATGTTGTTCGACGACAGCATCAGGATGCGAGCCTCGGCCTGCGCCTCGGCGCTCAGCGGTAGGTGCACGGCCATCTGGTCACCGTCGAAGTCGGCGTTGAACGCCTCACACACCAACGGGTGCAGCTGAATGGCCTTGCCTTCCACCAGCATTGGCTCGAACGCCTGGATACCCAACCGGTGCAGGGTAGGTGCGCGGTTCAGCAGCACCGGGTGCTCGGCGATGACCTCTTCGAGCACGTCCCACACCTGCGGACGCTGGCGCTCCACCATGCGCTTGGCGCTCTTGATGTTCTGCGCGTGGTTGAGGTCGACCAGACGCTTCATCACGAACGGCTTGAACAGCTCGAGTGCCATCAGCTTGGGCAGACCACACTGGTGCAGCTTGAGCTGCGGGCCGACCACGATGACCGAACGGCCGGAGTAGTCGACACGCTTACCGAGCAGGTTCTGACGGAACCGACCCTGCTTGCCCTTGAGCAGATCGCTCAGCGACTTCAGCGGACGGTTGCCCGGCCCGGTGACGGGCCGGCCGCGACGGCCGTTGTCGAACAGCGCGTCCACCGACTCCTGCAGCATCCGCTTCTCGTTGTTGACGATGATCTCGGGTGCCCCGAGGTCGATCAGCCTCTTGAGGCGGTTGTTGCGGTTGATCACGCGGCGGTACAGGTCGTTGAGGTCGGACGTGGCAAAACGACCACCGTCCAGCTGCACCATGGGACGCAGTTCCGGCGGGATCACCGGCACGGCGTCGAGCACCATGCCCATCGGCGAGTTGCCGGACTGCTGGAACGCGGCCACCACCTTCAACCGCTTCAGGGCACGAAGCTTCTTCTGCCCCTTGCCGTTTCGGATAACCTCACGCAGCGCCTCGGCTTCGGCGTCGATGTCGAAGTTCTCGATCAACTTCTGAATCGACTCGGCGCCCATGGCACCGGTGAAGTACTCGCCGTAGCGGTCCTGCAGCTCGCGGTAGACGTTTTCGTCAACGATCAGCTGCTTGGGAGCCAGCTTGGTGAAGGTGTTCCAGATGTCCTCGAGCCGGTCCAGCTCACGCTGGGCACGGTCACGGATCTGGCGCATCTCACGCTCGCCACCGTCGCGCACCTTGCGCTTGGCGTCGGCCTTGGCGCCTTCGGCCTCCAGCTCGGCCAGGTCGGCCTCGAGCTTCTGCGCCCGTGCCTCCAGATCTGCGTCACGCTGGTCCTCAACGGCCTTGCGCTCCACCATCATTTCGGCCTCGAGCGTGGACAGCTCGTTGTGACGCATCTCCTCGTCCACCGAGGTGATCACGTAGGCGGCGAAGTAGATGATCTTTTCCAGGTCCTTCGGAGCCAGGTCCAGCAGGTAACCCAGACGCGACGGGACGCCCTTGAAGTACCAGATGTGGGTGACGGGTGCGGCCAACTCGATGTGGCCCATCCGCTCACGACGCACCTTGGCGCGGGTGACCTCGACACCGCAGCGCTCACAGATGATGCCCTTGAAGCGCACGCGCTTGTACTTGCCGCAGTAGCACTCCCAGTCGCGAGTCGGTCCGAAGATCTTCTCGCAGAACAGACCGTCCTTCTCGGGCTTGAGCGTGCGGTAGTTGATGGTCTCCGGCTTCTTGACCTCACCGTAGGACCACTGGCGGATGTCCTCCGCGGTGGCCAGGCCGATGCGGAGTTCATCGAAGAAGTTGACGTCTAGCACGTAACTCCCTTTCCCCTTGCGGGTTTAGTAACTGTCCAGCTAGTTCCAAAGAGGATCAAGCAAGATCCTCGACTGACGCAGATTCGTTGCGCGACAAGTTGATTCCCAGGTTGGCTGCGGCACGTTCGAGGTCCTCGTCCTCGCCCTCGCGCAGCTCGATGGCCGCGCCGTCGGACGAGAGCACCTCGACGTTGAGGCAGAGCGACTGCAGCTCCTTGAGCAACACCTTGAAGGACTCGGGGATACCCGGCTCTGGGATGTTCTCGCCCTTGACGATCGCCTCGTACACCTTGACCCGGCCGACGGTGTCGTCGGACTTGATGGTCAACAACTCCTGCAGCGTGTACGCGGCGCCGTAGGCCTGCATGGCCCAGCACTCCATCTCACCGAACCGCTGACCACCGAACTGCGCCTTACCGCCCAGCGGCTGCTGGGTGATCATCGAGTACGGACCGGTGGAGCGGGCGTGAATCTTGTCGTCCACCAAGTGGTGCAGCTTCATGATGTACATGTAGCCAACCGTCACCGGGTACGGGAACGGCTCACCGCTGCGGCCGTCGAACAGCACGGCCTTGCCGTCGCCGTCCACCATCACCTCGTTGTCCCGGTTGGGCAACGTGCACGACAGCAGCCCCTGCAGTTCGGCTTCCTGAGCACCGTCGAACACCGGCGTCGCGACGATGGCGTCCGGCTCGGAGTGGTACAGGTCCTCCGGCAGGTTGGCGGCCCAGTCCGGAACCCCGTTGGCGACGTCGATCTTCCAGCCGGACTTGGCCACCCACCCGAGGTGGGTCTCCAAGATCTGGCCGATGTTCATCCGTCGCGGCACACCGTGGGTGTTCAGGATGATGTCGACCGGGGTCCCGTCCGGCAGGAACGGCATGTCCTCGACGGGCAGGATCTTGCCGATGACGCCCTTGTTGCCGTGGCGTCCGGCCAGCTTGTCACCGTCGGAGATCTTGCGCTTCTGCGCGACGTAAACGCGGACCAACTCGTTGACACCGGCCGGCAGCTCGTCGTCGTCCTCGCGGGAGAACACACGAATGCCGATCACCTTGCCGGACTCGCCGTGCGGCACCTTCAGCGAGGTGTCGCGGACTTCGCGGGCCTTCTCACCGAAGATCGCGCGCAGCAGCCGCTCCTCCGGGGTCAGCTCGGTCTCACCCTTCGGGGTGACCTTGCCGACCAGGATGTCGCCGTCGCGAACCTCGGCGCCGATGCGCACGATGCCCCGCTCGTCCAAGTCGGCGAGGACCTCGTCGGAGACGTTCGGGATGTCCCGGGTGATCTCCTCCGCGCCCAGCTTGGTGTCGCGGGCGTCGATCTCGTGCTCCTCGATGTGAATGGACGTCAACACATCTTCTTCGACCAGTCGGTTCGAGAGGATTATCGCGTCCTCGTAGTTGTGGCCTTCCCACGGCATGATCGCCACCAGCAGGTTCTTGCCGAGCGCCATCTCACCGTTCTCGGTGCAGGGACCGTCGGCGATGACCTGGCCGGCCTCGACGCGGTCGCCGGCGTCCACAATCGGCGACTGGTTGGCGCACGTCCCGTGGTTGGAGCGGGCGAACTTGCGCATCCGGTAGGTGTGCCGGGTGCCGTCGTCGGCCATCACGGTGATGTAGTCGGCAGAGACCTCCTCGATCACGCCGGACTTCTCCGCCACCACGACGTCGCCGGCGTCGATCGCGGCGCGCAGCTCCATGCCGGTGCCCACCAGCGGCGCCTCGCTACGCACCAGCGGGACCGCCTGACGCTGCATGTTGGCGCCCATCAGCGCGCGGTTGGCGTCGTCGTGCTCGAGGAACGGGATCATGGCCGTGGCCACCGACACCATCTGGCGCGGCGAGACGTCCATGTAGTCCACCTCGGACGACGGCACGTACTCGACCTCGCCCGCCTTCCGGCGGACCAACACACGCGGCTCCAGGAAGCGACCGTCTTCGGCGATCGGCGAGTTGGCCTGCGCCACGACGTGGCGGTCCTCCTCGTCGGCCGTCAGGTAGTGGATCTCGTCGGTAACCACACCGTCGACGACCTTGCGGTACGGCGTCTCGATGAAGCCGAACGGGTTCACCCGCGCGTACACCGACAGCGAGCCGATCAGACCGATGTTCGGCCCCTCCGGGGTCTCGATCGGGCACATGCGGCCGTAGTGCGACGGGTGCACGTCACGGACTTCCAGCCCGGCACGCTCACGCGACAGACCACCCGGGCCCAACGCCGACAGACGACGCTTGTGGGTCAGACCCGACAGCGGGTTGTTCTGGTCCATGAACTGCGAGAGCTGGCTGGTGCCGAAGAACTCCTTGATCGCGGCGACCACCGGCCGGATGTTGATCAAGGTCTGCGGCGTGATCGCCTCGACGTCCTGAGTGGTCATCCGCTCGCGGACAACGCGCTCCATGCGGGACATGCCGACCCGGATCTGGTTCTGGATCAGCTCGCCGACGGTACGCAGACGACGGTTGCCGAAGTGGTCGATGTCGTCGACCTCGACGGGCACCTCGACCCCACCCGGCACGGTCATCGTCTTGTCACCCTGATGCAGCCGCACCAGGTACTCGATGGTGGCGACGACGTCCTCTTCGGTCAGCGTGGTCGACGTGGTCTGAGCCGGGTTCTCGGTGATGCCCAGCTTCTTGTTGACCTTGTACCGACCCACGCGAGCCAGGTCGTAGCGCTTTTCCTTGAAGAACAGGTTCTCCAGCAGGGTCTGCGCGGACTCCTTGGTCGGCGGTTCGCCCGGACGCAGCTTGCGGTAGATGTCGAGCAGCGCCTCGTCGGTGCCGACGGTGTTGTCCTTCTCCAGGGTCGACATCATGATCTCGGAGAAACCGAAGCGCTCGTGGATCTGCTCGTTGGTCCAACCGAGGGCCTTGAGCAGCACGGTGACCGGCTGGCGGCGCTTGCGGTCGATGCGCACGCCGACGGTGTCGCGCTTGTCGACGTCGAACTCCAACCACGCGCCACGGCTGGGGATGACCTTGACGCTGTGCAGCGTCTTCTCCGTGGACTTGTCGATCGTCTCGTCGAAGTAGACACCCGGCGAACGGACCAGCTGGCTGACGACGACACGCTCGGTGCCGTTGATGATGAAGGTGCCCTTCTCGGTCATCATCGGGAAGTCACCCATGAACACCGTCTGGCTCTTGATCTCACCGGTGTTGTTGTTGATGAACTCGGCCGTGACGAACAGCGGGGCCGCGTACGTCATGTCCTTGTCTTTGCACTCGTCGACCGGCGCCTTGACATCGTCGAAGCGGGGGTCGGAGAACGACAGCGACATCGAACCGGAGAAGTCCTCGATCGGCGAGAGCTCGTCGAGCACCTCTTCCAGGCCGCCCTTGGGGCTGACGTCGCCGCGCTCCAGGGCGCGCTCGCGCCAACGTTCCGAACCGATCAGCCACTCGAACGAGTCCGTCTGAACGTCAAGCAGCCCCGGAACCTCGAGCGGTTCACGGAGCTTGGCGAAAGAGACCCGGTTGGGGGCTCCCGGTACGGAGCGATTTGAAGAACTTTGAGAGAGATTCGCGTTAGTCTGGCGGAAATCAGCCAAGATGCGTCCTTCCAGCACCTCGTGCGACGACGCGAAGCCCAGGAGGAGCCGGGATAGAGCCGGTATGCCGGTGCCTATCGGGCCTGTTCGCCGCAGAATAATTGTGTCGGTTCGGCTGGCGAACGATCTCCCCAGAGCTCACGCACGCGACTAACTAGCTGAGCCGGAAAGTGGGCTCAGGCTAAGACCACGGTGTCAGGTGGCGGGTGAGGTGGGCAGGAAGCAGCCAGCGCAACGTCCAACAATAGCGGAGACGCGCGCATTCCTCAACTGCCCATCACAAGTAGCCGTGTACGGGGACCGGCGCTGGCTGGCTTCTCGATCTTCCCGCCTACACATGCTGCCCAACAGATTGGCCCGTTTACGGCTCGTCGTCAAGAGGAACAAGCGGCGAGTTACGCCGAGTTTTCCTGAAAGTTCGCCGGTGAGGGCCCTGCAGGGGGCACGGATCTGCGTGAGCGAGACCATCGGCGCACGCCGACGGGACGCGCAAAAGCACGCGTCTCGAGGGTGGGCGCCGGAGGGTGTTTAGTAGTCGGTCGGCGCGTACTTGTGCGTGCCCTCGAGGTCGTCGAGGATCGCCTTCTGCGCTTTCGGGGGCAGGGTGTGCAGCATGGCGCGAACGCGGGCCTGGCGGCGGGCGACGGCCTTGCGCTCGGGCATGCCCGGCGTCGCCTGGATCTGCGGCGGCACACCCACGATGTCCTCGACACCGCCGGCGTGCTGGCCGGCGTCGACCATGGCCTGCTCTTCGGCCATGGTGGCCTCGTCCTTCTCCTCGGACATGCCGATCGGCCCGATACGGCGGCCGTTGAGGAACTGGCGCACCACCGGCTCGTCGCTGGTCAGGAGCACTTCGCGCGGCCCGAACATGACCAGGTGCTTACGGAACAACATGCCCATGTTGTCCGGCACGGTGCGAGCGATGTTGATGTTGTGCGTGACGATCAGGATGGTCGCGTCGATCTGGGCGTTGATGTCCATGATCAGCTGGCTCAGGTAGGCCGTACGCACGGGGTCCAGACCGGAGTCAGGCTCGTCGCAGAGGATGATCTGCGGGTCCAACACCAGCGCGCGAGCGAGGCCGGCACGCTTGCGCATACCACCGGAGATCTCACCCGGGAACTTCTTCTCGTCGCCGCCCAGACCCACCATCTGCAGCTTCTCCATGACGATGTCACGGATTTCGCTTTCCTTCTTCTTGGTGTGCTCGCGCAGCGGGAACGCCGTGTTGTCGTAGAGGTTCATCGAGCCGAACAGGGCGCCGTCCTGGAACAGCACGCCGAACAGCGTGCGGATCTCGTACAGCTCCTTGGCCGAGCATTCGATGATGTCGGTGCCGTCGATGATGATCGAGCCGCGTTCCGGCCGCAGCAAACCGATCAGTGACTTCAGGAACACCGACTTACCGGTACCCGACGGGCCCAGCAACACGCTGACCTCCCCGGCGGGGATTTCGAGCGTGACGTCTTCCCAAATCCTTGAGGACCCAAAGGACTTCGTGAGTCCATTCACCTGGATGCTGACGCCCATGGGAAATCCTTCCGTCGCGCACGAACCGGCCACCTGCCCTTGTGGCTTGAGTCACTGTAGCGCACCCGTGGGGCGGCGCATCAGGTTGGGAAGATAACAATCTTCGGGCCACTCCTTGTGGGAACCCTCGTGGGGCGTTCCTCAGGCAGTCGGCGCCCAGTTCCCGTGGAAGCCCATCGGTACCCGCTGCGGCAAATGCACCGTCGCCACCGATTCGAGCGTCTGGGCGTCCAGGAGCACCAGCTGCCCCTCGTCGAGCTCGCGGTGGTAGCCGAAGCCCATCAGGACACCGTCGTCTTCGGCGGAGCCTGCCTGTTGCCCGGTCGCCGACGCCGCCGGGTTGGGGACAAATGACATCTCGCCGATCAGAAGGTCGGGATCCAGGGGCGCGATTTCGCTCGACCCGGTCTCGTAGTCGTGTTTGTAGACGGTCGTGGTCATGAGGGACTCCCCGGCGGTGAGGTAGCCGCCGTCGAAACCCAGCGCGTAGCCGTAGCGGTGTTTGGCGCCCAGCAGGCTTTCGTTGATCCGGGGAAATTCCTGCGACCGGTCGTCACGACGTTCGGTCTTCACCACGCCGGTGGTCAGGTTCACCGTCCAGCGGTCCAGCGCGGGCTTGGTGTCGCCCGGCCCACGCAGGTCGCGCTCGAACATTCGCGAGTAACGCACGACGTCGAGCACCAGCACCTCGCCCTCGTCGCGAACCTCCGAATAGGCGTTCAGCGGGTGGAACACGTAGCAGGGTTCGATATCGAACCACCGCACGTCCTTATTGCCGCCGTCGCGTGGCATCACCCCGATCCGCGCCGGGTAGTCGTCGTTCCAGAGGTAGGGCATGGTCTGGATGCGTTGCGGATTGCGGTTCACCACAGCGCTGATCGGACTGGGAACCCGGACGCGGCCCAGGACCGACTGCAGCGCCAACCGGGCGGGCGCATTCAGCCAGCGCGGCACCTTGACCGGCGAAATCTGAATGGGGTCGAAGGTCACCGGGAGGTCATAGATCACGACGTATTTGTCGGTCAGAGAGAAGTCGTGCATCATCGGCGACCCGCTCACCTCGATGTCGACGGTCCGCCGCGCCCGTCCCTGGGTGTCGATCACCGAGTACTGCACGGTCCGGCCGCGCAGGAACGAGTACGACACCGCGTGAAGCTCACCAGTCTTCGGGTCGCGGTGCGGGTGGGCGGTGAAGCCGCCGTACAAGGTGCCGTCGAAGTCGCACGGTCCCACAGTGTCCAGTTCGTCGGTGAGCTCGTAGTTGGCTCCGCCACCCTCGACGAGGGCAAGTGTCTTGCCGGCGTGGGTCAGGGCGTTGGTGTTGGGCCCCACGGAAAGCATTCCCACGCGCGGGTCCAGTCCCCGTGGCGCCGCCTCACCCAGCGCCTTACACACGGGTGGGGTGCGCACCCAACGGTTGCGGTACCAGAGGGCTTTTCCGTCGCGCAGCGCGACACCGTGCACCATCGCATCGCCGCTGAACCAGTGGTAAACGGCCGGGTTTACTTCGGCGGCCGGATTCGGTCCGTTGCGCAGGTAACGGCCGTCGAGGTGCTCCGGGATGCGCCCGGTGACCCGCAGGTCCGTCGCGGTGACTTCGGCCTCGACCGGCGCCAGAAAGTCCTCGAGGTACGGATTCCGGGATTCGGACGTTTGCGTCGCCGTCATGTCTGAGCTCCTATAACATCGTTATTACAGCGTTATCGGAACCGTACGCCCCTGATGAGAAGATGGCAAGGATGACTGCTCCGCAGACCCGACGCAGCGTTCGCGACGAGTTGCTGCACGCCGCGGTGAGATTGCTCAACGAGCACGGACCCGACGCGCTGCAAACCCGCAAGGTTGCCAGCGCCGCGGGAACCTCGACGATGGCCGTGTACACCCATTTCGGCGGGATGCGCGAGCTCATTGCCGAGGTCGCTCGCGAGGGGTTACGGCAGTTCGACGCCGCGCTGGCAGTGCCCCCGTCGGACGATCCGGTGGCAGACCTGATGCAGATTGGCGTCGCCTATCGGCGTTTCGCCATCGAGCGGCCGCACATCTATCGGCTGATGTTCGGCAGTACCAGCGCGCACGGCATCAACGTGCCCACCGAGAATGTTCTGACGCAGAGCCTCGCGGAGATCGAGCGGCGTGAGCCCAGCTTCGCTCACGTCGTGCGTGCGGTGCACCGAGCGCTGCACGCGGGCCGGATTACTGCGTGCTCAGCCGATGACGACACCTCCGTAGTGGCCACGGCAGCCCAGTTCTGGGCAATGATCCACGGCTTCGTGATGCTCGAACTGGCCGGGTTTTACGGCGATCCGAGCGTCAGCGGCGAGGCCGTCCTACCCGTGCTGGCGGCCATGACCAACAATCTGCTTGTGGCCCTTGGCGATTCACCCGAGCAAGTGCAGCGGTCACAACACGCCATCAGCCGCTGAAGGCGCGCCGAGGCGCGCTGCGCCAACGCAAACGGCCCCCGATGCTCGGGGGCCGTTGCGTCTGCTTGGGCAGTACTACTTGACGGTGACGGTGGCGCCGGCGGCCTCGAGCTTGGCCTTGGCCTCGTCGGCGGCCTCCTTGGCGACCTTCTCGAGCAGCGGCTTGGGCGCGCTGTCGACCAGGTCCTTGGCCTCCTTCAGGCCCAGGCCGGAGACGATCTCGCGGACCACCTTGATCACGCCGATCTTCTTCTCGCCGGCGGCCTCGAGGATGACGTCGAACTCGGACTGCTCCTCGGCGGCCTCGGCGGGCGCACCCGCGGCGGGGCCGGCGGCGGCAACCGCAACCGGAGCGGCCGCGGTGACCTCGAAGGTCTCCTCGAACTTCTTGACGAAGTCGGAGAGCTCCAACAGGGTCATTTCCTTGAAGGCGTCGAGCAGTTCGTCGCTGGAGAGCTTTGCCATGGTGTGGGTCCTTCCTGGTTACTACGTTTCTTGACGTTTGGTTGACGGGGTGGGGGTTATTCGGCTGCTTCGGCCGGAGCGTCGGCGGGTGCCTCGTCGGCCGGGGCGTCGGCAGCGGCCTCGGCCGCCGAGGTTGCCGGGGCCTCGGAGGCCTTCTTTTCCTGCAGGGCGGCGAACAGCCGGGCCGCCTGCGAAGCCGGCGCGTTGAACAGGCCGGCAGCCTTGGCGAGGTTTCCCTTCATCGCGCCGGCGAGCTTGGCCAGCAGCACCTCACGCGATTCGAGGTCGGCGATGCGCTCGACTTCGGCGACGGTCAGCGGGTGGCCGTCCATGTAACCGCCCTTGATGACCAGCGCCTTGTGCTCCTTGGCGAAGGTCTTGAGCGCCTTGGCGGCGTCCACCGGCTCACCGGTGACGAACGCGATCGCGGTGGGCCCGGCGAACAGCTCGTCGAGCCCCTCGACACCGGCCTCCGACGCCGCCCGCTTGATCAGCGTGTTCTTGGCAACGGCGTAGGTGGCGGAATCCCCCAGCGACCGGCGCAGCTCGGCCAGGTTGGCCACCGACAGGCCGCGGTACTCGGTGATGACGGTTGCCGTCGAGGCCTTGAAGTGCTCTGTGATCTCTGCGACGGCGGTGGCCTTGTCAGCCCTGGCCATGCAACCTCCTGAAATAAAAAGTCTTGCGACTTGGCGTCGGTGATCTGCCGAAAACGCGAAACGCCCCGGCGCAGGAATTGGCCGGGGCGTGGATATGTGCTGGCGTGCGCCAGCGGTTGCCTCGTCCTCCTGCGTGGGCCGCCGGGATGCTTCCCGGACCTTCAACCGATTGCTCGGTGACCGACGGTCTTCGGTGGATCGGCAACCACAATAGCGTGGCGCCCTCCGATCAGCCAAAACGGCGCCGAGCCCGCGGCGCGAGCGCGCCCAAATGCACACATCCGGGCGGCGTGTCGCGTACAAATGAGCGCCCTCGCGGCAGCTACCTCCTCGTGCCGCAGCGCGCGAGCAGCGCGATCAGATGGTCTCGAGCGCAGCGAGTCGAGCCGCGCCGACCAAGCCGGCGTCGCCGCCCAGTGCGGCGGGGACTACACGCAGGTCGGCGAGGAAGTCGAGGCCCGTGTAGTCGGCCAACGCCGCGCGCAATGGACCGAAGAGCACGCTGCCGGACTTGGCCACTCCCCCGCCGATGACAACGAGATCCACGTCGCAGACCGCCCCCACCGAAGCGATCATCGCCGCGAGTGCGGTAGTGCCACGTTGAAACGCCTTGAGCGCCAATGGATCCCCGGCCGACGCCGCGTCGGCCAGTTCTTTGGCACCGGCGCCCGCCGGCGCCGACCACCCGTTGGCGCGCGCCCATCGCACCATCGAGGGCCCGGACGCGATGGTCTCGACGCAGCCGCGGCCACCGCACGCGCACCGGTCGCCGTCGCTGTCGACCACCACGTGACCGACGTGACCTGCATTGCCAGTGCGCCCGTCGTACGGCTTGCCGTCGAGCACGAGGCCGCCACCCACCCCCGTGGACACCACCATGCCCAGCATGAAGTGCGCGCCGCGGCCGGCGCCGACCCAATGCTCGCCGAGCGCCATGCACACACCGTCTCCACCGAGGCGCACCGGAACCCCGGGAACAACGCCGGCGACCTGGTCCCGCAGCGGAAACCTGCGCCAGGCCGGGATGTTGATCGGGCTGACGGTACCGGCGCGCACATCGACCGGTCCGGCCGACGCGATCCCCACTGCCGCGACGGAGCCGCCCGCCGCACGCAGTGCGTCGCCGATCAGCGCGGCCACCACCGCAAAAACCTGTTCGGCGCCAACACCGGACGGAGTGGGACAGGTGGCGTTGTGGACCAACGTCCCGGCTGAGTCGGCCAAACCGCAGGCGATCTTGGTGCCGCCGATGTCCAGGCAGAGGGTGAGCATCAGTGTCGGTGGGTGTTGTCGGGTTGACGGGGATCGCCGGGATGCTCGTAGCCGGGGGCCAGCTCGACGAGCGCGGCTCGCCGCTGGTCCAACCACACCCGAAAGGCGCGACGCCGCGCCGCGGCCAGCAGATGCGCGGTGATCGCGGGCCGTGCCCGCTGCAGCGAAGGGCCGCCGTCCGCGGCAGCGCGCCAGCCGCGCCCGTCCGGTCGCGATTCGGCGAACCGCAGCGGGTTGCGGGCGTGGTATTCGCCGACCTCGGCCTCGGACACGTGCACGTCGGCGGTGACGACCGCGAACAGCGCCCGCGCACGCGGATCGGCCAGCGCCGCCGCGGCGATGCTGCCGATTTCCAGCCGGGCCGTCACGTCGGGTAGCAGTTCGACCTCGCTCGGCGCTGCACACCCGGTCAGTCCCCGCGCGGCCGCCTCGGCGGCCACCACCCGTTCGGTCACGATCAATTGGGTTAGCCAGCGTCGCAATTGCCGTCCTTCGCTGGTGCCGCTGGCCGGCAGCGCCGCTGCGCGGGGACCGCTGCGTAGCCGGGCTTCCCGGTCATCGACCTCGGCAACCAGAACCGGCTTGCCGTCCACCGTCGCGGCCGAATGTCCGTTCATGTCACCGTCACCTTCACCGCTGGCGTATACAACAGCCGGCCCGCGCAACCCACCCGGACCAGCGCCCACCACTGGCCCGGGCCCTGCCAGGCTGGCGGCTGCACGTCGAAGACCAACTCCGTCGTGCCGCGCGCGGGCAGCGAAGCTCCAACCACACCCGGACCGATCCACTCCCAGGTGCCCCACGGGCTGATCACGTGCGCCTCCAGCGCGAGCTCTGCGCGGGCGCGGCTGCCGATCGTCACCGCTAACTTGCCGGACCCGCCGGCCGCCACCTCGACGTCGGCCGGTTCCTGGACAACATGGATCAGTTCCACCGAATCCGTTCCGACCGCCACCACGCACACATCCTCGACCACTTGCCGCCACGCCGCCGGGACTTCCGCGTCCGTGACGCACAGCTGCGCCCGCACCGGATACAGCCCCGGCGCGGCGTCGGCCGGAATACCAAGCGCCACATCGGTTTCCAGATGGGCGCCGCCGGCCAGCCGGAACGGCAGCTCGCCAGGTGACCCGGACCATCCGTCGGGATAGCGAAGTACGACGGTGCCGCGTAGTACGGAGTCGGTGCAGTCGCTGGCCGCGGTGAGGCGAAGGACGACGTCGTCGCCCGGGGACGCGCTCACCAGCTGCGGGCGCAGGTGGGCGACGGCGGGCAGGCCGCCCATTGGCGCCGGGCCGCGGTTGTGCAGCCAGTACCGCGCGTAGAGCGGCTGGGCGTCCTCCGTCTCGGGAGCCAGCGCTGGCACCGGACCGGACACCGCCTGAGGAAAATCGAGGCGAGCCAGCACCGTGGCGATCTGGAAGCCGTGCAGATCAATTGCCCGCTTGCGTTGTCGTGGGCGCTCCAGCAAGTCGGCTAGTTGCAGCGAGCGAATCTTGCCGAGCTCCGAGCTGACGGCGACGCGAACCGTCGCCCCGGTCGTTTCGACCAGGCGCAGCGCCACCGCGCCTGGTGCGACCGGCTCGACGCTGCCGGCGGTCAGCGGGTTGCCGGCCGCCTTGAGCGCGCCCAACTGCACGGAGCCGGCCGGCTCGACATGCAACAGCGAACCCATCGACGGCAACACGCCCCCACCGGCGTCCGGAATCACCGCGATCAGCGGCTGAGAGAACTGCGCGCTGCGAGTCGGGATCCGGGCCTGTCGCCAGTCGCCGTCGGCGCAGACCAGCGCGTAGTCGAAATCGTGGGTCCAGTGCTGTAGTTGGAAGTTCGAGCCGTCCGGCGCGGTACGACGCGGCTCGTCGATCCAGACACCAGAGGGCCAGCCGGTACAGGACCGCATCAGCGCCGTGTGCAGGGTCCCTTCGGTGTCGACGGCGAAGCTGGGCACGCCGCGGTTGAACAGCGCGACCGTGCGCGCCTCGAAAGGCTCGATGCTGGACGGGGCACCCTGTTGGCTGACCACGATCTCGGCATCGGCGAGATCGTCCGCCAGGGATGCGATGGCCGACGCGAGTTTCCGTTCGTCGCTGCCATCGATGACCAGCACCGGCAACGCACTCGGCGCGCGCAGGTCGGCGTCGGGCAACCACACCGTCGCCAGCGGTGTCGCGGCTGGAACCCACACTCGCGCCCGGCCGGTCTCGGCCAACTGGCGCTCGAGTTCGGCGGTGTAGGCCGGGTCGGCTTCGGCCAGCACGGCCTTGGTGAACCCATTGCGGTCCGGCCCGCCCAGCGCGATGCGGGTGTCGGGCAGATTGGAGTCGACGTCCAGGTGGCCGTAACGCGGCTTGTCGGCGCCGCTACAGGTGGCGGTGACGCCGGCGCGGACCAGCGCGACCATCAGATCGCGAGCCATCGATCCCGACACCGCCTCCGACGGCGTCACCACCTCGGCAACCGATACGGCCCGCACGGCACTGTCGTTGACGCGGACGCGCAGCGTCGAGGACAGCCCGAACCAGCTGTAGGCCGGGTTGTCCAGCGTCCAGAGGTGCTGAGCGGTGTCGACCGATTCGGGCCCGTCATGCAACAGGGCGAAGCCCCGGCCGACGACGGCGTCGCCCACCTCGCTGACCGGCATCGCACCCGGCACCGGACAGGGCCAGCGCAACCGCAGCAGGCGGTCTTCCCCGGTGAAGTCGTGGATGGTGGTGCGGCAGTCCACTCGAGCCACGCCGCGCCACAGAGTCAGGGTCTGGGTATAGCTCAGCAGGGCGCCGATGCTCCCGCTCACCACGAGCCGCTGACCGAGCGGCCCTTCGTAAGCCTGCACCCGGGCCGGTGATTCCGACGAACACACCACCGGGCCCTTCGGCAGCAGATGCCACGGGCCCTCACCCTGCGTCGGGTGCGACGGGTACTCCTCGTAGACGGCGAGTTCGTTGCCCAACCTGCCGTCGGCGATCAGCTGGACCCCGTTCTGGATCAACGAATCCACCGCCCCGCCCCGCGCCGGGTCCACGGTCAGCCGGTAGTGCTCGTTGGCGATCTCGCGGCCGCGCCGCGGCTCCCACCCTGACGCGGTGCCCCCAGGCTCCAGCCGGAAGGCCCGCCAGCCGAATGACGGCACGTCGCGGACCAGCCAGGTGACCGATCGTCCGTCGTGCTCGATGAGTGCAGGCACCTCAGCGCCGTCCGAATCGACGACCCGCACGCCCGTACCCAACGGCCGATCACGCCGGACGGTGACGATGTCGGT
The DNA here is from genome assembly GCF_002086275.1 of Mycobacterium intermedium. GTDB lineage: Bacteria > Actinomycetota > Actinomycetes > Mycobacteriales > Mycobacteriaceae > Mycobacterium > Mycobacterium intermedium. Next base: position 20,266 of record NZ_MVHT01000034.1, on the reverse strand, counting down.
GCGCTCATGCGTCAGTGGATTCCATACGACGACCGAATCGTCGCCGCCCACCACCGCACCGGACACCAGCCGCAACGCGTTGTCCCGAACCGTCCCGCCCAGTTCCCACGCATCGCGCCAGCCGGTCAGCAGGTCGAGGTACACCTGGTCGGATTCCGAACCGGTGATCGCGTCGTGGTGTGCGCCGTACGCCAGTTGCACCCAGGCCTTGGCCAGCGCGGCCTGCGGGTACTCGGCGCCGGCGAGCAGCCCGGCGAAGACGGCGAACCGCTCGGCGTCAAGCACGGCATGCTCGGCGGCCCGGTTGGCTTGTTTGGTGTCGATGTACGACACGTCCTTACCCGTATAGATCGGGTTCATGTCGCGGGTTTGCGGCGAAGCCAACCCCCCCTGTTCGGGACCGCGTTCGGCCAACTCGGCGCGCACCGCGGCGAAGAATTCTCTGGGCAGCGCGCAGACGAAGCGCGGCCAGGTGTACCGCTTGGCCCAGTCCCGATGGATCTCGGTGACCCACTTGTTGGGCGGCGTGTAGTCGGTGCCGACCGGCAGCAGCACGTTGCGGGTCAGCGCGACCCTCTTGAGTTGGTCGAACAACCCATAGGCGGCCTCCTCGGCCTCGGCCAGCGAGGTCGACTCGTCCATCCACCAGCCGGCCGAATAGTGGGCCGGCATGTAGTGGGTGAGCAGGCCGGCACCCGATGGCGAGATCCATTCGAACTCGCTGGAAAACTGCATCCGCTCGAACCCGCCGCCCTGTCCCGGACCCCATTGGTGGTGCGGTCCGCGCGCCCAGGAACTCGACGTCAGCCCGGCCTCGGCCGCCATCCCCGGGAACTGCGGGTCGTGGCCGAACACGTCGAGCTGCCACGCGGTGGACGGGTCAGCCCCCAGCACATGGCGTTGAAAACCTATGCCGTGCACAAGATTTCGGATCGTTGTTTCGGGACTCGTCAGGTTGGTGTTGGGCTCGTTGTAGGTGCCGCCCATCACCTCGACTCGGCCCTCTGCGAAGAAGCGGCGCAGGTCGGCGCGGTCCTCGGGGTGGGTGTCCCAGTAGGGCTTGAGGTAGTCGACCTCGGCCAGCACGAACTTGTACTCGGGCTCACGACGGGCCAGTTCCAGGTGCGCGTGCACCAACTCGAAGCTGTTGGTCTGCCGGCATCGTCCGGGCGGGTCTTCGGTCCACAGGCTGGTGTAAGCGCCCTGGGTGTTCCACCAGACCGGGTCGTAGTGGAAGTGGCTGATCATGAACATCGTCCAGCCGGGCTCGGCTATCACGAATTCGAACGGCAGGGCCGCACCGCCGGCATGCGCACGCGCCGCCCTCGCCTGGCCGATCACCGGCTGCCGCACCGTGATTGCGACCTCGACGAGCTCCTGGCCGGCCTCGACGACCACTTCACCGGCCAGCCCGTCGCCCTCGATGCGCACGCGCGTGGGCTCGGTGACCCCGGCGACGGCGACGCGCGCCAACTGCAGCGGGGAATCCGGCGGACCTACGAAAAGGTCGGTGGATTGCGCCGAAATCAGCTGCACCCTCGCACCCTACGGCGAACCGGCCCGTCCGATATAGGGCCACGCGGGGGCCGGACAGCGAATCGGCAGCAGCGAGGCGGCCTGGAAAATGGAACCCTCGAATGTATGACCAACTTGAGTGCATACCTGGCCGACCAGCTCGACTGGCACTGGCAGGGCCAGCTACGCCCTCGACTGGACGGCCTCACCGATGACGAATACTTCTGGCAACCCGTACCCAACTGCTGGACGCTGCATCGCGACGGGACGGTGGACTTCGCCTTTCCCCCACCAGATCCGACGCCCTTCACCACGATCGCGTGGCGCCTGGCGCACGTCATCGTCGGCGTCTTCGCCATGCGCAATCAGAGCCATTTCGGCGCACCCCCGGCCGACTATTCCAACTGGGACTATGCGACCGACGCCGACACCGCGCTGCGGCAACTCGACGATGTCTATGCGACGTGGATCAGCGGAGTGCGATCGCTGTCGAACGCCGATCTGGACCGCCCGTGCGGTCCGGCCGAAGGTCCGTACGCCGACCGCGCCTTCGTCGAGCTGGTCCTGCACATCAATCGGGAGGCCATCCATCACGGAGCCGAAATCGCTTGCCTGCGAGACCTTTACCTGCATGAGGAGGACTGACTGACTATGCCCGCACTCGCCCCGCCGGTGACCGACGAACGCAGCGCCCTACGCGAGTTCTTGGCCTACCACCAGAGCGCCTACTTCGCGGTGGCCTACGGCCTCACCGATGAACAGGCCCGATCGACCCCGTCGGTCAGCGCGCTGTCCATCGGCGGGCTGATCAAGCACGCGACGGGAATGCAACGCAGTTGGATGGCCCGTGTTGCGGCAGCGCCCGGCTCGCCACCGACAGACAAACGTCCGTTCGAGGAGCGGGCCCGGGCTTTGTCCGACGAGCACGTGATGCGTCCGGACGAATCGCTGGATTCGCTGCTGCGGGCTTTCGAAAGCCAGAACGCGGAGTCCCTGAGGCTGGTGACGACCGCGGATCTCGACGCGCCGGTGCCGGTCCCCAAGGACGCTCCGTGGTTTCCGAAGGACATCGACGCCTGGTCGGTGCGCTGGGTCATCCTGCACGTGATCAACGAGCTGGCCCGGCACGCCGGGCACGCCGACATCATCCGCGAGTCCATCGACGGCGCCACCATGTACGAGTTGATCGCGGGACTGGAGAACTGGGAGCCTAGGCCGTGGATCACGCCGTGGACGCCCCCGGCGCAGGCCCAGTAACTCCAGGAACAATGTGAAGCGTGCTCATCCGTAGCGGCACGGCGTCGCACGACGCGATAGACATCTATTACGAGGACCTCGGCGACCCGGACGCCCCACCGGTGCTGCTCATCATGGGTTTGGGCGCCCAGTTGCCAATGTGGCCCGACGGCTTTTGCGCGCGCCTCGTCGGCGCCGGCTACCGCGTGGTTCGCTTCGACCACCGCGACACCGGCTTGTCGGCCAAGGTGCACGGACAACGCGCCCAAGGCTCGCTGTACCGCCGAATCGGGCGCTACATGTTGGGCAAGCCGAGTCCGGTGCCCTACACCCTGATCGACATGACTCGGGACGTGGTCGCGCTGCTGGACCACCTGGGCATCGCCCGCGCCCACGTCGTCGGCGCTTCGCTGGGCGGCATGATCGCGCAAATTCTGGCCGGCAGCGAACCCGACCGCGTCGCCTCGCTGGGCGTCATCATGTCGTCCACGGGCAAGCCGCTGTCCGCGCCACCGTCGTGGCGAGTGCTCAAGCTGAGGTTCGATACGCCGCCGGCCGACGCGTCGCTCGAGGACAAACTGGCCTACGAGGTGCGCAACATCGCGGTGTTCAACGGGCCGAACTTCTTGCCGTCCGAGGAGGAATTGCGCCAGCGAGTGCGTCGGCTGGCTGAGCGCTGCACCTACCCGCCCGGCATATTGCGGCAGTTCGACGCCATGCTCGGCACCGGCAGCCTGCTCCGCTTCAGCAAGGCGATCACCGCTCCGACGGTGGTGTTGCACGGTTCACACGATCCGATGGTTCGGCCTCGCAACGGACGCGCGGTTGCCGCGACGATCCCGGACGCCCGGTTCGTCGTGGTCGACGGCATGGGCCACGATCTCCCCCGGCCGGTGTGGCGCCCGATCGTGGAGATCCTCACCGAAAACTTCGCGCTCGCGGACTAGTTTTTGCGGATTTTGACCGTTCCGCCGACTATTAGTTGCAGGTGAGCGGGCTCACGCAAATTGGGAATTGACTGCCCGGATTTGGCACACTGCTTCAATGAGCTCTACTAAGCACCGCGAGGTGGCCAAGCTCGACCGGGTGCCATTGCCGGTCGAGGCGGCCCGGGTAGCTGCCACCGGTTGGCAGGTCACCCGCACCGCCGCTCGCGTCGTCGCGAAGTTGCCGAGCAAGGGCCCGTGGCAGCAGAAGGTGATCAAACAAATCCCACAGACATTTGCTGACCTGGGACCCACCTACGTGAAGTTCGGGCAGATCATCGCGTCTAGCCCGGGGGCTTTCGGCGAATCGCTGTCGCGCGAATTCCGCGGCCTGCTCGACCGCGTGCCACCCGCTGACACCGACGAAATACACAAGCTCTTCATTGAGGAACTCGGGGAAGAACCGAAGAACCTATTCGCCAGCTTCGACGAAGAGCCGTTCGCTTCGGCCTCGATCGCCCAGGTGCATTACGCGACCCTGAAAACCGGCGAGGAGGTGGTGGTCAAAATCCAGCGGCCGGGAATCCGCCGCCGGGTCGCCGCCGATCTGCAGATCTTGCGGCGCTTCGCCCAGGCCGTGGAACTGGCCAAGCTCGGCCGGCGGCTGTCCGCTCAGGACGTCGTGGCCGACTTCGCCGACAATCTGGCCGAGGAGCTGGACTTCCGCCTCGAAGCGCAGTCGATGGACGCGTGGATCTCTCACCTGCACGCATCGCCGCTGGGCAAAAACATCCGGGTGCCGCAGGTGCACTGGAATTTCACCACCGAGCGGGTGCTGACGATGGAACGGGTGCAGGGCGTCCGTATCGACGACGTCGCCGCCATCCGCAAGGCCGGTTTCGACGGCACCGAGTTGGTGAAGGCGCTGCTGTTCAGCGTGTTCGAAGGCGGCCTGCGGCACGGGTTGTTCCACGGCGACCTGCACGCGGGCAATCTGTACGTGGACGACCAAGGCCGCATCGTGTTCTTCGACTTCGGCATCATGGGCCGCATCGACCCCCGGACGCGTTGGCTGTTGCGCGAGCTGGTGTATGCGCTGCTGGTCAAGAAAGATCACGCGGCGGCGGGCAAGATCGTGGTGCTGATGGGCGCGGTGGGAACCGTCAAGCCCGAAGCGCAGGCGGCCAAGGACTTGGAGAAGTTCGCTACGCCGCTCACCATGCAGTCGCTGGGTGACATGTCGTACGCCGACATCGGCCGTCAGCTGTCCGCGCTGGCCGACGCCTACGATGTCAAGCTGCCCCGCGAGTTGGTGCTGATCGGCAAGCAGTTCCTTTATGTCGAGCGGTACATGAAGCTGCTGGCACCGAAGTGGCAGATGATGTCGGACCCGCAGCTGACCGGATACTTCGCCAACTTCATGGTCGAGGTCAGCCGCGAACACCAAGCGGATGTCGAGGTCTAGGAACCAGTGGAAGTTCGCAGCGGCACTGCGGTATCGGGTGATGTCAAGCTCTATTACGAGGACATGGGCGACCCGGATCACCCGCCCGTATTGCTGATCATGGGCCTGGGAGCCCAGCTGCTGTTATGGCGGACCGAGTTTTGCCAGAAGCTCGTCAGCCAGGGCCTGCGCGTCATCAGGTACGACAACCGCGACGTCGGGCTGTCCACCAAGACCGACCCTTACCGTGGCGGACAACCGCTGGCCCTGCGACTGGGCCGGTCCTGGCTCGGCCTGCCCAGCCAGGCCGCCTACCGGCTGGAAGACATGGCCGACGACGCCGCTGCGCTGCTCGAGCATCTGGGCATCGATCGCGCCCACGTGGTCGGCGCCTCGATGGGTGGCATGATCGCGCAGGTTTTCGCCGCGCAGTTCGCCGAGCGGACGAAGAGCCTGGGCATCATCTTCTCGAGCAACAACCGCCCGTTCCTGCCTCCGCCGGCGCCGCGTGCCCTGTTGTCACTCATCAAGGGGCCGTCGCCGAGTTCGCCTCGGGACGTCATCATCGACAATGCCGTGCGGGTCAGCAAAATCATCGGCAGTCCGGCCTATCGGACCGACGAAGAGGAGCTGCGGGCGCACGCCATCGAGGCCTACGAGCGCAGTTTCCACCCGTGGGGCATCGCCCAACAGTTCGGGGCGATCATGGCCAGCGGCAGCCTGTTGCGCTACAACCGGCGCATCACGGCACCGACCGTCGTGATCCATGGTCGCGCGGACAAGCTGATGCGACCCTCGGGTGGCCGCGCGATCGCACGCGCGATCGAAAGCGCCCGGCTGGTCTTGGTCGACGGCATGGGTCATGACTTGCCCAGACCACTCTGGGATCGGGTGATCAGCGAGTTGACTGTCAACTTTGCCGAGACCGCATGACACGGCTCAGTTCTGGGAGCTCGTGTATCCCAACATATTCGACATTGCTACGGTTAGCCGCGGAGGTTGCGACAAGATGACGGAACTCAGACCCTTTTACGAGGAATCGCAGGCAACCTACGACATTTCAGACGACTTCTTCGCGTTGTTCCTAGACCCCAACATGGTCTATACGTGTGCGTACTTCAAAGAAGACGACATGACGCTGGAAGAAGCGCAAATCGCGAAGCTCGATCTGGCGCTGGACAAGCTGAACCTCGAGCCGGGAATGACGTTGCTGGACGTCGGCTGCGGCTGGGGCGGCGCGGTGGTGCGGGCTCTGGAGAAGTACGACGTCAACGTCATCGGCATCACCTTGAGCCGTAATCACTACGAGCGCAGCAAAGCCAGGCTGGCCGCGATCCCGACGACCCGGCGCGCGGAGGCGCGACTGCAGGGCTGGGAAGAGTTCAACGAAAAAGTCGATCGCATCGTCAGCTTCGAGGCTTTCGACGCCTTCAAAAAGGACCGCTGGCCGCTGTTCTTCGATCGCGCCTACGAGATGCTGCCCGATGACGGCAGCATGCTTTTGCACAGCATCTTCACCCGCAAGCAGACGTATTGGCGCGAGCACGGCATCACCGTGACCATGAGCGACTTGCGCTTCTTCAAGTTCCTGGCGACGGAGATCTTCCCCGGTGGCGGGATGTGCGGCGAAGAAGACATCATCGACAACGCCAAGAACAGCGGGTTCTCGGTCGGCGAGATCCAGTACCTGCCATCGCACTACGCGCGGACGCTGGATATGTGGGCGGCCAATTTGGAAGCCAACCGAGAGAAGGCCATCGCCATCCAGTCGCAAGAGGTGTACGACCGCTTCATGCGCTATCTCACCGGGTGCGCCGGACTCTTCCGTAAAGGCTTGTCCAGCGTCGCTCAGTACACCCTGACGAAGTAGCGCTTAGGCCGCCTGAACAGGCGTTTCACGTAGCAAGACGGCTTCTTCGCCAGGTGCGCAATTTAGTGATCGCCGTCACGTCGGATACCATGCCACCAGCATGCGCGGGGGGAATGCAGTTCGCATGCAAAGCGTGGGGCCTTGCGGTCTCAGGAAGGCAACACGACCACATGGCCGAAAAGCTGACGCCGCACTTCGACGATGTGCAGGCCCATTACGACCTGTCCGACGATTTCTTCCGGCTGTTTCTGGATCCGACCCAGACCTACAGCTGCGCGTACTTCGAGCGCGATGACATGACCCTGGAAGAGGCTCAGATCGCCAAGATCGACCTGGCGCTGGGCAAGTTGGGGCTGCAGCCCGGGATGACGCTGCTCGACGTCGGATGCGGCTGGGGCGCCACCATGCGCCGGGCCATCGAGAAGTACGACGTCAACGTCGTCGGGCTGACGCTGAGCAAGAACCAAGCGGCCCACGTACAGACGCAGTTCGACGAGATGGACACCTCCCGGACCAGGCGGGTGCTGCTCAACGGCTGGGAACAGTTCGACGAGCCCGTCGACCGGATCGTGTCGATCGGCGCATTCGAGCACTTCGGCCACGACCGGTACGACGACTTTTTCGCGTTGGCCCACAGGATCCTGCCCGCCGACGGCGTGATGCTGCTGCACACCATCACGGGTTTGACCGGCCCCCAGATCGTCGAGCGCGGCATGCCGCTGACCTTCGAGATGGCCCGCTTCATCAAGTTCATCGTCACCGAGATCTTCCCCGGCGGCCGGTTGCCGTCGATCGAGAAGGTCGAGGAGCACTCGGCGAAGGCGGGCTTCACCCTGACCCGGCGCCAGTCGTTGCAGGCGCACTACGCGAAGACCCTGGATATCTGGGCCGCAGCACTGGAGTCGCGCAAGGACGACGCCATTCGGATTCAGTCAGAAGAGGTCTACGAGCGGTACATGAAGTACCTGACCGGTTGCGCCAACGCCTTCCGGGTCGGCTACATCGACGTCAACCAGTTCACGCTCGCCAAGCAGTAGGAACTGGTCGAGAAACTCCCGGCTACCCAAGCTCAAATGCACGCGATGCGGTCGAGGACGTGTAGGGTCCCGGGGAATGGCCACCTCGCCGGGGGGCGGGGTCTTCCTTGTCGGGAGGACAGATGTCCGAAGTCTCCACACGCGCAGGCAGCTTGCGCTCCAACACCGACGATGTCAGGGCACATTACGACCTGTCCGACGAGTTCTTTGGCCTGTTCGTAGACCCGACGCACACCTACAGCTGCGCGTATTTCGAACACGAGGGCATGAGCCTGCACGAAGCCCAGCTCGCCAAGATCGACCTGGCGTTGGGCAAGCTAGGGCTGCAGCCGGGTATGACGCTGCTGGACATCGGTTGCGGCTGGGGACCGGTCCTGAAGCGGGCGCTGGAAAAGTTCGACGTCAACGTCGTCGGGTTGACCCTGTCGGAAAACCAGCACGCCTACTGCCAGCGGTTGCTCGACGGAGTCGACACCCACCGTTCACACCGCGTGCTGCTCAGCGACTGGGCCGACTTCAGCGAGCCGGTGGACCGAATCGTCACCATCGAGGCTCTAGAACACTTCGGCTTCCACCGCTACGACGACTTTTTCAAATTCGCCTACGAAGCCCTGCCCGGCGACGGGGTCATGCTGCTGCATGTGATCACCGGGTTGCACCCGAGGCAGATCATGGAACGCGGCCTGCCTTTCACCATCGAATGGGCGAAGTTCATGAAGTTCATCATCACCGACATCTTCCCCGGTGGTCGCCTGCCAATGATCGAGAAGGTCGAAGAGCACGCGACGAAGGCCGGCTTCACCGTGACTCAGATCCAGTCGCTACAGCTCGACTTCGCCAAGACCCTGGACCTTTGGGCGGAAGCGCTGCAGGCGCACCGCGAGGAGGCCATCGATATCCAGTCGGAAGAGGTCTACGACCGATACATGAGATTCCTGACTGGAGCTGCGAAGGCGTTCCGGATTGGCTATATCGACTGCAACCACTTCACCTTGGCGAAGTAGACTTCGTGCCAACGACAGGCTTCGGGCGCACACCCACGCGTTTTGCAAACGGCCTCAAGAACTCATCCGGTAGGCACTCCGGCCGGGGCCTCACGCGCGTGCTGATCCCCGGTGACCCCACCCCATGAGAAATGAGAAAGACAAACATGGCCGAGAACCCGCCTAGTCCGACGAAGACCCGGACCAGCTTCCGAGATATCCAGGCTCACTACGACGTCTCGGACGAATTCTTCGGCCTGTTCCAGGACGCGACACGCACCTACAGCTGCGCGTACTTCGAGCCGCCGGACATCTCGCTCGAGGAAGCTCAGATTGCCAAGGTCGATCTGAATCTGGATCAGTTGGACCTCAAGCCCGGTATGACTCTGCTCGACATCGGGTGCGGCTGGGGCACCACGATGAAGCGTGCCGTGGAGAAGTACGACGTCAATGTCGTCGGTTTGACCTTGTCCAACAACCAGCACGCCCGTTCTCAGCAGGTGCTGGAATCACTCGACACCAACCGCTCCCGTCGGGTGCTTTTGCACGGGTGGGAAGACTTCAACGAGCCGGTCGACCGGATCGTGTCCATCGAGGCATTCGAGCACTTCGGCCACGAGAACTACGACGACTTCTTCAAGCGTTGTTTCGACATCATGCCCGACGACGGCCGGATGACCGTTCAGAGCAGCGTCAGCTACCACCCGTACAACCTGAACGCCCGAGGCAAGAAGCTGACGTTCGAAACCATGCGGTTCATCAAATTCATCATCACCGAGATCTTCCCGGGTGGTCGGCTGCCGACCACCGACATGATGGTCGAACACGGCGAAAAGGCCGGCTTCGTCGTGCCCGAGCCGGTGTCGCTGCGCCCGCACTACATCAAGACGCTGCGAATTTGGGGCGACAATCTGGAAGCCAACCGGGACGAGGCCATCAGGATCACCTCTGTCGAGGTCTACGACCGGTACATGAAGTACCTGCGTGGCTGCGAGCACTACTTCGATGACGAGATGCTCGACGTCAGCCTGGTCACCTACCTCAAACCGGCAGCGGCTGCCTGACGCGCCCAAGCCGACCTGCGCACGGCCCACGGGTGTCGGATTGGGGCTGCGCCGTTCGTCGGTTAGGTAGAGAGTGAAACACGGGGTTTCGCTCACTACTCGGAGGTGACGACATGCAGTATTTCGCGTTGTTGATCAGCGGGGAGAGCGACCGCACACCCGAGGATGGCCAGGCCGCGATGGCCGCCTTCCAAAAGTTCCACGCCAATGCGGCCTCCTCGATCCGCGCCGGTGATGCGCTGGCGCCTGCGGCGTCGGCGGTGCGGGTCACCGGCGGACCCGATGCGCCCATCACCACCGACGGGCCCTATGCCGAATCCGCCGAGGTAGCCTGCGGCTACTACGTTTTCGAGGCCGAGAACCTGGACGAGGCGCTGGCATTGGCGCGCGATGTCCCGGTCGCCGATTTTGGGGCTGTCGAGGTCTGGCCGATTTACCATGCCGCCGAACCCGATTGGTCGGGCACCGGTCGGTGGCTGGCTCTGCTGCTGGAACCGCCGGCAACCGCATTCGAGCCGGGCACGCCGGAGTGGCAGGCCGTTGCAACGCGGCATGGAGACTTCGCCGCCACCGCGGGCACTGCCATTGCTGGCGGCGCCGCGCTCCATGGCCCGACGTCGGCGACGACGGTACGCGTCCGAAACGGCGAGGTGCTGATCACCGACGGGCCCTATGCGGAAGGCGCCGAAGTAGCCAACGGGTTCTATCTCTTGGACGCCCACGATCAAGACGAGGCAATCAAGCTGGCCTCGATGATCCCCGCCACCACTGTCGAATTGCGCCAACTCGCCGGAGTGTCGGGGCTGTAGCGGCACGCATGACCGACCTGGACGGCGTCTTCCGCAGGGAATGGGGGCCCGTCGTCGCCGCGCTTGCGCGGTGGTCCGGCGATCTCACCGTCGCGGAGGACGCCGTCCAGGAGGCTTGCGCAGAAGCGCTTCGGACCTGGCCTGCCGACGGCCCACCGGACAATCCGGGCGCTTGGCTGGTCACGGTCGCGCGCAATCGCGCACGGGATCGGCTACGTCGCGAATCCGCCCGTCCCGGAAAGGAATTGGCGGCTGTGATAGACGACATCCGGGCCCGCACCGAACACAGCGACCCGCAGCCTGTCCGTGACGACGAATTGCGGATGATGTTCACGTGCGCCCACCCGGCGCTGGACCGGCAGTCCCAGCTGGCACTCACACTGCGCCTGGTATCCGGGTTGACCGTCGCCGAGATCGCTCGCGCGCTGCTACAGACCGAGGCCGCGGTTGGTCAGCGAATCACTCGCGCCAAGAACAAGATTCGACACGCCAATATCCCGCTGCGGGTGCCACCCGCGGAACTGTTGCCGGAGCGCACTCCGCACGTGCTGAGCTGCATCTATTCGGTGTTCACCGAGGGGTATTGGTCAACGGCTGGGCCCTCGGCGATCCGCGACGAACTGTGCGATGAAGGCGTGCGGTTAGCCGGTGAACTCTGCACGCTGATGCCGCACGAGTTGGACGCGCATGCCTTGGCAGCCCTTGTACTGCTTCATGATTCGCGGCGGCTGACCCGCGTGGACGAGAACGGAGCCCTGGTCCCGCTAGATGAGCAGCCGCGAGCACGGTGGGACCGCGCGCGCATCGCCCGCGGTCTGGACCAGTTGCGGCTGGCCGAGGGATCGACCGGCCCGTACCTGCCACAGGCGGTGATCGCCGCGGTACACGCGACCGCTCCCTCTTTTGAGGAGACGGACTGGACGACGATCTGCGCGGCCTACGATCGGTTGTTGCGACTGACTGACTCCCCGGTGGTGATGACCAATCGAGCACTCGCCGTGGGCTTTCGCGACGGCCCCAACGCCGGCCTGGCCGCATTGGAACAGGTGGCCGACGATCCGCGGTTGGTCCGCTCGAGTTTGATAGCGTCGGTGCGCGCCGATCTGCTGCGCCGCGCGGGACGCCGCACCGAAGCGCTCACCTGGTACCGACGAGCGTTGGAATATAACGGCTCTGAACCAGCCCGCGACTTCCTGCGACGCCGCATCGCAGAATGCACCGCCTGAAGTCGGCACAACACCGAGTGGCCAGTCCCGTTACTGATTCCGCCCGGCAATAAATTCGGGTTTGTTCAATTTCGGATTCAGTTGATCTCGCAGGCCACCGGAATGTGAGTGCGCCGGCTCGCCGCTTCGTTCAGTTTGGTCGACCGGGGCTGCGCAGTTTCCTGCCTGGCCGCGTTCGCTGAGCGGCGGAAGTCTGGGCGATCGCTATCCGGCTGACGAACTTTCGCAAATCGGCCATCATCTTCTAGGTGCAACGTATATTCCCCCTGTTACACGCTGCTTCGTCCGGAACGCCGTAGGTCAACGGAGGTCAACATGGTCAACTACTGGGTCTTGCCGCCGGAGATTAATTCGTTGCGCATGTACCTCGGTGCTGGTTCCGCGCCGATGCTGCAAGCCTCGGCGGCCTGGTCAAGTTTGGCCGAGGAGCTAAGCGCGGTGGCGAATTCATTCTCTTCGGTGACCTCCGAATTGGTCAGCGGTGCATGGCAGGGTCCCTCAGCCGCCGCGATGGCCGCCGCCGCCTCGCCGTACTCGGCGTTCTTGAACGCCGCTTCGGCCCAGGCTGCGGGCACGGCCAAGCAGGCCGAGACCGTCGTCAGCATCTTCGAGGCGGCCAAGGCGGCCATGATTCATCCGCAGGCCATCGCCGCCAACCGCAATGCATTTCTTCAACTGGTGCGCTCGAATTGGTTTGGCTTCAACGCACCGTTCATCGCCGCCGTCGAAGGCGCCTACGAGGAGTTCTGGGCCGCCGACGTGGCGGCGATGACCGGCTATCACTCCGCAGTCTCCTCAGTAGCCGCGCAGCTGGCACCGTGGCAGCAGACGCTGCAGCACCTGCCGGGCATCGGCCAACTGTTCGGTGCCCCAGCAGGCGTCGGTCCCGCCGCCCCGGGTGACCCGAACCTCGGCGTCGGCAACAAGGGCGGCGGCAACATCGGCAACGGCAACAACAGCGGCACCGGCGCCGGCAACATCGGCAACGGCAACACCGGCAGCGGCAACTTCGGCGGCGGGAACTACGGCGACAGCAACATCGGCAGCGGCAACGGCGGCAACAACAACATCGGCTTCGGAAACCTAGGTAACGGCAATAGAGGCTTCGCCAACATCAATACCTCCAACGGGCCTGGAAGTATCGGATTTGGAAACGTCGGCAGCGACAACATCGGGTTCGGCAACAACGGCATCGGTAACCGGGGCGCCGGCAACACCGGCGATAACAACATCGGTTTCGGCCTGACCGGCAACAACCTGATCGGCATCGGCAACGCCTACTACAACACGGCGAACGGCGAGTTCGTTTTCACCGGCCTTAACTCGGGTTCCGGCAACATCGGGTTCGGCAACTCGGGCACCGGCAACATCGGCTTCTTCAACTCCGGTGACGGCAACGTCGGCATCTTCAACTCCGGCTTCAACTTGAACGCCGGTGATCTTGGCAAAATCCAGGGCATCGGCATAGGCAACTCCGGCTACGGCAACATCGGCATCGGAAACACCGGCCAGGCCAACTTCGGCATCGGGAATAGCGGCTACTTGAACACGGGCTTCGGGAACACGGGCAACGGGAACACCGGCTTGGGAAACTCTGGTCAGTTCAACACCGGAATAGACAACTCGGGCAACTTCAACACGTTCGACGGCAATTCGGGCAACTTCAACACCGGTTTCTTCAACTCCGGCAACACCAACACGACCATCGGGTCGACCACGAACAGTGGCGCCACCCACTCGGGCTACGGGAACACCGGCAATGTAGGAAGCTCTGGCTTCTTCAACACAGCGGCAGGCGCCATGAGCAACGGTGGGATGTCCGGATTCTTCAACACCGCCACTGGCGCAAACAGTATGTTTGGGATAAATGGCCAAATCTCGGGCTTCTTCAACCGGGGCTTCCCGGTAGCTGAATATGGGGCCGGTTATGCCGGAATAATCTCTGGCCTATTCAACAGCGGCACCGCGATACCCGGCATTTTCAACATCGTTTCGATCTTGAAGAACCTGAGCTGAGCGCCCGGGCGAGACTCCGGCCGATCGACGGGCGCTGACGGCCCTTTGCCGATCGGCCGGCACCTACACTCGAATTGCGGTGTAGGAAACTGCAGTTCGGATTGGTCGACGGTGGGCGGAGTTGTCATGCCTGGCCGCGTTTATTGAACGGCGCTTGGCAGCTGGGCTCAGAATTTTTCTGTCGCGACTGGACACGCGCGTGGCATCGCGATGAGTTTTCCCTTTCGGTGCAGTCTGACCTACGTGGGCAAACTCATTTATGGCTTCAACGTGTCGGTCGACGGGTACATCGCCGACGCTCAAGGCAACATCGACTGGGGCGAGCCAAGCGAAGAACTGCACCAGTACTGGAATGACTTCGAGCGGGAGACCGCCCTGTCGTTCTACGGTCGGCGCCTCTACGAACTGATGTCGGCGTACTGGCCGACCGCCGACGAGGCCCCTGATGCCACCCCGCTGATCGTTGACTTCGCGCACATCTGGCGCAACATGCGCAAGGTCGTATTCTCGCGCACCCTGGAGTCCGTCGACTGGAACTCACGCCTGGAGCGTGGGGACCCGGTCGAAGTCGTCACCAAGCTCAAAGCCGAAACCGACGGCAATTTGGAGGTGGCGGGCGCGACGCTGGCCGCACCAATCGTGCGGGCCGGCCTGGTCGACGAGTACCGGATGGTGGTCGCGCCCACCGCCGTGGGCGGCGGCACACCATTCTTCCCGACGCTGCCGTCCTGGATCTCGCTACGGCTCGTGGAGAACCGTACCTTCCCGGGCGGGACGGTCCTGCTGCGCTACGAGGCGAACCACGACTGAACGGACACGCCGAGCAGACGCAAAGTCGTACTGCCCGACGGGTTTTCGTACGAGTTTGCGTCTGCTCGCGCAGAGGAGCTCTTACGCCTCCGAAGTGAAGTTGCGGGTGATCGACGGGTCGACCGGAATACCCGGACCCGTCGTCGTCGACACGGTGACCTTCTTCAGGTAGCGGCCCTTGGACGAGGACGGCTTGTGCCGCAGCACCTCTTCGAGCGCGGCCCCGTAGTTCTCCGCCAGCTTCTTCTCGTCGAAGGATGCCTTGCCGATGACAAAGTGCAGGTTCGCCTGCTTGTCCACGCGGAAGTTGATCTTGCCGCCCTTGATGTCGGCGACGGCCTTGGCGACGTCGGGAGTGACGGTGCCGGTCTTGGGGTTGGGCATCAGACCGCGCGGACCGAGGATCCGGGCGATGCGGCCAACCTTGGCCATCTGGTCGGGCGTCGCGATCGCTGCATCGAAGTCCAGGAACCCACCCTGGATCTTTTCGATCAGGTCGTCACTGCCCACGATGTCAGCACCGGCCGCCTGGGCCTGCTCGGCCTTCTCACCGACGGCGAACACTGCAACGCGCGCGGTCTTGCCAGTGCCATGCGGCAGGTTGACCGTGCCGCGGACCATCTGGTCTGCCTTGCGCGGGTCGACGCCAAGGCGGATCGCCACCTCGACGGTCGCGTCCTGCTTGGTTGAGGAGGTCTCTTTGGCGAGCTTGGCCGCCTCCAGTGGGGTGTAAAGGTTGGTGCGGTCAACCTTGGCGGCCGCGGCCCGGTATGCCTTGCTCGTCTTGCTCATGTTGAATCCAATCTGTGTTGGGTCGTGGTTGACGGGCCGAAGCTGGCCCTCCCACGCGTTCGGGTACTACTTTGACTTATTCGACAGTTATGCCCATCGACCGGGCGGTCCCGGCGATGATCTTGGCGGCAGCGTCGATGTCGTTGGCGTTGAGGTCGGCCTTCTTGGTCTCGGCGATCTCGCGCACCTGGTCCCAGCTGACCTTGGCGACCTTGGTCTTGTGCGGCTCCGCCGAACCCTTGGCCACGCCGGCCGCCTTGAGCAGCAGCTTGGCGGCGGGGGGCGTCTTCAGCTGGAAAGTAAAGCTGCGGTCCTCGTAGACGGTGATCTCCACGGGGATGACGTTGCCGCGCTGGTTCTCTGTCGCGGCGTTGTACGCCTTGCAGAACTCCATGATGTTGACGCCGTGCTGACCCAGCGCGGGGCCGACGGGCGGTGCGGGGTTGGCCTGACCCGCCACAATCTGCAGCTTGATCAGCCCAGCGACTTTCTTCTTCTTCGGGGCCATGAGGGGTCGATATTCCTTCCTGCGTTTACAAAGTTTTGGTGCTACGAGCCCGGCGGGCTAGATCTTGGAGACCTGGCTAAAGGTCAGTTCGACGGGTGTTTCACGGCCGAAGATGGAGACCAACACCTTGAGCTTCTGCTGTTCGCCGTTGACCTCGCTGATCGTGGCCGGCAACGTGGCGAAGGGTCCGTCCATGACCGTCACCGATTCGCCGACCTCGTAGTCGACCTCGACGACAGGACGCTCCAGCCCACCAACCTCGGCCGTGGCGGCGGTGCTGGCCGCACCCTTGGTCGCCTTCTTCGCCGAACCCGGCGGCAGCAGAAACTTCACCACGTCGTCCAGCGACAACGCCGACGGGCGTGACGTCGCACCAACGAAGCCGGTGACCCCGGGGGTATTCCGCACGGCGGACCACGAGTCGTCGGTCAAATCCATACGCACCAAGATGTAGCCGGGCAGCACCTTGCGGTTGACCTGCTTACGCTGGCCGTTCTTGATCTCGGTGACCTCTTCGGTCGGCACCTCGACCTGGAAGATGTAGTCGCCGACGTCCAGGTTCTGGACGCGGGTTTCCAGGTTGGCCTTCACCTTGTTCTCGTACCCCGCGTAGGAGTGGATGACATACCACTGGCCAGGCTTGCTACGCAGCTCGGCCTTGAGCGCGGCGGCGGGGTCCAGCTCTTCAGCCGGGGCCTCAGCGTCTTGGGGGCCAGGTGTCTCTTGCAAGTCTTCTTGCAGGTCGACCGCCTCATCCGTGGACGTGTCACCGTTAAAGGTTGTCACGGTCTGCAGTCCTCTCTAATCACTCTCACGACCCACCGAACACAAGCAGGACGAGCTTGCTCAGACCCAGGTCGGCGCCGGCTACCAGCGCCGTCATGAAGGCCAGAAATACAAGCACCACCGAGGTGTAGGTGAGCATCTGTTTGCGGTTCGGCCAGATGACCTTGCGCATCTCGGCTACGACCTGCTTCAGGTAGTTGTAGACGAATGCGATGGGGTTGGGCCGAGCCCCCGGTTTGCCGGCCTTCTTCGCTTTCTTGGTTTTCTGAGCTGCCTTGGCTTTCCCGGCTTTCGACGACTCCTTGGCGGAGCTCGACTTGGCCGCCTCAGCCTCGACGGTTTCGTCGGCGTCCTCGCCGACCTCCGCAGGACGCTGCCGAGATCGCTTGCCGGTGGGTCGCTGCGGGCGCGCCACAGTCTTCGTCACCACCGCCGTGCGACCCCCATCGTCCTGCGCGTCGTCGCTGTCGGTTGCGGCGTCGTCGGCAACGTCGCGCTCGTCGCTCACCGCGTGCTCCTTTGTTCGCTAGCTATCTGCGAGTCGTCCCGTCCCGTTAGGACACATCCTGCTTCTAGTGTCCACCATGGCACAGTCCTTCTATTGTCCGTCAGCAGGGGCGACAGGACTTGAACCTGCAACCTGCGGTTTTGGAGACCGCTGCTCTGCCAGTTGAGCTACGCCCCTTCATGGCGGGGCTTACATAACTACGCGCGCCCCCCGCTGGTTGGACTCACGGAAAAGCGCGCTGATGTTGGGAAAAGCCCGAGGTCCGAGTGTACTCGATGCACCCTGAACACTGGAAATCCAGTGCTAGCTACGCCGTCCTGACAACCTGGCCGGTTTCTTTGTCCCACTTGAGCTGGATGGAGTTGTCACCCTCGTGTCCCATGAGCGTGGTGTATGCGACGAGGACAACCTCGCCGTCCTGGTTGGTGCAGGTGTTCTTGGTGACGACGATGTCGGCGCCAAAACGCTCGTTCACGGATTGGATTTCCATCACGCCGAAGAGCTTGTCGCCGACACACATCGGTCGGTTATAGACGAACTTCTGGTCTACCTGGACGATTTGCATCGTCTCGAAGCCCACGTCGACGTTGCGGAAGAAGTCATCCTGGACGAGTTTCGCAAAGATCGACACGAAGGTGAGCGGTGCAAGTAGGCCGTCATAGCCCAGCTCGGCGGCGGCTTGCTCATTGAAGCTGGCCGGGTCGTTGGACTTGACCGCACGTGCATATTGGCGCACCTGCTCGCGACCGACCTCGAAATGATCCGGATACCGCCAGACCATGCCACGTATGTCGACTTTCAGCGCCATCCCTACGCCAGCTTCGCAGACGCGATGGCACGGCCGAAGATCTTCTTGCCACCGGTTGTCGCGGTCAAAGCGATGGTCACGGACTTGTTCTCGGAGTCGACCGACTTGACCCGCCCGTTGAAAACGATCTCGGCACCCTTTCCGTCGTTGGGCACCGGTACCACCGACGTGAACCGCACGTTGTACTCCGTGACGGCGCCGGGATCCCCGACCCACGACGTGACGTAACCACCACCGATGCCCATGGTCAGCATGCCGTGCGCGATCACGGTGTCCAGCCCGACGACCTTGGCGATCTCGTCGTCCCAGTGGATCGGATTGAGGTCACCCGACACACCAGCGTAGTTGACAAGGTCCTGGCGGGTTAGCTGATAGGTCCGCTCGGGAAGCTGGTCTCCGACCTGCACCGAACTGAACTCACGCAGAGGCATCAGTAAATCCTTCTTGTCCGTCTTCGCCGGCACGACCCGCCAAGGTCGTGTAGGTCTCTTGCACAGTGTCACCTTTGTCGTTGGTGATGACGTTCTTGGTCACGATGATCTGCGTGCCATGGGCTTCCCGCACCGAGTCCACCCAAACGTCACAGTAGAGCTTGTCGCCGGCAACGATCGGCTGGTGCAACTTCAGCACCTGGTCGATCTGAACGATCTTTTCGTCGGCAATCGCGACCTTCGCCCACTCGAAGAAGGCGGACTGCGCCATGTATCCGAATCTGCAAGTGAACGTCAAAGGGGCTACCAGACCTTTGTAACCCAACTCGGCCGCGGCGTCCTCGTCGAAGAAATAGGGCTCGTCGTTCTGCACGGCGTTCGCGTGCTCGCGAATCTTCTCCCGTTCCACCAAGTAATAGTCGGGATAGCGGTAGTGCTTGCCGACGATGTCTGGTGACAGCGGCACGACTCTGACACCTACCTACTCTGTTGGACCTAGTCGGAACTCACTTGCCTGCCTGATTACCGCGTTTCGCGGTGGCCCTGGTGCTTGCCGCAGTTCGGGCAGTACTTCTTGAGCTCCAGCCGGTCGGGGTCGTTGCGCCGATTCTTCTTCGTGATGTAGTTACGGTGCTTGCACACCTCGCATGCCAAAGTGATCTTCGGCCGCACGTCGGTACTGGAAGCCATGTCCGTTCTCTCTCAGTTCTCTTTGGTGTTGTGTTGTAGCGATGGCCGGACTCGAACCGGCGACCTAACGATTATGAGTCGTTCGCTCTAACCGACTGAGCTACATCGCCTCGGTACAAAATCCGCCTAACCCCGCCTAGCTCCGGTGTCGCCCGACCGCCCGGCGTCCGTCGAGCCCCCTAACGGAATCGAACCGTTGACCTTTTCCTTACCATGGAAACGCTCTACCGACTGAGCTAAGGGGGCCGTTAACCCGTAGCGACCAGTCGTGCCTCGGGCCTAGAAGAGGGTACAACCTGGCACACGACGTCACCAAACCACTACGAGCATTGCTGCGATAACGGCTCGAATCACCCGGAATTACTCTGGCGGCCCCGATCCCACGCGCTCAGGTCGCTGAACTCGTCATACTCCTCGTCCGCTGGCTCCGCCGACTCGTCATTCGAGTCGGCGAGCAGCGCATTTAGGGCCAGATGGACGGCTTCTCGAGCATCGAGTAGGTGGTAGCGCTCGATAACCTCGTCAAGGAGGTGAGAGTCGACCAGGATCTCCAACCGTCGCAGCATGGACCAACAATACTCATGGTCTTCGGGCTTTGTACCTGCGAACTCGCGGCGATTCGGGACCCATTACCCGCGACTTTGCTTCCTCCGAATCCACGTGAAGTCTTATGCGAGTCCTATCCGGGTCCTGTCTGAGTCTTATCGGAGGCTTATACGGGGCTTGTCCGGGAGGAATCGTCAATACCTGTGGATCGGGTGTTTCAGGCGACCTCCGTTTCGGTCGTGGTGGCGGCGTCGTCTGCCG
>NZ_MVHT01000349.1 GCF_002086275.1 Mycobacterium intermedium | reverse complement strand
CGCCGACTACACCGTCACCATCCCCGAAATCCCATTGACCCTGAGCGGCAGTGGAATACTCAACATTCCCCGACCCCACATTGCCGCTGCCCAGGTTTTGATCGCCCAGGTTCGCACTACCCAAATTCAGCCCACCATGGTTGGCGAATCCCAGGCTGGCCAAACTGATCTTGTCCGCACCCTGGGAGAACAACCCCGCCATCTGATCACCCACATTGCCCACACCCGAGCCCAAACTCACGATCGTGTTACCCCACCCCGACACCTGATCACCTAGGTTCAACGCCGGAAGCTTCAATACAGG
>NZ_MVHT01000348.1 GCF_002086275.1 Mycobacterium intermedium | reverse complement strand
GCACCCCCAGATTGTCGCTACAAGCCGGGCACGAAGCCACCCGCCCGGGCTAGAGACGCAAGCGACAGATGTGACTCCCCCGCACAGCGACAGCGCAGCACCCCCAGATTGTCGCTACAAGCCGGGCACGAAGCCACCCGCCCGGAACGGAGACGCAAGTGACGGGTGTGACTTGCCGTGAAGCGTCAGCGCCAACCGCGCACTTGTCGCTACGAGCCGGGCGCGAGGCCACCCGTCCGGAACGGAGACGCAAGTGACGGGTGTGACTTGCCGTGAAGCGTCAGCGCCAACCGCGCACTTGTCGCTAC
>NZ_MVHT01000347.1 GCF_002086275.1 Mycobacterium intermedium | reverse complement strand
TCATAAGAGTGATCGATGGATCCTATTATTCCGAGTCCATTATAAGGACTGAAATATCCGGAATTAATCTCATTTATGGGAAGCCAATAGTCTACATTTTCTTGCCAGCGATAGACGACAAATTTCGCCATCTTAAGGTACAGATCGATGACGTCACGATGTCGCCAACCTCCGTATTTGCCAACGATAGCAATCGGCATCGCATAGTGATTGATCGTAATGAAGACTTTAATTCCAGCATGTGCAAGGGTGCGAATAATCCGGTCATAGTACATCACGCCTTCCGGATTGGACTGGTCCTCGAAACC
>NZ_MVHT01000346.1 GCF_002086275.1 Mycobacterium intermedium | reverse complement strand
GCCGTCAACGTCGGAAACGGCGGAAACGGCGGTGCCGGAGGGGCCGGCGGTGGGCTGTTCGGGGCCGGCGGGGCCGGCGGTGCCGGCGGATCATCAACGGGCGCCAATGGGGGAGCAGGCGGGGCCGGCGGGTCCGGATCGCTCATGGGCGCTGGCGGGGCCGGCGGTGCCGGTGGGGCGACCTCGAACAACAACTCCATCGGAGGCAACGGCGGGGCCGGCGGTAACGCCGGACTGCTAATAGGTGCCGCCGGAACCGGCGGGGCCGGCGGGGCGGGCGCAGCGGACGGTTCCGCCTTGTCTAGGGG
>NZ_MVHT01000345.1 GCF_002086275.1 Mycobacterium intermedium | reverse complement strand
GCCTCATCCAGCTCCCGATACGACAACGACGATCCCTCGAAAGTCAGCGCCACCGCATCCGGCGTGCGGGCCACCTGCGCGGCGAACAACACCGGCACCGACCCCGTGGTATCGGCCGGGCGGGCCAGCACCGACCGTCGACCCAACTCGGCCAACCGAGCATGCTCGGCTGGGTCCAGCACATCGATCGCCGACAACCGCTGCCCTGGGTTGGCGACCATCGCCGCCAACACCCGTTCCCAGCGTTGCAGCAGCGCCTCGATGCTGGCCGCATCGAACACATCGGTGCGGAACTCCACCGTGCCGGCGATCCC
>NZ_MVHT01000344.1 GCF_002086275.1 Mycobacterium intermedium | reverse complement strand
TATTCGGCCGCAGGACTGACGATGCCGGGCCCCAACGATGTCGCCTACCTGATCTACACGTCCGGAACCACCGGCACTCCTAAGGGGGTGGCGATCACCCATCGCAACGTCACCCGGTTGTTCGCCGGTGCGGCGCCGGTGCCGACGGGGCCGGATCAGGTGTGGACGCAGTGTCACTCGCTGGCCTTCGACTACTCGGTGTGGGAGATCTGGGGTGCGTTGCTGCATGGCGGGCGTTTGGTGGTGGTGCCCGAGTCGGTGGCCGCTTCCCCGGAAGACCTGCACGCGTTGCTGGTCGCCGAACAGGTGTCGGTG
>NZ_MVHT01000343.1 GCF_002086275.1 Mycobacterium intermedium | reverse complement strand
TTGGTGTTCGGCGACCGTCCTTTACCTCGCCCGTTGACCGGCCTACCCACGCTGGCTGTCGACGACGCGCCGGGCCCGCCGAGCAGCGCGCCGTCCGGCTGGCGCGCGATAAGCGCGGGTCGCAAAGGTACGTCGACGGGGCGCGTAACCCACCTCGACGTCGAGCCGGTCGGCGCGCAGCAGACGGGACAGCACGGCGGCGAGGTCGGCGTCGGCGCCGACCACGATCAGCCGCTCAAATGGGCCCGGCGCGTCGTCGACAGCCAGCGTGGGTAGGCCGGTCAACGGGCGAGGTAAAGGACGGTCGCCGAACACCAA
>NZ_MVHT01000342.1 GCF_002086275.1 Mycobacterium intermedium | reverse complement strand
GCACTCACGGTCATGACCGGCATTTCCACCACGTCGGCAGACGATGGGCAATGATGACGGCGGTCCGGTCGGCAGGGATCGTCCCCAAAGCCCGCTGCACCAAACGCCCCGAGGGAATGTACAGGGACGAGGATGCCGACTGGAAGGTGTGTAGCTCGAAGAACTGACGAGCGTACAGCAGGAAGGTCGTCAGGACACCGACCGTCGTTCATCTGCGCAGGGCGAAGTAGCCGCCGGTGAGCAGCATGAGGCCGACGGTGATGTTGCCGATCAAGGTGATGCCCGGCATGAAGATCACGAAGAGCCGCATCGCCCGGACACTGA
>NZ_MVHT01000341.1 GCF_002086275.1 Mycobacterium intermedium | reverse complement strand
AACGTGGACATCGGCCCCGCGAGCAGCGGCGACTTGAGCGATAGCCCTGCCCATTCGACCTGACGACGAGTTACCGAGGTAACGCACAGGGTCGATGGCTTCCCGGGTTCCACCCAGGGAGATGACGACGCGTTTTCCAGCAAGGTCCTGCTGGGCCATCGCGGCGGCGCACTCAGGAACAGTGATGAGAAGATCAACGAATTCTGCAATCTCGTCGGGATCAGGTAGACGCCCCGGGCCTGAGTCACGACCAGTAAGGCGCCCAGTAGCTGGGGCCTTAACGACAAGGCCATGGCGACGTAGGGTCGCGACATTATCGACGGTTGC
>NZ_MVHT01000340.1 GCF_002086275.1 Mycobacterium intermedium | reverse complement strand
TATTCGGCCGCAGGACTGACGATGCCGGGCCCCAACGATGTCGCCTACCTGATCTACACGTCCGGAACCACCGGCACCCCCAAGGGCGTGGCGATCACCCACCACAACGTCACTCAGCTGATGGGGTCGCTGCCAGACGAACTGGCCGCGACGGGAGTGTGGTCGCAATGGCATTCCCTGGCCTTCGATGTCTCGGCCTGGGAGATCTGGGGTGCGTTGCTGCATGGCGGGCGTCTGGTGGTGGTGCCCGAGTCCGCATCTGCCTCCCCGGAAGACCTGCACGCGTTGCTGGTCGCCGAACAGGTGTCGGTGTTGAGTCAGACACCCTCGGCGGTGGCGAT
>NZ_MVHT01000033.1 GCF_002086275.1 Mycobacterium intermedium | reverse complement strand
GTCACCAGCGCGATGGCCGCCAGGACGGCGGCGACCACCACCACTCCTGGCCAACGCGGACCGCGATCGTCGTCGTACTCGCGGTAGTCGTCATAGTCGTAGAGCGCGAGATCCGCAGGGATGAATGTGCCGCTCAAAAACTGTTCGGCTTCGGGCGCCGAGTAGGCGCGCGAGTAGGCGTCGGTCTGGGCGGCCGATCCCGCGTCGTCCAGCGGCGGCAACGCGCCGTCCAACTCGGCGTTCAATGCGTCGTCGATGCTGCCAAGGGGCTCCAGCTGCCCGGGTGGTTCGCTGGCTGAATCGGGTATGTCCGGTTCCCGTCCCGGGGGATGCGGCCCGCTCATGTTTGCCTACCCTGTCCCACTGCCTCACCACCACGCGAAGCTCTGCAGCTGCATTCCTGCTCGCGCGGTCGGCGACTTCTCATGTGCCTTCGAAACCCTACCCAACCGCCCGGGCCAGATAAGTGGTGGCGGGCTGACGACCAACTAACTGTTGTCCTGATTGTGACCTTTCCGGGGCCAATCAGTGCTTCTCAGGACCAACGTAGTATTCGAAGACCAATCCGGCAGCCGACGACAGGATGAACGCGACCCCGGCAACGATCAGCCATGGCAGCCACAGCGCAATGCCGGTCGCCGCAACCGAACCGGACAACGCGAGGAGAATCGGCCACCAGCTGTGCGGGGCGAAGAAGCCCAATTCCCCTGCGCCGTCGCTGATCTCGGCGCCCTCGTAGTCCTCCGGTCGAGTGTCCAGGCGACGGGCCACAAACCGGAAAAAGGTGGCCACGATCAGCGCCAGTCCGGCCGTCAGCGCCAGGGCCGTTGTGCCGGCCCACTCGACGCCTCCGGTGGCGAACACGGCTGTCAGTACCGCGTACAGCACAGTCACCGCAACGAAGAACGCGGCGATGAATTCGAATATCCTGGCTTCGATATGCATTGAGCGTCCTAACCTACTGGCGTTGGGGCCATTTCGCCACGGCGGGTTTCAAATGGGTGGGTTGAGGTCGCGGTAGGCGACTGACCGATGGCCTGCAACGCCTCCGCGTTGGTCTTCTTGGCGATGCGTGCCTGCAGGTACGTCTTGAAGTCTTCGGCGCTGACCACCCGGACCTCGAAGTTCATCATGGCGTGGTAAGTGCCGCAGAACTCGGCGCAGTGTCCGACGAAAGCACCGGTCTTGGTGATCTCGTCGACCTGCCAAACGTTGTCGGAGTTGTTCTCCTTCGGGTTGGGTATCACGTCGCGCTTGAACAGAAACTCCGGCACCCAGAAGGTGTGGATCACGTCCGCCGAGGCCTGGATGAACCGGATGCTCTTGCCAACCGGCAGCACCAGGACCGGGATCTCGGTCGGAGTTCCCAGGATCTCGACCTTGTCGAAGTTGAGGTACGAGCGGTCTTCTTTGTTCAGGCCGTGCAGCGGTCCGAACAGCTCTTCGCCGTGCTCATCTTTGCCCTCGGGCTTGGATTCCACCGCACGCTTACGATCCGCGTCGGCGCCGTCGAAGTTGAACGAGCCGTCCTTGTACGCCACCTTCTGGTAGCCGAACTTCCAGTTCCACTGGAACGCGGTGATGTCGACCACGACCTCGGGTTCCGCGGAGGTGCTCAGCATCTTCTCCTGCACCACCACGGTGAAGTAGAACAACACCGAAATGATGAGGAACGGAATGATGGTCAGGACCAGTTCCAGCGGCATGTTGTAGCCGAACTGGCGAGGCAATTCGGTGTCGCCCGGCTTCGCCCGGTGGAACGCCGAAGACCAGAAGATCAGGCCCCACACGATGACGCCGACGACCAGCGACGCGATCACCGCTCCGACCCACAGCTGCCGGTTCAGTTGACCCTCGTGGGTAATGCCTTCCGGCCAGCCCATCCCCAGGACGTGCTGCCAGCTGCACCCGCTGAGCGTGACGGCCAACACACCCACCGTCAGGGCCAGCGCAACCATGCGGAACCGCCGATGAGACCTCAAGTGCGACAAGCGTTGCGAACGACCTTGCTCGCGAGATGTCACGGTTTCGCCTCCTGTATCACAAGCTGGGCCGACTGGGCTTACGCCGGTTCGGGCGGGGTCCGCTCGGCTAACTCGGATTTGAATACTACGCAGCGTAGACCACGCCGATCTACCGGGCGACTGCCTGGTCATCAGACCCGCCGGGCGTGGCGGCGACAACCGCGCGTTGAACCCCTGTCCGAGCAGCCACTGTGAGCCGCCGGCACGGTGTCTTCCACCGCAAATCGCGACGGTACGGCATACTCGGGCGCTGTGTGTGGACTGCTGGCCTTCGTCGCGACTCCGGAGGGCGCCGAGGGCCCTGATGCGCCGGAAGCCGCAGCCGAACACGCGGCCCGGGCCGACGCCGCCGTCGCCCGCGCCTCGCACCTGATGCGCCACCGAGGCCCCGACGAGCCCGGCACCTGGGTCGACCCCGACGCCGACGGCTCGGTCGTTTTCGGGTTCAACCGGTTGTCGATCATCGACATCGCCCACTCGCACCAGCCACTGCGCTGGGGACCGGCCGACGCCCCCGACCGCTACGTGCTGGTCTTCAACGGCGAGATCTACAACTACCTCGAGCTACGCGACGAGCTGCGCGCCGAGCATGGCGCCGCCTTCGCCACCGACGGCGACGGCGAGGCTATCGTCGCCGGCTATCACTACTGGGGCGCCGACGTGCTCAAGCGGCTGCGCGGCATGTTCGCGTTCGCGTTGTGGGACACGGTCACCCGCGAACTGTTCTGCGCCCGGGATCCGTTCGGCATCAAGCCGCTGTTCATGGCTACCGGTTCCGGCGGCACGGCTGTGGCCAGTGAGAAGAAATGCCTGCTGGACCTGGCCGAGCTGGTGGGCATCGACACCGAGCTCGACCGACGCGCGCTGCAGCACTACGTCGTGCTGCAGTATGTGCCCGAGCCCGAAACCCTGCACCGCGGCGTGCGGCGGCTCGAGTCGGGCTGCTACGCACGGGTAAGGCCTGGGTCGGCCCCTGAGGTCACCCGTTACTTCGTCCCCAAGTTCGCGGCGGTGCCCATCACCGCCGACACCGAGCGGGCCCGCTATGACGAGATCACCGCGGTACTCGAGGACTCGGTGGCCAAGCACATGCGCGCCGACGTCACCGTGGGTTCCTTCCTGTCCGGCGGCATCGACTCGACGGCCATCGCGGCGCTGGCCATCCGGCACAACCCCCGCCTGATCACCTTCACCACCGGTTTCGAGCGGGAGGGCTTCTCCGAGCTCGACGTCGCCGTGGCCTCGGCTGAGGCGATCGGCGCCCGCCACATCGCCAAGGTGGTCAGTGCCGAGGAATTCGTCACCGCCCTCCCCGAGATCGTCTGGTACCTCGACGAGCCGGTCGCCGACCCCGCCCTGGTGCCGCTGTTCTTCGTTGCCCGCGAAGCCCGCAAGCACGTGAAGGTGGTGCTGTCGGGTGAGGGCGCCGACGAGTTGTTCGGCGGCTACACCATCTACCGCGAGCCGTTGTCGCTGAAACCGTTCGATTACCTGCCGCGCCCGCTGCGCAGGTCCATGGGCAAGGTGTCCAAGCCCTTGCCGGAAGGCATGCGGGGCAAGAGCCTGCTGCACCGGGGCTCACTGACCCTCGAGGAGCGGTATTACGGCAACGCCCGAAGCTTCTCGGACGCGCAGCTACGTGACGTGCTGCCCGGGTTCCGGCCAGACTGGACCCACACCGATGTGACGGCGTCGGTGTACGCCCAATCCCTCGGCTGGGATCCGGTGGCCCGCATGCAGCACATCGACCTGTTCACCTGGCTGCGCGGCGACATCCTGGTCAAAGCCGACAAGATGACGATGGCCAATTCGCTGGAGCTGCGGGTGCCGTTCCTGGACCCCGAGGTGTTCGCGGTGGCATCGCGATTGCCCTACCAGGCCAAGATCACCCGAACCACCACCAAGTACGCGCTGCGGCGCGCATTGGAGCCAATCGTGCCCGCGCACGTGTTGCACCGACCCAAGCTGGGGTTTCCGGTCCCGATCAGGCACTGGCTGCGGGCCGGCGAGTTGCAGGAATGGGCCTACGAAGCGGTGGACACCTCGCAAGCCGGTCATTTGGTGGACCTGGCGGCGGTGCGTCGCATGCTCGATGAGCACCGAACCGGGGAGAGCGATCACAGTCGCCGGTTGTGGACCGTGCTGATCTTCATGCTCTGGCACGCGATCTTCGTCGAGCACAGCGTGGTTCCGCAGATCAAGGAGCCCGAGTACCCGGTCGAGCTGTAACGCACAAACCCCAGCGACCGGGAATACCCGCAGCCCCTTGCAATGCTGCTTTAGCCCCGTGCGTGCGCGAAACAGTCGGTGGAGCACCGGACGGCCGGTAGCCTGCCCAGCATCCGGCCGTCCCTGACGAGGAGTTCGTGATGTCGAACGTCGAGGTCGCCGTCCTGGTAGGCGCGGCACTGGCCGTCGCGGGGTTGGCGTGGTATTTCTTTGCCCCACGACGCGCGCAGTCCGCCGTGGTCGGCGACGGGGTGCAACGGGTCCAGGTAACGGTCCGCGGCGGGTACAACCCCAGCGTTGTGCAAGTGCGCCAAGGCATTCCGGTTGAGATCGAATTCGACCGGCAGGAAACCGGGGATTGCAGCGCTCGCGTCGTCTTTCCCGAGCTGCATTTGTCGGCGGCGCTGCCCGCGCATCAGCGCACCACGGTCAGGTTCACCCCACAACGGCCGGGGTCATACGCGTTCACCTGCGCCATGAACATGATTTCGGGCACCCTGCTCGTCAGCTCAAACGGCGAGGACGCTCCTCCCCCGCAACCTGAAACGCCGGGTCGTGCGCATGCGGACGGCGGCGAGCCTGCCGCCGCCGACGTTGAAGCCGCACAGGCAGAAGAACGACGCACCGAGATCGCCGACCTGACCCGACGGGTCGTAATCGGCGCGGTGCTCACCGCGCCGGTGTTCTACGCGGCGATGGCCCACCCGTTGGGCGCCGAATGGGTGCCGGCGGTGTTGCTCAACCATTGGGTGCAGCTGGCATTGATCACGCCGGTGATGTTCTACGTGGGTTGGCCGATCCATCGCACCGGTTGGCTGGCGCTGGCACATCGCAGTGCCGACATGAACAGCCTCATCACCCTGGGCACCCTGGCGGCTTACGGCTACAGCGTGTTGGTGACGGTCGCCCCCCGCGCCTTTCCGGTCGAGGTGCGCGATGTGTATTACGAGGCCGTCGGCGTGATCCTGACGCTGATCATGCTGGGTCGGTTGCTGGAGTCCCGCGCCAAAGCCGGCACGGGCGAAGCCATTCGGGCCCTGCTCGGCCTGCAAGCCCGTACCGCGCGCGTCGTCCGCGGCGACACCGAAGCCGAGATCCCGATCGACGAGGTCGTCGTCGGCGACGTGATACTCATCCGCCCCGGGGAAAAGATCCCGGTCGACGCCACCGTCGTGTCCGGACAGTCCGCGGTCGACGAATCCATGGTGACCGGCGAATCCATGCCCGTCGCCAAGTCCACCGGCGACACCGTCATCGGCGCGACCGTCAACACCACCGGCTCACTGCGGGTACACGCGGACAAGGTGGGTGCGGACACCATGCTTGCCCAGATCGTCCGCATGGTGCAGCAGGCGCAGGCATCCCGCGCCCCGATCCAGCGACTGGCCGACGCCATCTCGGCCTACTTTGTGCCGGTCGTGATCGCCGTAGCGATCGTCACCTTCGCGATCTGGTTCGTCGCCGGCCCTCCCCCGGCGTTGACACAGGCGCTGGTGTCGGCGGTGGCCGTGCTGATCATCGCCTGCCCGTGCGCCCTGGGCCTGGCGACACCGCTGTCGATCATGGTCGGCACCGGCAAGGGCGCCCGGGCGGGAATCCTGATCCGCTCGGCGGAGGCGCTGGAGACCGCGCACAAACTCGACACGATCGTGTTGGACAAGACCGGCACCATCACCGCCGGCAAACCTTCGCTGACCGACATCCAGGTAACCGGGACGCTGACACCGGACGAGCTGCTGCGCCTGGTTGCCGCCGCCGAAGCCGACAGCGAGCACCCGATCGCCAGCGCGGTGGTCGCCGGGGCGCGCGATCGCGGCATCGATCTTCCCGCCACAACCGACTTCGTCTCGATCACCGGCAAAGGTGTCAAGGCCACCATCGCCGGCCACGCCGTGCTGGTCGGCACCGCGACGTTGCTCGCCGAAAATGGTCTGGACACAACCGAACTCGAGCGCATCAGCGCCGATCTCGCCGCGGAAGGCAAAACCCCGATCCTCGCTGCCGTGGATGGCCGGTCGGCAGGGGTGCTCGCGGTGGCCGACGTCGTCAAGGAGGACTCCGTCGCTGCGATCGCCGCCCTGCGCGAGCTTGGTCTGCAGGTGGTGATGATCACCGGCGACAACGCCCGTACCGCGGAGTCGATCGCTCGACAGGTCGGGATCGAGCGGGTGCTGGCCGAAGTCCTGCCCGAGCACAAAGCCGGCGAAATCAGCCGGCTGCAGGCCGAGGGCCGGCGGGTCGGCATGGTCGGTGACGGCATCAACGACGCGCCCGCCCTGGCGCAGGCCGACGTCGGCCTTGCGATCGGGACCGGCACCGACGTCGCCATCGAAGCCGCCGACATCACGCTGATCTCCGGGTCCCTGTCCGGCGTGGTCACCGCGATCCGGCTCTCGCGCGCCACCATGCGCAACATCCGCCAGAACCTGTTCTTCGCGCTGGTTTACAACGCCGTCGGCATCCCGCTCGCCGCGGGCATCCTCTACCCGCTGCTCGGGCTGCGGCTGTCGCCGATGATCGCCGCCGGGGCCATGGCCCTGTCCTCGCTGTCTGTCGTCGGCAACGCCAACCGGTTGCGCGGGCCCCTTCACCCGCCGAGCAGACACAAAGTCGTGCGCTGAGGCGCAAATAGGTACGAGTTTGCGTCTGCTCGTCAGCGGAATTTAGGCCAGCACGGCGGCGATTTCGGCGGCGGCGTCGTCACCGAACGCGCCGGCCAACCGCTCCTTGGCAACCTCGTGGTCCCATTCCCAGTTCTGCGTACCGGTCGACTCCAGCACGAGGACAGCGACCAGCGATCCCAGCTGTGCGGAGCGCTCCAGGCTCAGGCCGGCGCTGCGCCCGGTGAGGAAACCGGCCCGGAACGCGTCGCCGACGCCCGTGGGGTCGGTTTGGCGCTTCTCCGGCACCACGCCGACGTGGACGGTGGTGCCGTCGGGCTCGACGATGTCGACGCCCTTGGCGCCCAGCGTGGTGACGCGCAGCCCGATCTGCGCCATGACGTCGGCCTCCGACCACCCGGTCTTGGAGAGGAGCAGGTCCCACTCGTAGTCGTTGGTGAACAGGATGGTGGCGCCGTCGATGAGCTGACGAATCTCGTCGCCGGACAGCCGCGCCAACTGCTGCGACGGGTCCGCGGCGAACGGCAGGCCGAGCTTCCGGCACTCCTCGGTGTGCACGACCATGGCCGCCGGGTCGTTGGCGCCGATGATCACCAGTTCGGGCTTGCCGATGGACGACACCACGTCGGCGAGCGAGATGTTGCGGGCCTCGGACATGGCGCCGGGGTAGAACGACGCGATCTGCGCCATCTCGGTGTCGGTGGTGCAGACGAAGCGCGCCGTGTGTGCGGTCTTGGAGATCAGCACGTTGTCGCAGTTCACGCCGTGCTTTTCCAGCCAGCTCCGGTAGTCGGCGAAGTCGCCGCCGGCCGCGGCCACCAGAGCCGCGTCGCCCCCGAGCACGCCGATGGCAAACGCAATGTTTCCGGCCACACCACCGCGGTGCACCACCAGGTCGTCGACCAGAAAGCTCAGCGACACCTTGTGCAGATGTTCGGCAAGCAGCTGCTCAGAAAATTTGCCGGGAAACCGCATCAGATGGTCTGTTGCAATGGAACCGGTCACCGCGATCGTCACGAAATCTCCGCCCTTCACTCCTAAGGCCGTCCAGCCTACCGACGGCCCTACCCGCGGCTCACAGCCTCCCAGGCAGTTCCTAGCATCCTTGCGACATCTGTAAAGCGCCCGTCAGCCGTCGGCAGATGGTGCGCTAGCCTTCCCAAGGGAACCCAGCTCGTCGACGGAATGTTGACGGATTCAGCCCGGCGGCAGCCCAATGTCGTCCCGCCCCCACCGTAGGAGAAGCACGTGGCAGGTCCGCACCCGCCGAATCCCGTAGGCACCGACGGACCTCACGAAGTGCGCCCATATCCCCAAAGCGGCTCGTCCGAGCCGGTGGAGTACCCGCACGACGTCAGCGGCAACGAACTGGCCTACCCGATGACCCCCGGCGGCCGGCCACCGGGAGAAGCACCGCCCAACTTCCCGGGTGGCCCGCCCCCGCCCCCCAACTACCGGCCTCGGCGCTCCAAACGGCTGTTCATCGGCATTTCGATGGCGCTGCTGCTGGTCGCCGCACTGACCGCGGCCATCGTGTACGGGGTCCGCACCAACGGGGCCAACACCGGGGCCTCGTTCCCGGAAAACACGGCGAAAACCGCGATTCAGACCTACCTGGATGCGCTGGCCCACCGCGACATCGACATCATCGTCCGCAACGCGCTGTGCGGGCTGTATGACGGCGTGAAGGACAAGCGGCCCGACCAGGCCCTGGCCAAGCTCAGCAGCGACGCGTTCCGCAAGCAGTTCTCCGACGCCGAGGTGACGTCCATCGACAAGGTCGTCTACCAGTCGCAGTACCAGGCCCAGGTGCTGTTCAGCATGCGGGTGAAGCCCGCCGCGGGCGGCCCACCCAGGAACCAGGTGCAGGGCGTGGCGCAGCTGCTATTCCAGCGCGGCCAGATCCTCGTCTGCTCCTACGTGCTGCGCACCGCAGGACAGTACTGACTCCGATCGAAAGCCGGCCCGCAACGAGCCGGTCTACGCAGGTCTACTCGATCAGTTGAACGAGTCCCCGCACGCGCACGAACCGGTGGCGTTGGGGTTGTCGATGGTGAAGCCCTGCTTCTCGATGGTGTCCACGAAGTCGATCGACGCGCCTTCCACGTAGGGTGCGCTCATGCGGTCCACCGTCAACGTCACCCCGCCGAACTCCGCGGTGAGGTCACCGTCGAGCGTCCGGTCGTCGAAGAAGAGGTTGTAACGCAGGCCGGCACATCCGCCCGGCTGAACAGCGATCCGCAGCGACAGGTCGTCGCGGCCCTCCTGGTCCAGCAGAGCCTTCGCCTTGGCGGCAGCGGCCTCGGTCAGGATCACGCCGTGAGTCTTGGTCGTGGCGTCGCTCTCGTTCTGCACCGTCATTGCTTGCTTCTCCTAGATGCCTGCTCGGGTAAGTCTGAGCGGGTCCAGCCGGGTTGGCGTCGGCGGGAGCCCATTGCTATTAACGGTACCCCGCGGACCCGGGATTCCCGAGTCGCGCCGCGACCTCGGACGCCAGGCCCATCAGCTGGTTGGCCGGGTCGGCCAGCGCCAACCGCACCGAACCTGCGTAGTCGGCCATCGACAGCGCGGACATGATGCCCGACGAGCGCGTTGTGAATTTGTCCACAGATACCTGCCCGGCCAGCACAATCACCGGAATCCCGAGCTCTTGGGCCGCGGCGGCGATCTCGCCGACCACCTTGCCGTGCAGCGACTGCTCGTCGAACTTGCCCTCGCCGGTCACGATCATCTCGGCGTCGGCCAGGTCGTCGTAAAGGTTGGTGAGTTCGGCGAAGATCGCCGCGCCCGACTCGCACCGGCCACCGAGCGCAAGCAGCCCGGCGCCGATCCCCCCGGCCGCACCCGCTCCCGGTTCGGCGCTGACGTCGCGGCCGGCGGCCTCGTCCAACTCGATCGCCCACGCCTCCAGACGGACTTCGAGTTTGGCGACGGTCGCCGTGTCGGCGCCCTTCTGCGGGGCGAACACCCGCGCCGCGCCCCAGGGCCCCAACAGCGGGTAGTCGACGTCGGAGGCGGCGATCAATTCGACTCCGGCCAATTTCCGGCGGGCCGTCTCCAGGCCTCCGAGTTCGTTGATCATGCCCTTGCCGCCGTCGGTGCACGCGCTGCCACCCAGGCCGACCACTATGCGCACCGCGCCGGCCGCCAGCGCCGCGGCCAGCAGGTCCCCGACTCCCTTGCTGGTGGCGTTCCACGCGGTCTCGGGCGTCGGCGGACCGGGCAGCAGCGACAGACCACACGCCTGCGCGACCTCCAGGTAGGCCGTCGCCGATCCCGGATCGAACACCCAGCAGGCGTCCACCTTGGCGCCCAGCGGGCCGGACACCGTCAGCAGCCGCAAACCCCCGATTCGGCTGCTGAGCACCTCGACGAAACCGGGCCCGCCATCGGATTGCGGAGCGACGATAAAAGAATCCCCCGGCCGCGACCGGTTCCAGCCCGTTGCGATGACGGCGGCGGCCTGAACCGCCGACAGACTGTCGCCATAGCAGTCGGGAGCCACCAGCACCCGCATCGAGGGCAGTTGAAGCCGGCCGGGCCCGAATCCTTCGGCACCAGCATCCGAGGCAAGCGACCCGTCCATTACAAGCAAGAGTAGGGCCAACAGCTCTGCCGGTGTGGCGTAACAACCAGCACAGTTCCGGGGATGCCGACCCCGCGAAGTAACCTGACGTCTGTGAAGTTGCTGGGCCGCAAGAAAGATCAACCCGAAGGCGCCGCCGTGGCCGCCGCATCCGACACCGCGACCGGTGCGCGGGCCGGTACGGAGGCCGGCTCGGAGACCCCCGCGAACGGCACCGCGCGCGGCGCGCGACGCACCGGCCCCAAGGGCCGCCCGACACCGAAGCGCAGCGAAGCCAGGCGCAACGCGAAGAAGGGGCCGGTCGTGCCGGCGCCGATGACGGCGGCCGAGGCGCGAGCCCGGCGCAAGGCGCTCAAGGGCCCCAAGCTCAGCCGCGAGGAACGCCGTGCCGAACGCGCCGAATCCCGGGCCCGGATGACGGAGCGTCGCGAGCGCATGATGGCCGGCGAGGAGGCCTATCTCCTGCCGCGCGACCAGGGCCCGGTCCGACGCTATGTGCGCGACGTGGTGGACGCGCGACGCAACGTGCTCGGGTTGTTCATGCCGTCGGCGCTGGCGTTGCTGTTCATCATGTTCGCGGTCCCGCAGCTGCAGTTCTACATCTCGCCGGCGATGATGCTGCTGATGTTGCTGATGGGTGTTGATGGCATCATCCTGGGCCGCAAGGTGGGCAAGCTGGTCGACGACAAGTTCCCGGACAACACCGAAAGCCATTGGAAGCTGGGCTTGTACGCCGCCGGACGGGCTTCGCAGATGCGCCGGATGCGGGCGCCGCGGCCCCAAGTCCCGCACGGCGCCAAGATCGACTAGATCAACACATGCGCACCCTCGTGCTCGGCGGGATCAGGTCGGGCAAGTCCCGCTGGGCGGAGGAAGCCATCGCCAATTCATTGGAGCCGGGCCGGCCGGTCTGCTATCTGGCACCGGGGCCGTCGGTGGACGGCGACCCCGAGTGGAGTGAACGGGTCGCCAGGCACCGCGCCCGCCGCCCCGGGCACTGGTCGACCGTCGAAACCGAAGACCCCGAAGATGTTGCCGCGCAATTGGTGCGGCTGACGCAGACCCCGACGCTCGTCGACGATCTGGGCGGCTGGTTGACCGCCACCATGGACCGCCACGATGCCTGGGACGGCGGGTCGGTCGAGGCGCCCGTCGC
Source organism: Mycobacterium intermedium (assembly GCF_002086275.1). Lineage (GTDB taxonomy): Bacteria > Actinomycetota > Actinomycetes > Mycobacteriales > Mycobacteriaceae > Mycobacterium > Mycobacterium intermedium. The sequence continues at coordinate 52,865 of NZ_MVHT01000033.1, read as the reverse complement.
AGCACTGGTCGACGCCATCGGCGAGTTCGAGTCCACGCTGATGCTGGTCAGCCCGGAAGTCGGGTTGACTGTCGTGCCGGCCAGCAAATCCGGGCGCCGGTTCGCCGACGAGCTCGGCGACCTCAACCAGCGCGTCGCCGCATTGTGCGATCGGGTGGTGCTGGTGGTGGCCGGTCAGCCCCTGACGATCAAGCCGACCAGTCCGGCGCGCGCATGATCGGGTTCGCACCGATATCGCCACCCGATCCGGCCGTCGCAGCAGCCGCTCGGGCCCGTCAGGCCACGTTGACCAAGCCGCCCGGCGCTCTGGGCCGCCTTGAGGACCTTTCGGTGTGGGTCGCGGCGTGCCAGGGGCGGTGCCCACCGCGGCAGTTCGAGCGAGCGCGGGTGGTGGTGTTCGCCGGGGATCACGGTGTCGCGCGGTCAGGGGTGTCCGCTTACCCGCCCGAGGTGACGGCGCAGATGGTCGCCAACATCGACGCCGGAGGCGCCGCGATCAACGCGCTGGCCGGCGTCGCCGACGCGACCGTACGGATTGCGGACCTGGCCATAGACAGCGATTGCTCCGATGAGCTGTCGGAGCGTTTCGGCACGTACAAGGTGCGCCGCGGCAGCGGCGACATCAGCATCGAGGACGCGTTGACCGACGACGAGACCGCCCGCGCGATCGCGAACGGCCAGCAGCTCGCCGACGAGGAGGTCGACGGCGGCGCCGATCTGCTGATCGCCGGCGACATGGGAATCGGGAACACCACGCCGGCCGCGGTGCTGGTCGCAGCCCTGACGAACGCCGAGCCAGTCGCCGTGGTGGGTTACGGCACCGGTATCGACGACGCCGGATGGTCACGCAAGACGGCCGCGGTGCGCGACGCCCTCTTCCGGGCGCGCCCGCTGCTGCCCGACCCGGTCGCATTGCTGCGCTGCTGCGGCGGCGCGGACCTGGCGGCGATGGCCGGCTTCTGCGCACAGGCCGCGGTCCGACGCACCCCGGTGCTGCTGGACGGCATGGCGGTGACGGCGGCGGCGCTGGTCGCCGAGCGCCTTGCACCCGGCGCCCGGCAGTGGTGGCAGGCCGGTCACCGATCCACCGAGCCGAGTCACGGCCTGGCGCTGACGGCTCTCGATCTGGACCCGATTCTGGATCTGGGTATGCGGCTGGGCGAAGGCACCGGCGCCGTGCTGGCGCTGTCGGTCCTGCGGGCGGCGGTGGCGGCGCTGTCGCAGATGGCGACATTCGAGGAAGCCGGGGTGTCCGAGTCGGGGCCTTCCCCGAGCTCCCCGAGCTCCCCGAGCTCCCCGTGATCCGTCCGCTGGTCGCCGCTTTCGGCTTCGGCACGGTGCTGCCGGTGCCGGGTCGCTGGGCGGGGCCGTTGGGACGCGGCGCCATGACGGCGCTGCCGGTCGTCGGGGCCGCGCTGGGCGGCCTGGCCGCGGCCGTCACGTGGGGCGGGGCGCTGGCATTCGGCGCGTCCAGTCCGCTGCCCGGGTATCTCGCCGTGGCCGTGCTGCTGGTGGCCACCCGTGGGCTGCACATCGACGGCGTTGCGGACACCGCCGACGGGCTTGGTTGCTACGGGCCGCCGGAGCGAGCGCTGGCGGTGATGCGCGACGGATCGGCCGGGCCGTTCGGGGTGGCGGCCGTCGTATTGGTCATCGCCCTGCAAGGGCTGGCCTTCTCGGCGTTGAGCGCGGCCGGGGTCGTGGTGGCCGTGTTCGCCGGTCGCGTCACCGCTGTGCTGGCCTGCCGCCGCTCGGTGCCGGCGGCCGACGGCAGCGCCCTGGGCGTCCGGGTTGCCGGGACGCAGCCGGTCGCGGTGGTGGCGGTGTGGCTGGCGGTGCTGCTGGCGGCGTCGGTGCTGGCGGCGCCCGGGCGTTGGCCTGGTCCGGTGGCGGTGTCGGCGGCCGTCGGCTGCGGCGCGCTGTTGGTCACCCACTGCGTGCGCCGCTTCGGCGGCATCACCGGCGACGTGCTGGGCGCCGCGATCGAGTTGACCACCACGGCAACTGCAGTGACCCTGGCCGCCTTCTAGCGCACCCGCCTCTTACCGCGAGCAGACGCAAAGTTGTACGAAAACGGCCCCCGGCGTACGACTTTGCGTCTGCTCGCCGGGTTAAGGCGGGCTACGCCGCCTTAACCGAGCCGGGACATCCAGCCGTGGGTGTCGGCGAAGGTTCCCCGCTGAATCCCGGTCAACGTGTCGCGCAGCGCCATCGTCACTTCGCCGGGCTGGCCGTCGGCGATTGTGAACTCGGTGTCGCCGTACTTCACGTTCGCCACGGGCGTGATGACAGCGGCGGTGCCGCAGGCGAACACCTCGGTGATCTCACCGGAGGCGGCCTTCTTCTGCCACTCGGCGATGTCGATCTTGCGTTCCTCGACGGTGAAGCCCGCGTCGGTGGCCAACTGCAGCAGCGAGTCCCGCGTGATGCCGGGCAGCAGCGAACCGGACAGCTCTGGGGTCACCAGGCGGGCTGAGCCGCCGCTGCCGAGCACGAAGAACAGGTTCATCCCGCCCATCTCTTCGACGTAGCGGCGCTCGACGCCGTCAAGCCACACCACCTGGTCACACCCGTGCTCGGCGGCTTGGGCCTGCGCCAACAGCGAGGCGGCGTAGTTGCCGCCGAACTTGGCCGCGCCGGTGCCGCCCGGGCTGGCCCGGACGTACTCCGTGGAGATCCACACGGTGACGGGGTTGATGCCGCCCTTGAAGTACGCGCCCGCGGGCGACCCGATCAGCAGGTAGCGGTACTCCTTGGCGGGCCGCACCCCCAGGCCCGGCTCGGTGGCGATGATGAACGGCCGCAGATACAGCGACTCTTCTCCCCCGGCCTTGGGCACCCACTCCTTGTCGACCGCGATCAGCTGGCGCAGCGACTCGATGAACACCTCGTCGGGCAGTTCGGGCATCGCCAACCGGCGCGCCGACGAGCGCAGCCGCCTGGCATTGGCGTCGGCACGGAACGAGACGATCGAGCCGTCGGCCCAGCGATACGCCTTGAGCCCTTCGAAGACCTCCTGGGCGTAGTGCAGCACGATTGCCGACGGATCAAGCTCGATCGGCCCGTAGCCGATCACCCGCGCGTTGTGCCAGCCGCGACCTGCCACATAGTCGATCGACACCATGTGGTCGGTGTGGTATTTGCCGAAGCCAGGGTCCTCAAGTATCGCTACACGCTCGGCCTCGGTGGCCGGGTTTTCTGCGCGTGTAACTGTGAATTCAAGGGACCCGCTGGTCATGGCGCTGATTCTATATCGGTGCGCCAATGGTTTTTTGCCACGCGAGCCGCCCCTACCGCGTCTTCGGTTCGACGAACGGCGGGCGCACCACTTCGCAGTCGACCGCACGACCGCGTACGTCGACGGTAATTTGCTGGCCGTCCTGGATTTCGGCGGCGGTATCGATCAGTGCCAGCGCGATGCCACGTTGCAGCGTCGGCGAGAACGTGCCCGAGGTGGTGACCCCGACCGGCGTCCCGCCGTCGAGCACCGTCAGCCCCGCGCGCAACACGCCTCGACCGACCATTTTCAAACCGCGCAACAGCCGCCTGGGCCCACGCTCCTTCTCCGCCAGCAGCGCGTCCCGGCCGAAGAACGCTTCCTTCTTCCAGCCGATCGCCCAACCGCAACGCGCTTCCAGCGGCGAGATTTCCAGCGAAAGTTCGTGCCCGTGCAGCGGATAACCCATCTCGGTGCGGAGCGTGTCGCGCGCACCCAGCCCTGCGGGCTCGCCCCCCGCCTCGGCCACTGCGGCCACTAACGCGTCGAACACCACCGCCGCCGAATCCCAGGTCGGCAGCAGCTCATACCCGTGCTCGCCCGTGTAGCCGGTGCGGCAAACCCGCACTGGCACACCCGAATACGAGGAATCGGCGTAACCCATGTAGTCCATTTCGGTGGGCAGCCCCAATGCGGCGAGCACCTCGGTCGACCGCGGCCCCTGCACCGCGAGCACCGCGTAGGACCGATGCAGATCGGTGATCGTCACACCCTCCGGCGCGACCGCCTGCAACGCCGCGACCACGGCGGCGGTGTTGGCGGCGTTGGGCACCAGGAAGATCTCGTCATCGCTGACGTAGTAAGCGATGAGGTCGTCGATGGTGCCACCGGATTCATTGCAGCACAACGTGTATTGGGCTTTCCCGGGTCCGATGCGGTGCAGGTCGTTGGTCAGTGTGGAGTTGACGAACTCCGCCGCTCCGGGTCCGCGAACAAGCGCCTTGCCCAGGTGGCTGACGTCGAACAGACCGACGGCATTGCGGGTGGCGTTGTGCTCGCTGACGGTCCCGGCATATGACACCGGCATCGACCAGCCGCCGAACTCGGCGAAGCTTGCCCCCAATTCGCGGTGGCGGTCTGCCAAAGGTCCCTGCAACAAATCCGGTGCATCGGTCACGGCGTCCCACCCTAGTGCGCAGCGTTGCTGGCAGACTTGGCCAGGTGGCGGGTCCGTTGGATTTCGAGGCGCTGGAAGCGGCAGGAATCGCCAATCCGCGCGAGCGCGCCGACCTGATCAAGTATCTGGACGACCTCGGGTTCACCATCGAGGAGATGGCGGAGGCCGAGCGGCGCGGCCGGCTCTTCGGGCTCGCCGGTGACGTCCTGCAATGGTCGGGCCGCCCGATCTACACCCTGGCCGCCGCGGCCGAGAAGCTGGGGCTGCCCACGGACGAGGTGGCGCACGCGTGGGCGCTGCTCGGACTCACGGTCGCCGGTTCCGACGTTCCCGCCCTGAGCGAGGCCGACGTCGAGGGTCTGGCGACCTGGGCCGCGTTGAAGCCGGTGGTCGGCGAGGACGGCGCTAACGGCCTGCTGCGGGTGCTGGGGGCTGCCATGTCGCGGCTCGCGGAGGCCGAGTCGACGATGATCCGTGCCGGTATGCCGGATATCCAGATGACCCACACGCACGACGAGCTCGCCACGGCACAGGCCTACCGCGCGGTCGCCGAGTTCGTTCCCCGCCTCGGGGCGTTGATCGACATCGTCCATCGCCACCATCTGGCCAGTGCGCGAACCCACTTCGAGGGCGTCATCCGGGACACGTCGGCGAGCGTGGTCTGTGGCATCGGGTTCGCCGACCTGTCCGGCTTCACCGTGTTGACCCAGTCGCTTTCGCCGACGGAGCTGCAGATGCTGCTCAACGAGTTCGGCGCCACGGTCTCCGACGTGGTGCATTCCGACGGCGGCCGGGTGGTCAAGTTGATCGGCGACGCGGTGATGTGGGTGAGTTCGTCGGCGGACCGGCTGGCGCAGACCGCGATCGATCTGGTCAACCACCCGAGGGCCCGTGAGGAGGGACTGCAGGTCCGGGCCGGGCTTTCCTACGGCGCCGCGCTGGCCATCAACGGCGACTACTTCGGCAGTCCGGTCAACCTGGCGGCACGCCTGGTCGCGGTCGCGGAACCCGGGCAGGTCCTCATCGATTCCGCGCTGCAAGCACGGCTGCCGGACTGGCCGGCCGTCGTCCAGAGCCCGTTGACACTCAAAGGCTTTGACGCCCCGGTGACCACTTTCAGGCTGCTGGGCCCACCGCCGGAGACACCGGAGACAACGCTGCCGAGCTAAACGGCGCCCACAAGATTAGGGTGAATGCCCGTGACCACAACCGAACTTGGCTACCAGCCGCCCACCGTGACCGTCGCCACCTCGTTGCCCAAACGCGGCGCGGGTGCTGCGGTGCTGCTCGTGCCCGTCGTCTCGGCCGGCGACGACGATCGGCCGGGTGCGGTGGTTGCCGCGGCCGACACTCTCCTGCCCGCTAAAGCGATCGACGAGATCCAGGCGGGACTGCGCGCGTTGGACGCCACCGGCGGCAGCGAGCAGGTGCACCGACTGGTGGTTTCATCGCTGCCCGTGGCCAGCGTGCTGACGGTCGGCCTGGGCAAATCACGCCCGGAATGGTCGTCGGACACGGTCCGCCGCGCGGCGGGTGTGGCGGCCCGGTCGCTGAACAGCGCAGCAGCCGTCATCACGACGTTGTCGGCGCTGCCGGGTGAGGGCGTCGTCGCCGCAGCTGTCGAAGGTCTGATCCTGGGCGGCTACCGGTTCAGCGCCTTCCGCAGCGCCAAGACCGCGCCGAAAGACCCCGGCCTGCGCAAGATCACCCTGCTGGTGCCGGGCTCGGACGCTTCCGTAGTCAGGGAAGCCAAGAACCAGAGCGCCCACGGCGCGGCCGTCGCCGCCGCCGTCGCCACCGCCCGCGACTTCGTCAACACTCCCCCGAGCCACCTTTTCCCCGCCGAATTCGCCAAGCGTGCACAGGCTTTGGGCGAATCCGTGGGCCTCGAGGTCGAGGTGCTCGACGAAAAGGCGCTCAAAAAGGCCGGCTACGGCGGCGTGATCGGCGTCGGCCAGGGGTCGTCGCGACCGCCCCGCCTGGTTCGGTTGATCCATCGGGGTTCCCGGCTGGCGAAGAACCCGAAGCAGGCCAAGAAGGTGGCGCTGGTCGGCAAGGGCGTCACCTTCGACACCGGCGGCATCTCGATCAAGCCGGCGGCGTCGATGCATCACATGACCTCTGACATGGGCGGCGCGGCCGCGGTCGTCGCCACCGTGACGCTGGCCGCGCGACTCGGGTTGCCGATCGACGTGATCGCGACGGTCCCCATGGCCGAGAACATGCCATCGGCAACCGCGCAGCGGCCCGGCGACGTGCTGACGCAGTACGGCGGCATCACCGTCGAGGTGCAGAACACCGACGCGGAGGGCCGGCTGATTCTGGCTGACGCCATCGTGCGGGCGTGTGAAGACAAGCCGGACTACCTCATCGAGACGTCAACCCTGACCGGCGCGCAGACCGTGGCGCTGGGCGCACGCATCCCCGGGGTGATGGGCAGCGACCAGTTCCGCGACCGGGTGGCGGCGATCTCTCAGCGAGTGGGCGAGAACGGCTGGCCGATGCCGTTACCGGACGAACTGAAGGACGACCTGAAGTCCACCGTCGCCGACCTGTCCAACATCAGCGGCCAGCGCTTCGCCGGCATGCTGGTGGCCGGGGTTTTCCTGCGGGAGTTCGTCGCCGAGGGCGTCGACTGGGCGCATATCGACGTCGCCGGTCCCGCTTACAACACCGGCGGCCCCTGGGGCTATTCACCCAAGGGGGCCACCGGCGTACCAACCCGCACCATGTTCGCGGTGCTGGAGGACATCGCCGCCAACGGTTGAGTCGGTCGAGCTAGTCGACTTCGCTCGGCTTGTGGCGGTCGGCGAGGGCGCCCAGCCGCCAGAGGCATTCACGGTTCCGGGGGTAGACGGCCGCCAGCGCCACCGCATCAGGCACCAGCTTGCCGGGCCCGCCGATGGGGACCTCGATCATTTCGATGCGGCACCCGCCGTGCGGAGTATCGCTGAGCCGCAAAGTGATTCGCGCGGAACCGAAGAGTCCGACTCGTGCCCGCAGCACGAGTTCTTCTCCCGGCGTGCAGCCCTCCACCTCGGTCTTGTCGTTGATCACCAGCGGCCAGACGCCGACGGAGTGCCGAATCTCGGCCCCGGGTTCGGGCCACGTCGGGTCGACGGCGCGAGTCCGGCTGTTGCCGACCACCCACTGCGCATACGTCCAGCCATCGGCCATCACATCCCAGACGGCCTGACGGGACGCCTCCACCTCGCGAACCGTGGACAGTTGTTCCTTCAATGCCATTGAAATCTCCTTTCGCAACGGCATGATCCGTGCGAGGGGTACCCGGCCTTCCGGAAAGTAGACGCGAAGTAGCGCGCGAAACCGACTGTGACGGTCGTCGCCGGCAAACACCTCGTGGTTTAGCCGCTGTACCGGGCGGCTAATTAAACAAGCGACACATACCCCTCGGGAAAGGCCTGATCGTGACTGTTCGACGGTTGATCATCGCGGTGAGCGCCGTGCTATTGGTGGCCGGCGTCATTGGGTTGCTGGTGCCGGTGACGGTGCCGAATAGCAACGGCGGATCGGTGAGTTGCGGTAATGGAATAGCCGCCGATCTCTCGGGCGCACGGGCCGCAAACGACAAGAACGGGGCCAACATTCCCGTCCTCAACCAGATCATTCCGCACGACGACTTCGTGGCGGAGTGCGAATCCGCGCTGTCGGGTAGGCGCACCTGGACCATTCCGCTGGTGGTGATCGGCCTGGTGGGTGTCGGCGGCGCGCTCCTGGTGCGGCGAACCGAGGGCGCAAGGGCCGGCGTCTAGCGGCGCCTGCGTTGGTGGTCGCGGCCCGGCTCGCGCCGGGCCCCAGCTCGCCGAATGTGGGGGATATCGCCCCGCCGCCGCGAGTCTGGGCACATAAGCCACACACTCGGCGCGACGGCCGTAGGCCGTCCCCGGCCCCAGCTCGCCGAATGTGGGGGATATCGCCCCGCCGGCGCGGGTCCGGGCACATAAACCACACACTCGGCGCGACGGCCGTAGGCCGTCCCCGGCTCGCCTCCCACAGCTCGCCGAATGTGGGGGATATCGCCCCGCCGCCGCGAGTCCGGGTACATAAATTACACACTCGGCGCGACGGCCGTAGGCCGTCCCCGGCTCGCCTCCCACAGCTCGCCGAATGTGGGGGATATCGCCCCGCCGCCGCGAGTCCGGGTACATAAATTACACACTCGGCGCGACGGCCGTAGGCCGTCCCCGGCTCGCCTCCCACAGCTCGCCGAATGTGGGGGATATCGCCCCGCCGCCGCGAGTCCGGGTACATAAACCACACACTCGGCGCGGCGGCGGCCACACACTCGGCGCGGCAGCCACACTCGGCGCGGCGGCCACACACTCTGCGCGGCGTCGACACACTCGTGGCGCGGCAGACACACACGTGGCGCGGCGCCCACCCCGTCGGCGGGTCAGATCACCCGCATGCGTGCGGTGCTACGCAACGCTTGTGGCAGCACCCGCGAAATTCCGTACAGCGCATAGGCTTCCGGGGCAACCGGCCGGATCGGCTTGTTCTTCTTGACCGCCGACACGATCGCGTCGGCGACCTTGTCCGGCCCGTAGTGGCGGAGCGCGAACATCTTGTTCAGCTGGCCGCGGCGGTCGTCCACCTGTTCTTCGCCCTTGCCGGTGGGCACGGCGAATCGGGTTGTGCTGACGATGTTGGTGTCGATGACACCAGGGCAGATGGTCGTAAGGCCGACACCGGCGGCATCAAGCTCGGCGCGCAAACAGTCGGAGAACATGAAAGTCGCGGCCTTCGACGTGCAGTAGGCGTTCAAAGACTGCAGCGGGGCGTAGGCGGCCATCGAGGCCACATTGACGATGTGTCCACCCGTACCACGCTCGACCAGGCGTCGCGCGAACGAGCGTGATCCATTGACCACCCCGCCGAAGTTGACGTCCATCACCCGCTCGAACTCGCTGGCCGGAGTGTCCAGAAAGTTGCCCGCCTGCCCGATACCGGCGTTGTTGACGACGATGTCGGGAATGCCGTGCTCGTTGCTGACCTCCTCGGCGAAGGCCTCGACCGCCTCGGCATCGGAAACGTCGAGCACATAGGGATGTGCCACACCCCCGCGCGCGGCGATCATCGCGGCCGTCTCCTTGACGGTGGCCTCGTCGATATCGCTGATCACGAGTTCCGCGCCCTCTTTGGCGAAGGCGAGGGCCGTCTCACGCCCGATGCCGCTGCCCGCGCCGGTCACCGACACCAGAGTGTCGCCGAAGTATCCACGCGGGCGACCGACCTGAGCGCGCAGCAGCGCACGGCTGGGCGCCTTGCCCTCATCCAGGTCGGCGAGGTCGTGCACCGCGGCCGCCAAGACCTGCGGGTGCGACATCGGCGACCAGTGACCCGCCCGGATGTCGCGTCGCCATAGACGCGGCACCCACCGCGCGGTCGCGTCGTAACCCCATGGCCGCACGAACTTGTCGTTCGTGTTGACCACGAGTTGCACCGGTACGTCGACGACGCGCACACCTTGGCGACGGAACTTGCCTGAATACGAACGCCAGTAGTTGGCCGGATACACCTTGATCGAATCGGCGGCGTCACTGGCCATGTTCTCGGAATGACAAACCTGGTCGGCGGGAATGTTGTCGACCAACACGCGCCGGACCGCCGCACGCGAGAACACCAGCCGCAGAATCAACGGCGTCAGCACCGGTATCGAGAACAGCGCCATGTAGCTCAGCCGGAGGGCCTGACTGACTGCACGAGCAAAGAGCCGTGGCCGCCAGGGGCGTCGTAGGCCAGCGAACATCCAATTAACCAGTTGATCCTGCGCTGGGCCGGATACGGAGGTAAATGATGCGACCCGGTCGGCGGCACCGGGCCGGCCGAGGTACTCCCAGACCCCTACCGAACCCCAGTCGTGGGCGAGCACGTGCACCGGCCGCCCTGGGCTCAGTTCGCCGATGACCGCGGCGAAGTCGTCGGCGTAACGAGCCATGGTGTACGCCGACACCGGCTTGGGCGCCGACGAGAGGCCAACCCCGCGGTTGTCGTAACGGATGATCCGAAAACGCTCGGCCAGCAGTGGAACAACCCGGTCCCACAGCACGTGCGAGTCGGGCCAGCCGTGCACCAACACCACGGTTGGGCCGTCGAGGTTGCCTTCTTCGTAGACCGCGATTCGGACACCGTCCGCGCTGTCGACGAATTGTTGGGGTGCCTGTCTTGTTCCCGGCATCGGACCCTCCTCGGGCGCAAGAGCCCACCTGCGACCTGCTTGTCAGTTAGTGGCCAACCGTAGCAAGGGGGGACGACATCACCGGTTACCCGACGCGGTGAGCGGATTCGCCGCCCCGGATACCAGCCCCGTGAGGTGCCCCCTGCGGCGCAGTGACAGGAGCAGTGACAGGATAGGTTCTGACAATTACATGGGTTCCATACCCGGTGCACGACTGTGTGGTAAGCAGAGGTCGGCTTAGCCGACCGACGACCAATCGAGGAGTCAACAAAGATGGCCTTCTCAGTCCAGATGCCGGCACTCGGTGAGAGCGTTACCGAGGGAACCGTCACCCGCTGGCTCAAGCAGGAAGGCGACACGGTCGAAATCGACGAACCGCTCGTCGAAGTTTCGACCGACAAGGTTGACACCGAGATCCCTTCGCCCGCCGCGGGCGTGCTGACCAAGATCATCGCGCAAGAAGACGACACCGTTGAGGTGGGTGGCGACCTCGCCATCATCGGGGACGCCGACGAGGCCGACGGCGGCGGCGCGGGTGACGGCGGCGGCGAAGCGGAGGCCAAGTCCGAGCCTGAGCCGGAGCCGGAGCCCGAACCGGAGCCCGAGCCCGAGCCGGAGCCCGCCAAGGCGAAGTCGGACGGAGATTCCGGCGGCGGCGAGACCCAGCCGGTGCTGATGCCCGAGCTGGGCGAGTCGGTGACCGAGGGCACGGTCACCCGGTGGCTGAAGAAGGTCGGCGATTCGGTGCAGGTCGACGAGCCGCTGGTCGAGGTGTCCACCGACAAGGTCGACACCGAGATTCCCTCGCCGGTGGCCGGCGTCCTGGTCAGCATCACCGCCGAAGAGGACGACGTCGTCGAGGTCGGCGGTGAGCTGGCACGGATAGGTACCGGTTCCGACGCCGGCAAGTCCGAGTCGAAGCCGGAACCCAAGCCCGAACCAAAGCCCGAGCCGAAGCCCGAACCAAAGCCGGAGCCCAAGCCCGAACCGGAAAAGAAACCCGAGGCCGAGCAGAAGCCCGAACCGGAAAAGAAACCCGAACCCGAACCCGAACCCGAGCCCGAGCCCGAGAAGAAGCCCGAGCCCGAGCCAGCGGCGGCATCCGCCGAGACGGACGGCGACGGCGGCCCCTACGTCACCCCTCTGGTGCGAAAACTGGCCGCCGAGAACAACATCGTCTTGGCCGAGGTAAAGGGCACCGGCGTCGGCGGACGCATCCGCAAGCAGGACGTGCTGGCCGCCGCGGAAAAGAAGAAAGAGGCGAAGAAGGAACCGGCGCCCGCCGCCCAGGCCCCCGCCGCCCAAGCACCGGCGGCGAAGGCCGCACCGGCTCCGGCGTCCCCGCTGGCCCACCTGCGGGGTACTACGCAAAAGGCCAGCCGGATCCGCCAGCTCACCGCCAGCAAGACCCGCGCGTCCCTGCAGGCCACCGCGCAGCTCACCCAGACCCACGAGATCGACATGACCAAAATCGTGGCGCTGCGCGCAAAGGCCAAGGCCGCGTTCGCCGAGCGCGAGGGCGTCAACCTGACGTTCCTGCCGTTCATCGCTCGCGCGGTGATCGACGCCCTCAAGATTCATCCGAACATCAACGCCAGCTACAACGAGGACACCAAGGAGATCACCTACTACGACGCCGAGCACCTCGGGTTCGCCGTCGACACCGAACAGGGCCTGCTCTCCCCCGTCATCCACAACGCCGGTGACCTGTCGCTGGCCGGCCTGGCGCGGGCCATCGCCGACATCGCCGCCCGGGCCCGCTCGAACAAGCTCAAGCCCGACGAGTTGTCCGGTGGCACATTCACCATCACCAACATCGGCAGCCAGGGCGCGTTGTTCGACACCCCGATTCTGGTTCCGCCGCAGGCGGCCATGTTGGGCACCGGCGCCATCGTCAAGCGGCCGCGGGTCGTTGTCGACGAGCTCGGCAACGAGTCCATCGGGGTCCGCTCGATTTCGTACTTCCCACTGACCTACGACCACCGCCTGATCGACGGCGCCGACGCCGGACGTTTCCTCACCACCATCAAGCACCGGCTCGAAGAGGGCGCGTTCGAGGCGGATCTTGGGCTCTAAGTAAGGACTCCGCAGCGTGGACAAAGCCGTTGTCGCGATAGCGGGTTCTTCTGGGCTGATCGGCTCGGCACTGACCGCGGCTCTTCGCGCGGCGGACCACACGGTGCTGCGCATCGTGCGGCGCACACCGGCTAATTCTGAAGAGCTGCACTGGAATCCGGAGAGCGGCGAGTTCGATCCCGAAGCGCTGCTCGACGTCGACGTCGTGGTGAATCTGTGCGGAGTCAACGTCGGGCAGCGTCGGTGGTCGGGCGCATTCAAGCAGAGCCTGCGAGACAGCCGAATCGCACCGACCGAGGTGCTCTCCGTGGCGGTCGCCGACGCTGGTGTCAGCACCTTGATCAACGCAAGTGCGGTCGGCTACTACGGCGACACCAGGGACCGTGTGGTCGACGAAAACGCCCCGGCGGGAAGGGGTTTCCTCGCCCAACTGTGCGTGGACTGGGAAGCCGCCACGCTGCCGGCGCAATACGAAGGCACCCGGGTTGTGTTGGCACGCACCGGCGTGGTGCTGGCGCCCGGGGGTGGCGCACTGCGCCGGATGCGGCCGGCGTTCTCGGTGGGTCTGGGCGCCCGACTCGGCAGCGGCCGCCAGTACATGTCGTGGATCAGCCTCGAAGACGAGGTGCGGGCACTGCTCTTCTTGATCTCGCACCCCACCCTGTCCGGCCCGGTGAACCTGACCGGGCCCGCACCCGTCACCAACGCCGAATTCACCACCGCTTTCGGCCGCGCGGTGAACCGCCCGACCCCGATGGTGCTGCCGAGTTTCGCGGTGCGGGCGGCGCTCGGCGAGTTCGCCGACGAGGGACTGCTCACCGGCCAGCGCGCCATCCCGTCGGTACTGGAAGAGGCCGGTTTCCAGTTCCACCACAACACCATTGGCGAGGCACTCGCCTATGCCACCGCCCGTCGCGATCGGGATTAGTCGTGCCCCAGGTACACGTGGGCCCGCTGCTACGACACGTTGGCGAGACAGATGCGATCATCTGGGTCGAAACCGACGAACCCTGCCACGTCGAGATTCTCGGCTTCTCCGCCGACACTTTCGAGGTCGAAGGTCACCACTACGCGCTGGTCTGCCTGCGCGATCTCGACCGTGGCACCGAGCATCCGTATCGAGTCCTCCTAGACGGCGAAATAGCCTGGCCACCACCGGATTATGAGTTTCCGCTACCGCGGATCCGGCTGATGCCACGGAAGGGAAATCTGCGTCTGTTGTTCGGATCGTGCCGCGCCTCGGCGCCGCACTACCCGCCGCACACGTTTCAACGCTGGTGGAATCGCAAGGGCAAGGGCATCGACGTCCTGCACGCCTACGGAATGCGCATGTTGCGCCAACCATCTGCGCTCTGGCCGGACGCGATCATGATGATGGGTGATCAGCTCTATGCCGACCAGGTCTCCGACAACGTGGTCGACATCGTGGGTGACCGCGTGGTCCACGAGGAGGGGCCACGGGAAGCCCTCGAAGACTTTGAAGAGTATTGCGTGGGTTATTGGGACGCCTGGAACGAGCCCGTCGTGCGCTGGATGCTCTCGACGATTCCGACGTCGATGATTTTCGACGACCACGAGATCAACGACAAATGGAACACATCCCAGGCGTGGCTGGACGAGATGCGCCAAACCGACTGGTACCAAACCAGGATCATCGGCGGCCTGATGGCTTACTGGGTGTACCAGCACATCGGCAACCTGTCGCCGAATGAGTTGGCAGCAGACGAGGTTTATCAACAGATCTGCCAGACCAGGCAGGGCACCGATGCGGTCCGAGACTTGGCCCATCGTGCCGAATGCGGGCAAGGCCCTTCGTATTTCAGCTTTTTTCGGGATCTCGGTCCAGCCCGGCTGATCATGCTCGACGCACGAACCGGCCGAGTGCTGGAGTCTGGTCAGCGACGGATCATGACCGACGCGGAATGGGACTGGATCACCTCGAAAATCGACGGTGATTACGAACATCTCATCCTGGCCAGCTCGCTGCCCTTCCTGCTCCCCAATGGAATGCACAACATCGAGGCGTGGTCTGAGGCAGTCACCGACGGCGCGTGGGGCTCGCGGCTTTGCGCACTAGGTGAGCGGGTGCGGATCATGGCCAACCTCGATCACTGGGCGTGTTTTCAACGCAGCTATCGCGCGTTCGAAGGTTTGGTGGTCGACATCGCGACGGGCCGACGAGGCCAGGCCCCGGCGTCTCTGATCATGTTCGGCGGCGACGTCCACCACTGCTGGGTATCGAAGGTGGCCCTGCCGGATGATGCGCCGGCAACGCGCACGCGGATCTGGGAGGTGGTCTGCTCCGGCCTGCGCAAAGAGGTCAATTTGAGCGAGCGGATCGTCTTGCGGCTCGGGCACACGCCGGTCGCCGCGGCGGTCGGGAAGGCGCTGGCCGCCACCGCCAAGGTCGGGAAACCCCGGCTGCAGTGGCGGCCCGTGACGCGTCCCCATTTCCGAAATCAAGTGGGGACGCTCGAGATCGCCGGCGGCGAGATCGGGGTCCGCATCGAGCGGGCCGCGGGCGGCTGGCGCAAGCCTCAACTGTTGACGGTGATCGAGCAGAAGCTGCTATAGGCCGAGTAACCTCGTCCACGTGACGGGGTCCATCCGCTCCAGCACGGCCGCCATCGACGTCCGCCAACTACCGACGATCGACTACCGCGCCGCCTGGCAGCTGCAGCGAGACATCGCCGATGCCAGGGCCGCCGGCGGCTCGGATGGCCGAGACACGCTGCTGCTCCTGGAACACCCCGCGGTCTACACGGCCGGACGGCGCACCGAACCGCACGAACGTCCATTTGACGGCACCCCTGTCGTCGATACTGATCGGGGCGGCAAAATCACCTGGCACGGACCCGGGCAGTTGGTCGGCTATCCCATCATCGGCCTGGCCGAACCACTGGATGTGGTCAATTACGTTCGCCGCCTTGAGGAAGCACTGATCAAGGTGTGCGCCGATCTGGGCCTGGACACGGTGCGGGTCGACGGTCGATCCGGAGTGTGGCTGCCGGCGGGCAGCGGGCGACCGGCACGCAAGATCGCCGCCATCGGTGTCCGGGTGGCGCGCAAAACGACGCTGCACGGATTTGCGCTCAACTGTGACTGCGACCTGAGCGCGTTCACCACCATCGTGCCGTGTGGCATCACCGACGCCGGTGTCACGTCGCTGACCGTGGAACTCGGACGTCGGATCACCGTCGACGACGTGCGCCCGGCGGTCGCCGACGCGGTGTGCAACGCCCTGGATGGCATCCTGCCGGTCGGTCGCCACGCCGCGGCCCGCGTAACATCGGCGATGTGACAGTCGCCCCGGAGGGCCGCAAATTGCTGCGGCTGGAGGTGCGCAACGCGCAGACTCCCATCGAGCGCAAGCCGCCTTGGATCAAGACGCGGGTGCGGATGGGCCCGGAGTACACCGAGCTGAAGAACCTGGTGCGCCGCGAGGGCCTGCACACAGTCTGCGAGGAGGCGGGCTGCCCCAACATCTTCGAATGCTGGGAGGACCGGGAAGCCACCTTCCTGATCGGCGGCGACCAGTGCACTCGGCGCTGCGACTTCTGCCAGATCGACACCGGCAAGCCCGCCGAGCTGGACCGTGACGAACCGCGCCGGGTCGCCGAGAGTGTGCAGGCGATGGGCTTGCGCTACGCCACCGTCACCGGCGTGGCACGCGACGACCTGCCCGACGGCGGGGCCTGGCTCTACGCGGAAACCGTGCGTGCCATCAAGGAGCTCAATCCGCAGACCGGTGTCGAACTGCTGGTCCCCGATTTCAACGGCGAGCCCGGGCGACTGGCCGAGGTGTTCGCGTCGCGGCCGGAAGTGTTGGCGCACAACGTCGAAACCGTGCCCCGCATCTTCAAGCGGATCAGGCCGGCCTTCACCTATCAGCGCAGTCTGGCCGTCCTCACCGCGGCCCGCGACGCCGGTCTGGTGACCAAGAGCAACCTCATCCTCGGCCTCGGCGAGAGTCCCGACGAGGTGCGCACCGCCCTTGAAGACTTACGTGACGCCGGCTGCGACATCGTCACCATCACCCAGTACCTGCGTCCGTCGGCGCGCCACCATCCCGTCGAGCGCTGGGTGCATCCCGATGAGTTCGTCGAACACGCGAAGTACGCCGAGGGGCTCGGCTTCGCCGGGGTGCTGGCCGGCCCGCTGGTGAGGTCTTCGTACCGGGCTGGCCGCCTCTATCAGCAGGCGGTCTCCGCACCCCGCTAACCAAGGCGTACGTATCCTTGGTGACTATGGCAAAGACCCGAAATGCCGCCGCCAACAAGGAGGCCAAAGCGGAGGCAGCCGCCGCCCGCAAGGCAGCCGCTCGGCAGCGCCGCGCTCAGCTCTGGCAGGCGTTCAACATGCAACGCAAAGAAGACAAGCGCCTGCTGCCGTACATGATCGGCGCCTTCGTGCTGATCGTGGGCATATCGGTGGCGGTAGCGGTGTGGCAGGGCGGGTTCGCCCTGTACACGATGATTCCGCTCGGGATCCTGCTGGGTGTTCTGGTGGCTTTCATCATCTTCGGCCGCCGGGCCCAGAAGTTCATCTACCGCAAGGCCGAAGGCCAGACGGGCGCGGCGGCGTGGGTGCTGGAGAACCTGCGTGGCAAGTGGCGGGTCACCCCTGGGGTGGCCGCCACCGGGAACTTTGACGCGGTCCATCGGGTGCTCGGGCGGCCCGGCGTCATCTTGGTGGCCGAGGGTTCGCCGAATCGGGTCAAGCCGCTGCTGGCCCAGGAGAAGAAACGCACCGCCCGTCTCGTCGGTGAGGTGCCGATCTACGACATCATCGTCGGCAACGGCGAGGGTGAGATCCCGTTGGCCAAGTTGGAACGCCACCTCACCCGGCTCCCGGCCAACATCACGGTAAAGCAGATGGACACGCTCGAGTCGCGACTGGCCGCGCTCAGTTCCCGGACCGGGGCGGGTGTGTTGCCCAAGGGGCCAATGCCCAGCAACGCCAAGATGCGCGGCGTGCAGCGCACCGTTCGCCGCAAATAGCCGCGGCTTGGTTCAGCGCCGCACCACCGCCGTGCCCGTCAGCCGGTCCTGCACGCCGCGCCCGTCGGCGTCGGTGAACAGTGGCGGCACTACCAGTGCGATCAGCAGGCCCCTCGCCAACAGCCGACCGATCCCCACCGGGACTCGGTGGTTCACGGACCCCACCTGCAGGCCCAACACCATCTGCCCCGGAGTGAAGCCAAAGAGGCGCACCGACACCACGCCGAGCACCAGCCAGACCACCAGGACCGCCGTGGACAACGCCGCCATTGGCACCACGCCGAAGCTGTAGGCCAGGGCCGCCAAGCCGTATGCGATGAGCCAGTCGATCACCAGGGCGCCCAGCCGGCGTCCCATCCCGGCCAGGGAACCGGGCCCAGCCTGCGGTAATCCCAGCGATTTGCCCGGGTAATCGTCCGGTGATCCCGCCGTCATGCGACCAGCACCGGCATTCGGAAGTCCCGGGGTGCGGGATTAACCGCGCGGCATCCCCGGCCACCAGTTACGATCTCGTCGGCCATGGCTTCACAATAGGGTTCGGCGCCAGCGCGACTTCTCCTGACGGGTGCTGGGGTCACGTAACGTCTGCGCAACACGGGGTTGACCGACGCGCAACAACGGCTCCCTAGCGTCGGCCGCGAATTATCAAGTAAAGGAGCACATCTGTGACCGATAAGACGCCCGACGACGTCTTCAAGCTCGCCAAGGACGAGAACGTCGAGTTCATCGACGTCCGGTTCTGTGACCTGCCTGGCACCATGCAGCACTTCACGATTCCGCTCTCCTTCTTCGACGAGAGCGTGTTCGAGGACGGCTTGGCCTTCGACGGCTCGTCGATTCGCGGGTTCCAGTCGATCCACGAGTCCGACATGCTCCTGCTTCCGGACCCGGCAACCGCAGTGATCGACCCGTTCCGCGCCGCCAAGACGCTGAACCTCAACTTCTTCGTGCACGACCCGTTCACCCTCGAGGCTTACTCGCGCGACCCCCGAAACGTCGCCCGCAAGGCCGAGAACTACCTGGTCAGCACGGGAATCGCGGACACCGCCTACTTCGGCGCCGAGGCCGAGTTCTACATCTTCGACTCGGTCAGCTTCGACTCGCGGACCAACGGCTCGTTCTACGAGGTGGACGCGATCTCTGGTTGGTGGAACACCGGCTCGGCCACCGAGGAAGACGGCAGCCCGAACCGCGGTTACAAGGTCCGCCCCAAGGGCGGGTACTTCCCGGTTGCCCCCGTCGACCACTACGTTGACCTGCGCGACGAGATGCTGCGCAACCTGATCAACGCCGGCTTCAGCTTGGAGAAGGGCCACCACGAGGTGGGCACCGGCGGCCAGGCCGAGATCAACTACAAGTTCAACACGCTGCTGCACGCGGCCGACGACATGCAGCTGTACAAGTACATCGTCAAGAACACCGCGTGGCAGCACGGCAAGACCGTGACGTTCATGCCCAAGCCCCTGTTCGGCGACAACGGTTCGGGTATGCACACCCACCAGTCGCTGTGGAAGGACGGCAGCCCGCTCATGTACGACGAGACCGGTTACGCCGGCCTGTCGGACACCGCTCGCCACTACATCGGTGGCCTGCTGCACCACGCGCCGTCGCTGCTGGCTTTCACCAACCCCACGGTGAACTCCTACAAGCGGCTTGTCCCCGGCTACGAGGCGCCGATCAACCTGGTCTACAGCCAGCGGAACCGCAGTGCGTGTGTTCGCATTCCGATCACGGGCAGCAACCCGAAGGCCAAGCGTCTCGAGTTCCGTTGCCCCGACTCGTCGGGCAACCCGTACCTGGCGTTCGCGGCCATGCTGATGGCCGGCCTGGACGGCATCAAGAACAAGATCGAGCCGCAGGCGCCGGTCGACAAGGACCTCTACGAGCTGCCGCCGGAGGAGGCTGCGAACATCCCGCAGGCCCCCACCCAGTTGGCGGCCGTGATCGACCGGCTGGAGGCCGACCACGAATACCTCACCGAGGGCGGTGTGTTCACCACCGACCTGATCGAGACGTGGATCAGCTTCAAGCGGGAGAACGAGATCGAGCCGATCAACGTTCGTCCGCACCCATACGAGTTCGCGCTCTACTACGACGTATAAAGACGTTGCGACCAAAGCCCGCTTGGCTCCCGCCAGGCGGGCTTTGTCGTTAGCTCATCGGCTGCCGTGACCGCCCCGACCCCCGCAGTGAGTGTTCGACGGTTTCGACGGCCAGACGCAGACGTCGAGGTCGGTCGTGCCGCGGTAGCCTCCCCCGTCGAACAGGCCGTAGTTGCTGCCGTTGGTCCCGCTGTAGGTGGCGCCGCCGCCTCCGCCGCCACCGCCCGAACTCTCAACACTCACCGCCCAGTTCATGCCCTGCAGGGCAGTCTGATAGGCGCCCATGACATCGGTCGGCGATCCATTTACCAGGAAGTGCAGATGAATACCGTTGTCCTGGATGTCGTCTGGTCCGTCGGTCCGTTGGGTGCCCAGCGGCGTAGGGATGAGCTTTCGTAGGTCGGCCGCCGAGCTACTGGGCCGCGCGGTTTGAGACGTCGTGGTGGTGGTCTCCGTCGTGGCACCCGCCCCCGAACTTGTCGCGGTGCCCGACTTGGGTGAACCGCCGCATCCCGTCGCCGCCAGGCTGATAGCCATCGCGGCCGCCAAACAACAGGCTGTGTGCTTCACGCTTTCTCCCTGGGGATCTGTGAGGACAGTAGCCCAGCAGATCGGCGCAGCGCGACATTCTCGGCGCACAGGTCTCACTGTGCCCGAATCCGCTGTTTGAGACCCTCGGTGCCCGGAAATTCCCTTTGACAACCATTTCTGCGCCCGTTCGCGTCCGGCCGACGCGGGTGGGTGCACTGTCCGGAGCGAGACGAACCGATGACCGCCACTCAACCGATCGCGTCCGACCAGCCAACGAACCTGATTCCGCGCTACTGGCCCCAACCGTATTCGCCCCGGGGCAAGGCGACGCCCGTCGTCGCCGGTACCACCCTCGCGGGTGGCCGGATTCGGCTGCTGATCTGCTATGGCGAGTCGCCACACCTGCAGTTTTGGCAAGCTGCCGACACCGTGACCGGTCAACATCTCGCGATCACGGTGGTCGACTCGGAGAACGCCCTGCCGCCGGAGGCTGTCGACGCGATTCTGTCGGAGACCGCAAGCTTGCAGGGAATCGACTCGCCTGGCTTGGCCAGAGTCCTAGACGTGGGTCGGGATCGGTGCGGCGGCGTCATCGTCGCCGAGTGGACGCGCGGTGCGACGTTGAAGGAGGTGGCAGACACCGGGCCGTCCCCCATCGGCGTAGCGGACGCCGTGTTATCCCTGGCCGAGGCTGCCGACCTGGTGCACGGGGCGGGGTTGGCCTTGTCGATCGACCATCCCGAGCGCATTCGAATCAGCGTTGACCGGCGCGTCGTGCAAGCTTTTCCTGCGACGATGCCGAATACAACGCCGCGGGATGACCTGCGCGGCATCGGCGCCGTCATGTACGGGTTACTGGTCAACCAGTGGCCCTGCAACGGCGGAGCGGCGGTCAGAAATTGGAACGGCGCCGAGCGGGATGCGGAAGGCCGAATCCGAGAACCCGCGGCCATGAACCCACGAGTTCCGTTCCTCATTTCGTCCACTGCCGCCGGACTGGTGCGCGACGGCGACGGCATCCGCAGCGCCAGAACGGTTTTGACTTTGCTGCGCGAGGCCGGCGACGAAGCCAAGATCGGCGCGTCGCCCAGCACCACTCAAGAACTGGTGGTGCCGCCACCACCGGGGCAGTACGCCACCTTTCGGAATTTCGGGCCGGCCGAGCGCACCCAATACGCTCGTCGTCAACTCTTGAAAACGTGTTTGGGCACAGCGGCGGCGGTTGCGCTGGTGTTGTTGATCAGTTTCGCCACGACGATCAACGGAATAGTCGGCCAAATCGGTACCAACGCAACAATGAAACCGGACAAGCTCGGACTGCACCCAACGTCGCCGCCGCCCTCACCAACCCTCGCTCCGTCCCCGCCCGCCGATGCCAGCGGCCTGGTGACACCGGTTAGGGCGACAGTCTTCTCGCCCGGCGGCTCACCGGATAGCCCGAACACGGCCGGACTGGCGATCGACGGCAACCATGCCACGGCTTGGTCGACCGACACTTACGTTGACGCGCAACCCTTCCCCAAGTTCAAGTTCGGGGTGGGACTCCTGTTGCAACTTCCCGCACCCACGTCGCTCAGTGCCGTCACCGTCGACCTGGACAGCGAGGGCACCTGGGCACAAATACGATCATCGACGAGCCCGACCCCCGCGAAGTTCACCGACACCACCGAACTCAGTCCGTCCACTCCGCTACGACCGGGACACAATGTCATCGCCGTAACCAACTCCGCCCCAACAACATTCGTCGTGTTCTGGATAGGCATTCTCGGCACCACCAGCGGGAAGAGCCATTCCGACATATCGGAGATCACGCTGCAGAGCACAGGCCGGCTCAGATAACAACACGCCAGCCGGCCCGGGCTACCCGTCGAGGCCGAGGTCCTTGCGGAACCGCTCCATGCCATCGATTTTGTCGGACAGGCTCGCGTCAGGACCGGCGTAGAACATCCACGGCATGGTGATGATCCCGGTGACACCGGCGTCCTCGGCCCGCTGATAGTCGGCTGGGGTGAAGGAGTCGGTCAACGGCGTAAGGATCGTGAAATCGTCCATCGACAGCCCGTTTTCGGCTCGCAACTCGCGCAGCCGGCCCACCCGCTCGATGGCCCGGTCGGTCTTGATCAAGTCTCCGATCCAACCGTCGTACCGAGCGGCCCGACGCAGCGCGATGTCGCTGAGACCGCCGCCGTACACCGGGATCGGCGGCGGCGTGGGCTGCATCTCCAAGCGCGGCGCGTGGTAGAACTTGCCGTCGAATTCTGTCCAGCCCGGTTCCCACAGCGCCCGCATCAATTCGATCATCTCGTCGGTGCGCTTGCCGCGGGCGGCAAACGGTTCACCCATCAAGTCGAACTCCTCGCGGCACCAGCCGACACCGATGCCTAGCTCCACCCGCCCGGACGCCAAAAAGGCAGCGGTGCCAATGGCTTTGGCCGCCGAATAGGGGTTTCGCATCGCGGGAATGTAGACGGTGGTGACGAACTTCAGCCGCGTGGTGACCTGTGCCAGCGCGCCGACGAGAACCCAGGGATCGGGCCAGTCGGTGAACGGCTGCCAGCGTCGTTGCCCGTCTTTGGTGTACGGGTACGGCGTTTCCAGGGTCTCCAGGTTCACGACGTGGTCTGGGATCCCGAGCCCGTCGTACCCGAGATCGTCTGCCGCCTTGGCAATCTCGATGATCTCGCTGGTGTCCAGGAACGCGCTGCTGATGTAGAACTTCACTGCCCGTTCCTCACCCACGACGGCTCGATGAAGACACCTTCGGCCTCTACGGTGACCCCTTGCGCATCCGAGATCGTTCCTCGGGCAAACACTTTGACGCCCTGCTTGCGATCTATCCACGCATCGCAACGCAGCGGCCCCAGCGGTGTGCCGCGCAGGTATTTCACCGTGATCGTTCCGGTGAAGCGCGGCTTGGAAAGCCCCTCGCTGGCCGCCTCCCCGAGCATGTGGTCGAGCACCAGCGCGCTGACGCCGCCGTGTACCAGCGTGGGCGGGCCCTCGTATGCGCAACCGAGGACGAACTCCGCCCAGCAACGCCCCCCACCCTCGTGATGCACGACGATGGGCGGGGCGATCGGATTGCACACCCCGATCGCAGCGTTGCCCAACGGCAGCGGCCGGTCGCCGACGCGGTAGCTCACGCCATTGGTGCGGCTCCGTTGCCGCAACGCCCGGGTGACCTCCTCGATCGCGGACCGCGCCCGGGCGACGACGTCATCGTCGGCCTCGGTCCGGATAGTCGCGTCGACGAGTTCGCGGACGGCATCGGCCAGCGGCGCGTACAAGGCGGTCACCCGTTCGGCTTCCGCCGCGCTCAACTCCTCGAACATTACTGCCCCAAGCGGGGACTCCAGCTTGTTGGCGTCCTGGCTCAAGTCTCGAACACCTTGCGTACAACCGCCTTTGCCCGTCGGGTGACTCGCAGATAGTTGTCCAGGAACTCTCCCCCGTCACCGTTCTTCCAGCCCGCTGCGACCGCGACGGCGTTGAGCTGGCGTCCCGGCCCCGGCAGCTGGTCGGCGGGCTTGCCACGCACCAGCACCAGCGCGTTGCGTGCCCGCGTGGCCGTCAGCCACGCCTGCCGCAGCAGATCCACTTCGTCCGGGGAAACGAGTTTGTTCTCGGCGATCGCGTCCAACGACTGCAGCGTCGAGGTGTTGTGCAGCGCCTCGATCTCGTGGGCGTGCCGCAACTGCAGTAGCTGGACGGTCCACTCGATGTCGGCCAGTCCGCCGCGACCCAGCTTGGTGTGCGTGTTGGGGTCGGCGCCGCGGGGCAACCGCTCGGAGTCGACGCGCGCCTTGATGCGGCGGATCTCTCGCACGGCTTCGGCAGACACCCCGTCGGGGGGATACCGCGTCTTGTCGATCATCAGCAGGAACCGTTGGCCAAGTTCCTCATCGCCGGCGACAGCATGCGCCCGCAGCAGCGCCTGGATTTCCCACGGTTGAGCCCACTGCTGGTAGTAGGCCTCGTACGAGGCCAGGGTGCGCACCAATGGGCCATTGCGACCCTCGGGCCGCAGATTCGCGTCGAGTTCCAGTGGTGGGTCGGCACTGGGGGCACCCAGCAGTTTTCGGGTGTTCTCGGCGATCATGTTCGCCCATTTCACCGCCTGCGAGTCAGCGGCCCCATTGACCGGCTCGCAGACGAACATGACGTCGGCGTCGGACCCGTAACCCAGCTCGGCACCGCCGAGCCTGCCCATGCCGATGACCGCGATCTTGGCCGGCGGGAGGCCGTCCTCGGGCTGGTGGGCGCGGATCATCGCGTCCAGGGCGGCCTGGAGCACCGCCACCCATACCGACGTCAGCGCGGCGCAGACCTCGGTTACTTCAAGCAGGCCGAGCAGGTCCGCCGAGGCGATCCGGGCCAACTCCCGACGCCGCATTGTGCGGGCGCCGGCGATGGCCCGCTCTGGATCGTCGTACCGACTCGCGGACGCGATGAGCGAGCGAGCGACCGCGGCGGGCTCGGTTTCCAGCAGCTTGGGACCCGACGGACCGTCGCTGTATTGCTGGATGACCCCCGGCGCTCGCATCAACAGATCTGCCACATACACAGACGTACCCAGCACGTGCATGAGTCGCTTGGCCACTGCGGGCTTGTCGCGCAGCGTCGCCAGATACCAGGTCTGGTTTGCCGCCGCCTCGCTGAGCCGACGGTAGGCCAGCAGCCCGCCGTCGGGGTCGGGGGCATCCGACATCCAATCCAACAACCTGGGCAGCAGCACCGACTGCACCCGGCCGCGTCGTCCGCTCTGATTGACCAACGCGGACATGTGTTTCAACGCCGACTTTGGGTTGAGGTAGCCCAGTGCGGCCAGCTGCCGCTCGGCGGCCTCCGACGTCATGCCGCGGCCCGCGATTTCCAGGCCCGCCGGACCGATGGATTCCAGCAACGGCTGGTAGAACAGCTTCGCGTGCAGCCGGGATACCCGCAGGTTCTGGTGTTTCAGCTCCTCGCGCAGCACCCCGGCGGCATCGTGCCGACCGTCGGGCCTGATGTGGGCGGCCCGCGCCAGCCAGCGCACCGCCTCCTCGTCGTCGGCCTCGGGTAGCAGGTGCGTGCGCTTGAGTCGTTGCAGCTGCAATCGGTGCTCGAGCAGCCGGAGAAACTCGTAGGACGCGGTGAGGTTGGCCGCGTCTTCGCGTCCGATGTATCCGCCAGCGCTCAGCGCCGCCAACGCATCGACGGTGGATGCCACATGCAGCGACTCGTCACTGCGACCGTGCACCAACTGCAGCAGTTGCACCGCGAATTCGACGTCACGCAATCCTCCGCTGCCGAGTTTGAGTTCGCGGCCCCGGACTTCGGCGGGCACCAGTTGCTCGACGCGGCGTCGCATCGCCTGCACTTCGGCGACGAAATCTTCGCGCTCGCAGGCGGTCCACACCATCGGCATGAGCGCTTCCATGTAGGCCTGGCCGAGTTCCATATCGCCGACCGCCGGGCGGGCTTTGAGCAGCGCCTGGAATTCCCACGTCTTGGCCCAACGCTGGTAGTAGGCCTTGTGCGAGTCGAGGGTGCGAACCAGTTCGCCGCTGCGCCCCTCGGGTCGTAGCCCCGCGTCGACCTCGAAACAGGCGGTCGAGGCGATCCGCATCATCTCGCCGGCGACGCGGGTGGTGAGCGGGTCGGCGTTCTCGCCGACGAAGATGATGTCGACGTCGCTCACGTAATTGAGTTCGCGCGCACCGCATTTGCCCATCGCGATCACCGCGAGCCGCGGTGGTGGACGATCCCCGCAGATCGTTGCCTCGGCAGCGCGAAGTGACGCGGCCAAGGCTGCGTCCGCGATGTCGGCCAGGTGCGCGCCGACCACCGTGAACGGCACCACCGGCTCGTCCTCGACCGTCGCCGCCAAGTCGAGCGCCGCCAACACCAGCAGGCGGTCGCGGTACACGGCGCGCAGCTGTTGGGTGAGTGTGCTCGGCGAGTCCAGCGACTCTTCGACACACTCGGTGAACGACGCACGCAGCTGCTCCGCCGAGGGCAGTCGCACATTGCCGCTCAGCAGCTTCCACGACTGCGGGTGGGCGACCAGGTGTTCTCCCAACGCCAACGACGCGCCCAAGACGGCGAACAACCGTCCCCGCAGCGGGCGCTCACGCAGCAGCGCGGCGTTCAGCTCGTCCCAGTCGGAATCCAGCGTCTCGGACAAGCGCACCAACGCCCGCAGCGCGGCGTCGGCGTCGGGAGCGCGCGACAACGCCCACAACAGATCGATGTGAGCCTGGTCGTCCTTATCCCAGCCGAGCTGGCGGAGGCGCGCTTCGGCCTGCGGGTCGATTAGGCCAAGGCGGCCGACACTGGGCAACTTTGGTCGCTGCGTCGCGGGCTTGGTCACGACCTTGACGGTAGCGCACGACGGCGCGGCGCCTGACCTGCCCATCCTGTTGATGGGCAGGTCGGATCGAGCGGCTGGCCCGCCGTTAAAGCGACAGGTAGGTCTTCAGCTCGAACGGAGTGACGTGACTGCGGTAGTTCGCCCACTCTCGGCGCTTATTACGCAGGAAGAAATCAAACACGTGCTCCCCCAACGCTTCCGCGACCAGCTCCGAGGCCTCCATCGCCCGCAACGCCGCGTCCAGGCTGGACGGCAGCTCGCGGTAGCCCATCGCGCGTCGTTCCTCGGGGGTCAGATCCCACACGTTGTCCTCGGCCTCGGGCGCCAACACGTAGCCCTTCTCGACGCCGCGCAGCCCGGCTGCCAACAGCACCGCGAACGCCAGGTACGGATTGCAGGCCGAGTCGGGGCTGCGCACCTCGATCCGTCGCGACGAGGTCTTGTGCGGCGTGTACATGGGCACTCGCACCAAAGCGGATCGGTTGGCCGCACCCCAGGAGGCGGCAGTGGGCGCCTCGCCCCCATGCACGAGCCGCTTGTAGGAGTTGACCCACTGATTGGTGACGGCGCTGATCTCCGACGCGTGCTCGAGGATTCCGGCGATGAACGACTTGCCGACATCCGACAGCTGCAGCGGGTCGTCGTCGCTGTGGAACGCGTTGACCTCGCCTTCGAACAGGCTCATGTGGGTGTGCATCGCCGAGCCGGGATGCTGCCCGAACGGCTTGGGCATGAACGACGCCCGCGCGCCGTTCTCCAATGCGACTTCCTTGATGACGTAACGGAAGGTCATCACGTTGTCGGCCATCGACAGCGCGTCGGCGAAGCGCAGGTCGATTTCCTGCTGACCGGGCGCACCCTCGTGGTGGCTGAATTCCACCGAAATCCCCATGAACTCAAGGGCTTCGATGGCCCGCCGGCGGAACTTCGACGCGGATTCGTGGACCGCCTGGTCGAAGTAGCCGGCATTGTCGACCGGGATCGGTTCCGAACCGTCCTCAGGCCCCGGCTTGAGCAGGAAGAACTCGATCTCGGGGTGCACGTAGCAGGAAAAGCCGAGTTCGTTGGCCTTGGTCAGCTGCCGGCGCAGCACGTGCCGGGGGTCCGCCCAGGACGGTGAGCCGTCTGGCATGGTGATGTCGCAGAAAATCCGGGCGGAGTGGTGGTGACCGGCGCTGGTGGTCCAGGGCAGCACCTGGAAGGTCGACGGATCGGGATGGGCGACGCAGTCGGATTCGGAGACCCGTGCGAAACCCTCGATGGACGACCCGTCGAAGCCGATGCCTTCCTCGAACGCACCTTCCAGCTCGGCGGGTGCAATAGCGACCGACTTGAGAAAACCAAGCACGTCTGTGAACCAGAGACGGACAAATCGGATGTCGCGCTCTTCCAGCGTGCGCAGCACAAATTCCTTCTGGCGGTCCATGCCTCGCACACTAGGCATGCTGTGTTAATTCCATGTTACCGATGCCAGACCACGCACGTTGCGCATGACAAAAAATGCGCACCGGAAGCTGCTCTACCCGCATCGCGAGTCCGACAAAGCCACAAAATTTGCGGCGCCGAAATTTTAATTGAGTCATCTACGTATCTACAATGGCATTCCATCACTTTCGGCCGCGTCGATTTCGGGTCAACCGGTAGACGCCCCAGGCGAGCGCTACCGACGAGCGCGGCCGAGCCGAAAGCTACCAACGCGGTTCCCGC
Organism: Mycobacterium intermedium; assembly: GCF_002086275.1. GTDB lineage: Bacteria > Actinomycetota > Actinomycetes > Mycobacteriales > Mycobacteriaceae > Mycobacterium > Mycobacterium intermedium. Next base: position 24,504 of record NZ_MVHT01000033.1, on the reverse strand, counting down.
GCGCGACTTCTCCCGGACTGTCTCCCGCACTTACGCCGGTCGCCGCGCGACGGCCGAAAGTGGTCCGAAAAGCAGTCCTGCCGGATTCATTTTCTTGCGGCCCAGCCGAATTCGGTGGTCTAGCAGCGCAAGTTCGCCGGCGGCAGCGTGAGCTCGATGAAGTAGCGCAGCACCGCGGTGTCCACACATGGGTTGCCGGACAACGCCGCCGTGTGCTGGGTCCCGTCGACGGTGATGAGCGGAGCACCCAACTGGCGGGCCAGGTCGACCCCGGCCTGATAGGGAGTGGCCGGGTCATGGGTGGTGGAGATGACCACCGCCTTGCCCGGCGGCGCGGGCGGCGCCGGGTGCGGGGCCGAGGTGGCCGGCACCGGCCACATCGCACACAGGTCGCGCGGGGCGTAGCCGGTGAATTGCCCGTAGTTCAGGAACGGCGCGACTTGGCGGATCCGTCGATCGGCCTCGACCCAGGCCGCCGGGTCCGTCGGAGTCGGCGCGTCCACACACCGGATCGCGTTGAACGCATCCTGGTCGTTGCCGTAGTGCCCGTTGCGGTCCCGGTCTTGATAGTCGTCGGCGAGCAGCAGCAGGTCACCCGCGTCGGTCTGTCGCGCCAAGCCGAGCAGTCCGCTGGTCAGGTACTTCCAGTGTTGCGGGGTGTAGAGCGCGTTGATGGTGCCGGTGGTCGCGTCGGCGTAGCTGAGGCCGCGCGGATCGGCCGTCTTACCCGGCTTTTGCACCAGCGGGTCCACCAGGGCGTGGTAGCGGTTGACGAACTGCGTCGGGTCGGTGCCCAGCGGGCACCCGGGATTCTTGGCGCAATCCAGCGCGTAGTCGTTGAACGCGGTCTGGAATCCCGCCATCTGGTTGATGGTCTCCTCGATCGGGCTGATCGTCGGGTCGATCGCGCCGTCGAGCACCATCGCGCGCACGTGGGAGCCGAACCGCTCGAGGTAGGCGGTGCCCAACTCGGTGCCGTAGCTGTATCCGAGGTAGTTGAGCTGCTGATCGCCGAGCGCCTGACGGACCATGTCCATATCGCGGGCGGCCGACGCGGTCCCGACGTTCGCCAGGAACTGCTGGCCCATCCGATCGAGGCAGTGCTGGGCCAATTCGCGGTAAACCTGCTCGATATGGGCCACGCCCGCCGGGCTGTAGTCCACCATCGGGTCGCGCCGGAATGCGTCGAACTCGGCGTCGGTGCGGCAGCGCAGGGCCGGGGTGGAATGCCCTACGCCCCTGGGGTCGAAGCCCACCAAATCGAAGTGGCGGGTCAGTTCGCTGTTCTTCAATACGGGTGCCATGCCGGCGACCATGTTGACCGCAGAGGCGCCGGGCCCGCCCGGGTTGATGAGCAGCGATCCGATCCGCTGGCCGGTCGCCGGTACCCGGATGACGGCCAACTTGGCTTGTGCCCCAGTGGGTTTGTCGTAATCGACCGGCACCGTGACAGTCATGCACTGTGCCGTCGGGATGTCGGTGGTGTCTTCGACGAATTCGCGGCACGGGCCCCAGTTCTGCACGGGCGCCACGACCGGCGCCGACGGGCTCTGAGTGTGACCCGGATCGGGTTCTGGAGTGGCACCGGCGAGCGGCAGTCCAGGGCCGCCGAGCACCAGCACCAATGAGAACAGCGCCGAACTCGAGTGTCTGACGCGAGGCATGGCCGTTGATCTTGTCAGCCTCGAATACCCGTGACAGCGCGAAACGATCACGCCTTGGTTTCATCCCGCTCTCGCATGAGCGTGTCGCCAGGCTTCGGGGCTGTTTCAGGCCGCTAACACTTCGCGCCGGGCGGAGGTGTCTTGCCGTCGATGAAATAGGCGACGGCGTAGTCGTCGATGCAGGGTTCGCCCTGGAACACCACCGTGTGCTGAGTTCCGTTGTAGGTCAACAACGAGCCGTGCAGCTGGTTCGCCAAGTCCACCCCCGCCTGGTACGGCGTTGCCGGATCGTGGGTGGTGGACACGACGACGGTCGGTGGCAGTCCCGGCGCCGAGACGGCGTGCGGCGTGCTGGTCGGCGGCACCGGCCAGAACGCGCAGGTGCCCAGCGGCGCATGGCCGGTGAAGCTGCCGTAACTCAGGAACGGCGCCAGCTCACGCGAGCGGCGGTCTTCCTCCACGACCCGGGCGCGATCGGTAACTGGCGGCTGGTCGACACAATTGATCGCCACCCGCGCGTCGGTGGAGTTGTTGTAGTGGCCCTTCGAATCACGACGCATGTACATGTCGGCCAGCGCAAGCATCGTGTCGCCACGGCCGTCGGCCAGCTCCGTGAGGCCCTCGGTCAGGTAGTGCCACAGATTTGGGGAGTAGAGCGCCATGATGGTGCCCACGATCGCGTCGCTGTAGCTCAGCCCCCGCGGGTCGTTGGTCTTGGCGGGTCTGCTCTTCCACGGGTCGTTGGGATCCACCAGCGGGTCGATAAGACTGTGGTAGACCTCGACGGCTTTGCCGGGGTCGGTTCCGAGCGGGCACTTGACATCCTTGTCGGCGCAGTCCGCGGCGTAGTCGTCGAATGCGTCCTGAAATCCCTTGGCCTGGCGAAGGTCCGCCTCGATGGGGTCGGCATTGGGGTCCACTGCGCCGTCGAGGATCATCGCGCGCACCCGCTGGGGAAAGGCTTCGGCGTAGGCGGAGCCGATCCGGGTGCCGTACGAGTAGCCGAGATAGGTGAGCTTCTCGTCGCCCAATGCGGCGCGAATGGTGTCCAGGTCTTTGGCGACGTTGACCGTCCCCACGTTGGCCAGGAAGTTCTTGCCCATCTTGTCGACGCAGCGCTGGATGAACTCCTTGGTCTCCTTCTCCATCCGGGCCACGCCTGCAGGGCTGTAGTCCACCTGCGGCTCGGTTCGCTGCCGGTCATTGTCGGCATCGGAGTTGCACCAGATCGCGGGGCGGGATGCCGCCACGCCCCGCGGGTCGAACCCCACCAGATCGAAGCGTTCGTGGATCTGCTTGGGCAGCGACTGGAAGATGCCCAATGCGGCCTCGATGCCGGATTCACCGGGGCCACCGGGGTTGATGACCAGTGACCCGATCTTTTCTCCGGTCGCGGGGAAGCGGATCAGCGCCAGCGTGGCCACGTCGCCGTCGGGATGGTTGTAGTCGACGGGGACGGCCAACCGCCCGCACAGCGCATTGCCGGGAATCTTGACGTTGGGCTTGGCGGATCGGCAGAGGGTCCACTCCACCGGCTCACCCAACAGTGGTTCGGCCCGGCTTCCATGGCCGGCAACCACTCGGACGCAGCCAGCGAGGACCGTCACGGCGGCAGCCAGCGCGGCCCAGATCAGCAGCGTGCGTGCGACTCGGTCGCGGCGAGACAGACACATGGCACCCTATGCTGCCAGAAATTTCTTTGCTGCCTGGTTAGCGGCCTGCTAGGGGCGGGTGGCGAGCAGTTCTTCCATCGCGACGGCGAACTCGTCGGCCATCTCCCACAGGTCCGGAAGCAGTTCCGGGCAGGAGATGAGGCCGATGTTGAGCTTGCCGTTGAGCGACATCACGGTGATGTTGAGACCCGAGCCGTGGAAGATCGGCCCCAGCGGATACATCGCCTTGACCTCACAACCGAGCATGTACAGGGGAACCTGCGGTCCCGGCACGTTGGAGACCACCAGGTTGTGCACCGGAAAACTCTCGGTCAACGACGTCTTGGCGTACACCCGCATCGCCACACCGAACACGGCCGGCGCGGCGAATTGCGTCCAATCCTGCAGCAATGTGGCACCGATGGCCGAACTATGTTGTTTTGCAATGGAATTCGCGTCGGCGATGGCGCGCAGGCGGTCCGCCGGGTCGGCGATGTGGGAATGCAGGTCGGAAAACATCGCCGAAACCTGGTTGCGTCCCTGCCGATCGGATTTGCCGTGCACAGACACCGGCACCGAGGCCACCAAGGACGAGTCGGGCAGCGCATCCCGCTCGGCCAAGTACTGCCGCAGGACCCCGGACACCAACGCCATCACGACGTCGTTGACTTTCACGCCAAAGCGGCCCCTCACCGTCTTGACGTCTTCGAGGTCCAACTGGGCGTAGGCGATGTTGCGCCGGCCGCTGATGCTCGCGTTGAACACGGTCCGGGGCGCCTTGAACGGCCGCGCCATGGTCTGGCCCTCCAAGGCCCGCAGCGCGGTCGAGACCACGCCGGCCACAGTGCCGGGCACCACGTTGGCCAGCTGTAGCGGGCGGGAGGCGAACCGGAACAAGCCGCCCGCGGCGATCTGCCAGCCACTGCCGCCACCGACACCGTCGACCGGCTCCGGCGGGGGCGCGTCCGCCTCGGTGGTGCACAGCTGCGACAACAGGTTGGCGCCGGTCACCCCGTCAACGCAGGCGTGGTGCACCTTGGTGAACACCCCCACCCGGCCTGCGTGGTGACAGTCGGTTCCGGCGACGCCCTCGATGACCCACATTTCCCACAGTGGCCGCCGGCGATCCAGCGGCAACGACGCGATGTGGCCGCACACCTCCGCCATCTCTGCGCGCCCACCGGGTGCGGGTAGGCCGATGCGGTGCAGGTGCCGGTCGATGTGGAAGTTCTCGTCGTCCACCCACACCGGGTGGTCGAGGTTCAACGGATTGTCGGCCAGCTTCTCGCGGAATTCCGGCATCGCCTTGATGCGCTCCGCCATCGCTTCGCGCAGTTTGTCGAAGGAGTAGCCGCCCGGCATGGTCGACGTGTCCAGTTCGATTGCCGAGCAAACATGCATCGGCTGAGATGAGGTTTCCAAATAGAGGAAACTCGCGTCGAGTCCACTGAGCCGCTGCATGACAGACGATGCTAGGCGTGGCGGACCCCACGGTGCATTTACCCGGGTGAGATGGCAGACTTGGAAGGTCCGACGAACCCGGGGACCTACTTAGGCCACGAGGATCGAACCGACCAGCACTAGGGACAACGATGTCTGAGCAACGCCTTTATGGGTCCAGCGCGGCTGCAGCTTCCGGCCCGCGAACCAAAGTCCGCACCCATCACCTGCAGAAATGGAAGGCCGAAGGCCACAAGTGGGCCATGCTGACGGCCTACGACTATTCCACCGCCAAGGTTTTCGACGACGCCGAAATTCCGGTACTGCTGGTCGGCGACTCGGCCGCCAACGTCGTCTACGGCTACGACACCACCGTGCCGATTTCGGTCGACGAACTGATTCCCCTGGTACGCGGCGTGGTGCGGGGCGCACCGCATGCGCTCGTGGTCGCCGACCTGCCGTTCGGCAGCTACGAGGCCGGCCCCGCCGCGGCGCTGTCCGCGGCCACCCGGTTCATGAAGGAGGGCGGCGCGCACGCGGTCAAGCTCGAGGGCGGCGAGCGAGTGGCCGAGCAGATCGCCTGTTTGACCGCAGCCGGCATTCCCGTGATGGCGCACATCGGTTTCACCCCGCAGAGCGTGAACACCCTGGGCGGGTTCCGGGTCCAGGGTCGTGGCGACGCCGCCGAACAGACAATCGCCGACGCCATCGCCGTTGCCGAAGCCGGGGCATTCGCCGTGGTGATGGAGATGGTGCCGGCCGAACTGGCCACCCAGATCACCGGCAAACTCACCATCCCGACCGTCGGCATCGGGGCCGGTCCCAACTGTGACGGCCAGGTGCTGGTGTGGCAGGACATGGCTGGCTTGAGCAGCGGCAAAGCCGCCCGCTTCGTCAAGCGCTACGCCGACATCGGGGGCGAGTTGCGTCGGGCGGCCGTCCAGTACGCACAAGAGGTAGCCGGCGGGACCTTCCCCGCCGAAGAGCACTGCTTCTGACCATCGGTTACGCCTGACGTCGCCGCGACGGCGTGACGCCGGTATGGCACTCTATGAGGGCTCAAGCAGACTCCTGGAGGAACCCTTGAGCGCAAACCAAGCGCTCTCACGGAGGGGACATGCCCGGTAAAGCGTCCAAGACGGGGCGCCATCAGGAAGTCGAGCGCAAATTCGACGTCGGTGAATCGACGGTGACGCCGTCGTTCGAGGGCATCGCGGCGGTGACTCGCGTCGAAAACTCGCCCCCCCAGACACTGGACGCGGTGTACTTCGACACACCAGGCCAGGACTTGGCGCGCCACCGGATCACGCTGCGACGGCGTACCGGCGGTCCCGACGCCGGATGGCATCTGAAACTGCCGTCGGGGCCCGACTCGCGCACCGAGATCCACGCGCCGATCACCGACGGCGCAGACGAAAACGCCGTGCCGCCGGAGTTGCTGGACGTGGTGCTCGCGATCGTTCGCGACCGCCCGGTCTGCCCGGTTGCCCGGATCTCGACCCGGCGCGAAACGCAAACGCTGTACGGCGCCGACGGCGCTGCGTTGGCGGAGTTCTGCAATGACCACGTCACCGCTTGGTCGGGTGGCAGCGCAGACGGGGGCGAAGGTGAATCCTCCGAACAGCAGTGGCATGAGTGGGAACTGGAGCTCTCCGAACAGGCGGCGTCGACCAACGGGGCGGCCGCCCACGATCTGCTCAACCGGCTGAGCAACCGGCTCCTCGATGCCGGCGCCGCTCCCGCCGGACACGGCTCGAAGCTGGCCCGGGTGTTGGACTCCTCCGCGCCGATCCCCCATCGAACGCCGCCCGCGGACCCGGTGCATCGCGCCGTCGCCCAGCACGTCGAGGAGCTGCTGGTGTGGGACCGCGCCGTGCGCGAGGACGTCGAAGACTCCGTGCACCAGATGCGGGTGACCACCCGAAAGATCCGTAGTCTGCTGCGCGAATCACAGGATTCGTTCGGCTTGGCCGACGGGGCGTGGGTGCTCGACGAGCTGCGCGAGCTCGCCGCGGTGCTCGGTGTGGCTCGCGACGCCGAGGTACTGGCCGAGCGCTACCAGCGGCAATTGGATCAGTTGGACCGAGCGCTGGTGCGTGGACCGGTTCGCGAACGTTTGGTCGAGGGCGCCAAGCGCCGTTACCAGGCGGGGTTGCGGCGGTCGCTGATTGCGATGCGTTCGAAGAGGTACTTCCGTCTCCTCGACGCTCTCGAAGAGCTGGTGACCAAGCGCCCGATCGCTACCTTCGGCCAGAACGCCGAGCCGATCAACATCGAGCGCGCGTATCGGCGGGTGCGCAAGGCCGCGAAGGCCGCGGCGGTAGCTGGCGACGGTGACGGCGGACACCCGCCCAATGAGGCCTTGCATCGAATCCGCAAGCGCGCCAAGCAATTGCGCTACACCGCGGCGGCCATGGGGGTCGACGGAGTGGCTCAGCAAGCCAAGGCGATCCAGACATTGCTCGGTGACCACCAAGACAGCGTGGTAAGCCAGGAGCATCTGCTGCAGCAGACCGACGCCGCCCACGCCGCGGGCGAGGACACCTTCACCTACGGCCTGCTGTATCAACAGGAAGCCGACCTGGCCGAGCGGTGCCGGGCACACCTCGACAGCGCCCTGCGCGCCCTGGACAAGGCGGTGCGCAAGGCCCGGCACTGACGGCGACTTGGGCGGCGTGTCGCGTCCGGCGATTCGTACTCGGCCCACAGCCGAACTCGTTCTAGCCTGAAAACTCATGACCACAGCCGACAAAGCGTCATCGATCCCCACCTCTCGCAAAGTCCTCTGTGCCGTATACGGCGCCGTCGCAGTCGCTGCCTTCATCGCGACCTGGAGCCACGTCGGCCCGTACCTGCACTCGCCTACCGCCTTCTTCGTCACGTTCTGGCGCGACACCCAGGCCAACTCGGCTACCCAATTCATCACAGCCGACGCCCTGTTCCTCGGCCTTGCGGCCGCGATTCTGATGGTGGTCGAAGCGCGGAAGCACAACGTGCGCTTCGTGTGGGCGTACCTCGTTGCCGCCTACTTCATCGGGATAAGCGTGATCTTTCCGCTCTTTCTGATCGTTCGCGAACTTCGCATGAGCCGTGCGACGGACCGTCCCCCCGTCCGCTCAGCGTGAATCCCACGACGAAAACTCAGCGGGCCCGCGACGCGCACGGCGGTAGAGATCGAGACCCTAAGAGGCCCTGCCCATCCGGTCGTTGCCGATGTCTCGCGGGAGCCGGAAGAGCGGTCGTATCGCATGCTGTTGACGGTCGTGGATGCCAGGGCGCGGGGCGAGTTATCAACCATTGACTGAATTGCCGTGCGACGTGAGGATGAGCACGGTTGTGCGTGGCCCGATTGATGCGGGTCGCAGTGGCGCGCAGTGCTGCCCTACCCAGTAGTTCGTTCGACGAGCGGTCGGATGCGTCCGATGGAGGGAGCTGCAGATTTATGGGTGTGAAGACCGCGAGTCAGCTCTTCTACGACCCCTACGATGTCGAACTCAACGCTGACCGTATCCGCTGTTTCGGCGACTCCGCGAGGAGGCGCCACTGTCCTACAACGAACAACACAACTTCTTCGCGCTGAGTCGATTCGACGACGTGCATGCGGCGCTGAATGACCATGAGACGTTCAGCTCTGCCCGGGGCAACATTCTCGAGTTGATCAAGGCTGACATGCCGATTCCACCCGGACTTTTTCTTATGGAGGCCCCACCCCTTCACGACATCTATCGCAAGAGTCTTTCTCGCATGTTCACGCCACGCAAAATGCGTGAGGTCGAGGCCACCGCACGGCAATTCTGTGCCGAGAGTCTGGATCCGTTCGTTGGTACCGAGGGGTTTGACTTCGTCGCAAATTTGGGCGCCGAGATGCCGGTGAGAGTCGTGTGCAGGCTGCTCGGAATTCCCGATGAGATGCGGCAGGAGGTCGCCGACCTCGCCGAAGGTCACGTCAACACCGAGCCCGGCGGGGAAATGAAAGCCGCCTCCTCAGGGCTGGAAACCGGGCAGTTGTTTGCCGAGTACCTCGATTGGCGCGCTGAACATCCCTCCGATGACGTTGTGACCGAATTGCTCGGTGTCGAATTCACCGACCTTGACGGCACCACACGGGGATTGACCCGTGAGGAACTACTGATTTGCATCACGCTGGTCGCTGCCGGCGGCGCCGAGACAACGACCCGCTTGATCGGATGGGCGGGCAAGGTTTTGGCCGAGCATCCCGACCAGCGGCGGGAGCTGGTCGCCGATCGCAGCTTGATTAGCGGCGCAATCGAGGAGCTGCTGCGTTTCGAGCCGCCCGCGCCACACATCGCGCGCACGCTCACCCGCGATCTGGAGTACTACGGACAACACGTGCCGACCGGCAGCATCGTGATGTTGCTCGCTGGTGCTGCGAACCGTGACCACCGGCAATTCCCACCCGATGGTGACGTCTTCGACCTTCACCGCAAAGCCGGAGCCCATGTCGGCTTCGGTGTTGGCGTGCATTACTGCCTGGGAGCGTCATTAGCCCGGATGGAGGGACGCGTGGCGCTCGATGAGGTGCTCAACCGCTTCCCCGAGTGGAACATCGACATGTCTAGGGCACGCATGACCACGACATCGACAGTCCGCGGCTGGGAGACTTTGCCAGCCGTCCTAGCGTGAAACGCCGCCCGACGTTTGACCCGATGTCCGTAACCAATCGCGGCACCCTGACTGAACAGCTGCGGACTGAAGAAGGGCTAACCCCCTGAACGTGCTGTTCCAGGGGCTGAAACGGACGAGTTGGCCTGTAAGCCGGATTCTGTTCCGCACCGCCACGGCCTGGCCAACGGCGGCACGGCGGCGACCATCCATCTGGACACACCGTCGCCGGGTGCCTCAAGCGGCCTACCCGCAGGCTCGGGCGAGCAACCCTCAAACGCCTGCGCGGCCGCACTTTCGGTGCGACCTTCTTGGCCTTGCTTCGGGTGGGGTTTACCAAGCCATCCCGGTCACCCGAGATGCTGGTGCGCTCTTACCGCACCTTTTCACCCTTACCACCGCGAGGGTGGCGGTCTGTTTTCTGTGGCACTTTCCCGCGAGTCACCTCGGATTGCCGTTAGCAATCACCCTGCTCTGCGAAGTCCGGACTTTCCTCGACTCGACGCGCGAGCCGCGGCCGCCCGGCCAACTCGTCCGCGACGATCACGGTACCCGATCTTTATCGTGGACACATCAGGCCAGACCAGACGGAAGGACGTCGATGACCCGGTGGGAGACCCGCGTCAGCTCCGGGGACTGGGACGCCATTATCGCGGAGGTCAACGAATTCGGCGGCGCGCTGTTGCCTCGGCTGGTCACCCCCGCCGAGGCGAAGCGGCTCCGCAAGCTCTACGACGACGACACGTTGTTCCGCTCGACCGTCAACATGGCGCCGAAGCGATACGGCGCCGGTCAGTACCGTTACTTCCACGCGCCCTACCCCGAGCCGGTCGAACGACTCAAACAGGCGCTCTATCCGCGCCTGCTCCCCATCGCGCGCGACTGGTGGACCAAACTGGGCCGGCCCACGCCGTGGCCGGACAACCTGGACGATTGGCTGGACACCTGCCATGCCGCCGGCCAGACCAGGTCCACCGCGCTGATCCTCAAATACGGCACCAACGACTGGAATGCGTTGCATCAGGATCTGTACGGCGACTTGGTGTTTCCGCTACAGGTGGTCATCAACCTCAGCGACCCCGACACCGAATACACCGGCGGTGAATTTCTGCTCGTCGAACAACGCTTCCGGGCGCAATCCCGCGGCACCGCAATACAGTTGCCGCATGGGCACGGCTTCGTCTTCACCACCCGCGACCGTCCGGTGCGCACGACTCGGGGATGGTCGGCTTCGCCAGTGCGGCATGGGCTTTCCACCGTCCGGTCCGGTGAACGGTATGCCATGGGCCTGATCTTCCACGACGCGGCATGAAGGTCGTCATTGCCCGTGGCAACGGATCGCTGGGCTGGCGAAACCAGCGGCCGTCACGCCACGTGAAGTGTTGCGAGACTACGGCTTTGGGTTCGAATGTCCGACGCTTGAGGCAGACGCGGTGAGCCACAGCCGTGACAGAACCGCGCGCTCTCCAGCGGAAGGGTGCGGCATGTCCGGCATTCCGAACTGGCCGTCATCCGACCCTCCGCCAATCGCCGCCTACGCGTAGGGCACTTCGGCAACGGCAACCCTGCTGTCGTCGTCTATTCATACCCACGACCTCGACAAACGCTGGTTTCAATCGCCGTGACCTGGCTATTCTCAGACGACCATGGCAGCCGATGCGGACCCTTCCGGTGCTGACGACGCGCACTCACCCAAAGCCGAGCGCAAGCCTCGGCGGTTCCGCACTGCGGTCAAGGCTGGATTCAAGGTTCTCGGCGCGCTGATATCGACCGCGGTGGTGGTGGCCGCCGGCATCGCGTGGACCACGTATCGCAGCGCATCAACCGGCATCACCCGATCCGAGGCGTTGGCCGATGAACCGCCATCGACCGGCAGCGACCAAAACATCCTGATCATCGGGCTCGACAGCCGTCGCGACCAACAGGGCCGCCCCCTGCCCAAGGACCTCTATCAAGCGCTGCATGCCGGCGAGGAGGATGCCGGCGAAGGCGCCGCCGACGCCCTCATCGTGTTGCACCTGCCCGCCGGGACCGGGCCGGCCACGGCGATCTCCATCCCCCGCGACGACTACGTCGACCTGGCGGGATGCCCCGACTCGGTGTGCAAAGGCAAGGTCAAAGAGGCTTACAGCCTCGCCTACCAGCGGGTGCTTAACGGCTACGACTCAGCCGCGTCCAAGGACGAAGGCCCCGCAGCGAAGGAACAACGGGCGCGGGAGGCGGGCCGTAAGGCTCAGATCAGCACCGTCCGGCGTTTGCTGCAAATTCCCATCGACCACTTCATTGAGGTCACCTTGGCCGGGTTCTTCCAGATCGCCCGGGTAGTCGAACCCATCACGGTGTGCCTGACCGAGGACACCTCCGATCGCTACTACTCGGGGGCCCAGTTCAAAAAAGGCATCCAGCAGATCAGCGCCGCACAGGCGGTGTCGTTCGTGCGCCAGCGCCGCGACGGCAACGACACGGTGTTCACAGACCTCGACCGAACGCGACGTCAGCAGGCCTTCATCGTCTCGCTGGTGAATGCGCTGCGCCATGGTGACGCCTTCTCGACCCCGAAGCGGTTGCGGGCGCTGCTGGATGTCGCCAAGCAAAACGTCGCGGTTGACGCGGGGTTTGATTTCGAGGACTTCGTGCGTAATGCGCCTACGATGCTCAATCGACCGATCAGGTTATATACGTTGCCAGTCACCGGGTTTGGTGAACTCGCCAATGGTGCCTACGTCAATTACGTCGACGTGCCGACCATCCGCTCCATTGTGCGCGGCCTGGTAGGCACCGATTCGACTGCGCCGTCCCCGAGCATCACTACTGGCGCGACGACGCAACCAACATACGGTACGCCGCTGGTCGCGAGCACCTTCACACTCGACGTGGTCAACGCCTCGGGCCAGGAAGGAATGGCCGCCAGCCTCCAAAGATCCTTGGCAACAGGGCATCTCACTCCTGGGACGACCAGCACAGCCGAATCCCTCAGCCAGGCGAGCACAATCGTCTATGGACACGGGGCGAAAGCGGCCGCTGAGGACTTGGCCGACGACTTGGACATCAATGCCACAGAATCTGACAGCATCGCACCTAACACCGTGCAGTTGACCGTCGGAGCCGATTACTACAAGTTTTACAACATCATTCGAACGTCGGAACCGACGACTACAACCTCGACGACGCCCGTGTCCACGGTGCCGGCGGCCGGTACCGGCACAAAGGACCCGACGCCGGAGGACCTCACCCAGATGACCGGCGATGCGATTCCCTGTGTGAAATGACATTAGGTGAAATGACAAAGGTGCGTCGCCGATGGCGTGCACAGTTACGGCATGGCGGCGGCCCATTTCATATGGCCCTCAAACCCCAGTGAGGTCGCCATCGCGCGGTAGCGGTCCCGCCAGTCACGGTAGGTGACCCCGTCTCCTCGAGCACGTGCCAGCATCGCGCGAAGGCGCAGCAGCGAGATCTCGTGCACCACGAACCCCGGATCGGTCGGCACTGCCGCCAACCGATCCATCGCATGCTCGGCCTCGTCGAGGTCGCCGTCACCAGCACGTTGCAGCAGTGTCTCCACCAGGACGCTGGTGGCGAGCGCGGTCCAGATGCATCCGCCGAAGTTGAATATGTCGTCGAAGACCGCGCGGGCCAATTCGATGGCGTCCGCGATGTCGCCCGACCGGGCCTCTTCCCGTGCTCTGTGTATGTCCACCAGTGGCATGTTGTTCATTGCGAACCTGTCGCTTGCGGCCCGGTCTCGCATCTTGGCGAGCAGCTCGAAGCCCTGTTCACGTGCCGGGCCATCTTGGTATGCCAAAGCGAGCCCATGAATTCCGCAGGCCAAGTCGAGCGCAAGGTCGTCGCCCGACTGCTCTGCGGACGACAGTATTTCGGCAGTCTCGCGCAGGACCGTCGCATTCGGCAGCAAAACCCCGTACGGGATCGCCGGAACGTACGTGAACCACAGGACGCCAGACATTGTCCCCGGGTCGGTAGCAAGCGCCGGGTCCATCGCAAGCGCCCGGCCGAGGTCCTCTTTCCAGCCCGGAATGCCCAGACACCATCGGGCGAAACCGCGCATGGCGATCGCGGCCGTCAACGGCGACTCGAAGATCAACGCCCCTTTGGCGAAATCTCCCTCTGCCAGGTCGATTACGCGCTGGGCGTATCGAAGCACATCGGCCATTTCGCCGGTCTCGTGCTTGGCGACCATTGCCGCGAAGGCCAGCCCAACGGTCAATGTTGGATCGCCGATCGCCTCCAGCAGCTGGATGAGTTCATCAGCGAGCTTCGATGCCTCCCGGCGACGGGCTTTCATCGTCTGCCATGTCACCAATCCGACCATTCCGATCGCAAGCGATCGCCGATCGTCCACCGCGGCACACAACTCACGCAGCTCCTCAAAGCCGGTGTCGGCGCCGCTGCCACCCGCCCGAAATGCTGTGGCACACAAAAGTGTTCGAGGAGCGATTCGCATGGTCGACCGATCACCGTCGTTGCCGGAAAGCCGATCAGCAACCTGGCGGGCCCGTCGCCAACTCGTCTGCGCGGCACGCACGTCGCGGAAGTTGAACCAGGTTCCAGCGCGCATGTGCCAGTCAAAGGCGGCATGCAAATCCCCCGCCGCCTCGACGTGTTCTGCGATCAGTGCCGCGTTCTCGTCAGCAGAACCACCCGCTTCGATCACTGCCGCGACCCGTTGATGTAATTGCGCACGAACGGATTTGAGCTGCGACTCGTAGGCAACCGCGCGGATCAGCGGGTGACGAAACGCATACTCGGCGTTCGAACCGAACCTGATCTGAGCGACGAGTTCCGCCTCGATCAGCGGTGCCACATCGACATCGCGGATCAGCGCGGCCAGCAGATCGGCATCGAATCGGCCCCCGATGACTGCCGCAGCATTCAGCGTCCGTTTGGCCCTCCCCCCAAGACGGTCGATGCGTGCGCCGATGGTGGCTTGCAGGGTTGCCGGCACGTCGGCGTCCGCGTTGTCACCAGATCGTTGGTAGGAACCCGGCTGGCCTTGCAGCACACCACGTTCGGCCAGATCGCGCACGATCTCCTCTACGAAGAACGGGTTTCCGGCAGCGCGAGCGGCGATTTGCGCAGGTAGTTCGCCCCCCACCGAATCAGCTCCGAGAAGCTCACCCGTCAATGCCAAAGTGTGGGCATCGCTCAACGGCCGCAACGCAATTGTCTGAGTACCGGGGATGTGGTTAAACGCGCCTTGGTATTCCGGACGGTAAGTGATCAGGACCAACGACGGGATCTGTGGCACGACGGCCAGGAAATCTGACAACATCGACTCGCTGATTTCGTCGATCCAGTGCGCATCCTCGATCACGTACACCGCCGCCTCACGGCGGTCCAGTGCTCCGGCATTGACCAGGGCGGTCAACCGCCGGCGCCGTGCGTCGGCGGCGATGTCCGGCAGCGGAGTCGCTACGTCACGAATTCCCATCAGGTCGTCGAGCAGCAGCAGGTCCTCCGGGTCGGCCCCGGGAAACCGGTCGCGGATGCGAGTGCGCGCAATGTCGGCACTGAGTCCGTCGGTTCCCATTGTCGCGCGCAGCATCTGGGCCACCGCGTGGAGCGGGATGTCGCTGGCGTGCGACTCGCAGTAGGTGGCGAACACCGGCACGCCGCGACCGCTCGCCAGCGTGGCGGTCTCACCGACCAACCTGCTCTTGCCGATGCCCGGGGGGCCCACGATCTTGACAATGCAGCCCGACCCGGCGATCGCCTCGTCAAGGATCCCGCCCAGGGTCGTCAGCTCCCAGGTGCGGCCGACTAGTTTCGATTCGCTGCGGCGATGCGGCTGGTGCGCCGCGACGGCCAACAGACGCCTGGCGATCAGCCTGCTCCCGCCTTTGACCTGAACCAGTTCCGGCTCGCTCAGCACGACGGCGTCACCCACCAAGTTGGCTGTCGAATCGCTCAGCATGACCCCATTTGGTGGTGCCACGGACTCCATCCGCTGAGCCATACCGACTTGCTCACCGATGGCGGTGTAGCCCAGCGCCGCTGGACCGATCTCGCCGGCGATCACCTGTCCGGAATTGAGTCCGACCCTCAATCTCAGGTCCACGCCGTCAAGCGCTCGGACATCGACAGCCAGACGCTGCGTCGCTTCCTGAAGGTCCAATGACGCCAGACAGGCACGAATCGCATGGTCTTCCAACGCTATTGGCGCACCGAACACGGCCATGATGCCGTCGCCGGTGAACTTGTCCACCGTGCCGCCGTAGCGTTGCACGACCGTCACCGCGCGGTCGATCAGGTCGGCCATGATCTCTCGCAGCCGCTCGGCCCCCAACGCCGCGGCAATCTCCATCGATTGAACAACGTCGGCGAACAACACCGTCACCTGCTTGTACTCGGCGGAGCGAGTCGCGGATGCGACCGGGGTGCCGCACTCACTGCAGAATTTGGCTGTCCCGGCCAATTGGTGGCCGCACGAGCCACAGGACAGCACCGCCTCGGTCGGTCCGCCGCGACCGTCGCCGTCGTCCACACAAGTATGGTGTCACGTCCGACCACCGGTAACCCCACGACGAGCGCCCGTGTTTGTACGCAGACACGCCGTGCAGAGCGGCATTTTGGGCACGCTCGCGGCCCCGGCCGGGGAGAAAAACCGCTACAGATAGCCCGTCTGGTTCACCAGCCGCACCGACGAGGCGCCGTCGGGGTAGAACTCGGCGATGCTCAACGACGCCAGGTCAAGATGCAGCCGGTACAGGATGCCCGGGCCGGCGTCCAGGGCCATGCGCAGCAGCATCTTGATCGGCGTGACATGGGAAACCACCAGCACGGTCTCGCCCGGGTACCTCGTGATGACCCGATCGCGCGCCCGAAGCACCCGCTGGTGTACCGAGTCGAAGCTCTCGCCGCCCGGCGGCGCCGCGCTGGTGTCTTGCAGCCATCGCCGATGCAGTTCGGGATCGCGCGCGGCGGCCTCGGCGAACGTCAAACCTTCCCAGGCACCGAAATCCGTTTCGATGAAATCCTCGTCGACGGTCAAGTCCACGCCCAGCGCTCGGGCCGCCGTCGTCGCGGTGTCGCAGGCGCGCTGCAGCGGTGACGAGATGACCGTCGCTATGCCTCCGCGCTGGGCCAGATATCTGGCCGCCAAACCGGCTTGGCGCCAACCGACTTCGTTCAACGCCGGGTCGCCACGCCCGGAATAGCGGCGCTGCGCCGACAATTCCGTCTGCCCGTGGCGTAACAACAGCAGCCGAGTGGGCGTGCCGCGCGCGCCGGTCCAGCCAGGGCTCGACGTACCTTCCGACGGTGGCGCCTTGACCGATTCGCCAACGGAACCGCCCGAACCGACCGGATCGGTCGCGCTGGCGGACCCGGCCGGCCCCACCGGCACCGCCGACGAGGCGCTGTTGTCGCCCCCGGGGTTGGCGCGGTCCGCGGCGTCCATCGCCTCGTTTGCCAGCCGATCGGCTCGGGCATTGCGTTCCCGCGGCACCCACTCGTAGGTGATACGGCGGAACTGGGACGCCAGCGCTTTCGCCTGAGCGTGCAGTTCAACCAGATCGGGGTGCTTGACCTTCCACCGCCCCGACATCTGCTCCACCACCAACTTGGAGTCCATCAAGACCGTGGCTTCGGTCGCGCCCATTTTCACCGCGTCGTCCAAACCGGCGATCAGGCCGCGGTATTCGGCGACGTTGTTGGTCGCCCGGCCGATGGCGCCCTTGCTCTCCGCCAGCACAGTCGACCGGTCCGCGGTCAAGACCACCGCCCCGTAGCCGGCCGGCCCAGGGTTGCCCCTCGAGCCGCCGTCGGCTTCGATGACTACCTTCACTGATCGAAGCCCTTGACCCGCAACAAGATCGCGCTGCATTCGGGGCAGCGCACCACCTCGTCCTCGGCGGCCGCCGTGATGCGGGCCAACTCGCCTTTACCGATCTCGATGCGGCACGCCCCACATCGATGCCCAAGCAGTTGGCCGGCACCAGGCCCGCCCCGGGCACGCTGACGTTCGTAAGCGGCGGACAGTTCCGGATTCAACGACGCGGCCAGCGCATCACGTCGCGCGGAAAACTCACTTCGGGCCTGCTCGATCTCGAGCAGTGCGGCGTCGAGCGCCTGCTGCGCATCGGCCAGGTCACCCTGCAAGGCCTCGATCGCCCTCGACTCGACAGTCTCCTGAGCTTGCAGTTCCTCGCGCCGTTCCATCACCTCCAGCAGCGAATCTTCCAGGCTGGCCTGGCGACGCTGCAGCGTCTCCAGTTCGTGCTGCAGATCGGCCTGGTGCTTGGCGTCGGTAGCTCCGGACGCAAGCAGCGCACGGTCGCGCTCTTCGCGCTGGCGCACGGCGTCGATCTCCGACTCAAAGCGCCGCACCTCGGCGTCCAGATCCTCCACCGCGATGCGCACGGCGGCTAGTCGGTCACTGGCCGCGGTGTGCTCGGCCTGCACCTTGTCGTAGGCCTCGCGCTGCGGCAAATGCTTTGTGCGATGGGCGATCCGGGACAGCTCAGCATCCAACTTCGCCAACTCCAGTAGCGAGCGCTGCTGTGCCACTTCGGCTTTCATAACTGATCGCTCCCAGCCGTCTTTTCCAGTCCGGTATTCACGTTCCAAGGGTCGGTGCGGATGGTCGACACCCGCACCGTCAGCGCCGAGCCGAACCGGGCCGCCAGCACACCTGCCGCCTGGTCACACCACGGAAACTCGCTCGCCCAATGCGCGACGTCGATCAACGCTACTTGCGAGGCCCGCCGATGCTCATCGGCAGGATGATGCCGCAGGTCCGCCGTGACGTAGGCCTGCACATCCGCCGCGGCCACGGTGCGCAGCAAGGAATCCCCTGCTCCCCCGCACACCGCTACCCGAGACACCGGCAAGTCCGGATCCCCGGCCGCGCGCACCCCCCAAGAGGTCTGCGGCAATGCGGCTTCGACACGAGAGACAAAGGCGTGCAGCGGTTCCGGCTGTGGCAATGCCGCGATGCGGCCCAACCCGGCGTCGCTCGGTGGCGCGACCAACGCGAATATGTCGAAGGCGGGCTCCTCGTAAGGGTGAGCGGCACGCATCGCCGCCAACACCGCACCGCGCGCGCGTGCGGGCGCAACCACCTCGACCCGGTCCTCGGGGACGTGTTCGATGGCGCCGACGCTGCCGATGGCCGGCGACGCCCCTTCATGCGGCAGGAACTGCCCGATGCCCGAGACGCTCCAGCTGCAGTGCGAGTAGTCGCCAATATGTCCGGCGCCGGCCTCGAAGACCGCCTCCCGCACCGCTTCTGCGTTCTCTGTCGGCACGTAGATGACCCACTTGTCCATGTCGGCGGCGGGCGGCGCCGGCTCGAGCACCGCCTCGACGGTCAAACCCAAGGCGTGGGCGAGCGCGTCGGACACCCCGGGTGATGCCGAATCGGCGTTCGTATGCGCGGTGAACAGCGAACGCCCGCTCCGGATCAGGCGGTGCACCAACGAGCCCTTGGGTGTGCTGACCGCGACGGTATCGACACCGCGCAGCAGCAACGGATGATGGGCCAGCAACAGGCCGCCGTCGGGAACTTCGTCGACGACCTCGGCCGTCGCGTCCACCGCGATCGTCACCGAAGACAGAACATCGTCGGGGTCACCACAAACCAAGCCCACCGAATCCCACGATTCGGCCAGTCGCGGCGGGTAAGCCTCGTCCAGTACATCGATCACGTCGCGCAACCGCACGGTCACGACAACACCTCCGCGATCGTCTCCGTCAGCAGTGGCCACTCCTCGCGCACCGCCGCGCGCAGATAACCTTCGTCCAGACCGATGAACGTGTCGCAGCGTCGCACCGCAATGTCCTTGTACTGTAGCCGTTTTCGGATCAAATCGACATCCCGCACGCGGAACAGAACAAACGGTGCCCGACCGTCGACCACAGTGGCGCCCACCGATTCCAGGCCCGCCACCATCTCCGCGCGCAGCGCCGTCAACCGCGCGGCATCGGTCGCCGCTTCGGCAACGGCCTGCGGCGTGCAGCACGCCGCGATCGCGGTCAATTGCAGGGTGCCCACCGGCCAGTGCGCGCGCCGCGCGGTCAACTGGGCGAGGATGTTCGGGGCGCCCAGGGCGTAGCCCACCCGCAACCCGGCCAGCGCCCACGTCTTGGTCAGACTGCGCAGCACCAGCACGTCGGGCAGCGATTCGCCGGCGAGAGACTCGGGTTCGCCAGGTATCGAGTCGGCAAACGCCTCGTCGACCACCAGGGTGCGGCCGGGACGACGCAACGCCAGCACCTCGGCGCGCGTGTGCAGCACCGAGGTCGGGTTGGTCGGATTGCCCACGACGACGAGGTCCGCGTCATCGGGCACCCGCGCAGACTCCAGCCGGAACGGCGGCGCCAAGACGACGTGGCACACCGGAATTCCCGCCGCCGCCAAAGCCACGGCCGGCTCGGTGAACGAGGGCGCGATGACGGCGGCCCGCACCGGCCGCAAATTACTCAACAGCGCAAAGCCTTCAGCAGCGCCCGCCAGCGGCAACACTTCGTCGCGCGATCGTTGATGGCGGGCGGCGACCACGTCCTGCGCGAGCTGCACGTCCGCGATGCTCGGATAGCTGGCCAGGTCGGGCAGGCGCTCGGCGAGCCGCTCTACCAACCATGACGGCGGCTGCCGATGACGGACGTTGACAGCAAAATCGAGCATGCCAGGGGCGACGGCCTGGTCGCCGTGATAGTGGGCCGCCGAAAGCGGGCTCAAGTCGAGACTCGCCATCCGTGGAACACTATCGCGCCGCCGGATGCGACGAGTATTCGGAGCGTCGCAAACCCGTGCCGTCCGCCGAGGTACGCGCAGCGCCAGTGCCTGCCGGTTTGTCCGGCAGCGTCATCACCGACAATGGAAGCGTGACAGGCTCTATCCCGGCCGGGGCTGCCGAAACCGTCCCGGGCGACGCAGGCAAACCGCAGCTGGTGATCTTCGACCTCGACGGCACTCTCACCGACTCCGCCGAGGGGATCGTCGCCAGCTTCGTGCATGCCCTGGCCCACGTGGGCGCCGACGTACCCGACGGCGATCTGGTCGCCCAGATAGTCGGCCCACCCATGGACGAGACATTCCGATCGCTGGACCTCGACGGCCGTGCCGACGAGGCGTTCGCCGCCTTCCGCGCCGAGTACGGCAGCCGAGGTTGGGCGATGAACAGCCTGTTCGATGGGATCGAGCCGCTGCTGGCCGACCTGCGCGATGCTGGTGTCCGCTTGGCCGTAGCCACCTCCAAGTTGGAGCCGACCGCCCGGCGCATCCTCGCCCACTTCGGCCTCGACCACCATTTCGAGGTCATCGCCGGCGCTTGCCCGGACGGCACACGCCGCAGCAAGACCGAGGTGCTGGCCCACGCGCTCGAGCAGCTCCAACCCATTCCGGAGCGGGTGCTCATGGTCGGCGACCGCCGCCACGACGTGCACGGGGCGGCGGCCCATGGCATCGACACCGTGGTGGTCGGCTGGGGTTATGGACGGGCCGACTTCGCCGACCCCGACACCGGTGATGCCGCACCAACCGTCGGCGTGACACACGCGGCGACGATCGAAGAACTCCGGAGGGCGCTGGGTGTCTGAGCGGGCCGAGCTGCATGTCACGTTCGTCTGCACCGGGAACATCTGCCGTTCGCCGATGGCCGAAAAGATGTTCGCCCACCAGCTGAAACAGCGCGGCCTGGCGGACAAGGTGCGGGTGACCAGCGCGGGCACCGGCAACTGGCACGTCGGCAGCTGCGCTGACGAACGGGCGAACCGGGTCCTGCGCGCGCACGGTTACCCCACCGAGCACCGAGCGGCGCAAGTCAACGACGACCACTTGGCGGCCGACCTGGTGGTCGCTTTAGGGCGTAACCACCTGCGGATGCTGCGCCAGCTCGGCGTGGCCGACGACCGGGTTCGGATGCTGCGGTCGTTCGATCCGCGATCCGGGGCGCACGCGCTCGACGTCGATGACCCGTACTACGGCGACCCAGAGGACTTCGAGGCGGTCTTTGAGGTCATCGAAGCCGCCCTGCCCGGCCTGCACGACTGGGTTGACGAGCAACTGGCGCGGAACGGCTACACCTGATGCTTCGCTTCTTGCGACGCTTGTCTTTCTTGCTGAGACCCGGGTGGCTCGCGCTGATGCTGGTGATCATCGCGTTCACTTACCTGTGTTTCATGGTGCTCGCGCCGTGGCAGCTGGGTAAGAACACCAAGACATCTCGGGCAAACAGCCAGATTCAGCAATCCATTTCCACCCCGCCCGTCCCGTTGAAAGAGCTACTGCCGCAACAGGATTCCTCTGCGTCCAACGCTGAGTGGCGGCGGGTGACAGCGACTGGCCACTACCTGGCCGACGTACAAGTGCTCGCCCGGCTGCGCGTCGTGGAGGGCGAGCAAGCATTCGAAGTGCTGGCACCGTTCGTCGTGGACGGCGGACCAACCGTCCTGGTCAACCGCGGCTATGTGCGTCCGGAGGCGGGTTCGCACGTGCCGCAGTTCCCCCGGCCACCGGAGCAGACCGTCACCATCACCGCGCGGTTACGCGACTCCGAGCCGACGATGCCCGACAAGGAGCCCTTCACCAGAGACGGTTTCCTGCAGGTGTATTCGATCAGCACCGAGCAAGTGTCGAAGCTGACTGGCGTGCCGTTGGCCGGGTCATACCTGCAACTGGTCGAGGACCAGCCGGGTGGACTGGGCGTGATCGGCTTGCCGCACCTGGATCCCGGACCGTTCTTGTCCTACGGCATCCAGTGGATCTCGTTCGGCATCTTGGCGCCGATCGGTCTGGCCTATTTCACCTACGCCGAGATTCGTGCCCGACGCCGGGAAAAGCAGGCGACGGTTACAGAAGAGCCGGCGCCGCCGGTGACGGTCGAGGACAAACTCGCCGACCGCTACGGCCGACGGCGCTAAGCCCTACCAGCACAGCGGCTGCAGCCTGCACGGTCCGCGACAACCGCACCGCGCGCCGCAGGTCGGCCACAGCCGGCGGGCGGCCATCGCCCAGGGCAGGGCGAATCTGCAGTTCATGGCGGTATTGGGTGGGTCCGCCTAATCGCACACCGAGCGCGCCGGCGAAGGCCGCCTCGACCACTCCGGCGTTGGGGCTGGGATGCCGGGATGCGTCCCGTCGCCAGGCCCGCACCGCACCCGAGGGCGATCCACCGACGACGGGCGCGCACAGCACCACCAACGCCGCGGTCGCCCGCGCGCCGACGTAGTTGGCCAGGTCGTCCAAGCGCGCCGCGGCCCAGCCGAAGCGGAGATAGCGGGGTGAACGATGGCCGATCATCGCGTCCAACGTGTTGACGGCCCGATACCCGAGCACGGCCGGAATGCCGCCGCGCGCCGCCCACAGCAACGGAGCAACCTGGGCGTCGGAGGTATTTTCCGCCACCGATTCCAACGCCGCACGGGCCAGGCCCGCTTCGTCCAGCGTTTCCGGATTCCGACCGCACAGTGACGGCAGCAGTCGCCGGGCGGCCTCGACATCGCCGCGCTCCAGCAGGTCAGACATCTGCAGGCCGGTGCGCGCCAGTGTGGTCCCACCCAGGCAGGTCCAGGTGGCCGCCCCGGTGACCGGTACCGACCAACGCCGGCCCCCGCCTCGTTGCACCGCCGCCCCTAGCGTGGTGACAGCGCCGACCAGCAAACCGACATGCAGAGCGCCGGCGACCCGACTGTCGCGATAGCTGATTTGTTCGAATTTCGCGGCCGCCTGGCCGAACAACGCGACCGGATGACCTTGTTTTGGATCACCGAGCGCCAAATCGGCCAGATAACCGGCCAGAACGCCGACGAACCGGGCTTGCGACGCCAACACTCGGGCAGCGTCTCACACGCGCGGATCGGTCAGATCAGGTGACGAACAGAATGAAGAGCACGATGACCACGACCGCCTGAGCCGTCACAAAGCACCACCACCCGATCTGGGCGCGGTCGAACGACAGCGCCTCCGATGGGAGGTCGTCCGCTATGGGACGTGCGTCGCCAGGCGACGAATCGATAAGCATGTGTCGAAGGTAACCGGTTTCTAGTCGTTCTAATCACTCGCGCGGGTGTGATCTCTTCGCGGCGGCCCCTCATACGTGATGTACTCGACCCATGGAGCAGGATCCGCAATGAAGCGACCCGCGACCAGGGTTGCCGACCTTTTGAACCCGGCGGCGGCGTTATTACCGGCCGCGAACGTCATCATGCAGTTGTCGCTACCGGGCGTCGGCTATGGCGTCCTGGAAAGCCCGGTGGACAGCGGCAACGTTTACAAGCACCCGTTCAAGCGGGCCCGTACCACCGGTACCTACCTGGCGGTGGCGACCATCGGGACCGAGGCCGACCGCAAGCTCATGCGTGCCGCCGTCGACGTCGCACACCGGCAGGTCCGGTCGACGGCGAAGAGCCCCGTTTCCTACAACGCCTTCGACCCCAAGCTGCAGCTCTGGGTGGCCGCGTGCCTGTACCGCTACTACATCGACCAACACGAGTTCCTGCACGGACCACTCGACGACGCCACCGCGGACGCCGTCTATCGCGATGCCAAGCGATTGGGGACCACGCTGCAGGTGCCCGAGCGGATGTGGCCGCCGGACCGGGTCGCGTTCGACGAGTACTGGAAGCGCACGTTGGACGAGTTGCGGATCGATCCGCCGGTTCGCGAACACCTGTACGGCGTGGCCTCGGTGGCGTTCCTGCCGCTGCCGCTGCGCCTCCTGGCGGGCCGCTTCAATTTGTTTGCGACGACGGGATTCCTGGCGCCTGAGTTCCGGGCGCTGATGAAGCTGGACTGGACCGAGGCCCAGCAACGCCGTTTCGAGTGGCTGCTGACCGCGCTGCGGGTGGCCGACCGGTTACTCCCCAACCAGGTCTGGGTCTTCGGCTATCAGCTTTATCTGTGGGACATGCGGTTGCGCGCAAAGCGCGGGCGCAGGGTCGTCTAGTTTGCCCCTGTCGCCGACCGTGCGCCCTACGGCCCCAAAACGACACCCCGCGGTACTTAAGCCACACATTCGACGCCAGCGTCGACCGACACCCCCACACACCCACCGCCGACCGTGGGGCCTACGGCCCCTAAACGGCTGCGGTTTCAAGCCATCGATGCAACACCTCTTTGAGTGAGGAGTGTTGTGATGCCCCATCGTGCGATTCAGCCTTCG
>NZ_MVHT01000339.1 GCF_002086275.1 Mycobacterium intermedium | reverse complement strand
TCCTCGTCGTACCTCTTCGCCATGATGCGAACAACCTTCCCTCGAAAGAAGGTGTGCATCAAACCCGGGGTGGTTCAACCCTAGTTTAGTGGCGTGCTGGCGTTTGGGACCGCAAACGGTCGTCGGCTATGCCGCCTACCTCCCCCGCCGAGTGTGTGGCCTGTGCACCCAAGTTCGCCTTCACGGGGCAATAAGCCCCACACTCGACGGCCCAAACGGCCCAACCCCGCGTGCCTCCCACCCCGAGTGTGTGGCCTGTGCACCCAAGTTCGCCGGCGGTTTCAAGCGGTCGATGCAACGGTGGGCGGGTTTGACAGTAGTTCGTCGAGGGCTTCGGCGGGTGTTTTCCAG
>NZ_MVHT01000338.1 GCF_002086275.1 Mycobacterium intermedium | reverse complement strand
GTGTCACCCGTCGCCCCGGTGTCACCGGTCGGGCCAGTGGCTCCGGTGTCGCCGGTCGGGCCGGTCGCTCCGGTGTCGCCGGTCGGGCCGGTCGCTCCGGTGTCACCGGTCGGGCCAGTGGCTCCGGTGTCACCCGTCGCTCCGGTGTCACCGGTCGGGCCAGTGGCTCCGGTGTCACCCGTCGCCCCGGTGTCACCCGTCGGGCCAGTGGCTCCGGTGTCACCCGTCGGGCCGGTCGCCCCGGTGTCACCCGTCGCCCCCGTGTCACCCGTCGGGCCGGTCGCTCCGGTGTCACCCGTCGCCCCCGTGTCACCCGTCGGGCCAGTGGCTCCGGTGTCACCCGTCGGGCCGGTGTCACC
>NZ_MVHT01000337.1 GCF_002086275.1 Mycobacterium intermedium | reverse complement strand
GGCCACGACAACGCCGTTACCGCCAGCCCCGCCGTTGCCGCCGGCACCCCCGGCTCCGCCGTCACCGGCGGCGCCGCCGTTGCCTGCCAGGCCGGCCTGGCCCCAGTAACCGCCGCGACCGGCGGCGCCCCCGTGGCCGCCGTTCCCGCCGTTGCCACCGGCGCCACCGGCGCCGCCCGCCCCGCCAGGGCTGCCCGGGTCACCTGCGCCACCGTCCGCGCCAGCCGAGCCGGCGCCGCCCGCACCGCCCCGACCGCCGAGCCCGCCGTTACCTCCATTGCCGAAGAGCAGCCCCCCGGAGCCGCCGGGGCCGGCGGGATCGGCGGTAAGGCCGGCGGGCCGGGCGGGTTCGATGGGGCCGACGGTC
>NZ_MVHT01000336.1 GCF_002086275.1 Mycobacterium intermedium | reverse complement strand
CACCGTTGCCGCCGTTGCCACCAATGCCGCCCACACCACCTGTGCCTGCGTCGCCGCCGTTGCCCCCGGCGCCACCGCCCCCACCTCCGGCGCCGGCGGACTGTGAGGCGGGGAGCGAAACTTTGGTGCTTGGCCCACCGTTACCGGCAGTGCCGCCGTTGCCCCCGGCCCCGCCGCTGCCGTTGGTTCCCGTGCCGCTGGAGTCGCCGCCGGTGCCCCCACCGCCGCCTCGGCCGCCATTGCCGCCTTGGCCGGCAAGACCGCCTTGTGCGGTTCCGCCTTGACCGCCGCCGCCACCGTTGCCGCCGAGACCGCCGAGACCGCCGTTGGCACCGGCAACGCCGGTGCCGCCGCACCCCCCCGCCCCGCCGGT
>NZ_MVHT01000335.1 GCF_002086275.1 Mycobacterium intermedium | reverse complement strand
CTGGTTCAGTCGGGCTGGTGCGATGTCCGATGGGCTCAACCCGCCCCCACCCTGGCGCACATGTGCGCAGATCCCGCGCAGCGCCTCAAACCACAGCCGGCTCAGCCGCTCGACGCTGTCCTCATCCAGAACCGAAGTCGCATAACGCCAGCCTGCCTGCAACCGTGGGCCGCCCCCGGAGTCCACGGTTGCGGCGTTGAGTTCCACACTGTGCGGCAACGGCATTGGTATGGCGGCCGCGGCACCGGCGACCTTCGACACGCCCTCCGGGCTTAAGCCCCACCCGTCCCAGGACGCCGCGCCATCTCCGCCCACCCGGCCCAGGTAGTTGAATCCGATCACGGGGTCGGCGCCGCCCAGGTCGACCTGTTCGTTCAGATACCGCA
>NZ_MVHT01000334.1 GCF_002086275.1 Mycobacterium intermedium | reverse complement strand
TTGGGGGTGCTCAAGGCGGGGGCCGCCTATGTGCCGATCGACCCCGCAGTCCCAGTGGCGCGGGTCGGGTTCGTGCTGGCCGATGCCGC
Source organism: Mycobacterium intermedium (assembly GCF_002086275.1). Classification (GTDB taxonomy): domain Bacteria; phylum Actinomycetota; class Actinomycetes; order Mycobacteriales; family Mycobacteriaceae; genus Mycobacterium; species Mycobacterium intermedium. The sequence goes on along the minus strand of NZ_MVHT01000334.1, from coordinate 298 downwards.
CCCGGTGGCGGTGATCACCACCACCGAACTGGCCGACCGACTTGCGGACCACAACCTGCCGATCATCAATGTGGCTGACGCGCAAAACCATTCGGCCGCAGGACTGACGATGCCGGGCCCCAACGATATCGCCTACCTGATCTACACCTCAGGCACCACCGGCACTCCCAAGGGCGTGGCGGTCACCCACCACAACCTCACCCAGGTGTTGATGGGTCTGAGTGATGTGCCGCGCCCGGGGGTGTGGGCGCAGGCTCACTCGCTGGCTTTTGACGCCTCGGTGGAAGAGATCTGGGCT
>NZ_MVHT01000333.1 GCF_002086275.1 Mycobacterium intermedium | reverse complement strand
CCCCTACATTGCCGCTACCCACATTCGCATCACCGATATTGCCGCCACCCACATTCCCATCACCCACATTGCCCACACCGGTATTCCCCGACCCCACATTCCCTGAACCCACATTGGAACTACCCACATTGCCGCTACCCAGGTTGAAATCACCCAAATTCGCACTACCCAGGTTCATCCCGCCATGATTGGCGAACCCCGCACTGAACAAACTCACCTTGTCCATACCCTGGGAGAACAACCCCGCCAACTGATCACCCACATTGCCCACACCCGAGCCCAAACTCACGATCGTGTTACCCCACCCCGACACCTGATCACCCAGGTTGAACGCCCCCGAACCCAACGACCCCACATTCCCGAACCCCGAGGCACTGCCCTGGCCACTGTTAAAG
>NZ_MVHT01000332.1 GCF_002086275.1 Mycobacterium intermedium | reverse complement strand
GCGGCATCCAACGCAGCAGCCAACTGCTCGGTGATGCCCACCGCTCGCTCTGGGGGCACCGGTCCTTCGCGGCGCAACAACGCATCGACATCGGTGCCCTCGATGATGGGCATCACCAAATACAACCGGCCATCAATCTCGCCGGTGTCATAAATCGGGATGATGTGCGGTTCGGTCAGCCGGGCCGCCGTATACGCCTCACGGCGGAACCGTTGCTCATAGCCTGGCTCATTGGCCAGCTGCGGCGTCAGAACTTTGATCGCCACATCGCGTCCGATCTCGGTATCCCGGGCCCGATACACGGTGCCCATAGCACCCTGACCGATCACCGAGATCAGCCGATATCGCCCGAACATCTCATCCATCAGGTACCTCCAAAGTGTTCAGACGAAGTG
>NZ_MVHT01000331.1 GCF_002086275.1 Mycobacterium intermedium | reverse complement strand
AAGAGTTAGCCAATCACCCGCTCAGGGGCGGGGACTTCTCCTGGCCAAAAACGGGGACTTCCAGATGGCCATTGACATGAGATGACAAGCAAGGTGACGACGTTGGTCTGTGCGACCTGACTTGGCTCACGATTTTGGGTTGGTGATGCGCGTAGGGGTTTGACCTGTGGTTTCGTGGTCGGTTCTGCGTAAGTTTGTGCACTAAATCGGGGCCGTAGGCTGCCGGGGTGGCCTACGTGCGCACCGTGAAGACCGCCTCGGGGGCGACCGCGGTGCAGATCGTGTGGTCCAACCGGCGAGGAGCGCGCTCGATTGAGCATCTGATCACGCTCATCGAAATTCCTCAGGTGTGCCCGCTGAAAGTCCTCACCTGTGAGCAGGGCTCAGTGTAGTTGGTG
>NZ_MVHT01000330.1 GCF_002086275.1 Mycobacterium intermedium | reverse complement strand
CACCGAGATCAGCCGATATCGCCCGAACATCTCATCCACAGGCAGCTGTGCGTTCTGTCGGAATCTCGTCCGGAGCTATCACGTTTGTCACCGACTTCCGCTCCGCACGGACGCATTCAATGCCCGTTAACAATGCCCGTTAACAATAGTCAAAGGTCGTTCCAACGTCTTCCAAATCTTCGCCGCCTTCAAGATACTTGTTGCTGCACGGATCCGACTTCCTTGCCGAGGGACCCGCGATTACGCCCAAGGCGTTGTTTTCGGTTCCTGGATATCGCTTGTCACGACGCAACAAGCTGAATCGAGGGTTCGATGGCCAGCGGCGCGCACTCGAGGCTCTGATGAGTGGCCAACGCCCAAATCTGTTGTGCCACTTCGTCTGAACACTTTGGAGGTACCTGATGGATGAG
>NZ_MVHT01000032.1 GCF_002086275.1 Mycobacterium intermedium | reverse complement strand
TGTTCAACTCGGGCACCGGCAACGTCGGCTTCTTCAACTCCGGCACCGGAAACTTCGGCATCGGCAACTCCGGCAGCCACAACACGGGCTTCGGCAACGCCGGCGACTTCAACACCGGCTTCTTCAACACCGGCATCGTCAACACCGGGCTCGCCAACGCAGGTAGCTACAACACCGGCAGCTACAACACCGGAAACTACAACACCGGAGGCTTCAACCCGGGCAGCTACAACACCGGGTGGTTCAACACCGGCAACACCAACACCGGCCTGGGCAACTCGGGCAACGTCAACACCGGCGCCTTCAACACCGGCAGCTTCAACAACGGCTTCATCTGGCGGGACGACTACCAGGGCCTGATCGGCCTCGACTACACCGTGACCATCCCGGAATTCCCCGCCGCCAACCTCGACATCAGCATTCCGCTCAACATCCCCATCAACGTCAACCTCGGCAGCTTCCGGTTTTACGGCTTCAGTTTGGACCCGATCCACGTCAAGTTCGAGGGTCCCATCTGGACATACGCCGACGCTTACGTCAGCGCGATTCAAATCCCGACGATCACGGGCACCCTGCCCACGATTACCGCGAACATCGGGAGCCCGGACGGTTCAACGGTGCTCAACATTGCCATTCGCAGCACTGCAGGCCCCGTTCGCGTCCCGCTCATCCACATCCCGGCGACCCCTGGCTTCGGAAATCAAACCACCAGCCCGTCGTCGGGCTTTTTCAACAGCGGCGCCGGTGGAGTATCGGGCTTCTGGAACGTCGGTGCCAATGCCTCCGGCTTGTTCAACTGGGAAGCTGTGGAAAGCTCCGGCCTCAACAATGTCGGCACGCTGGCATCGGGCTTCTCCAACTTGGGCCACACCCTGTCGGGTTTCTTCAACATCGGCTCCGCCGTCAACCCGCTCACGACGCCGGCCAACATGTCGGGCATATACAACGTCGGTACCGACCTTGCGGGCTTGTTCCGCAACGGCGTGTCCGGGTCGACCTTCAGCCTGGGCTTGGCCGACTTCGGGCAATTCAGCCTGGGCAGCGGAAACATCGGGGATTTCAACCTGGGCAACGGAAACATCGGCAGCTACAACGTCGGCGGCGGCAACATCGGCAGCCAGAACTTCGGCAGCGGCAACATCGGCAGCTTCAACATCGGCTTCGGCAACAGCGGGCCCGCGCTGACGGCGGCCCTCAACAACGTCGGGTTCGGCAACACCGGCAGCAACAACTTCGGCTTCGGCAACTTCGGTCACGGCAACATCGGCTTCGGAAACACTGGCAGCGGCAACATCGGCATCGGGTTGAGCGGCAACAACCAGGTCGGCTTCGGCAACTGGAACTCCGGCAGCGGCAACGTCGGCCTGTTCAACTCCGGCAGCGGCAACGTCGGCTTGTTCAACTCCGGCACCGGAAACTTCGGCATCGGCAACTCCGGCAATTACAACACCGGCTTCTTCAACACCGGCAGCGTCAACACCGGTTTCTTCAACACCGGCCTGGTCAATACCGGGATCGCCAATGCGGGCAGCTACAACACCGGCGGCTACAACATCGGCAGCACCAACACCGGCAGTTTCAACCCGGGCAGCTACAACACCGGATGGTTCAACACCGGCGACTACAACACGGGCCTGGGCAACTCCGGCCACGTCAACACCGGCGTCTTCAACACCGGCAGCTACAACAACGGCCTCCTCTGGCGGGGCGAGTACCGGGGCGTCCTCACCGGCGGCTACGAGATCGTGATCGACGAAATACCCTTCGCGTTCGACGTTCGCGCACCGATCCATATCCCGATCACCGCCACCATCACCAGCGTGTCAATCTCGGCCATCAACATTCCGCAGATCACCGTGAAAGGCCTCGGCGAAGCCTTCGGCTACCTCGACGTCATCGACTTCAACATCACCATCGGCACCATCAGCATCCACGGCGGCGGCGCCGACGCCCCCGCGACGACACCCATCACGATCGACTTCGGCAGCCAACCCCCAGTCAACACCGTGTCGCTCAACATCGGCGCCCACGACGGATCGACCGTCGTCGCCATCGTGGGCGGCGGCGGAATGGGGCCCATCACGATTCCGGTCTTCCACATTCCGGCAACTCCGGGCTTCTTCAACACCACGACGACGCCGTCCTCGGGGTTCTTCAACGCCGGCACCGGCGGCCTATCGGGCTTCTTCAACTTCGGCGCCGGCAGCTCGGGCTTGTTCAACTACGCGACCGGAATCCTGGGAAACTCGGGCATCCAAAACTACGGTTCGCTGCAATCCGGCCTAGCCAACCTGGGCAACAGCATCTCGGGTGTGCTCAACACCGGCTTGGGCTTGGGCACGCCGGACAACGGCTCCGGCTTCGGCAATATCGGCAACAGCTTGGCCGGCGTGTTCCAGAACGACATCACCGGAACGACCAGCTTCAGCCTCGGCCTGGGCAATTTCGGTTCCTTGAACATCGGCAACGGGAACATCGGCGGCTTCAACTTCGGAAATGGGAACGTCGGCAGCTACAACGTGGGTGGCGGCAACATCGGTGGGCACAACTTCGGCGGCGGCAACTTCGGCAGCGACAACATCGGCGGCGGCAACATCGGCAGCGGCAACATCGGGTTCGGAAACTCCGGTCCGTCGCTGACGGCGGCCATCCAAAACTTCGGCATCGGCAACACCGGCAGCTTCAACATCGGCTTCGGCAACACCGGCAACGCGAACATCGGCTTCGCCAACACAGGCACCGGCAACATCGGCATCGGCCTCACCGGGAACAACCAAATTGGTATCGGTGGCTTGAATTCAGGCAACGGCAATATCGGCCTGTTCAACTCGGGCACCGGCAACGTCGGCTTCTTCAACTCCGGCACCGGCAACTGGGGCTTTGGCAACTCCGGCACCTACAACACCGGCATCTGCAACACCGGCAGCACCAACACGGGCTTTTTCAACATCGGGCTGGTCAACACCGGCATCGGCAACGCAGGCAACTACAACACCGGCTTCTTCAACGCCGGCAACACCAACACGGGCAGCTTCAACCCGGGCAGCTACAACACCGGCGGCTTCAATGTCGGCGACTACAACACCGGTTGGTTCAACACGGGCAATTCCAACACGGGCATTTCGAACTCCGGCGATTTCGACACGGGCGCATTCATCTCGGGCAGTTACAGCAACGGCTTCCTGTGGCGGGGCGACTACCAAGGCCTCTTCGGGTTCGGCTTCGAGTACACGATGCCCGAAATCACCTACCACTACGAGGTGCCGATCAACATCGAGGTGCCTATCACGGGTGTCGTCGACGCCATTACGGCGGGCGCGTTCACGTATTCGATTCCGATACACATCCAAGCCTCAACCGTGTTCGGGATCCAAATCAAGTACGACGACAGCAATGTTGGGCCCATCACCTTCAACCTGAACACCGTGCAACCCGAAACCCCGATCGACTACTTGTTCACCCAAGTCGTCCCTCTTATCGGCAACGGCTCTACGGGTCCGGTCACGTTCGGCTTCAGCTTCGCGGGGGGCCCGGGCTTCTTCAACTCCGGCGACACCCCGTCGTCGGGCTTCTTCAATTCCGGCGGTGGCGCGTCCGGCTTCTTCAACAACGCCACCGGCGCCGTATCCGGCCTGGCGAACCGCTTCGCCCAAATGTCAGGCTTCTTCAACGCCGGTGGCATCAACGTGTCGGGCTTGCAGAACTTCGGCACACTCGAGTCGGGCTGGGCAAACCTCGGCAACTTTGTGTCGGGCGCTTTCAATACGAGCTTCTTCAACTTCGCGACGCAGGCGTTCAACTCCGGGTTCGGTAACTTCGGAGTGCGGTTGGCCGGCTTGCTCAATACCGGTACAGGGCCCTAGTCGACGGGCCTCGGCGAGGGGCCTGGGCCAGCTGGAAGGTCGGTCAGAGCCCCTTGGCTGTCAGCGCCTTCATCAGCGCGGGGCGCCTGCCGTAGTCATGCCGAATCTTGGCGACGTAATCTGCGAAATCTGTACTGCGCCCGCCTCTTTCATACAACTTGGCCATCGTTGCCAGTCTCGCGGCGATGTCCGGGTACAGCTTGCTGTTGGGGTACTGCAGATCCTTCTCGAGGCCCGGCCGGTACAGATCCGCGGCGGCCACCGGCCGAGACTCGGCGCCTTGCGTGGCGAGTTCCTTCCACGCCCAGCCGGGACCATAACGGTCGGCGGCCTCCCACGCGGCGTCCACGTCCCCCTCGCTCAGGGAGAGCTGGACCAGGATCGACCCCGCGTAGGGACCGGCAGTCAGTTCTCGCGCGTGGTCGAACGCCCAGGCGCGTTCGGTCTCGACACGGTCGACCGTGGCGGCGAACTCCAGCAGCGACCGGTAGACGCGGATCTCGGGCCGCCGGACGAAATCGGCACGCAGAACGGCTATTGCATCGTCGACGCGGCCGAGTCCCCGGTACGTTTCGGCGACATCGGTCGGGCTCAACCAATAATCGTTTCCGCTGCCATGACTGCTTATCCGGCCTTCGGCGACCGCCCGATCGATCCAGCCCACCGCTTCGTCGTCGCGCCCGGCATCCCGTAAGCGGGCGACGATAGCCCCGTACTGCGGATGTTCGCGTTCGTTCAGCAGCTCGATAGCCCGATCGAGATCGCCGTCGTGATCGGCGAGCTCCAGCAGCATGGTGTCGACTTCAAAACGGCGAAAGTGGTCCACACCTGCATGCTTTCGATCCAAATCCGCGACCGCCGCGCGGTAGGTCGCGAGCGCATGGTCGTCGAATGCGTCGACGAAATCCGCGAGGCACAACGTTGGCCATCCCGGCGAGGTGGCACGGAAAGCCGCCAGCCACTGGGCAACTTCGGTGGGATCCGGCTGCCCGAGCCGACACGCCTGCGCGTACAGGTCGGCGGCCCGCTGGCATTGATCCCCGATCACGCCGGCCGAGTCGTCGGCCTCCCCGGTAATCGTGCGTAGCAGGGTGACCGCGCGCTGCAGCGCCGGTCGCACGATTTCGGCAGACCCTGCGTTCAAAAGACTCTCGAGCTCGTCGAGTACATGGCTAGCGACTTGCGCGGCCGCGAACGACTCGCGATAGTCGACAAATCCCCGGAATTCCAAGGCATTTCGCACGTACGCTTCGAACTCAGCTTTCGCCGTGGTGTCGTCACCGGATGCGGCGGTAGCGCGGACTTCCAGCATGCGGCGTACTTCGTCGTCGCGTTCGGCGAGGGTCAGGACGAGTTCGCGAAGCTCATCGACGTCCATGGCGTGCACGGCCGCTTCCACCTCCGAGGCCACCGAAGTGGAGTCGTCGACTGCGCCGCTGTCGATCGCGGCCAGCCCGACCGCAACCAGGTGCTTGCAGAAGTGGCCGTCGGCGGCGTGCGGGCAGGTGCAGAAACCGTCAGGCTCGGAACCGGACCAGTCGAGCTCCACGGTGTAGACCTGCTTGCCCTGGACCGTTGCGTAGGCCTTGTCGGTGGCGACGCGAAGCCCACGAACATAGCGGACGTAGCCCAAGCCCCGCCCGAAGATGCGGTCACCGGCCACGCTTACCAACGCGCTCTCCGACAGAGGCATACCGACATGGTGCCCGATCGGGACTCGGTGACGGTTCAACATGTCGGTGTGCTTGCCTACCATTCGGGCCGTGTCCGTTTCCAACATACTTCGACAGCTATCTGAATTGAAGCGGGCGGGCCTGATAGCCGGCGGTGTGGTCCTGGTACTGGCACTGCTAGCCGGATCGTGGTGGCTGGGTCTGGTCTCCGTCGCCGTAATGGGGGCGATCGGCTGGACCGAATATTCGGCTTGGGCACGAGCATCGCAAGAACTGGAGCCGTGGCCCTGGCCGGCGGAACTCCGGGCCGGAGCCGAGGCGATGGTACGCCGCATCGACCCGACACCAGAGCGCATCATCCCGCTGGCAGCGAATCAGCCGGATCTGGCTCAGGTCGCCTCCACTTTCGAAGGTCTTGAGCAACTCCTCGCCGAGCGCCTGCCGCTCTGGCCCTGGGCGGTATTCGCCTCGGTGCTCGTGCTGCGACGAAACGCCGTTCAGCGACGGCTTCGCAACTGCGCCTTGGGTTATCAACCCGGACGGGGGAGGCCGCTCAACGGCCAGCAGTATTCACACCTCGTGTGGAAGGAGATGTCCAAGATCTGCGAGATCGTCCACCAACTCGAAACGTTCATGCTCAGCCCGGCATTTACAGGCGCCTTGAATGCACCCGAGTGCGCAGCTGATGCGGACTCGATCGTGCATATTGCTAGCCGGCTGATGGACTACCACGAGGACATCCTGCGCGCGGCCGAGCGGTGTCTACAAACCCCGGTAGAGGCCGACGTCATCGTATTTGTCCAGGATGTGTGTGCCTTTGCGATGTGTCCCTTGGTTGGGTACGACAAGTTCATTGCCACGATGTGCAGTCGAGTAGCCGAAGGCCAGGAACTGTTGCCATACGCCAATGGCGTGATTGAGCTCGACGAAGCCCTTCTCGGCATCGATTTGCCAGATGGGTTGATGGAGCAGATCAACCGACACACGAAGAAGTTCAACCCATGACCATCCGCACCGGACGATCAGCGATCAAATTATGCCAGCGAGCCAGCGCCACACGGCGGTCCTATTTCTGGCAGGAGATGACGCTACCGGACCTGACCAGGTAACCCTGGGCCAAGGCGTGCTTCAAAGCATCCTCCAGACGCGCGCTGATGGCTTGCGTAATCCTTTTGCCCCCGAACATGTTCAGCGCCTCCCGTTTCAACTCCTCTGTGTCGATACCCCCTGCTTCCTCGGCGGCGATCATCATTGCGTTGCCGATCTCCACCAGGCTGATCTCCTCGAGTCGTCGGCTTTCGCCGCTCCTCGGGCACCGAACAATCCGCCAGGTGCGCGGGTCCACTCCCAGCGGCCAGTAGAAGTTCTCGCCCCCTTCGCGTACGTATTCCGACGGCACGACGCGTTGAATCGCCCTCTTGCGGTCCTCACTGACCCGATTGAGCATGAATGCGCCTGCCACCAGTCGCGCCAATCGGTCCCGATGAATCGGCGCCTCGGCCTCGATGACAGCCTGGACCACCGCCCGAACCCGCGTCTTTGCCCCCGGACTAGGCAACTCGTCGAGAACGTTCACACCACCCGCGATTGTCGGGACCCACTCTCGGTATGTCTGAATATTCGGATGCTTCGGTCGCTCTTGACGGCGGGGTGCTACCGGGGCCACGACTGAGGCCGAGGCCGATTTCAGCGGTGCAAATTCCTGCGGCTTAGTGGTCGTTTCTGGCTTCGGTTCAGGTGGCCTGCGCGCCGGGTCGGGCTCGACCTCGCCGCGCGCCAGACGCTGCTTGGCCTCATCTACCGCTTTCCGCAATCGCGCGAGGGCCTGCGAACGATGATCCAGCCACTCCGGCAACCAAATCCGTTCGACCGCGGGCCAATGCATCAAATTTTTCAGAACGTCGATCGGTAGCCCATCGCGATCCGCGACCGTCTTGCGCGCGTACCACTCGGTTCCGTCCAGCAACGCGGCGACCAATGGCTGTTCCGGTTGATCCGGATCAAAGATCACGAGGTCTACCCTGAAGTCGGACAGACCAACGTCGGTCGAAACGGGCAGGCCCTCGCGGCGAAGGGCCTCAGCAATGTCGTCTCGATGGCGGTCTATGACGGGCTGGCGCCGACCCCCGCTCGTCACGCTTTCCACTCCGCGCGCGGCCATCTCAAGGTAAGCCTTCAAATGCTTGGTCCCCAACTGAGTGGTTTCCTCGGCGCGCAGTTCGCTGGGGTCGAAGCTGGCGTAGAGGACCACTTCCCGACGCGCGCGGGTCACCGCGACGTTCAGTCGACGCTCGCCGCCGGGCCGCGACAACGGCCCGAAGTTCAATGGCACAACCCCTTTTTCATTGGCGCTGAACGCAACCGAGAACAGAATCGTGTCTCGCTCGTCACCCTGGACATTCTCGAGGTTCTTCACAAATAGTCCGTCGGGCTCGTCCAATGCGGCCAGCAGCCGGTCGTCGCCGGCGTCGCGCAGCAGGTTCTCGATGAGATCGCGTTGAGGGGCGTTGAAGGTGACGATGCCGAGTGACGGCGCGACATCGGGCGAGGCCCAGAACCGCTGACGGACGTCCTCGACGATGCGCTCGGCCTCGACGCGGTTGGTGCGCAACGTCTTTCCCCGCCCGGTTCGATCGAAGTGGCCGTTGACACGGACGAGGGAGATGCCGTGCCCGAACACCGCAGGCGCTGTATCGGTGAGCGGCGCGGGAAACGATGCCAACCGTCCCTCGTAGTAGTGGTAGTTGCTGAACGCGATGAGCGACTCATCTTGACTGCGGTAGTGCCACGACAGCCAATGCCGGGGAACTTGCGCCTGCACGCACTCAGTCAGGATCGACTCCTCGTCGATCACGACATCGGGGTTGTAGTCCTCGTCCTCGTCGATGGTTGCGGAGGCCTCAGCGAAGCTCGTCGGGGGCATCTGCTTGCTGTCGCCCACGACCACAACGGATTTCGCCCGTCCCATCGCGCCGACGGCATCGGCAACCCTGATCTGGGATGCCTCGTCGAATACGACGATGTCGAAAAGGCCCGGCCTGGCCGGGAAGAACCGTGCCACCGAGTCCGGGCTCATCAACGTACACGGCAGGATGTCGGTGATGAGATCTCCGAAGTTCTCCATCAGCGCGCGTATGCTCATGCCGCCGCGCCTTCGCTCCAATTGGCGGCGCAGCCCTCCGACCTGGCCGCTGGACGCGTCGGCGTTGAAGCGACGCCTGCTCAGCAGTTCGGCGGGAATAGCCCTGCGCAGCTCTTGACGAACTTCCTGGGTGCTCGTCGTGAAACGACGAATTGCTTTGTTGTGCGCCTCGATGTCGAAAGCGTTGAGCGCGCTGGCTTCCAAGCGTTCTGCAATCGAGGCGGCGGCCACGCCTCGGTCGAACGCCAGCGCGGCGTCTTCGGCAACAAGCTGCCCAGTGAGAATCGCTGACCGCGCAGCGTCCATGCCCGCGGCCCGCAGCGGCTCGATGTGACGCAACAGGTCGACCCAACGCTCGATTGATGCCGGACTGTCCAACTTTCGCGCGTCTCGCGTAGCCCACCAGCGGGTGATGAAGTTGTCTTGCTGCGCCCACGCCTGTTGCTGAGCCGGACTGGCGCCCGTCACCGTCGTGAGCGCGTTCCAGGCTATGGCCAGTCTGTCCAGCGGTTGGGCGAACGAGCCCACGGCCGTGTTTGCGTAGTACTCACGCAGATCGGCCCCGTGCGGCCGGTGACTGCTGGCTGACAGCGTGGCGAGGATCCACGTCACCGTTTCGATCCCGTGCTCGAGCTCGACGACGTGTTCGGGAATCAGGGGGTTCCATTGGTCACCCACCAGCATCAGAGGAATTGTCGCCACGCGGGCACGCAGATCACTCACCGCCGCGAAGGTCTCCGCCATCTCACCGGTGATCTGCGAAAGTGTCTTGAGTGGAACGGTTTCGGGAGCTACCACCAATGCGTCGGAAAGCATCGCCAGCACGGCACGACGGCGCTTCTTGCGCCCGAAGAAACCCGACTCGTCGGCGGCCACCGCCGCCTGGTGAATAGCCGGAATGTCCAAATCCATCGCAGCGGGGCTCGCAACGGCGAGCCAGTTAGGCCGCGCCGCTTGCAGTTTCTTCGCCAAAGTCCGAATAGTGGCCAAAGCCGACTTCCACGCGTCGCTTTGCAGCTGGTCCAGGCCTTCCAGGGGATAGCGTGGCGCATCGGCCAACGCGGCCCACGCCGCCAGTGCGGCTGCGCTTCCCGCACGCGCTATCTTCTCGAGTCCCAGCCCACGCTGTTGCAGATCGGCCAGCGCTTGGTCGAACTCGACTGCGGCCTGGTAAATCCGTTGCGCGTCCAGGCTTTGCGGCGATGGCGTATCGATGAAGCCCCACGGATGTCCCGGACCGGGCCGGGCGAGATCGGCTTTTTCGGGCAGCGACCGTAGAACGTCGCCCACGACCTTGAAGGTTTCCGGGCTCCCACTCGCGACGAGGCTGCGGGGCACCTCAAGCGGCGGCACCTCGTGGTCGGCGGCCAGCTCCGAAGAACGAGCCGTGTACAAAGACAGGCCCGCGGCATTTCTTTCGTGCAGACGCTCGGCGTACCGGGCCAGGCTGCGCCGGCTGGATTCGGCGACCTGACTGTTGGTGCGGAGCTTCTCTTTGTCGTGGCTAATGTGCAGCTCAAGTGCGACTTTGATCTGTTCCCGCACGGCCGCGGGCCGGGCCGACTTGTTGTGCAGGTCCAGCGAAAGTTCGCCGAGTCCAACCTCTTCGAGTCGTTTCTTGACGACATCGAGCGCGGCCCGCTTCTCGGCGACGAACAAGACGCGGCGGCCCGTCGCCATCGCGTGTGCGAGCAGGTTGGTGATCGTTTGGGACTTGCCCGTCCCGGGCGGGCCCTCCAGCACGAAGGTGCGTCCCCCAACGGCCTCGGCCACCGCGGTCAGTTGGGACGAGTCGGCCGGCACCGGCACGCGTGTGCCGAGTTCGTCGAGGTCGACGGGCGGGATATGGTCCACCGGGTCGCGGAACCGTTCCATGGGCGACTCGATGAGATGCGCCACCAAACTGTTGCGCGACAACTGCTTCCAAGATTCGTCAAGATCCTTCCACAGCGGGTACTTGGCGAACTGCAGCACCGCCAGGTGGACGCTCTCCTCCACCCGGAAGTGCAATCCCGCCCGGGCGACGGCGTGACGAACCGCGTCGAAGGTCTTCACCAGGTCGATGCCCGACGCATCCTCGGTAGGGTTCAGCAAATCGGGTATTTCCAACCCGAACGCCACGCGTAACTTTTCCACCAAACAGTAGTTGGGAGTTGACATCCCGGTCTCGTCGATCGTGAGCACGTAGCGCTCACCGCGGTTCGCTGTCGTCAGAGTTACCGGCACCAACACCAGCGGTGACCGAAGGTCACGGTCCGCGAAGTGCCAACTGAGCATCCCGAAGGCGAGGTACAAGTTGTTGGCGCCGGTTTCTTCGACGATGGTCTTGGCCTTGTAGGCCAGGTAGCGCAGCTTGCTCTTGTAGGCGGCTTCGGTGATGTCGATGTAGGCGCTGTGCTTCTCGGCGAGGAGAAGTTCACGCTCGCGCTCGGGAAGGTCTCGGCCGAAACGGATTCCCCTGGCCGTATCAACGCGGGGTATAACGTCGGACGCCAAAAGGTTGATCTTCGCCCCGGCGTTGACGGCGTCCTCGAAGCGGCCCAACGCCGGCCCCGGCACCTCGATGCGGTAACCCGCCCGTTCGGTGTAGTTGATGAGTTTGTTGCGAAGGCTCAAGTCGAGCAGCGCATTCTTCCATTGGCTGACCCGACGTGGGACATCGTCTTGTGCCGTGGGTGTTTCGGTACCGGGACGAGCTACATAGGGCGCGATGGTCGGGCCCGCTCCCGGCTCGTACTGGGTGACGATGACGTTCCCCTCGGCATCGGTCGTCCTGCTCGGTAACGGGAAGATCCGAGCGTTGCGAGCCTGCCGAATGTCGGTCACACCAAGGATTTCCGAGAGATCCCCCGCAAGGAACTTCATCCGAGGCGCACGCGCGGCGTCGGCAAAGGTGCACCCAGCGTGGGCTTGGGTGACCATGGTCGTTTCGATAAGGCCGATGTGTCCGAGATCGACCTGATTGGCGACGTCGACAACTTCTGTGGACGAGATCATGTCCAGAGCGGCGTCGCTGCGCCAGTACCCGAGGAAGGCGTGGCCCTTCAACACCCACAGTGTCGAGTTGATTCCGGCCTCTTCCAGTGCGGCTGCCATCGTGACCGTCGTGTCCAGGCAGGTGCCGAGCCTTCCGTCCAGCACTTCGGCTGGGGTGCGGACCTTCTGACCATCGGTACCCCAACTGGCCGGCGGCTCGGCGTAGCGGATGTCTCGAGCGCGCATCGCCTCGAAGACCGCCTGGGCGATGGCGTCGACCCGTTCGGGGTTCTCGCTCTGGTAGCCGTCGATCGACGAGTTTCCAGTCGCGTCGAGCAACCGGTCCGAGACGTCGGTCATCAAGGCCCTGATCGCGGCCGAGTTGGGCTGCACGTGCGCCGCCAGCATCTCCAGCGCGAGCTGCAGCGGGGTGGCCTTCCACTGATTGGCCGCCAGGATGGTGACGTCTTTGGATTCCTCCGCCAGAACGTTGCCGGCAGCGTCGCGCAGGACGACACGGATTGCGCCGGGGCCCTGATCCTCCACACGCAACATCGACGCCGGGTCGAGTTTCAAGTCGACGGTTTGAAGGATCGTCGGCTTGTGAGCTGCGAGATCCACGAACACCTGCTGCGGCCCGCCGAGTGACCCTTCGGCACTGACGACGTCAACTTCCACGACCGCGCTACGCACTTCTCCACCGCTGTATTCGATGGAGATGTGGTCGATGACAGGAATCCGGCAGTGGGCCATCGGGTAGCTGAGATCGGCGACGGCATGAATCTCGATGCGCGCCCTGTGCGCGGCGGCAGGCGGCACCGGCGGCTTGGCGACCGCCTGGGGTGGAGTGGCCAATCTGAACGGTTCGGCGTCCGGTTTCTCGGCTGGCTCGGGCTCCGGCGAGCCGCGGCCGACCAGCGCGGGAGATACCCCATGCTTCAGTTCGGCCACCTGTTCGGCCTGTGTTTGCTCCCCGATGGCGCGCAGCAGCAACTCGATCGTGTCGATCGCCCGGTAGGCGTCGGCCGCGCTGAACGCTTCGTTATGGGCCCACCGGTTTCGGATGTCGCGCAGTTCGCTTGCGTAGTTCTGCGCCTGCCGGGACAGATGCTGACTGAACGGGAAGCCGACGTCCCCCAGCCGTTCGGTCATGGCCCGGAGCATCAGCGAAAGATCGCGCTCCTGATACATGCCCACTCGACGTCCGGCGGCAATGTCCTTGCGCCGCAGCAGTTCCGTCCAGGAGACGCCAGGAGGCAACGCCTCGGTGAGCACGCGTTCGACGAAGGGCCTCAACCCACCGATCAGAATGCCGAGCGCCTCCCCCACCTGCTCGTGGTAGTCAACCTCGTCCACGGCCATTCCTTCCTAACCCGCCACTGTCTCCGCTACAGGCATGGTGGCGAGCATAGAACTGCGTTCCGACACACTGTCGCCGAGTAAGCACAGCGAAGACGTCGAGTGGGAAAGCTTCCAGACCTCGCTAAAAACGTCGACGGCCGGGCTGCACCAAGCTCACGCGATCAGGCGAAGACCATTCCGAATCTGTCGGTGCGGGCGCGCATACTGGCCGTTCAAGCCCCAGGACGATACAGACGAAGACTCAACAATTCCATCGCGGACAAATCGCCAACATCGACTCAGCAATCAGTAGGTTGGTGCCTGGACGCACTGCGACGAAGGGGTAGCTCACTGGTGAAGGACGGCCGTCGGGTCACCATCGCGGATTCGCAGTTTGCCCACGAGCAGCAGGGCCTGGACATCATCAAGCAGCTGCTCCCCGACGCTCCCCCATTCCGGGCCTGGTCCAATTTCGAGTTCCGCGACAACCGCGGCCGCTGGCATGAGGTCGACCTGCTCGTTCTGGCCCGCGACACGCTCTACCTGATCGAGCTCAAGCACTACCGCGGAATTCTCCGTGGCAACGACCACGTGTGGATGCGAGACGGCTACCGCGCCGAGAGGTCGGCGAGGAGGCCATCAGCAGAATCCCATATGTCCAGGAACTGGTGTTCCTGCACCACCCCGAGTTCAGGTGCGAGCTTCCGGAAAGTTCTAAAATCAATCTTTACGGCCTGGATAGACGCGAAGATTTGACCGGTCTCCCCGGCATCTCGGAACGCCTGCTGGCCCTGGCCAGAAACGAGCCGATCACCGAGCGCAACAGCCTGCTCATCGCCGGCCTGATGAAGGCCATCGGTCTCACTCCCCGCCGGCAACGCGAAGTCGGTTCCTGGATCATCGACGAACATCCGCTTGCCGACGGCGACGGCTGGCAGGACTGGCCGGCATTTCACCACGTCGACAGCGAACGCCACGCCCGCATCCGCTTCTACACCATCGGTCAGGGCACGACGTCCGCCGACGCACATGCCCGCAAGCAGGCCGTCACCCACGAATTCCACCTGCTGAACCGCCTGCGCTACGACGGGCTGCAGGTGCCCGAAGACATCGTCTATGAGCCGGAGCTGGGTGTCGGTCTGGTCTTCCCACAGCCCCAGGCCGACACACCTCTCGATCTGTGGCTGGCCGACAACAAGGCCAAGCTGTCCCTGTCCAGCAGCTCAATCTGATCGCGCGGATCGCCGACATCGTGCACTACGCGCACCGCCACCGGGTTGTCCATCGCGGGCTGAACCCCCGCTCGGTGACCATCCGGGAACGCGGTGACGAACTGCTCCCCCAAGTCGTCGACTGGGACAGCGCCGACGTCCTGCCCGCCAACCCCGATACGGCGGTGAGCCGGCTCTCCTCCGGGTCGCTGACGTTGATGGCGGGAGCCTCTAGCGACATCGCCCGGCTCTTCGCCGCACCAGAGGGCCGCTGCTGTTGCAGAAAACGACATGCCGAAAAACATCCATGCGGCGATTCGCTGACGGGAAGAATACTGCGGGGCGCCGCCAGCCGGAAAGTAAATTCGCGTATTGAAACGCGGGGGGACCCGGGGCGCCTCGGCAGCGTTCACGCTTAGCGCGTCACGCGGAATCGCTTCAGCCGGGCGGTTTCCCCGGCCACCAGCTTTACCTGCCCTTTGGGCACGCCGAGATGGCTTGCGAGAAGGCGGGTTACGGCAGCATTGGCCTTGCCGTCCACCGCACGTTCGGGCACGTAGATTGTCAGGTCGGCGTCGGTGCCGACCTCGACCAGTGGACCCTTCCGGCTCCCGGGCTTGACCCTGACGCTGATGATCTCGCTGCCTTGCACAACGCTCCCACGGGTACGAATTGGCTCCATCAGGCTAGCGCGTCTTCTCCCCCCGTCCCGCTGGGGACTTACACAAAGTAATGCATTCTGGCCTGATAGCCACTCCTGATTGCGTTTCCGTACAGTTCTCGATCGCACCGCGAACAGTGCTGTGCCCGGATCACTTTCGATTCAGCGGGCGAAAAGCGGACGAGCCTCCGTAAAGGGCTGAGCGCACATGTGACTAACCTCAACCCGCCTCAGTGACGCACCTCATAGCCTGACCGCCGCGAATTAGGGCATCCTAACTACTCGCTTGTTTCCAACAACTTGGACCCCGATGGCTTATCTCCACGTTGCTTATGACCTGACCCGCGACGAGGCGCGCCGACGCAGCGCCGTACTCGACGCGATTGGCAACGACTGGGATCCCATTGCTGCTCTCGCCGAGGAAGAGAAGGCCTACGACATGCTGTACTCCAACCTGGACGAGGAGCAGCAGCGGATCTACGACGAACTGGTCAGCGCCGGCGTCCTACCAAGGAGGACGGCCGACCGTGTTACCGATTGATCCGACCGCGGACCGAAGCCGCCGTGCATGGCTGCCCTGCCCGTGCTGCGATCACGGCGCCGAATGCGGTGTCTGCCGGGATAGCCGAAACTGCGATACGCACTGGCAGTACTTGCTGAGCAACAAGGGGACGGTGGTGCACCTGCAATGTCCGGATTGCGGATATCTCTGGTCGACCGATACCCGTCGGCGCACACCTCGACGGGCCGCCTGAGTCCTGCAGATTTCGGTTTCGGGTTTCGACGGGCGCAACGGCGTCCCGACGTACGAAAGATTCTGTCGGACTGACATATTGGCGTCTGGTGCTGCGACGTCGTCACCGTTTGCATGACTGTGCCGTATTCCTTCGTCGTAATGTACGGCCGCTCAACATATGGCCCTCTCGACCATATGCAGATGTCAGATCTGGGCGTGGTTGGGTGGGGGGACATCGGCCAGTTCCCAGGCTCCGATGTGGTGGTATTTCCAGTCGACCGGGTCGTGCACGCTGTGGGTACGCGCGTTGCGCCAGTGTCGGTCGAGTGCGAACCGCCGGTCGGTGCCGCTGGCCCCGGTCAGGGGGAACAGTTGGCTGGCGACGTCCACGGCGGTGTCGCTGGCAAAAGTCTTGGCTTGGGCGACCGCGATCGATCCGCGTGCCGCGGCTTCTGGGTTGGCGGGGTCGAGCCCGAGTTCGTCGAGCACCCCGGCGGCCCAGCGCAGTAGCTCGACCGCGGCGCGGGTGTGGGTGGCCAGTCGGCCGAAACGCCACCGGGTGTGCGGATCGTCGGCGGCGGTGCTGACCTGGCCGGCCCGGACCGCCTCGAAGAACGGTCTACTGCGGGTGCGCACGAACTCGCGGGCATCGGCCAGCGCACCCTGCGCGATCCCCGCCTCGATGGCGGCATGAACGAGTTGGGCGCGCGCCCCGAGCAGTTGTGGACGGGTGAACACCGACCAGTACGGCGCGACCAGCGTGTCCTCGACGCGGACCCCGTCGAAGGTGGTGGTCCCGCTGACGGTGGCGCGCTGTCCCATCGCCGCCCAGTCCTCGTCGACGAACACGCCGGGCGCGTCGCGTTCGACAAACGCGAGCACGACGCGGTCGTCGGGATCCAGTGCGCTGGCCGCCAGCCATCGGGAGGTGATCGCGCCGGTGCAGTAGTACTTGGTGCCTTCCAGTCGCCATCCGGTCGTATCGGGAATGAGGCGGGTTTTGAGGTCTTGGGCGTGATGGCCCCCGCGCTCCGCGAGCACGGGCGCTATCCGTCCGCCCGAAACTACTGCGGGCAGGATGCGTTCACGCTGCTCGGGGGTGCCGATGAGCCCGAGGATGTCGACGGCGAGATAGTGGCCCTGGGGAATTTGGGCCAGTGCCGGGTCGGCGGCGGCGATGATCCGGGTCACCTCGGCCAGGGTGCGTGGCCCCAGTCCGGCACCGCCGTCGGTCACCGGCACCGTGACTGCCGGCAACCCGGAGCTGTCGAAGGCGGCCAACTCGGCGTACGGAACCGCCCCGGCCTGGTCCCGCTGCGCCGCGCCCGCTCGTACAGAGGCGGCGAACGCTTCGGCGGCGGCGACGGCATCGGCGTGAGCAGCCGATGGCGACGACCCAGGCGTCATCGGACCGCGGCGGTATCGGCGGTATCGAGTGCTTCGGCGGCTTCGAGCTCCCGCACGAGCGGCAGCACGGTACGGCCGAACGCCTCGACTTCCTCCTGGAAATGCAGAAACCCGGCCAAGATCAAGTCGACACCGAGCTTGCGGTAGGCCACGATGCGTTCGGCGACCTGCTCGGCGGTCCCGATCAGCTGGGTGCGGAACCCGTCGTTGTATTGGACCAGGTCCTCGAAGCTGGAGTTGGCCCACATCCCTCGCTTGTCCGAGGTCGACGCCCCGGCCTGTTGCACCGCGGCGCCGAAGCTTCGGACCGCGGGCGTGTCGGCTTTGGCAATGATTTCTCGTAGGACCTCGCGTGCCTCGGACTCGGTGTCGCGGACGATCACGAATCCGTTCAAGCCGAATTTGGGACGCTCGCTGCGGCCGGCGGCGGCCGCAATGCGTTCCAGATCGTGCAACTGCTCGCTGACCCCGTCGAAGTCGTTGCCGTTGGAGAAGTACCAGTCCGAGTACCGCCCGCCGTTGTTGCGCGCCGCAGTGGAATTCCCACCCTGGAAAATCTCCGGGTGCGCCCGTCCCGGCACGGGCAGGGGCTTGGGTTGCAGGCTGAAGTCGCGGATGCGGTAGAAGTCGCCGGCCAGATTGGCGCGGTCCTGTGTCCAGATCGCCCTGAGCGCCTGGATGAATTCGGCGCTGCGCCGGTAGCGCTCGTCGTGTTCTAGCCACGGCTCGCCGAGCTTGGTGAACTCGTCTTTGAGCCAACCGCTGACCACGTTGACGGCGATCCGCCCGCCGGACAGGTGATCGGCGGTGGCCACCCATTTGGCCAGCACCCCTGGATGCCAGAGCCCTGGATGCACGGCGGCGATCACCTTGAGCCGCTGCGTGGCCAGCAACAG
Source organism: Mycobacterium intermedium (assembly GCF_002086275.1). GTDB lineage: Bacteria > Actinomycetota > Actinomycetes > Mycobacteriales > Mycobacteriaceae > Mycobacterium > Mycobacterium intermedium. The sequence continues at coordinate 48,204 of NZ_MVHT01000032.1, read as the reverse complement.
CGCCAGACTGAAACTTGTTGACTCGTGCTGGTATTCGGCACTGTAACTCGCGGTGTAACGGACCTGGGTCAGCGCATACTCGAAGCCGGCCTTCTCGGCCAACCGGGCCAACTCGACGTTGTACTCGTAACTCCAGTCGGTGCGCTGCTCGATGGTCGAGGTCACCAGGCCGCCGCTGACGTTGGGCACCCAGTAGGCGAACCGCAGGGGGACGCTGGGTCCGGTGTTCACTCTGCTATACCTCCGAAGTTGCGGTGAGCAGTCCACGCTCGGCGAGGATGGGCACCACGCCCTCACCAAAGGCGTAGGCCTCTTCCAGGTGCGGGTAGCCGGACAGGATGAATTCGTCTAAGCCCAGCTCGTGATATTCGGCGATGCGGTCGGCGACCTCCTCGTGGCTGCCGACCAAAGCGGTGCCGGCACCACCACGAACCAGCCCGACACCGGCCCACAGGTTGGGGGACACCTCCAAGCTGTCGATGCGGCCACCGTGAAGCTCCGTCATCCGCCGCTGGCCTTCCGATTGCGAGCTGCGCTGCACCTCCTGGGCGCGGCGGATCTGGTCGGGATCGAGCCCCGCCAACAGCCGATCAGCCTGAGCCCACGCTTCAGCCGCGGTGGGCCTGCTGATGACGTGCAGCCGGATGCCGAACCGCAACTCGCCCGACGCCGCACGCTGCGCGCCCAGATCCTTGACCCGCTTCCGCGCCGCATCGAGTTTCTCCGCCACTTGTGCCGGCGGCTCGCCCCAGGTCAGGTAGACGTCGGCGTGCTCGGCGGCCACATCCAGCGCAGCCGACGATGAACCGCCCAGGTAGATGTCGGGCCAGGTCGCGGCCGGCACGATCGTCGCATCCTCGACGAACAGGTGTTTCCCGGAATACGTGACGCGTTGCCCCGACCACAGGCGGCGGAAGATTGTCAAAAATTCGGCAGCCCGCTCATAGCGTTCGGTTTTGCCGAGGTCGTCGCCGAACCGGCGCTGCTCAGCGTCGTCGCCGCCGGTAACGACGTTGAGCAGCAACCGATTTCCAGAGATTCGCTGGTACGTCGCCGCCGCCTGGGCAACCAGGGTAGGCGCCTGCAGTCCCGGTCTGAACGCCACCAGGTACTTGAACCGCCGGGTGCGCTGGGTCAGTGCCGCGGTCAGCACCCATGCGTCTTCACACCAGCTGCTCGTCGGGGTCAGCGCCCCGGTGAATCCAAGCTGTTCGGCGGCGCTGGCTACCAGCGCCATGTAGTCGAGGTCTGGGGCGCGATCGGTGCCAAAGGCGTCGACGCGGCTGCCCTCGGCGCCGACGGCGTTGCCCAGGCTCAAGTCGGTGCGCGAATCACCGTTGGTGGGCAGAAACCAGTGCAGGGTGATGGCCATCTCAGCGGTACAGCGAGAACTCGGGGTGGCGGTGGTTGAGCACCCAGTCCCCCACTTCGCGGGCTTTGTAGGCCACCGGGTCGTGCAGGGTGTGGGTGCGCAAGTTGCGCCAATGTCGGTCGAATCCGTAGGCGCTGGTGGTGGCCCGGGCACCCTGAATCTCGAACAGACGGCTGGCGGTTTCCAGGCTGACCTTGGTGGACAGGTACTTGGCCTCGTAGACCGCGATGGCGGCTTCCGCGCGCTGGTCCTCGGTCAACGACGGACCGACGTCGACGGCCGCTTGCAGCGCGTCCCCAGCTCGGTCGGCCAGCAGCGCCGCGGCCCGCACCTCGCTGACCAATTCGCCCACGGTGTGCAAGATGTACGGGTCATCGGTGGCCCGTTCGACGCCTGAGCTTTCCCACGGCGACGCGTGTGCACGCGTCCACTCCAACGCCTCGGCGAGCGCGCCTTCGGCCGTGCCGACATAGAAGTTGACGAACGCCAGCTGCCAATGCGGGGTGATCAGCGTTTGATGCGGGGTCAGGGTGTTACCGATGAACGGCTCCTCGCCGAGCACCTCGTGATGTTCGATGCGCGCATCGACAACTCGGACCCCACCAGAATCGGTGAGTCGCTGCCCGATGTTGTCCCAATCGTCAAGGAAGGTGAATCCCTGACGTCCGCCGCGCACATCGAGCGACAAGAACACCAGTTCACCGTCCAACGCGGCCGTCACCGAGAGCTGATCGCCGGTGCTGGCGCCGCTGGCGAAGCTGCGGTAGCCGTTGAGGCGGAATCCGTCGCCATCGCGGGTCAGGACCAGGGCTGAGCCGCCCCGGGGATTCTGGATTCCTCCCCAGAACAGCTTTTCGCTCGCGTTGCGGCGGGATTGGGCATCAGCTTGGGCCGCAGTGCCGAACAGCCCGGCCACCCGGGTCTGGGCGTAGTGGTAGCCGATCAGGTGCGCGATCGAGGTGTCGCCCCGTGCAATCCGCCGAACGATCTGCACGGCCTGCGCGAAGTTGAGCCCCGAGCCGCCGTATTCGGCCGGCTCCTGGACCTGAAGGAGATCGTTGTGGCGCAGCAGCTCGATTTCCGCGCGTGGAGTCGCATTGGCCTTGTCGCGTTCGGCGGCGGTCCGTCGCAGCTCGTCGGCGACGCGATCAGCAGTGGCCAGCAACCCGGTGAAGACCTCACGGGAGGCAGGTGTGGCGGTGGCAGCAGCGGTGGCAGTGGCGGTGACAGACATGCCTTGATCCAATGCCGAGGGCGCGGCACGAGACAAACGCCGCGGCCATGTTTGCGTTGCGTCTTCCCGCGCTGAGCACCGGAATCAGCCTCTTCGGCCAAAAAAATCTACGTCGATTTAAGACGCGACGTTTGGCCTCGTCGCCTGCGCCGCCGGTTCAAGCGCCGAGCCGCCGGACTGCCATCGTGCGGAGGAACGTGGCACCCGTTGGTGCCAAACGACTTTCGCCAACAAACAGACCATCGCGTTTGCCCGGCGGTTGCTTGTTGAGCGCGCGGGCGTGCACGAGCGCGATCGTGCGAGCACGGAACTCGGCGTATCAAGCTGCACGGCATGCGCAACACGTCCATTCACTGATGCTCCACCAGGGCACCCCGATGCATATCGTCGCGGCGTGGCACGGCCACGACCCGGCGGAATCGCTGTCGATCTACAGCGATACCAGGCCGACGAGTTGCGGGCGGCGGGCGTGTCACTCTTCGGCTGAGCAGGTGCGTCACCGCTGACGTGCGGATAGCGGGACTCGTCGGTGCCGCGTTGCAGAATGAGGGCGTGTCCAGTCCACCGCGCGTGGACATGTCCTATTCGCACGACGATGACGAGCACAAAGATTGGGTCCTGCAACTCGCATATGGGTTGCGCGGCAGTCTGTCTCGATCGATGGGACAGTGCGCTGTGCAACCTGACACACTCCATGGAACGCACGACGACGCATATCGCGTGCTCGCCGTCGTATCCGAGACGTACAGCAAGAAGTGCAACGACCGTAGTGGCGGAGCGGCGATCGAGGCGCAGATGTTGTCAGCCCGGTTATTCGCCCAATTGGACTCCAACGCCGTCATACCCATCATCAGGAACTGCCCCCGACGCGGAGTTGCCTGCATTTCTCAGCGGTCGATCGGGCAGGACTTTCGACCGATGCGTCGCAATTCGACACCAGCAGCCGGACTGTCGAGCCTGGGATAGGCGACGCCGTGGTTCTACGCAACCGCAAAGAGCACTCCCCAGGAAACGACAAACCCGCTCCGATGCAGGTCAGAGCGGGTTTCCGCTAGTCGGGCTGACAGGATTTGAACCTGCGACCACTTGACCCCCAGTCAAGTGCGCTACCAAACTGCGCCACAGCCCGATGCCACCGAAACCACCGGCGGCAGGACGAAAGCCTACCGTAAACCGATTACTGCCCCACTACGCGACCTGCGAACCTGCGAGGCCCCGTCCTACAGACTGCGGAAGTCGTCGATGATCGACTGCGTCGCCTGCACGAGTACGATGGCTTCGAAGCCGGCCGCAATGCTGAACAGCGCGATGTCCGCCGCAATCGGCTTGCCGATCGCATTGACGAACCCCACCGGGTCACCGCTGAGCGCTTGGCCGATCCCTTCCGCGAAGAGCATGCCGTTGTAGGCCGGAATCGACGTCAGGGCCGCGGTCGCGAAGTCCGCAGTCGGCAGCAGCACCGAATAGCCGGTGGAGATCGCGCTGGTCAGGGCATTGGTCACCGACACCGGGGACACCGTGGCAAGCGGCGGCGCAAGCGATGCAGTCGCCTGCAGCAGCCCGGGCAGCGACGCGCCCGCCGCAGCCTCGGGCAGGTCGGCGACGAATGCATTCACTCCCTGCTGGGCGCCCTCCCCTAGGCGGGTTAGGACATAGATGGGATCGACCTCCGGGAACAAGCCGAACGGGGTGTGCACGTTCGGTGGCCCGGTCGACCAGCCCTGGTCGGGGCTGCCGTAGCCCAGGTTGACCAGGATCCTCAAGACCGGGTCGACGAGGTCCGCGAACGGCTTCCCGACGACTGGTATCGCGCGCAGACCCTGCGTGAGCGGCAGGTTCGGGTTGGGAATTATGTGATAGGTGTTCGTGGTGGGACCCACCGTGTTCGTCAGCGGAATGGCCGTCGCGATCTGCTCGGGCGTGAGGTCCGCATAGGTGCCATGCGCGAAGTAGATGCCCGCGAGCGCGTTGAGGTCGGCAAGGATGTTGATCGGGTACTGCGGAAAGTCGGCAAAGCCGTCGTACTCGATCGTGTAGACGTTTGTCGTAAAGCTGTTCGACGGGGTCGCGCCGTAGAACGTGAAACCCAAGCTCGGCATCACCAGACCGCTGAACCGCGAGAGCAGGCCGCCGTTGGGGTTCATGGGATCACCGAGCAACGAGAAGACGATCGGCAGCGGGCTCGGCGTCCCACTGGGGTTGAGCTTCATCATTTCCAGCGACGCGATGATGGAGCTTTGCGAAAAGCCCACGACGGCAACGTTATTCCCGGCAGTGAGTTGCTGCTGGATCGCCGCGTCCAGGATGGCGACGCCCTCGGACACCGAGATGTCTGGAATCAGGTTTTTGATTCCGGTGACCGGATAGAACGCCTCCGGAGTGAACAGGGATATCGCGTTGGCGACGGTGAAACTCGGGTAATGCGGCGTGATGTATTTGGAGACAACGGCTTCCACGTAGCTTGGTGATGGGATCGGGTTGCCGCTGCCACCGATGGCCAGCGTGACGTCTACCGCGGCGAGCGCGTTGACCGCCTCGGTTTGCGTATAGGCAGTCGTCGCGCTTGACAATGTCTGAACGAACTCGTTGTGAAACACCGTCGCCTGGTTGAAGACCGCTTGGGATTCCACGCCGAGCGCGCTCACCAATGTCGCGGCCGCCGCCGAGACCTCATCGGCCGCGGGGGCCAGCACACCGGTGGTCCACTGCGCCGCGGCGGTGGTCGCCTCGTTGATCGCCGTCCCGATCCGCGCCGCATCCGCTGCAGCAGCCGTCAGCATCTCGGGTTGGACGATCACGCAGGTCATCGGCCGATCCTTTGTGGCTGGAACTGGTTGGCGTGCGGAAGATCTGGTTGGTCAGACGATCCGACAAAACCAGGCCATCGCAGTGCGGTTGAAGAGAGCCTAGGACCAGATCGTCGGCGTGTCCGAGGTTTCGACGATCGGCCCCGAAAGCCGGGCCAAGCGCCAGCTACGGCCCATCCGGCTCACCCGTGCGCGCTCAGCGGCGCTTGGCGCCCCGCTTCTCACGCACCCGCACATTGATCCGGATCGGGCTGCCCTCGAACCCGAACGTCTCGCGCAGCCGACGTTCCAGGAACCGCCGGTATCCGGCCTCTAGGAAGCCCGTCGTGAACAGCACGAACGTCGGCGGCCGGGCGGTGGCCTGGGTGGCGAACAGGATCCGAGGCTGTTTTCCGCCCCGCACCGGCGGCGGCGTCGCCGCCACCACCTCTTTGATCCAGGTGTTCAGAGGCCCCGTCGCGATCCGGGTATCCCACGACTCCAACGCGCTTTCCATCGCCGGCACGAGCTTCTGCACGGCTCGCCCCGTCTTGGCCGAGATGTTGACCCGCTGCGCCCACCGCACCTGCACCAGTTCGCGGTCGATCTCGCGATCGAGCAGGTCACGACGGTCCTCGTCGACCAGGTCCCACTTGTTGTAGGCCAGCACCAGCGCCCGACCGGACTCGATGACCATGCTGAGCACCCGCAGATCCTGCTCGGTCAGCGGCTGCGACGCATCAATCAGCACGATCACCACTTCGGCGGAGTCGATGGCCCCGTGGGTGCGCACGGACGCGTAGTACTCGTGGCCGCTGGCCTGACCGACCTTGCGGCGCAGGCCCGCGGTGTCGACGAACCGCCAGATCTTGCCGCCAAGTTCAATGAGCGAGTCCACCGGGTCGACGGTCGTCCCCGCGACGTCGTGCACCACCGACCGCTGATCACCGGCCAGCTTGTTCAGCAACGAACTCTTGCCCACATTGGGCTTGCCAACCAGCGCCACCCGGCGGGGACCGCCCGTGCCTGCGGCCGACTCCCCCACCTCGGGCAGTGCGGCAAGCACCTCGTCGAGTAGGTCGGCCACGCCACGCCCATGCATCGCGCTGATCGGGTGCGGTTCGCCAAGTCCCAGCGACCACAACTCGGCCGCGTCCGCCTCGCTCCTGTCACTGTCAACCTTGTTGGCCGCCAAGAAGACTGGCTTACCCGAACGGAGCAGGATGCGCGCGGCCGCCTCGTCGGCCGTGGTGGCGCCGACAGTGGCGTCGACCACCAAGATCACCGCGTCAGCCGTGCGCATCGCCACCGAGGCCTGCTCGGCCACCAACTGCTGCAAGCCTTTTGCGTCGGGCTCCCACCCGCCGGTGTCCTGTACGACGAAGCGGCGTCCGGTCCACAGCGCGTCGTAGGAGACCCGGTCGCGGGTCACCCCCGGAACGTCCTGCACCACGGCTTCGCGCCGGCCCAGGATCCGGTTGACCAAGGTCGACTTGCCTACGTTGGGCCTGCCCACGATGGCCACCACCGGCGCGGGTCCGGCCTCGTCTTCGAACTCCTCTGATTCGCTGAGTTCCCAGTCGCTTTCGTCAACCCAGGTGCCGTCTTGGGTCATGACATCGCCCCGGTACGTTGCTTGACCAAATCCACTAGATGGTCGATCACCTGGGCCTCGGTCATGTCGCTGGTGTCGACGATCACCGCGTCGGAAGCCGGCCGCAGCGGTGACACCGCCCGGGTGGAGTCCAGGTGATCGCGCCGGCGGACGTCGGCGAGCACTCCCTCGTAGTTGTCGGCCAGACCCGCGGCGATGTTCTGGGCGTTGCGCCGCTGGGCGCGGGTCTCGGGAGATGCGGTGAGAAAGATCTTCACCGGCGCATCGGGGAACACCACCGTCCCGATGTCGCGACCTTCGACGACGATGTCGCCCGGCCCCTCGGCCATGGCGCGCTGAATGTCGACCAACCGGGTGCGCACCGACGGTACCGCCGACACCGCGGACACATTCCGGGTTACCTCGTCACCCCGAATCTGCGCCGAAACATCCTCTCCCGCAAGGAAAAAACTACTGGCGTCCGGGTCATACCCCACCGACAACTCAACCGTCGACGCGACGTCTCCGACCGCCTCGGGATCCTCCGGGTCAACCCCTGCGCGCATCACCGCCAAGGTCACCATCCGGTACATCGCCCCGGTGTCCAAGAACCTGGCACCCAGCCCGCGGGCCAATCCCCTTGACACAGAGGATTTCCCGGTGCCCGCCGGGCCATCGATCGCCACGACCATGCCCGTCACAGTCCGACCGCCTTATACAGTTGCCCAATCTCGTCCAGCCGCAAGGCACGAACGCTACCCGGACGCTGCTTACCCAGTGAAACCGCTCCGATGTCGGTGCGCACCAGCGCTTCCACCGGATGCCCCACCGCCGCCAGCATGCGGCGCACTATGCGGTTGCGTCCCTCGTGCAACGTAACCCGCACCAATGTCTTACCCGGAATCGCGTCTACCACCGCGAAATCATCGACCCGCACGGGCCCGTCGTCCAAATCGATGCCCGCGCGCAGTTTCTTGCCGACGCCACGCGGCACGGTCCCCGTCACCGTCGCGAGGTACGTCTTGGGTATCTCATGGGACGGGTGCATCAGCCGATGCGCCAGTTCCCCGTCATTGGTCAGCAGGATCAGGCCTTCTGTATCGGCGTCCAGACGACCGACGTGAAACAGCTTCTTGGTGCCACGGACTTTCCGTTCGATCAAGTCACCGATACATGGTCGGCCGCGATCGTCGGACATGGTCGAATGCATGCCGCGCGGCTTGTTCAGCGCGAGATAGACCAATGAGTCGTCGACAACCACCCGCGCACCGTCGACCTTGATCACCGAGGCATCGGGATCCACCCGGGTTCCCAACTCGGTGACCACCTGGCCGTCGACCTCGACGCGGCCCTCGATGATCAGCTTTTCCGCGGCTCGGCGCGACGCAATTCCTGCCTGGGACAAGACTTTCTGCAACCGGGTGCCGCGCGTTTCGTCAGACTCGATCATCAATCGTGGTCCACATCGAAGGCCAGGGATTCGTCGCTGGTCGAGCCACCGGCGAGTTTGCGGAAACGTGGCTCGCTGTCCAGGGATTCGGTCAGGTCGTCGATCGTGTCGACATCGGGAAGCAGCGGCGCGATATCGGGTAGGTCGGACAAGGACGACAGCCCCAACCGCTCCAGGAACAGGTCGGTGGTGGCGAAAGTCGTCGCCCCGGTGTCCTCGTCGGTGCCGACCTCGGTGATCAGGCCGCGCGCCAACAGCGTGCGCATCACGGCGTCGACGTTGACGCCCCGCACCGCACTGACCCTGGCCCGCGTGACCGGCTGGCGGTAGGCCACCACCGCCAGGGTCTCCAGGGCGGCCCGGGTCAGCTTGGTCCGCGTGCCGTCCAGCAACAGCTTCTCGACGTACGGGGCGAACCGCGCGCGGGTATAGAGCCGCCAGCCCTCACCGGTCTGGCGCAGGTCGATCCCGCTGTCACGTTCGGTGAGTTCCTCGGCCATCAGCCGCAATTTGGCCTCGATCCGGTAGACCGGCTGCTCGGTGGCGGTGGCCAGCGCTTCGGCGGACACCGGGGTGTCCACCACCAGCAGGAGTGCCTCCAGCACCCGGCCCAGCTCGTCGGGATCGAGCTCGGCCGGCTCAGCAATGTCCGGAAGGGCACTGCCCAGCTCATGAACGGGCGACTGGTCGGTCATCAATTGTCTCGCACTTCTACCAAGGCCTCGTGACTAGGTCGTTCCCCCGTCCACGAAACCTGGAGCACGCCAAGGGGCTCTGACTGGTCGAATGCTACCGCCCGCGACCGATACAGCTCGAGCAGCGCCAGGAACCGGCCGACGATCTCCACGGGCGCCGCGCAGTCCGCGACGAGCTCGGAAAACGTCGCCCACTGGCCAGTGCCACGTGCCTCGAGGATCTCCAAAATGCGTTTTGCCTGCTCGGGAACCGAGACCACCTGCTCGTGCAGGTGCCCGAGACCCACCGTCGGCACCGGACGCGGCGTGAACGCCACCGCGGCGATCTGCGCGAACCGCTCGACATCGACACCCAGCATCACCTCGGGCAGCAAATCGGCGAATCGGTCTTCCAACGACACCGCACGCGGGTAGCTGCGCATCGCGTTCGCCTCCAACTCGGCGAACATCTCCGCGACGTGTTTGAACGCCCGGTATTGCAGCAACCGCGCAAAGAGCAGGTCCCGAACCTCGAGCAGCGCCAGGTCTTCCTCGTCCTCGACCTGCGCCGCCGGCAGCAACCGAGCGGCTTTCAGGTCGAGCAGCGTCGCTGCGACCACCAAGAACGCCGTCGTCTCCTCCAGCTCCAACTGGGCACCGATCGACTTGGTGTAGGCGATGAAGTCGTCGGTGACCTGGTGCAGCGCCACTTCGGTCACGTCGAGGCGGTGCGCGAAGATCAGCTGCAGCAGCAGGTCGAACGGCCCCTCGAAGTTGCTCAGCCGGACCTGGAAGCCGCTCTCGGATGCCGCCTGATCTTTCTCCGGGCTAATCGGGACGCCGTTCACACGCCGAATCGGTGGATGAACTCGCGAGCCAGCGCGCGATAAGCGATGGCACCGCTCGACTTGGGGGCCCAGGTGGTGATGGGCTCGCCGGCGACGCTGGTCTCGGGAAAGCGGACCGTGCGGGTGATCACGGTGTCGAACACTAGGTCACCGAACCGCTCCACGACCCGGGCCATGACCTCACGGGAGTTGACGGTCCGCGGGTCGTAGCGGGTGATCAGGATGCCGCTGATCCGCAGTCGCGGGTTGAGCCGGTCGTGCACCTTGTCGACGGTATCGGTGAGCAGCGCCAGTCCGCGCAGCGAGAAGAACTCGCATTCGGTGGGGATGACCACACCGTCGGCGCAGGCCAGCCCATTGACGGTGAGCAGGCCGAGCGAGGGCTGACAGTCGATCAGCACGTAGTCGTAGCGGTCCAGCACCGGGTAGATGGCCCGGGCCACCGTCTGTTCCCGACCGACCTCGTTGACCAGCTGGATCTCCGCGGCGGACAGATCGATGTTGCTGGGCACCAGGTCCAGGTTCTTCACGCGGGTGTGCAGCAACACGTCGTCGATGGATACCCGTGGGTCGACCAGCAGGTTGTGCACGGTCTTTTCCAACTCGTAGTGCGGCACTCCCAGGCCCGCGGACAGGGCGCCCTGCGGGTCGAGATCCACCAGCAAGACCCGACGCCCCTGTTCGGCAAGTGCGGCGCCCAGGTTGATGGTCGACGTGGTCTTGCCGACGCCGCCCTTCTGGTTGCACATCGCGACGACCTTGGCCGGGCCGTGCGTCGTTCGGGGTGCAGGGTCGGGGATCGCCCGTGGCGGCCGGCCCGTGAGACCGAGCTCGACGCCGCTGGCGGGTTGATCGGTCATGCCCGGTCGCGGCGCGTGGTGACGAGCGTCAGGATGAACATCGCAGGAAAGTCTAACGGCTGGGTGCGCCAGCGCCGGACGACCCGCGGGCAAAGCAGCCCGCGCGTAAGTCTCAGCTCGTTGGCGTTGCTTGCCCCGGCCGGATCATGGCCGTCAGCTTCTCGCGTTGCTCACCGCGTGCAAGTGCCAGCAGCTGGTTCTCCAGGTGTGGCGGAATCTCGACGATGGTGACTTCGAAGCCATCCATCTCGGCGTGGTCGAGGAAGTACAGCAGGGCGCGAGCACCGGAGGTGTCCAAGTAGGTGACGCCGTCCAAGTTCAGCGCTATGTCGTGCCCCTTCTCGCGCAGGCTGCTGAATACGCCATCGGCAGACAGGAAGGACAGCGGACCATCGATTCGGAACACGCCGTCGCTGTCTTGGGTGATGGTGGCTTTGCGCTGTCGGCATCGCACCCCGTGGATGATCAGCGACATCACTATGCCGGTCGCCACCGCGACGGTGAGGTCGACGAGGACCGTGATGGCCATCGTCGTGAAGAGCACCGCGACGTCCCCCTTGGGCGACACGTGGATTTTCCGCATGGCCTCCCAGTCGAACATGCCGATCGCAGTGAGGATCAGGATCCCGGCCAGCACGGCCAGCGGGATGTACGCGACCGCAGCGCCCAGCCCGGCGACCAAAATGAGCAGCACCACGCTGTGAGTTGCCGCCGAGAGCGCGGTCCGGCCACCGTTTCGGACGTTGACCACCGAGCGCACGGTCGCGCCGGCGCTGGCCAACCCGCCGAACAGACCGGCGGCGATGTTTCCGATGCCTTGGCCGATCAGTTCTTTGTTGCTGCGGTGCCGGGTGCCCGTGATGTTGTCCATGACGACCGACGTCAACAGCGAGTCGATCGATCCGAGCAGACCGATCGCGAACGCGGACAGCAGAACCTGCACGATGATCGATCCGCTGAGATTCGGGACATGCAAGGCCGGCATGGCTTCGGGGATCTTCCCGATGTACTCGACCGTCCGGTTGATCCAGACCGGCCCGATGCGGATGTCTTGCAACCAATGCTGGACCAGCGGCAGCACCGCGGTGACGAGGAGAAGTACCAGCAAGCTCGGCGGAATCACTTTGATCAGCCGGCCCGACAGCACCAGAAGAACAAGTGTCACCAGGACTAACAGGAAGCTGCTGCGTACCTGCCCCAGCTGGCTTCCCATGATGATGAGCGCAATGCCGCCCATGAATCCCGAGATCACCGGGTGCGGTATGTACCGGATGAGCGAACCGATGCGGCAGACCCCGAACAGAATCTGAAACCCGCCGGCCAAGATGAACGCGACGAAGGCTGCCTCCAGCCCGTGGGTGGCGATGGTCGCCGTTGCGACGACGGTGATCGGCCCGGTGGGGCCGGTCACCTGCCCGGGCGTGCCGCCGAAGACCGCCGCGAAGAACCCGGCGAAGATGGCGCCGTACAGGCCGATGAGCGCACCTTCGGACGTTCCCGTCGCGGTGATTCCGAACGCAATGGCCAACGGCAGCGCCACAATTGCGACCGCAACGCCGGATAAGAGCTCATTTGCGATTCGACGAATCAAGGTGCGCGCCTCCGGTCGTAGCAGTCGTAGCAACTGAAAACCCGGCCCCGTTCGGGCCGAGCTGCCGACCAGATCTTCCCGGCACACCTGGTTTCAACAGTGCCGTATCGCCTCCCGAACGGCAAATCGTGTCGGTGAGGGCGGCATGAGGTGTCTATCGTGGGTTTTCATGGACCTCAAGCGGCGTATACCTCTCCTGCGGTGGTCGGTGTGGCGAATGGCCACCGGAGTCCGCAACGTCACCACGACCGGCCAGATCGGCGATGGGCGCGAAGCGGCCGCGGTCGACTACGTGCTCAGGAACGCCAAACGCGGCGACGTCGGCCACGTGCTGGCAACCATCGACAAGTACGCCTACGACAAGTCGATGCTGATGAACGTCGGCGACGAGAAGGGCCTCATCCTCGACGCCGCGGTGCGCCGCGCCGATCCGGCACTCGTCCTCGAGCTCGGCACCTACGTGGGCTACGGCGCGCTGCGGATCGCCCGGGCGGCGCCGAAGGCGAAGGTGTTTTCGGTCGAGCTGGCCGAGGCCAACGCAGTCAATGCCCGGCAGATCTGGGCCCATGCCGGGGTGGCCGACCGGGTGACGTGCGTCGTCGGCACCATCGGCGACGGTGGGCGCACCCTCGACACACTGGCCGACGAACACGGATTCACTGGTGGCGCACTCGATTTCGTGTTCCTCGACCACGACAAGAACGCGTACCTGCCCGATCTGCAGAGCATCGTGGATCGCGGTTGGCTACACCCGGGCTCGATCGTGGTCGCCGACAACGTCCGAATTCCCGGCGCGCCCAAGTACCGCGCCTACATGCGCGAACAGCAGGGCAAGTTGTGGAACACGGTGGAACACAAGACCCACGTGGAGTACCAGACCATGATGGCCGACCTGGTGCTGGAGTCCGATTACTTGGGCTAGTGGGCGCGCGGATGCGCGCCGGCCCACACTTCACGCAGTGCGTGCACGGTGACCAGGGTGTAGATCTGCGTCGTGGTCACCGAGGCGTGGCCCAGCAGCTCCTGAACCACCCGGACGTCCGCACCGCCCTCCAATAGATGTGTGGCGAACGAATGCCGCAACATGTGCGGCGACACACCCGCGCTGATACCCGCACGTTCGGCGGCATCCTGGAGCACCTGCCACGCGCTCTGCCGCGACAACCGGCCACCGCGCGAATTCAGAAAGATGGCCGGTGTGCCCCGGCCGCGGCGCGCCAGATCGGGCCGGCCGCGCACCAGGTAGGCGTCCAATGCCGCGACGGCCGGTCGCCCGATGGGCACCAGCCGCTGCTTGCCGCCCTTGCCACGCAACAACACCGACCGAGCCTGGGTGTCGATGTCGTCGACGTCGAGGCCGACGGCCTCGGAGATGCGCGCTCCGGTGGAGTACAACAGTTCCAGCAACGCCCGGTTGCGCAGCGTCAGCGGCCCGTCGGCCGCGTTGTCTCCCCCGGCCGCCTCCAACAAGGCCAACACCTCGTCGACCGTCAGGCTTTTGGGCAGCCGCCGGCCCGGGGTTGGCGGCCGCACGGCACGCGCCACGTCAACGTCGGCCAAACCTTCGGCGGCGGCGAACCGATGCAGCCCTCGCACCGCAATAAGTGCTCGCGCCGCCGAAACCGCAGACAGCGCAGGCGTTCCCGATTCGGGGTCGCCACGCCGTAGCGCCAGCAGGAATTCGCTGACGTCGTCCTCCGCGACCTTGCTCAGATCGCTGATTCCCCGATCCGCCAGGTGTTTGAGATACCGCCGCAGGTCGCGCCGGTAGGAGCTGAGCGTGTTCGCGGCCACGCCCCGCTCGATGGTCAGGTGGTCGAGATAGCCCTGCAGTTGGGATTCCAGCGTCAGAGCCGCCGTCATTGAGCGGCCTTCCGGGCGGCGAACGATCTCGGCCGGTCCGGCCACGGGGTATCCAGCGGGCGCGGTTGCGCGAAACCGCTGAGCACCGCGTGCGCGGCCAAAATCCCGGCAACGGCAATGGAATTGACGATTTCGCCGGTCAGCACCAACCCCGCCGCCTCAGCGACGGGATACCAGCGCATCGTCATGTCCGCCTCTTCGTGGTGCGCCTCGGGGCGGTCCACCTCATCGAGGCCGGTCGCCAGGTAGACCCGCACGGACTCATCGCTGAATCCGGGCGCGGTGTTGAGGTCGACGAGTACCTGCCAGGTGCCGGCCTTGAGGCCGACCTCCTCCTGAAGTTCGCGCTGTGCCGTCACGTGTGGATGCTCTCCGCTGACGTCGAGCAGACCGGCGGGCAGTTCCCACAGTCGGTGGCCACAGGTGTGCCGGTACTGGTAGATCAACGGGATCCTGTTGTCTTCGTCCAGCGCCACGATGGCCACCGCACCGTAGTGCTCTACCACTTCGCGTGCCGCGATGGTGCCGCCCGGCATCCGCACCTGGTCCCGGCGCAGCGCGAAAATCGCTCCCTGATAGAGGGTTTCGGACGATACGGTTTCGAAGACGTGGTCAGCCACGAGTAGCGGGTTCAGGAAGCGGCGGCGCCACACCCTCGCCCACACCCTTTCGCAAGTTATCCCTTTGCTCGTTGCCGTTGGACGCGTGCTGCTCGGGGATCTCGACGGGCAGCAACTCCGCCTCTTTGTAGTCAATGGCCGCACCGACAAAGGCCACGAACAGCGGATGCGGGCGCGTCGGTCGGCTCTTCAGTTCCGGATGGGCCTGGGTTCCGACGACGAACGGGTGCTGTTCTGGCGGATATTCGACGAACTCGACCAGATGCCCGTCGGGCGAGGTGCCGGAAAACCGCAGCCCGCTTTCGGCGATCTTGTCCCGGTAGGCGTTGTTGACCTCGTAGCGGTGTCGATGACGCTCGGACACCTGCGTTGCTTGATATGCCTGGGCCACAATCGAATCCGGTTCCAGCACCGCCGGGTAGGCGCCCAGGCGCATGGTGCCGCCGAGATCGGCTTCCCCGGCGACAATCTGCTCTTGATCGGCCATCGTGGAGATCACCGGATCCGGCGTGTCCGGTTCGAACTCAGCCGAGTTGGCCTCGGTGAGACCCACCGAGCGGGCGGCCTCGATGACAATGCACTGCAGGCCAAGACACAATCCGAGCACCGGCAGCCCGCGCGCACGCGCGTGCCGGATGGCGCCGATCTTGCCCTCGATTCCCCGAATGCCGAATCCGCCCGGAACCAATACCCCGTGCACGTCTTCGAGTGCGGAGGCGGCCCCAGCGGGCGTCTGGCAGTCATCGGAGGCGACCCAGAGGATTTCGACTTTGGCGCGGTGCTTGAATCCCCCGTGGCGCAACGCCTCACCTACCGACAGGTAGGCGTCGGATAGCTCAATATACTTGCCCACCAAGGCAATTCGCACCGTATCGTGCGGTTCGTGAACCCTGCGCAGCAGATCGTCCCATTCGGTCCAATCAACGTCTCGGAACGGCAGGTTGAGCCGCCGCACCACAAACGCGTCAAGTTCCTCACGATGCAGCACCTTGGGGATGTCGTAGATCGAGGGGGCGTCCGGAGTGGAGATGACACCGTCGATGTCGACGTCACACATCAGCGCGATCTTGTTTTTGAGCGCTTCGGGAACATTGCGGTCCGAACGCAGGACCAGCGCGTCGGGGGTGATACCGATGCTGCGCAACGCGGCCACCGAGTGCTGCGTCGGCTTGGTCTTGAGTTCTCCCGACGGCGCCAAATAGGGCACCAATGACACGTGCAGGAAGAAGACATTCTCGCGACCGAGGTCGTGGCGGACTTGGCGCGCCGCCTCGAGGAACGGCTGCGATTCGATATCGCCCACAGTGCCGCCAATTTCGGTGATCACCACGTCGGGGCGCACGCCGTTGGCGTCCGGTTCGGCCATCGCCCTGATGCGCCGCTTTATCTCATCGGTGATGTGTGGGATCACCTGAACGGTGTCGCCGAGGTATTCGCCGCGGCGCTCCTTGGCGATCACCGTCGAATAAATTTGGCCGGTCGTCACGTTCGCCGAGCCGGAGAGGTCGCGATCCAAAAACCGCTCGTAGTGGCCGACATCGAGATCGGTTTCGGCGCCATCCTCGGTGACGAATACCTCGCCGTGCTGGAACGGGTTCATGGTGCCCGGGTCGACGTTGAGGTACGGATCGAGCTTCTGCATCGTCACATGCAACCCACGTGCGGTGAGTAGCTGGCCCAGGCTGCTGGCGGTCAAGCCCTTACCCAGCGACGAAGCGACGCCCCCGCTGACGAAGAGGTGCTTGGTGACGGCTTGCGAATGCTTACGCAAAAGGGCGACCTCCGTGAAGACGGGCAGGGCGGTACGTCTTTGGGCCGTTGCTGGGCCTGCCGACCCACGGAAACCCACCCTAACATCCGCAGCCTTCCCGCGCGGGGAACACGCCCCGCCCGGTTAGCCGCAGAAATTTGCCCTACTGGGAAACGGTGACCGAAGTGGCTCCGTGTCCGGTGCCGTATTGACCCGTGTGACCACCCGCGATGAGGTCGTGCAGGGCCAGGATCGCGGTGATGCGACCGGGCGCGGCGTCGACGTCGTCGACGGTGCTGATGGCGGCCGCCATACCGGAGTCGGCGCGGGCCACGGCGACGGCGGCACTCCCCGTCGCCGAGCCCTCCCGGCCGGCGAGCACCGTGCCGGAGCCGTGCGGCGCGAGCGCGGCGGCGAATCGTGCCACGCTGACCCCCTGGTTTCCCGCGTCAGCCGGCAGCGCCCCGCCGGTCACGACGATCGCGGCGTTGGCCGAGTCCATGTGATCGCCGGGCTGATAGGTGATGAACCCGGTTTCCCGCAGCGCAGCCAGCACCGTGTCGCGCTGGGTGGCGTCGACCGCCGGGACGGGCGGCGCATCCGGCTTGGTGTTGACCAGCAAGGCGATGCCCAGCAGGTCGCCGGCCTGTGAGCCCTGGTCGACAAGCTTGGTGCTCAATTGGCTACCGGCGGGCAAGATGGACGAGTTCACCACCGACCGCAGCTTCTCCCCCGAGTTGGCTTCGACGAACTCCTGGGTCAGGGACACCGTCCCGGTGACCGCGCCGCCGGCCTGTCCCACGATCTTCGACACGGCCGCGACGTCGTCATCTTTGGCATCGGGGGTTCGGAAGATGACCACCGTCTTGCCGGCCAATGCGTCGTGCACCGTCCGACCCACCACTTGGGTATCGAAAGTGTTTGCCGCGCTCAGCTTTTCGTTCAGCTGGTTCTTCTGGTCGGTGAGTCCGCTGATCTGGCTTGCCAGGTCACGTTTCTCGTTACGCAGGGTGGAAAGCACGGTGTCCGAGAAGAAGCCGGAACCGAGAACGACTCCGATGGTCAGCGCCAAGAAGACGGCTGCCAACGAGATGACGTGGTGGCGTAGCGAGATCATGAAATCACCGTTCTTAGCGGGGCTACGAAACCAGGTGCTGCACCCAGAGAGTGAAGCGGTTCCAGTAGTCAATGATCCAGTGCAGGACCACCGAGTCGGTGCGAGACACCCACAGCACGACGATGATGGCGATCAGCATGGTCAGCGCCAGCAGCGCGATCGCACCGGCCGAGATGTGGTTGCGGTACAGGGTCGCCACGGCCTTGGCGTCCACCAACTTCTCCCCCACCCGCAGTCTGGTGAGGAAGGTCGACGGGTTGCTCTGCGTCTTGGTCCGGTCGAAGAACGTCTCGATGTTGGCGGTGTGACCGGCGGTGACGAGAAGCGCCGCGCCGTGGTGGTCGGCCAACAGCAGCGCCAGATCGGTCGCCGATCCGGCGGCTGGGAAGGTCATCGCCCCCACGCCCAGGTCCTGGATGCGTTCCAGGCCGGGCGCGTGGCCGTCGGCGTCGGCGGGCAACACCACCTGCGCACCGCACTTGAGCACCTCGGTGCTGATCTGGTCTGGGTCTCCGACGATCAACTGGGGTCGGTAACCGGCCTTGCGCAACACGTCCGCGCCGACACCCACGCCGACCAACACCGGTTGGTATTCCTTGATGAACGGCTTGAGCGCCTTGAGATCCTCGGCGGCAGTGGGCTCTTCGGAGACGATCACCACGTGCCGACGGCGCATGTCCACATCGATGTCGGGGATGCCGATCCCGTCGATCAGCAGAGGGCTTTCGCTGCGGATGAACTCGATTGTGTTGCCGGCGAAGGCCTCCAGGTGGGCGGCCAGTCCGCTCTTGGCCTCGCGCATCAGGTCGGCGATGTCGTGGTCGGTGCGTTCGATGCCGCGGATCAGCCGGCGATCGCCGGAGTACACACCGCCCTCGTACAGGCGGATCTTCGCCCCGTCCTTGACCTTCTTGAAGATTTCGGGGCCGGTCTCGTCGATCAGCGTGACGCCGTTGTTGACCAGGACCTCCGGACCGAGGTTGGGGTAGCGGCCCGACACCGACGGCGACGCGTTGACGACGGCGGCAATGTCGGCTTCCACCAGGGCGTCCGCGGTGATCCGGTCCAGGTCCAGAATGTCGAGCACGACGATGTCGCCGGGACATACCCGGCGCAGGAGTCGGTCGATGTTCTTGTCGACCCGGGCGGTGCCGACCAGTCCCGGCCGTGCCGTATTGCGAGTGAGCAGCCCTGACATCTTCATGGGGGGATTCTGTCCGCGAAGCGCGCGCGGATCGTGGAGGCGCGCCGTAACATCTGCACCATTAGTTGCATAGCGTCACTTTCGTAACAATTGCCCCACGGCGAGCGTGCGCGGTTGTACGGGGTTCGGCGGCGTGCCGTGTACAGACACGCACGCTCGCCGGACAGGAAATTCAGATCTCGTCGCGCTGGGCGGCGTCGAGAAGTTCGCGGGCGTGGGCGCGGCCGCTGTCGGACTCACCGAGGCCGGCCAGCATGCGGGCCAACTCCGCCACCCGGTCGTCATCGGTCAGGCGCCGGACGCCGCTGGCACCGTTGCGACCCGTGCTGTGCACCATCAAGTGGACATCGGCGTAGGCGGCTACCTGGGGCAAGTGCGTGACGACGATGACCTGGTGGGTGCGGGCCAGCCGCGCCAGCCGCCGCCCGATCTGCACGGCGGCCCACCCGCCGACGCCGGCGTCCACCTCGTCGAACACCATGGTGGTGCCGCTGGCCACCAACCCGGAGGTGGCGAGGACCACCTCCAACGCCAGCATCACCCGGGACAGCTCGCCGCCCGAGGCGCTCTTGGCCAGCGGCAACACCGTCATCCCGCGGTGCGCTGCGAAACCGAACTCGACCTGGTCGATGCCGTCGCCGCCGGCGCGGACCAGCTCACCAGTGGGCAGCCGAAGGGCGGCGGGATCGTCCTGGTCCGCGGTGTCTGCGGTGACGCCGATGGTGAACTCGGCGTCGGCCATGGCCAGTCCGGCGAGCTCCGCGGTCACCTCTTTGGCCAACCGCTTGGCGGCCTTGCGCCGGATCTTGCTCAGATCGACCGCGGCCTGGGCCACCTTGCCGGCAAGTTCGTCGGCGCGGCGTTCGAGGGCCGCCAATCCCTCCTCGGAGACGTCGAGCTGCGCCAGCTTCGCGCGTGCTTCTTCCGCCCAGCGCAACACCCCGTCGATGTCGGCGGCGTACTTGCGGGTCAGCGTGCGCAGCTCAGCCTGGCGAGCCAGTTTGGCGTCCAGCGAGCTGGCATCGGCCGGCAATCCGTCCAGATAGTCGCCCAGTTCGGCGGCGGCGTCGACGACCATGGTGAGTGCCTCGCCGATCTGTGCGGCCAATGCCTGCAGGGTGGTGTCGTCCGTGGATTCCAGCGCGGTCCGGGCCCGTCCCAGCCAGTCGGCGGCCCCGAATCCCTCCCCGTCGTCGGTGCTGCCGCTCAACGCCGCCCGTGCCCCGAGCGCGGCTTCGCGCAACGCGTCCAGTTCCGAGAGCCGAACGATGTCGTTGACCAGCGCGTCGTCCTCGCCCGGTTGGGGGTCGACGGTGTCGATCTCGTTCAGCGCGAATTTCAACCGATCCGCTTCTTGAGCGAGTTCCCGGGCGCGGTTGCGGCGGTCGGTGAGGTCGCGCCGCGCCGACAGCCACTCGTCGCGCAGCTTGCGGTACCGCTCCAGGGCGGGCGCGGCACCCGCGAACCGGTCCAGCGCGCCGCGCTGCTCGTCGGGCCGCATCAGTCGCAGCTGGTCGTTCTGGCCGTGCAGGGTGAGCAGTTCGTTGGTGAAGCCGCTCAGCGACTTGGCGGGCACACTGCGCCCGCCGAGGTAGGCGCGAGACGGTCCGTCGCGGCTGACCGAACGCAGCGCGATCACGCTGCCGTCCTCGTCACGCTCGGCTCCCGACGAATCCAGGATGGCGTCCAGTTGTGCGGCCGTTGCATCGTCGAGATCCGTGGTGGTGAAACGGCCTTCGACGACAGCGCGCTCGGCGCCGGATCGCACGCGGGTGGCGTCGGCACGGGCTCCGCCGAGCAGATGCAGGCTGGTCACCACCATGGTCTTGCCGGTACCGGTCTCGCCGGTCAGTACGGTCAGGCCGCGGCCGAACTCGGCGGTCGCGACGCTGATGGCACCCAGCGACTCGATGCGAATCTCGGTAAGCAACGGTTACTTCCCACGCCAACCTGTCACGGGCAACCGGAATTTTCGCACCAGGCGGTCGGTGAACGGCGCGCTGTCCAGCCTGGCCCATTTCACCGGTGTGGCGGAACGAGTGATCTCGACCCGGCTGCCGGCCGGCACCAGCATTTCGCGGCGCCCGTCGCAGAACAGCAGGGCGTCGTGTCCCTCCGCCTCGATCTCGATGGCTATGCACGCATCCGGGCTGGTCACCATCGGTCGGCCGAAGAGTGCGTGAGCGTTGTTGGGTACCACCAGGATTGCCTCAAGATCGGGCCACAGCACCGGACCGCCCGCCGAGAACGCGTACGCGGTGGATCCGGTCGGCGTGGACACCAGCACCCCATCGCAGCCGAAGGTCGACACGGGCCGACCGTCGATCTCGATCACGACCCCCAGCACACCCAGTCGCGGACCCTTCTCCAGGCTCGCTTCGTTCAGTGCCCATCCCCGTTGGATGACGGCGCCCTGCTGACAAACCGCCACGTCCAGAGTCAGCCGGTCTTCCACCCGGTAATCACGCGCGACGACATGCTCGAGCACCGCGTCGATGTGTTCGGCCTCGGCTTCGGCGAGGAACCCGATGCGGCCCAGGTTGACCCCCAACACGGGGATGTCGGCGTTGCGTGCCAGCTCTGCGGCCCGCAGGAAGGTCCCGTCGCCACCGAGAACCATGACCAGTTCACAACCTTCGGCGGCGTGTGGCTCGGCGACAACCTCGATGTTGACGCCCAGCACCCGCATGTCCTCCGGGTTCAGCTGCAGCGGTCCCCGGTCGACCGCTTCGGCGGATAGCGCACGCAAGCCAATGCCGTTGTCGCTCAGCACTTTCTCCACCCGGCGCGCCGTCTCGGTCGCCTCGTCTCGCCCGGTGTGCACCACCAGAAGGACGTTCCGCTCTGCGGTCACTGCGGCCCCTCCCGGACAGCCCGCGCGACGGCCTCCGTCAGATCATCGCCAGCGAGGCCACGATCGGTCTGGGCGCGCAACCACAGGAAGTATTCGACGTTGCCCGACGGGCCGGGCAACGGGCTCGCCGTCACCCCGACAGTGTGCCAGCCCAGATCTGTCGCGCGATGGGCCACCGCGAGCACCGCGTCAGCGCGCAGCGCCGGGTCGTGGACCACCCCACCCGGGCCGACCTGGCCTTTACCGACTTCAAACTGCGGTTTCACCATGGGAACGATATCGGCGTCCGGCAAAGCGCAGCCAACCAGCGCGGGCAACACGGTGGCCAACGAGATGAAGGACAGGTCGGCCACCACCAGATCGACCGGTCCGCCGATGGCCTCCGGTACCAGGTCTCGCGCGTTGGTCCGCTCGACCACCACGACGCGCGGATCGTTGCGCAGCGACCACGCCAGTTGGCCGTACCCGACGTCGGCGGCGACCACCTGGGCCGCGCCACGGTCGAGCAGCACCTCGGTGAATCCTCCGGTGGAGGCGCCCGCATCCAGGCACCGCCGACCGGCCACCGGGACCGCGAAGGCATCCAGCGCTCCGATGAGCTTGTGCGCTCCCCGCGAGACCCAGCTGCGTTCCCCGTCGGTGATGACGGTCAGGGCCGCGGTGACGTCCACCGCGGTCGCGGGCTTGACCGCCGGCAGACCGTCGATGCGGACCTTGCCGGCGCCGATCAACTCCGCGGCCTGCTGACGGGATCGCGCCAGTCCCCGCCGAACCAGCTCGGCGTCGACGCGGGCACGCCGTGCCATGCAGGCACTCAGCCTTTCTCCGCGGATTCCAGGGCTTGCAGCAACACGTCGTGCGCCTCGGAGAGGCGTCGTGCGATGTCTTCGAGCTCGGCAAGCGAGGGGCCGTTCGGGGCGTCCGCCACCTCCGGCAACTGGGCAACCAACGCCTCGATTTCGGCGCGAATCTGATCAGGATCGATAGTCATTGGATTCATACGGTAGTCACCGACTACGTGTCATGCAGCAGCGACCAGCGTTGCAGGACTTCGCGGGCCTGCGCGTCGCCTGCCTCGACGGTGAATGACTCGCCGTCCAGCTGCGCGCCCCATACCGCGCTGGCAACCGCACGCACCACCGACAGGTCATCGCCAGGCCGCTCTCCGTCCGCGCGCACCCGCACCGCTCCGGAGTCGACCTCTACCCGCCAGCCCGGCTGCGGACCCACCTTGAGGAGGTCGCCGTCCTTACGCAGGCAGCGCAGATCGTGAGCGATGTAGGTGGGCCGCCGAATCGGTTCGGCGTAGACGGCGTCGCGCGCGGTATTCACCCCGCTCAGCACCATCAGACTCGGCAATCCCGCGTTGTTGGCGCCCTCGATGTCGGTGTCCAGGCGGTCGCCGACCACCAGCGGCGCTCTGAAGTCACCGCGGCCCACCGCGTCGTTCATGAGTTGCGGCGCGGGCTTGCCGGCTACTTCTGGCTCGGCGCCCGTGGCGGCGCGCAGCGCGGCGACCAGAGATCCGTTGCCGGGCAACAAACCTCGCTCGGTGGGCAGGGTCGGGTCCACGTTGGCCGCCACCCACAGCGCACCGGCCCGAATGGCCAACGCCGCTTCCGCGAGATCCGGCCAACCCAGCGTCATCGACAGACCCTGAACGACGGCAACGGGGTCGTCGTCGTACTTGCGTACCGGCTGCAGCCCGACCGCGCTGATCTCGCCGGCCAGCGCGTCGGTGCCGACGATCAACACTTTCGAACCCGGTGGCACCCGATCGGCGAGCAGGCGGGCGGCGCTCTGGGCGCTGGTGACCACGTCGTCGGCGGTTACGGCGAAGCCGAGCTCGCGCAGATGGTCGGCGACTTCGTCGGCGCTACGGGAGGCGTTGTTGGTGACGAACAGCTTGCGGCTTTGTACCTCGTCGAGCACTTCGACCGCGCCATCGGTGGGCCGACGCCCGCGGAACACCGTTCCGTCCAGATCGATCAGCAAGCAATCATATTGCTGCGCAATGGTTCCCATTCAGCCGAGCTCTCCGACGCGGTCTTCGGCGTCGGTCACGCCTTCGGTGTCGGCAGCGGCGGATCGCAGGAACCACTGCAGCGCCTCGTCGTCGCGGCCCAGGGCGAGCAGTGTTTCGGCGTAGGCGTAGAACAGCCGTGCCGCGGTCGAACCGGTACGGGCGGGGTCGAGCTGCGGTGTCGACAGCACCGTCAGTGCCTGCTCCAGCTGTCCGAGGTCGGCGCGTGCACCGGCGGCCACGATGCGCAACTCGTCGGCGTCGTCGCCGCTGAGTTCGGCAGCTTCGGCGCCCCGGGCCAGTTCGATCGCACGCTCGGGCCGGCCGAGGCCGCGTTCGCAGTCGGCAATGAGCGCGAGCAACGAGGATTTGCTGCCCATCCTGCGGGCGGCCCGCAGTTCGGCCAGCGCCTGGGACCAGTCGCCGCAGTGGTAGGCGGCGATTCCGACGGCTTCGCGAATGGCGGCGATCCGGCTCGATCGCGCCCGGGCCGCACGCGCGTGACTGAGAGCGGTTTGGGGGTCTTCGTCGAGCAAGTGACCCGCGGCAACCAAATGCCGCGCCACGGCGTCGGCCGTGGCACGGTCCAAGGTGCTCAGTTCGCGCCGGATCTCCGGCGACAGCTGCTTTGCCTCGATGCCGTCTGGGATTGGCGGGCCCGGCTCGAGGGGACGCTTGCCGTCGTCCGGGCCGCCCCTGGGCTGAGCGGGACGCGCCCGGCCCGGACCGGACCAAGAACCATTGTTCCGACCGCCGCGCGCCGACCCTCCTGACGCCGGCCGCCGCGGTCGCTCGCCCCCGCGACTATGCCTGTCGTCGACCACTTAGATGAGGTTACGGGTATCCCTGTCGACGCGTGGGTGGGGGCTAGGCCTGGCTAAGCCTGCAGCCGGTCGGGCAGCAGCGGTGTCAGCAGCGCTGGGCAGTACGTCGCGATGGCGACGATGGTGAACGACCTTGCCGTCTGCGGCGACATACCGCTGCCGGCCGACAAATTGTCAGCGATCGCATCGAAGGATCCGTTCGGCTGCATCGCCATCGGGCACACCGAGCTACCGAGGGCCGTCGTGCTGACCGGTTGACCGTAGGAGATGCCGGCATTGTTCAAAGCCGCGAGGAATGCGTTGCCCATGATGTCGGCCTGAATCGGTGCCGCACAGCTGCCCGCGGTGCCAAACACGCTGGCGGTCAACGCGAGAAGCATCGAGGCCTGCCGGGCTCGAGTGGTCCGTGTCTTGCGATCTGACGGCACGGTGGTCATCGTGACAACAGTGGCGAACAAGAGTCACATTCGCGGCACAGTGAGGTAAATGTTTGCCCTCTAACGCCCGTCGCGCTTGCCTACTGCTTTTCCACCCCGGCGATATTCCGCTTGCCGCGGCGTAGCACCAGCCAGCGGCCGTGTAGGAAATCCGTTGGCTGCGGGGTCCATTCGTCACTGTCGACGCGAATGTTGTTGACCGACACGCCACCTTCGGCGATGGTACGTCGCGCCGCGCCCTTGCTGGCTGACAGTCCGGTAGCGACCAACAGGTCGACGATCCCGTCCGGGCCACCGGGCTGGATTTCGGCGACCGTCGTTTCGCGCAGTGCCGCAGCCAAAGTCGCCTCATCGAGGCGGTCCAAGTCACCTTGGCCGAACAGCGCCCGGCTGGCGTGCTCAACCGCTTGTGCGGCGGCCTCGCCGTGCACCAAGACGGTGAGCTCGGTGGCGAGGCGGCGTTGCGCGGCGCGCTGTTGGGGACGCTCCGCCGTCGCCTGCTCCAACTCGGCGAGTTCATCGGCCGAAAGAAAGGTGAACCAGCGCAGGTACCGGATCACGTCCGCGTCGGCGGTATTGATGAAGTACTGATACCAGGCGTACGGGCTGGTCAGCTCCGGATCCAGCCACAGGTTGCCGCCGCCGGTCGACTTGCCGAACTTGGTGCCGTCGGCCGCGGTCACCAACGGGACGGTGAGCGCATGCACTGCCGCGCCGTGCTTTTGACGCACCAACCGCACCCCGGCGATGATGTTGCCCCACTGGTCCGAACCGCCGATTTGCAGCGTGCAGTTGTGCCGACGGTGCAACTCGACGTAGTCGTTGGCCTGCAACAGCATGTAGCTGAACTCGGTGTAGGAGATGCCCTCGCCTTCGAGACGCCGCTTGATGGTGTCGCGATCCAGCATCACGTTGACCGAAAAGTGCTTGCCGATGTCGCGCAGGAATTCGATGGCCGACATGGCGGCGGTCCACTCGAGGTTGTTCTCGACGATCGCGCCTGTCCCGGACTTACCCGTGTCGTCGAAGTCGACGAACCGCTCCAGCTGCCCGCGGATCCGCTCGGTCCATTCGGCGACGACGTCGGCTTCGTTCAGGGTGCGCTCGCCTACCTCGCGTGGGTCGCCGATCATCCCGGTGGCACCGCCCGCCAACACGATGGGGCGGTGTCCAGCGCGCTGGAAACGCCGCAAGGCGAGCAGCGGGACCAGATGCCCCGCGTGCAGGCTGGCCGCGGTCGGGTCGAAACCGGCATAGACGGTGATCGGGCCGCGCTGCGTCTCGGCGGCCAGAGCATCGAGGTCGGTGGATTGCGCGATCAATCCGCGCCATTCCAGCTCGTCGAGGATCCCTGAAGACTCCCTACCCATGGCAGAGAGTCTTCCAGGATGGTTGCGGACGGCTCGGGTCAGGCGGCTAGTCAGGCGCGTAGGTGGCCGTGGACCTGGCCATTCGCTCAGCGAGATTCGAGCCGAATTGCGGGTGGGAACCGGGCGTTTAGTCCAGCGCCCCGGCTCATCGCGGCGCGGGCACAGGTCGGCGCCCATAAACTCTCGAACCGTTATGGACAACCGCTTTTTCCCGCTGGTCGTCGTCGCGGTGATGCTCGCCCTGGGGCTGACGCTGACGGTCGCCGACTTCCGGCGAGCCGCCACTTTGCGGCGCCCACTCCTGGTCGCGTTGATCTGTCAGGCGCTGCTGCTTCCGTCGCTATGCCTGCTGATCGCCGAGGCTTTGCATCTGCCGCCGGAGCTGGCCGTAGGGCTGATGCTCATGGCGGCCACCCCGGGCGGCATGCTGGCCAACGTCCTCAGCCACCTGGCCAACGGCGACCTGGCGCTCAATCTGACGTTGACCGCCATCAATGCCGTCCTGTCCATCTTCGCCATCCCGGCGATCCTGGCGTTCTCCATGCACTGGTTCCTGGACCAGTCCCGGCTGATCCCACTGCAGTTCGACAAGTTCTTCAGCGTCTTTGCGCTGGTGCTGATACCGACCGCGATCGGCGTTGCGATACGCCATCGCTTTCCCGACCTGGCTCGGCGGGCGCAAACCCCGGTCAAGGTCATCGCGGCGCTGCTGCTGGTGGTTGCCGTAGGCGCGGGTCTGGCTCGCGGTCAGACGACCGTCGGGGAGCATTTCGGTGTGCTCAGCGCGGCAGTGGTGTTGTTCTGTGCGGTCAGCCTGACGGTCGGTTATCTGGCCCCGCGCTGGATGCGCCTCGCTCCGCGTCAGTCCATCGCCATCAGCCTGGAGATCGGACTGCACAACGCCGTGGTGGCGATCGGCATAGCCCTGAGCCCCCAACTACTGAACAGCGCTGAGATGGCCACCCCCGCCGCCATTTACGGCCTGCTCGCTCCGCTCATTGCACTGACGTTCCTCTTCGTCGTACGGCGTCTCGATCCCGCCTATCGCGCCACCGCCGGCGCCGACACCGTCGACGTTTGATCCGTCCCTCAGTCGCTGGCACCCAGCACGGGCGCACGCGGGCTGCGCCGGTAGGCCGACACTTCCGGCCGGTCGGCAACCCACAATCGCCACGGCCGGTCGGCGGCCTGGCTGACCCCGACCCGCGGACCGGCAACCGCCGGCAGCGGGTCGTTCAATCTGATCTGCACCGGGCTATCCGGATCAAACAAGTCGATTCCGTTGTCGTCCATGGTGATCCCCAGCGCGGAGCATAGGTTGCCGGGGCCGCGTGCGAGCGCAGCGGTACGCACCAACTCGCCGCGCCGGGCGCGGGCGACCTCCAATCCGTTGTCGATGGCGCAGGCCCGCAGCAGGACGGCCGCGGCGGTGCCGTCCGGTCCGCAGGCAACATTGGCGCAGACGTGAATGCCGTGGCTGCGGTAGGTGTACAGGCGCCCGGGTGGCCCGAACATGACACCGTTGCGCCCACTTAGACCGCGGTAGGAATGCGCCGCCGCGTCCGGCCACGGACCGTCCGGCACTCCCCCGTACGCCTCGACCTCGACGATGGTCCCGCTGACCCCGCGTGCGGTGATGGTCGCGCCCAGCAGTCGGTGCGCGGCCTCGACCGGGTCCACCAGCAGCTGCTCAGCGCTCACCGGACCGATTCTGCCCGGGCCCTTGACACGCCGGAGATGGGGGCGGATTATTCATCATATGATGACTTCATCACGCGATGAATTTATGGCAGGCATCACACAGCCAGCCGTCCGCATTGAGCACTTGCGGGTGATTCGCGGCAAACGCACTGCGCTGCATGACCTTTCCGTCGACATCGCCGCCGGTGCCATCACCGGACTGCTCGGACCCTCCGGGTGCGGCAAGACCACGTTGATGCGCAGCATCGTCGGCACCCAGGTGATTGCCTCGGGAAACGTCACCGTGCTGGGACACCCGGCAGGGTCCGCGGCGCTGCGTCGCCAAGTCGGATATCTGCCGCAGGATCCGGCGATCTATGACGACCTGCGGATCATCGACAACGTCCGCTATATCGCCGCGCTGTACGGATTCGACGGTTCGACCGCCGACGAGGCCATCGACCGGGTGGGCCTGTCGGACCATCGAACCGCCTACTGCGGCAACCTCTCCGGCGGTCAGCGCACCCGGGTGTCGCTGGCGTGCGCGCTGGTGTGCCGGCCGGCCCTGCTGGTGCTCGACGAGCCGACGGTAGGACTGGATCCCATACTGCGCGTTGATCTTTGGGAACAGTTCAGCGAGCTTGCCGACGGCGGCACCACGCTGCTGGTCTCCAGCCACGTGATGGACGAGGCCGACCACTGCGGGGATCTGCTGCTGATGCGTGAGGGGCACCTGGTTGCCCACACCACGCCAGACCGATTGAGAGAGGAAACGGGATGCACGTCACTGGAGGAAGCGTTTCTGTCCATCATTCGGCGCAGCACCGCGCTGCAAGCAAAGGCCGGTCCCAGGGCAAGTTAGGCCTCAAGGGATATACCGCGACCACGGTGCGGATCTTGCGGCAGTTGGGCGCCGATCACCGCAGCGTGGCCATGATCCTGGTGGTGCCGAGCGCGATCATCACGCTGATGTACTTCATGTTCCAAAACGCGCCGCACCGCCCCGGCGCCCCGACACCGTTCAACGGGGCGTGCTTGATTCTGCTGGGCCTCTTCCCGCTGTTGCTGATGTTTCTGATCACCTCGATAACCATGCAGCGTGAGCGCGCCTCGGGCACCTTGGAGCGCATCCTGACCACCCCGCTGCGCCGACTCGATCTGCTGGCGGCGTACGGAACCGCGTTTTCGATCGCGGCGGCGGCCCAAGCTACCTTGGCGTGCCTGGTGTCGTTCTGGTTCCTCGGATTCACCACCGAGGGAAACCCGTTCTGGGTGTTCGTGATTGCGATCATCAACGCGGTTCTGGGTGTGGGTCTGGGCCTGCTGTGCAGTGCGTTCGCGCGCAGCGAATTCCAAGCCGTACAATTCATGCCCGTGGTGATCGTGCCGCAATTGCTGTTGGCCGGAGTCATCGTTCCGCGCGCGGCGATGCCGGATTGGCTCGAGTGGATCAGCAATGTCATGCCGGCCAGCTACGCACTCGAAGCGTTGCAGCAGGTGGCCGCGCATCCGGAACTGACCTATACGGCAGTGCGCGACATGGTCGTTGTGACGGGGTTCGCGCTCGCGGCGATGTGCCTGGCCGCGGCGACGTTGCACAGGCGGACGCCTTAATGGCTCCACGCCGGCCAGGGCGACCCGCCGGAAGCTCGGACACCCGGGAGCGAATCCTGGCCTGCGCGCGGGACCTGTTCGCGCTCAACGGCATTGATCGAACTTCGATCCGGGCGGTGGCGGCCAAGGCCGGGGTCGACGCCGCGCTGGTACATCACTACTTCGGCACCAAACAGCAACTGTTCGCCGCCGCGATCCATCTACCGATCGATCCTATGCAGGTCATCGACCAGTTGAGAGACACCCCGGTCGAGGACCTCGGGTATCGGTTGTCGTCGATATTGCTGCCGCTCTGGGACTCCGAGTTGGGCGCCGGGCTGATCGCCACCCTGCGCTCGCTCATCGCGGGCGACGAAGTGGCCTTGGCGCGCACGTTTCTGCAAGACGTGATCGGTACGGAAGTGGGTTCACGGGTCGACGATCCCCCGGGCAGCGGCAGGATCCGCACCCAGTTCGTCGCCTCGCAATTGATGGGCGTGGTCATGGCGCGCTACATCGTCAAGATCGAGCCGTTCGCGTCGCTGCCCACCGACCAGATCGCCCGGACGATCGCACCGAACCTGCAGCGCTACCTCACTGGGGAGCTGCCGGACCTCGCGCGATAAGCAGCGCGTGCTCCTCTTCGTCGACATCCCGGGCCTCGTCGATCAGCAAGACCGGGATGCCGTCCTCGATGCGGTAGGCACGCCGCAACCGCGGGTTGTACAGCAGCTCCCCGCCATCGTCAGCAACCAGCAGTAGCGGACCGCGGTCTTGCGGGCACACCAGAATGTCCAGCAGCGTCTGGTCAAGCATCGCTGTGCTCGTGCTTCTTGCTCAACTCGCTGCGCACGGCCGGCGTCATACGCCGGAATTCCTTGCTGGCAGAGTCGAAGTGCCACACCTGGCGTCCCGGCTTCGGCAGGCCCGCCGCGCGTAGGGCGCTGACAACGGGGCGGTAGGTCGTGGGGCTCAGTGGCAGTTCGGGCACCACGTGCACGACATCCGGGCCCAAACCCACCGGGATCTTGCTGACCGCCTCGGTCAGGTCGGCGGCCGTGACGGTCGCACCCTGGCACAGCGTCACCGCCGAAACCGCGACATCTTGGCCATTCACCGTGACGCCGTAGGTCGATGCCAGGTCGACGCCGTTGACCCGGCCGAACGCGTCGTTGACCGGGTCAGGGTAGACGATCCCTCGCGCGGTGTGGACCTCCAAGCCGCGCCGGCCGACCAACCAGTAGTCCCCGTCCTCGTCGCGGTAGAACAGGTACTCGGTAGAAATCCAGGTGTCGCCCGGAGCGAAGACGCCACGCTTGACCGACGCAGTGGGATCGATCGGTCCGCGCGACTGAGCCAGCAAGACCCCGACCTGGTAGGCGTCGGCCACCTGAACGTAACCCCGCTCATCCTCCAGGATCAGGTCGTGTTCGGCGTCGTAGGCACCCAGTTCGACGCGGCCGGCGCCCGGCAGCGGGCGGCCCTTGCTGCCGACCTTGGCGCCGGACACGTTGGCCAGCACCGCCAGCCCGTCGGTGGTGGCGAAGAATTCGACGACATGCGCCGGCGCGAAAGCGTCAACGACGCGCTCCCACAGCCCGGTTGGCATGCCCGAGCCGATGAACAGCCGCACGGGGTGGTTACCGTGCAACGCGAAGTCTGGGTCGTCGACCACCTCCCGCATCATCGCCCAGGTGTAGGACACGACCGTGACTCCGTACTGCCGAATCTCCTGGACGAAACGCTCCGGCTTCAGTCCGCGGGACAGTGCGATACGGGTGCCACCGACGACCGCGGCACCCAGGTTCACCAGCAATGCGGCCTCGTGGTGTAGCGGCGTCAGGCAATACACGGTGTCTTTGCGGTCGAGCGAAGCCGTCGAGGCCGTTCCGAACGCGGACACCGCCCACCGGTAGTTGGTGATCTGCTTGGCTACCAACTCACCGCTGGCCGCGGTGAATGCGATGGCCGCCAGGTCGCGCGCCAACCCCGGGTTGGGCCGATACCAGGCGGGCAGCTCGACGGCGTCCGGATCGATCTTCTCCATGTCGATGACTTGGCCTGTTTGCAAGGCATCTTCCGGCAGATCCAGATCACGGGACTCACCGCCGCCCAGCACCAACACCTGCCCCGGCAGCGTGCGCGCTGCTTCGAGATTCGTTGGGTCGGTGAGGATTTCGGTCACGCGCCCCAGCCGGAAAGATTCGGCCAGATCGACGTCCGGGCGCATTACCACGGCGACGGCCCCCAACCGGGACAACGCCGCGATCGCCACGAGCGCGCTGGGCCGGGTTTCCATCAGGATGCCTACCCGGTCGCCCTGCCGCACTCCGACTTCGATGAGGCCGCGAACGACGTTGTTTATCCGTCGGTTCACCGCTTCATAGGTGTGCACGCGGCCGTCGAACAACAGGAATTCGCCCTGCGGATGGTCGCGGGCCTGCTCATCGATGATGCGGCCCAGCGAGATGCGGGTGTGGTCGTTGAGCTGTCCTAGCCGGGCCAAGCGCGGCAGGGTGCGGGCGGTTTCGACGGCCAGGGTGCGGACGGATTTGTTGGCGGCGACGACCGCGTCCGCGGCGCCGCGGGCGGCGGCCAACGCGGCCTCGGAGACCTCCCCCAAGCCATGGGCGAGGCGTGAGCTAAGCGCGACGCCACTGTCGCTGTGCTCGACCGACTGTTCGACCATGGGGCTGATCTGCGCCGGCTTGTCGCCCTTGCCCTCGATCCAGCGCACCCACTCCGCCACGGTCGGCCAACTTTCCCGTGCTGCCCTGGATCCCACGACGAGACCGAAATGCCCAGTCCTGATGGAACATTCGTAAACCTCGGCGTTCGGCGCGGCGCGCTTGATGCCACGCACCGCCGCCGGCTGGCCGATGTCGTCGACCTCGCCGACGAAGGCCAGAATCGGGCAGGTGATGTCGGTGAGTGTCACCATTTGCCCATTGATGGCGAAGCCGCCGGTCATCATGCGGTTGTGGGCGATGAATTGCTTGAGTAGCTCCGAGATTGCGGGGCCAGACCAGGCGATCCAGCCTTCACGCTCGAGAAATCGGCGCTGCTGTTCGCGGGGCAGCAGAGCCTCGCGGTCATGTAGTTGGCGGACGAAGTCGACCCGGGCCTTGGCGGTCTTGAGCGGGTCCATCATCTGAAAACCGGTGCGCGCCAACCAGCTCGGGATGCTGATGCGGTTGAACACGTGGTCGGCCATGAAGTCGGCGATCGCCGGGGCCATGTTCGGCGGCAGGCCCATCGGAAGCGCCGCCAAGGTGTCCACCGGGGAGCCGAACGCCACGATGCTGGCCAGCGCCTTGGAACGCCGGTACGCGCCAACCTGGTAGCACCACATCCCGCCTTGGGAATAACCGACGAGGTGGACGTCGCGACCGGTGACCTCGTTCACCGTGTCGATGGCCTGACTGAGTGCGACGATGTGGTCGGCCAGGTTGCGGCGCATGCCGCCCTCGACCTTGTCGGGTGAGCCGAAGTCGATGACCCAGGTGTCCAGTCCGCGCGCATGCAAGATGCCGACCGCGCCGTCCTCGCGGGTCACATCCCACATGTCGGCCGACATCATCATCGGATGCACCATCAGCACCGGCGGGCCGACGGGCGGCTGGCCGGGCCGGTTGTCCGGTGGGAAGTATCGCCGCAGCTTGTACATCGGAACGCTCTCGACGATCTGCGAGGGCGACGGGACACTGCCGGTTTCCAACCCGCCCAACCGCAGCACCTCTAGACCGTTCTGGGCTGTGGCAACCAACCGCTCTACCGGGCGTGTCACCATCGACAAATTGAGATCCACAGCTGCTCCTGAGTGCTCAGACTTGGCCTTGACCAGCGTGAACATCATGGCACATCACCTTTGGGCCGCTTGCCATTAGGCAAGGGGTCGTTCGATCAGTGGCGTTTGCGCCCAGGAGAGCGCTACTTCAGTTGTCGAGCAATTGGTTCGAGAACCCAGACGGTGCCGATAACGTCGAGATCGTGGCCATGACGACTGAGACCAAGGGAAGTGGCGGTGTTCGGGTCGAGAAGCGCGGACCCGTGACGACTGTGATCATGAACCGACCGGAAGCCCGTAACGCGGTCAACGGATCTGCTGCATCTGCACTGTTCGCCGCGTTCGAGGAGTTCGACAATGACGACTCCGCGTCGGTCGCTGTGCTGTGGGGGGAGCACGGAAATTTCTGCTCCGGCGCGGATCTGAAAGGGGCCGAGACCGGTGACTTCAACCCAGTCAACCCAACCGGTCCAGGACCGATGGGTCCTACCCGAATGACCCTGTCAAAACCGGTGATCGCAGCAGTCAGTGGCTATGCCGTTGCCGGCGGTCTAGAGCTGGCGGTGTGGTGCGATCTACGAGTCGTCGAGGAGGACGCCACGTTCGGGGTGTTCTGTCGACGCTGGGGATTGCCGCTGATCGATGGCGGCACGGTTCGCCTACCCCGGCTGATCGGGCACAGTCGGGCGATGGATCTCATCCTTACCGGCCGCTCAGTCGACGCGGCCGAGGCGCTGGCCATCGGCCTGGCGAATCGCGTTGTGCCAACCGGTACCGCCCGCGAGGCCGCAGAAGATCTAGCCGCCGAACTTGCGGCGTTGCCACAGAACTGCTTGCGCTCCGACCGCCTGTCGACCCTCTATCAGTGGGGTCGCAGCGAGGCCGAAGCTATGGACTTCGAGTTCGCCAGTCTGTTGCGCTCGGTATCCGAATTGCAGTCAGGCGCAAAGCGGTTCTCCGACGGGGCGGGCCGACATGGCGCCAAAGCGTAAGGCTTCGATTACGCCAGGACAGGCGCCCTCAGCATTTGGAGACGGTGCCTGACGTCGAGCGAGGTGTGCCAGGCCGCCAGCGTCAGCACCACATGAACCGCGAGATACATCGCGTCCCGACCACCCCATAGTGGCGTTCGTCCAGCCCACACCGTTCCCACCAATACGAGCACCTCGACGCTCAGCAACACCGACCAGATTGCTCGCCACAGCAAGGCCGACTGCAACCGGCGTTGGTTGACCTGGATAGCGGCATCGCGGAGGCTCGGATCACTCGGGACCGGTCCGCTCAGCGCAGCCGCTACGACCGTCGCTTGCCGTGCCGGGTCGACGCCGCTGAGAGCCTTGACCATGAGGGCGTGCGATCGTTCGGTGAACGCGGTGACCACGACAGCGCCCGTCAGGATGGCCGCGGCCGTCGCCATCAACGGTGCCCACCAGGGCTGTTCGGCATTGACCGGCATACCGTTGGCACACCAGCCCACGATGTGGAGAGAGGCGTTCACGCTCGCCGCCGTCAGGGCACGTTCCCACCAGGACATCAGCAAGAACCGAGTCCACACGGCGCTGCCTTTCTCACGGGTCTGACAGGTCGCCCACGCGACCGGGACGGACCGAGAAAGATTCGACGCAACCCCTTGACGGATTCTCAACAAATCCTTGGAGCCCTGGCCAGGGGCCTCAACGGCGCCCTGGCGTTCCCCGGTAGGTTTTGCCCCGTGGCACACCTGCTCGGAGCCGAGGCCGTACACCTGGCTTATCCGACCCAGGTGATCTTCGAGTCGCTCACGCTCGGGGTCAACGACGGCGCCCGCATCGGTATCGTCGGCCGCAACGGCGACGGCAAGTCGAGCTTGCTCGGCCTGCTCACCGGCCAGGTGCAACCGGACTCCGGCCGGGTCACTCGACGAAGCGGCCTGCGGGTGGGCGCGCTGAGCCAAGCGGACACCCTGGACCCGGAACACACCGTCGGCTGGACACTGGTCGGCGACCAACCCGAACATCAGTGGGCCGGCAACGCCCGCATCCGTGACGTCGTCGCCGGCTTGGTATCCGACATCGCCTGGGACGCAACCGTTGCCACGCTCAGCGGGGGGCAGCGACGACGCGTGCAGCTGGCCAAACTGCTGGTGGGCGAATGGGATGTCATCGCCCTCGACGAGCCCACCAACCACCTCGACATCGAGGGCATCACCTGGCTGGCGGGCCACCTGCGACAACGCTGGGCCCGCAACACCGGCGGCCTCCTGCTGGTCACCCACGACCGCTGGTTCCTCGACGAAGTCGCCACCACCACGTGGGAGGTGCACGACGGGATCGTCGAACCGTTCGAAGGCGGGTACGCGGCGTACGTCTTGCAGCGCGTCGAGCGCGACCGCATCGCCGCCGCGGCCGAAGCCAAGCGGCAGAACCTGATGCGCAAAGAGCTGGCGTGGTTGCGTCGCGGTCCCCCGGCGCGGACGTCCAAACCGAAGTTCCGGATCGAGGCTGCCAACCAGCTCATCGCCGACGTGCCACCCTTGCGCAATACCGTCGAGCTGGCCAAGCTGGCGACGGCCCGGCTCGGCAAGGATGTCATCGACCTCCTCGACGTGTCCGTCTCGTTCGACGGACGCGAAGTTCTGCGCGACATCGAATGGCGCATCGCCCCAGGCGAACGGACCGGGATCGTCGGGGCCAACGGCGCCGGCAAATCCACCCTGCTGGGCCTGATAGCCGGCACCGTGCAACCCACCAAGGGACGCGTCAAGCGCGGCAAGACCGTCCAATTGGCCGTGCTCGACCAGCAGGGCGACCGGCTCAGCGCGATCGCCGACGACCGGATCGCCGACGTGCTGGCGGGGCTGCGCGGCGGTTATGAGGTCGAAGGACGCGAGGTGACTCCGGCGCAGCTGTTGGAGCGGCTCGGCTTCGGCCGCGGACAGCTGTCCGCACGGGTCCGCGAGCTGTCTGGTGGTCAACGGCGACGGCTGCAGCTGATGCTCACCTTGCTGTCCGAACCGAACGTGCTGCTGCTGGACGAACCGACCAACGACGTCGACACCGACATGCTGACCGCCACCGAAGACTTGCTGGACTCCTGGGCGGGCACGCTGATCGTCGTCTCCCACGACAGGTATCTGCTTGAACGCGTCACCGACCAGCAGTACGCCGTTCTGGACGGGCGGCTACGGCACTTGCCCGGCGGCATCGACGAATACTTGCGCCTGGCCGACAAAGACAAGCCGGGTGCCGCCCCCGGAGCCGCTGCAGTGGCCAAACCACCGCAGCAGCAAGCCATGTCTGGCGCTCAGCGGCGCGCAGCGGAGAAGGAATTGGCCGCGATCGATCGTCAGCTGGCACGGCTGGCCGAACGAATCGAGCGCAAACACAACGAAATCGCGGCTCATGACCAGTCTGACCACGTCGGCATCAATCGGCTGACCCAAGAGCTGCGGGCCCTCGAAGACGATGTTGCAGCGGCCGAGGAACGGTGGCTGGCCCTATCGGAGGTGCTCGAATGACCGCATACAGCCCGCTGCCTTACCGACCCGGAGAAGCGCTACTGGCCACCTACCGGCGCCGCGGTCCCGTGGTGAACGCCGGCGTCGGTCGACACGGCTACACCTATCTGCTTGGCGCCGAGGCGAATAAGTTCGTCTTCGCCAACGCCGATGCCTTCAGTTGGCGGGAGACCTTCGAGAACCTGGCGATCGTAGACGGCCCGACGGCGCTCATTGTCAGCGACGGCGACGACCACCGTCGCCGACGCAGTGTCGTGGCTCCAGGGCTGCGGCACCGGCAGATCCAGGAATACGTACACATCATGGCCGCCAACATCGACCGCGTCATCGACGGTTGGCGCCCGGGACAACCACTCGATCTCTACCAACAGCTCCGCTCGGCGGTCCGGCGCAGCACCGCCGAGTCATTGTTCGGCCAGCGCCTGGCCGTCCACGCCGACTTTCTCGGCGAGCAACTCCAACCATTGCTGGATCTGACCCATCAACTCCCGCAGTTGGCGCAACTGCATCGGCGCCTGACCACTCCCCGTTGGCGACGAGCAATGGCGGCCCGGCAGCGCATCAACGACTTGATCGACACCCAGGTCGCGGACGCCAAAATGCAGCCTCGACCGGACGATCACCTCATGACCATGCTGATCAACGGCCGCGGCGAAGAGGACTACGCGCTAAGCGATGACGAGATCCGTGATGCGATCATCTCCCTGATCACCGCCGGCTACGAAACCACCAGTGGCGCGCTGGCCTGGGCGGCCTACAGCCTGCTGACTCTGCCGGGCGCCTGGGAGACCGCGGCCGACGAAATTGACCGCGTGCTCCGGGGGCGGGCACCGACGGCGCAAGACCTCACCGCGCTCACCTATCTCAACGGCGTTGTGCAGGAGACGCTCCGGCTCTATTCGCCGGGGGTGATCTCGGCCCGCCGGGTAATGCGTGACCTGTCGTTCGACGGACAGCGCATCCGTGCCGGACGAATGCTCATCTTCAGCGCCTACGTCACCCACCGTCTCGACGAAATATGGCCAGACGCAACCGAATTCCGGCCAGAGCGCTGGGACTCCGGAAGGCCCGACTATCGCAAACCGGCTCCGCACGAGTTCATCCCGTTCAGCGGAGGGTTGCATCGGTGTATCGGTGCGGCCATGGCCACCGCCGAAATGACCGTGATGCTCGCCCGACTCATCGCCAGGACGACACTGGAGTTACCCCCGCAGCGCATTCGGCCGGCAAATCTCGCCTCGTTGTCCCCTAAGCCCGGATTGACCGTCGAAATCAGGGAATTACTGCCAGCGCAATAGCACCAGTTCTGTGCAGAATCCGGGCCCCATCGCCATCATCAATCCCGGACTACCACTGGGCGGACGCTTTTCGATGGTGTCGCGCAGAATGTGCAGCACCGAGGCTGAGGACAAATTGCCAATTTCGCCCAGCGAGCGCCAGGTCAGCTCCAGCGCCTCCGGGGACAGCCCGAGGCTGTTGGTGATCGCATTGATGACTTTGGGACCACCAGGATGGCTCACCCACGCCCCGATGTCATCCCGGGTCAAGCGATGGTCGGCCAAGAAGCCGTCCACGTCGTCAAGCAAGTACTGGTCGATGAGGTTCGGCAGGTCGGGCGAAAGCCGCAGCTGCAGGCCGTTGGAGCTGACGTCCCAGCCCATGATGTGCAACGAATCGGGGTACATGCGACTGCGCGCGTCGACTATTTCCGGCCCGCCGGTGCGCACCTTTTCGGCGCGCCGGTCGCCCACGGCGACCACCGCGGCGGCGCCGTCGCCGAACAACGCCGTGCCGACCAGACTCGACACCGTCGGCTTGACGGCCGGATAGGTGAGCGAACACAGTTCAACCGCCACCAGAACCGCCACCCCGTCGGGAGCACCGCGCAAGTAGTCGTGCACGCGACCCACCCCGGCCGCTCCAGCGACACACCCGAGGCCGAACATCGGCATTCGGCGCACGTCAGGACGCATGCCGAGCCGGCCGGCGATGCGCGCGTCCAGCGACGGAACCAGAACCCCGGTGACCGTCGTGGTAGCGATCATGTCGATGTCCTGCGGTCGCAACCCCGCTTCCTCGAGCGCGCCGAGCAGGGCCTCACAGCCGAGGTCTACGGCCTTTTCGATGAAAATCTCGTTCGCCTCACCGAAATCGGTGAGGGTCGGGTACTCCTGCAGCGGCATGACGAAGTGCCGGCTCTGTACTTTCGCCGCGGCGTGCAGGCGCCGAACGATCTCTTCGTGCTCCTTGAGGCCAGGGAACTCGACGAACTGGTCGGTTATCTCGCTCTGGCTGTACCGATGCGGCGGCAACGCCCCGAACACCCCTGCGATGACGCTCATGCCCCTGCTTTCTTCGCACTGCACGCTAATTTACGTGTGTCTAATAGACCCGTTCGACCCGCAAAACTACATTCAAAGTTTAGGTGAGGTTAAGCAGGCGCGCAAAGCCTCATATATTAGACGTTTGTGTTATTTCTATCACGCGTTCTCATCGCTGTCCGCAATATTCAGTGCCATCGCAATTAGCGCGTCCGGACTCAGCGAGTCTATTACCTCATCATTCACAATGGGCGTGAGCAGGTCTTTTTCCGGCGCCGCCAGCGCCAATAGCTTGTCTAACAGACCAGTTTTTCGAAGTTCTTGAATGGGAATTCGCATCAACAACGAGCGAATCTTTTCGTCGTCCGATTCGTCGGGTGGATTGTCAGACAGTTGTTCAGCAAGGTATGCCGCCAGCGCGATGGGTGTCGGATAGTCGAAGATCAGCGTCCGCGATAATGGCAGCCCGGTCTTGCTTTTGAGCCGGTTTCGCAGGTTGACCCCGGCCATCGAGTCAAAGCCCAGGTCCTGGAAAGCGGAATCGATGCTGACGTCCTGGCCGCTCGAGTGGCCGAGCACCATGGCCGCTTGGGTGCACACCAGCTCCACCAGTTGGTTAACGCGCTCTGCCGGGCCGAGCGCCCGCCACCATTCGGCGAACGAGGCGGCGCCTTCGTCATCCACTGCCGAGTTCGGTGCCGCCTCCGGGGTGGTCCCCAACCAGAATCGGCGGCGCTGGAAGGCATAGGTAGGCAACTCCACCCGCCGCACGTCTACCCCGTCGAACGTGGAACCCCAGTCGACATTCACACCTGCGGCGAACAGCGCGCCGATGGCGGTCAGCGCCGAAGTGGTCTCCGGGCGATCTTTGGCCATGGTGACCACGGCCGCATCGGGATCGAATGACTGCTGCACGGCCGCGATCAATCCGGCTGCGGGGCCTGACTCGACGAACACCCTGGCACCCAGCGACGCCAACGTTCGGACACCGTCGGCGAAGCGCACCGGCCTGCGCACATGCGCGGCCCAATACTCCGGCGATCCGTAGCCGGCACCCGCAAGCTCACCAGTCATGTTTGATATCAGGCCAACCCGCGGTTGGGCGACCGAGATGCCGGTCAACGCCGCGGCGAATGGCTCGACCATCGGCTCCATCAGCTCGGAATGGAATGCGTGCGAAACCGCCAATCGATTCACCCGCCGGCCCAGCTTTGCGAAGTGATCGGCCAGCGCCTCGGCCGCGGCAGCCGCACCCGAAATCACCACCGAGTCAGGCGCATTCACCGCCGCAATGCACACACCCCGCTGTAGCAGGGACAGCACTTCATCCTCGTCAGCAGATACCGCAATCATCACGCCGCCGGCGGGCAGTCCCGCCATCAGCCGCGCACGCGTGGCGACCACTTTGGCGGCGTCGGCAAGCGAGAGCACGCCGGCCACGTGGGCCGCGCTGATCTCGCCCACGGAGTGGCCGATCACGAAGTCCGGCACCATACCGAAACTTCGCAGCAACTCCGCCAACGCCACTTCGACGGCGAACAGCGCCGGTTGCGCGAACTCGGTATTTTCCAACAGCGTCGCGTCCTCGCCCCACAGGACCTGGCTCAGCGGCAGCCGAAGATGTGCGTTCAACGCCTGTGCGGCCTCGTCGAAGGCCCGCGCGAAGGCCGGGAATCGTTGGTGTAGTTGCCGCCCCATTCCCAGCCACTGGGCACCCTGGCCGGGAAACACCAACACCGTCTTACCCAACGACCGCGCGGTACCCGTCACCACATCGGCCGCGGGCTCGCCCGCGGCTAGCGTGGCCGACGCGGCCAGCAGTGTGTCGCGATCGGCCCCTGTCACGACCGCCCGGTGTTCGAACACCGACCTGGTGGAAATCAGCGACCACCCCACGTCGGCAACACGCAACTCCGGATGCGCGTCGCAATGCGTGAGCAGCTTTTGTGCCTGTCCTGCCAATCCCGCAGCGGAACGCGCCGACAGCACCCACGGGACGTCCGCAATGTCCGGATTACCGTCGTTGGCATCGACTTTCGGTGCAGGGGCTTGCGGCGGGGCTTGCTCGATGATCAGGTGGGCATTGGTCCCACCCATCCCGAACGACGACACTCCCGCGCGACGCGGCTGATCGCGCCAAGGGGTCAGCGTGGTACCGACCTGCACGCCAAGGCCCTTCATATCGATGCCGGGTTTAGGTCTGGTGTAGTTGAGACTTGGCGGTATTTCCGCGTTTTCGATCGCCAGGACCGCCTTGAGCAGACCCGCGACCCCAGCCGCGGCGCCCGCGTGGCCGATGTTGGTCTTGACGGACCCGAGGGTCACCGGGTGTTGCTGACGATCGGCGAACACTTCACCGAGCGCGGCGAGTTCGACCGGGTCGCCGACTTCGGTTCCGGTGCCGTGGGCCTCGACGTATTGAATGTCCCCGGCCCGCAGCCCCGCGTCGGTCAGTGCGCGACGGACGACGTCGGTTTGCGCGGTGGCCGACGGCACGGTCTGCGCGGTGGTGCTGTGTCCGGCGTTGCCGACCGAGCCGCCCCGGATGATCGCGTGGATTCGATCCCCGTCGTTGAGCGCGGCATCCAGCGGCTTCAGCAGCAGCACGGCGCCGCCCTCTCCCCGCACGTATCCGTCGGCGCGCGCATCGAAGGCGTAGGTGTGGCCCGTCGGCGACAATGCACCGAATTCCCTTTCCAGTGCCGCCGTTTCGCTCGCCAGGTTGAGGTGAATGCCGCCGGCTACCGCCAGAGTCGACTCGCCGCTGCGTAGGCTTTCGCAGGCCAGGTGAACGGCCACCAGTGACGACGATTGACCGGAGTCGACGGTCATGCTGGCTCCGTGCAGCCCGAAGACGTAAGAGATCTTGTTGGCGATCATCCCGCGGCTGAGCCCGGCGAACGTGTGGTGATCGAGATCGTCGCCGGTGTCGCTGAGCGCCAGGACGGCGTAGTCGTCGTTCATCGCGCCGAGGTAGACGGAAACATGTTGGCCGCGCAGCGTTTCCGGCTTCACGAAGGCGTCTTCGAGACACTCCCAGGTCAATTCCAGCGCCAGGCGTTGACGCGGATCCATGGCACGGGCTTCGCGGGGGGAGATCCGAAAGAAGTCCGCATCGAATTCGGCGGCGTCGTAGGGCAATTGGCTGGCCTCGCGCCCGTCGCGAAGAAGGCGCCAGAACTCAGCCGGAGTTGCGGCGCCCGGAAACCTGCATGCGAGCCCGATGATTGCCACCGCCGCCGGTCGCACCGCCACAGCCTATTCCTCTTCCAGGATGGCGAAGAGTTCGCTGTCGGTGGCGGTGGCGAGGTCGTCGTTGAAACCAACGTCGTAAAAGGGTGCGTCTGTGTGGTCCGGTGCGGGTTCCGGGCCCGCCAGCGTGTTGAGCACGGCCTCGATTCGCGCCCGCAGCTGCGCCTTGTACTCCGGCTTCAGGCCGGGTTGTTCGGCCAGCGTCTGGAGTTCGCGGGCAATGTGGTCGAACCGGGCCAACGGGTCAGGCTGGTCTAGCGCGGGAGCCGCGGCGAGAAGGGCATCCAGATGCTCGGCCAGGGCTGCGGGTGTGGGATGGTCGAAGATCAGGGTCGGCGAAAGCGTCAGCCCGGTCGCGGTCTTGAGCCGATTGCGCAACTCGACCGCCGTCAGCGAATCGAACCCGAGATCTTGAAAGGCACGGTCGGCATCGATGTCGGCCGTGTTGTTCCCGAGCACCGCCGCGGCACTGGCGCAGATCAGGTCGGCCAGTTCGGCGTGGCGCTGCTCCGGTGTCAGCCCGTGCAGTCGTGAGCGGAGTCCCGACATCGACGCCGCAATGCTGGTCTGCTCGATGAACCGCCGTGTCGGGCGGGCGATCAACTGTTGCAGCAGCGGAGGTACGTCATCGTGGGCGGTGAGTGCGGCCGTGTTGAGTCGGGTGGCCACCACCGTGGGGCGGTCCGCCACCAGCGCCGCGTCGAACAGTTGTAGTGCGTCGTCGGCGGTCAAGGCGGCGAGCCCGACCCGGCTCATCCGGGCTTTGTCGCGGTCCCCCAGGTGTCTGGTCATCTCCGACGCTTGCTCCCACAGCCCCCATGCCACGGACAACCCGGGCAATCCGCGGGTACGACGGTGCACGGCCAGCGCGTCGAGGAAACTGTTCGCCGCGGCGTAGTTGCCTTGCCCTGGTGCGCCGACAATGCCCGCCAACGACGAGAACATCACGAACACCGACAGATCCAGATCCGCCGTCAGCTCATGCAGATTCCACGCCGCATCGACTTTGGCCCGCAGCACCGCATTCATCCGCTCCGGCGTCAGCGACGAGATCAGTCCATCGTCGAGTGTTCCGGCGGCGTGGATGACCCCGGTGAGCGGCGAACTTTCCGGCACGCCGGCCAGCAGTGCCGTCACGGCGTCGCGGTCAGCGACGTCGCAGGCAACCACCGACACCGTCGCGCCGGCCTGCTCCAGGTCGGCGACCAACTCTGCGACCCCGTCGGCGGCGGCGCCTCGACGGCCGGCGAGCACCAGGTTGCGAACCCGGTAGCGACTGACCAGGTGTCGCGCCAGCCAGCCGCCGGCCATGCCGGTGCCCCCGGTGATCAGGACCGTGCCGTCGGCTAGTTCACGAGGCATGGTCAGCACGACCTTGCCGATGTGGCGAGCCTGGCTGACAAAGCGGTAAGCGTCCGCTGCACATCGCACATCCCACGTCTTCGTCGGCAGCGGCTGCAGCGTGCCGGCCTCGAACAGGGCCAGCAGTTCGGTCAGCATTCGCTGAATGTGTTGCGGCCCAGCCTCCATCAGATCAAACGCCCGATAGTGCACCCCCGGATGCTGGTCAGCCACCAGCTGCGGGTCGCGCAGGTCGGTCTTGCCCATCTCGATGAAGCGGCCGCCGCGGGTCAACAGCCGCAGCGACGCATCGGTGAACTCACCGGCCAACGAGTTGAGCACCACGTCTACCCCGGTGCCCCCGGTAACCGCGAGGAACTTCTGTTCAAACTCCAGGGTTCGCGAATCCGCGATGTGGTCGTCGTCAAAACCGACGGACCGCAACACATCCCACTTGCTGCGGCTCGCGGTGGCGAAAACCTCGA
Source organism: Mycobacterium intermedium (assembly GCF_002086275.1). Classification (GTDB taxonomy): domain Bacteria; phylum Actinomycetota; class Actinomycetes; order Mycobacteriales; family Mycobacteriaceae; genus Mycobacterium; species Mycobacterium intermedium. The sequence continues at coordinate 3,778 of NZ_MVHT01000032.1, read as the reverse complement.
CGCCCCAGTGCCGAGCCAGCTGCACCGCGGCCATCCCCACACCCCCGGTCGCGGCGTGCACCAACAGTTTCTCCCCGGCCCGCAGACCCGCCAGTTCAGACAAGCCGTAGAACGCGGTCAGGAACACCACCGGCACACCCGCTGCGGCATCCAATGACCACCCCGCGGGTATCGCGGTCGCCAATCGGGCATCGATCACCGCTTCAGAACCTGCCACCCCGAACAGCCCGAGTACCGCGTCGCCGACGGCAAAGCCCGTTACCCCCGGTCCGACTTCGGTGATGTACCCGGCGCCTTCGGCGCCCAATTCGCCGCCGCCCGGATACATTCCCAACGCCACCAGCACGTCCCGGAAATTCACACCAACGGCGGCCAGCTTCACGCGCACCTGGCCTTCGGCCAACGCCGTCGGCGGCTGAGGCTGCACCACCAGGTCCTGAAGCGTTCCGCCGCCGCCCGGGGCAAGCCGCCAATTTCCGGGCGGCAACTGCAGCGTCGGCCCCTCCGGCCGCTCGAGCCCTTTCGTTCCCGAGCCCGTCTTCGCCAGCCGCGCCGCGTACACCATACCGTTGCGCACCGCCAATTGCGTTTCACCGCAACCGATCAACGCAGCGGGATCGACCGAGCCGTCGGAATCGAGCAGGATGATGCGACCCGGGTGCTCGGCCTGCGCCGAGCGCACCAACCCCCACACCGCCGCGCCCGCCAGATCGGTGACGTCCTCACCCGCCAGCGCCACCGCGCCGTGCGTCTGCACCACCAACACCCCGGTGCGATCACCAGCCACCCACAACTGCAACATGCCCAATGCTTCAGTGGTGGCCGAATGCACCGACTCCACCACTCCCCCGACGGGTGAACTCGGCTGCCACACCTCCGCCTCGTCACCGGCAGGGGCGTCAATACCGTTGCTGTTCAGCGGAACCGGTGACCATGTCACCTCCAACAGCCCGCTGGTGGAGGAACGGGCGGTCACCGTCGACAACTGCTCGGCCGATACGGGGCGAACCACCAACTCCCTGACCGACAACACCGGTAGACCCGCCGCGTCGGCCAGTTCCAGCGAAAGTCCTTGCGTTCCCACAGGAGCCAGTCGCACCCGCACGTGCGAAGCGCCCATGGCGTGCAGCGATACACCCTGCCAGGAGAACGGCAACACCGCCTGCGCCTGCTGGCCGGTCACCCCGAGCGCATGCAGGCCCGCGTCCAACAGGACCGGATGAAGTCCGAAGCCGCTCAACGTCAAACCGGTGTCAGCGGGAACGGCGACCTCGGCGAAGACCTCGGCGCCCCGCCGCCACACCCCGCGCAGCCCACGGAAGGCGGGACCATACGCGTAGCCACGCTCGGCCAGCCCGGCATACGCATCGGTCACATCCACCGGCGCGGCCCCGACCGGCGGCCAGACAGACAAGTCCGCGCCCGGCTGCACCGCCGCGTCCCTCAGCGACCCTTCGGCGTGCAGCGTCCAGGGCGAATCCGACTGCACATCAGTCGAATACACCGATACAGCTCGGGCTCCGGTCTCGTCGGCGCCGCCCACCACCACCTGCACCCGCACCCCGCCGTCGGCCGGCAGCAGCAGTGGGGCGGACAAAGTCAACTCGTCGATCGCCGAGCAGCCGACCTCGTCGGCTGCCCGCAAAACCAGCTCCACGAAGCCCGATCCGGGAAACAGCACCACCCCGGCGACCGCATGGTCGGCCAACCAGGGCTGCGTACCGAGCGACAATCGGCCCGTCAACACCACGCCACCGGAATCGGGGCGCTGAACCACCGCCCCCAGGAGGGCATGCTCGGCTTTGGCCAGGCCCACGCCACTGACATCCGCCGTGCCGAGCATGTCGGGCGACAGCCAATAGCGCTGCCGTTGAAATGGATACGTCGGTAAATCTACTCGCCGGGTGCGCAGTCCGGCGAAGGTAGCGGGCCAGTCGACCGGTAATCCTAGGGAAAACAGCTGACCCGCCGCACCGAGGAGCGATTCGACTTCGGGACGGTCTTTGGCCAGCGTCACCACCGAAATCGCCTCGTCGGCGACCAGCGACTGCTCCACCGCAGCGGTCAGGCCGCGACCGGGACCGGCCTCGATGAACACCCCGGCACCGACCGCTTCCGCGGCCCGCACCCCGTCGATGAAGCGCACGGGTTGCCGCACGTGGTCCACCCAGTACTGCGCCGACCCGTACCCGGCGCCGGCCAACTTGCCAGTCAGGTTGGAGACCAGCGCGATTCGCGGTTCCGCCGGTCTGATCCCGGCGAGCAGATCGGCAAACCGCTCGAGCATGGGTTCCATCAGTTTCGAATGAAACGCATGTGAGACCGCTAGCCGGTGCACGCGTCGACCCGACTCGGCCAGCCGATCCATCACCGCCGCTACCGGGTCTTGCGCACCCGAAAGCACGACGGCGTCAGGGCCATTGACGGCAGCAATGCTCACCTCTTCGGTGAGCAACGGAGTCACCTCTGCCTCACTGGCGGCCACCGCGACCATCACCCCACCGGCGGGCAACTCCGCCATCAGTCGAGCGCGGCCGGCGACCACGGTGGCCGCATCGGAAAGCGCCAACACGCCGGCCACGTGCGCCGCGGTGATCTCACCCACGGAGTGACCCATCACGACGTCCGGTACCACACCCCAGTGCCGCAACAATGCGGCCAGGGCGACCTCGACGGCGAACAACGCGGGCTGTGCGAACTCCGTGCTTTCCAACAGCCGCGCATCGCTGCCCCACATCACGTTGCGCAGCGGCAACCGCAGGTGTGGTCCCAGCGCCGAGACCGCCTCGTCCAGCGCCTCGGCGAACACCGGAAATCGTTCGTAGAGTTGCTGTCCCATCCCCAACGCTTGGGCGCCCTGACCGGGGAACACGAGTACCTTCTTGCCCACGCCCCGGGCACGGCCGACGACGACGCCGGCACCGGTCTCCTCGGCGGCCAGACTGGTCAACCCGGCGAGCAGTTGCTCGGGTCCGCCCACCACGACCGCTCGATGGTCGAACACCGACCGCGTGGTCACCAGCGACCAACCCACGTCCGCCGGCCGCGGCCGGTCGTCGGTGCTCACGTGAGCCAGCAGCCGCCTGGCCTGGTCGGTCAGTGCCCGCGGTGTACGTGCGGACAGCACCCACGGCACCACCGCGTCATCGTGCTCGGCCACAATGTTTTCCGGGCTTTCCGGATCCGATGGCTGCGCCGGCGTTGGTGCCGGTGCTTGCTCGAGGATCACGTGCGCGTTGGTGCCACTGATGCCGAATGACGACACGCCCGCCCGACGCGGTTGATCGCCGGCCGGCCACGGGCGCGCCTCCGTCAACACCGACACCGCACCCGACGACCAATCCACGTGTGGCGTAGGCACATCCACGTGCAGAGTCTTCGGCATCAACCCATGCCGCATGGCCTGGACCATCTTGATGACCCCGGCCACGCCGGCCGCGGCCGACGAGTGACCGATGTTGGACTTGATCGAACCCAGCCACAACGGTCGATCCGCTGCGCGGCCCTGCCCGTAGGTCGCGAGCAGGGCTTGCGCTTCGATGGGATCCCCCAATGTGGTTCCCGTTCCGTGGCCCTCGACGATGTCGACCTCCGCGGTGGTCAACCCCGCGCTGGTCAGGGCCGCCTGGATCACCCGCTGCTGCGCGGGACCGTTCGGGGCGGTCAATCCGTTGGAAGCACCGTCCTGATTCACCGCGGAACCGCGCAGCAGCGCCAGCACGGGATGACCCAGTCGCTGCGCATCGGCCAGCCGTTCCAAGACAAGCACTCCGCCGCC
>NZ_MVHT01000329.1 GCF_002086275.1 Mycobacterium intermedium | reverse complement strand
CGGTGACGGCGGAGCCGGCAGCAACGGGCTGGCGGGTTCCACCGAAGGCTTCGACGGCGGGTGGGGCGGCACCGGCGGCGACGCAGGTGCAGGCGGCGCCGCAGGAGTCGGCGGGAAAGCGGGCGGGACGGGTGCGAACGACGGTCTTAACGGCGCGGCCGGCAAAGCGCCCACCAGCGGGGGCAACGGCGGTGCCGGCGGCAATGGCGGTGACGCCGTTGTGGCGGGCACCAAGGGCGGCGATGGTGGCTTAGGCGGCGCCGGCGGATCCGTCGGAAACGGAGGAGCGGGCGGGAACGGCGGCAACGGCGCGGCGGGCGCCGACGGCATTGACGCGACCATCGCGGGGACATCCGGTACCGCTGGCCAGTCCGGTGGGGCCGGCTCCGCCGTCACCGCCGACCCCGCCG
>NZ_MVHT01000328.1 GCF_002086275.1 Mycobacterium intermedium | reverse complement strand
CCGCCGGCGCCTCCGTCGCCGCCGGCCGCGCCCGACCCGCCAGCGCCGCCTCCAGGTGCACCCGCCACACCTTGGCCGCCGGCCCCGCCGGTGCCCCCGGTGCCACCAACACCGCCAGAACCGGCGACGGAGGCGCCGGCGGTGCCGGTGGGGCGGCCGGTGTTGGCGCCGGCGGTAGCCAGGGAGCGGGTGGCCAGGGCGGCAACGGTGGGGTCGGCGGTACGGGCGGTAGGGGCGCTGACGGCACAGACAACAGCGCCATCGTCGGGTTGGCGGGCGGTGCCGGCGGAGCCGGCGGTACGGGCGGGACTGGCGGGGCCGCCGGTGCCGGTGGCGCGGGCTCTACCCCCGGAAAGGACGGCGTTGCCGGCTCCGGAGGTACTGGCGGCACGGGCGGCAACGGTGGGGCCGGCGG
>NZ_MVHT01000327.1 GCF_002086275.1 Mycobacterium intermedium | reverse complement strand
GCGTTGGCGGCGACGATGAAGGCCTACGGCGTGACGCCCGGTGCGGTGATCGGCCACTCGCTGGGCGAGTCCGCCGCCGCTGTGGTGGCCGGTGCCCTGTCGATCGAAGACGGCGTGAAGGTGATCTGCCGGCGCTCCAAGCTGATGACGCGCATCGCCGGCGCCGGCGCCATGGCGTCGGTGGAACTGCCTGCCCAGCAAGTGCTTTCCGAACTCACCGCGCGCGTCATCAACGACGTCGTGGTGGCGGTGGTGGCGTCACCGTCCTCCACCGTCATCGGTGGGGCGACCCAGACCGTGCGTGACCTGGTGGCGATCTGGGAAGAGCGCGGCATCATGGCCCGCGAGGTCGCCGTGGATGTGGCCTCGCACTCACCGCAGGTGGAGCCGATCCTCGACGAGCTGACCGAGGCGCT
>NZ_MVHT01000326.1 GCF_002086275.1 Mycobacterium intermedium | reverse complement strand
CCCGAACCGCCCAAGATCCCCAATACCTCATGGATCAACCGACCCAACCAACCACAGGAGGAAACTCAGTAAATACCGCACAACGGCGCCTCACCTAGGTTGACAGGTTCCGTTCCGGCCATACGTGAGCCGGGTCCTTTGGTGACCTTGGTACGCAACCGTACGGTGGCAAACGTCGACTCGATCGGATTCGTGGTCCTCAAGTGGATCCAATGCTCGGCGGGATATTTGTAGAACTCCAGCAGCACGTCGCGGTCATCGACGATCTTGGCGACCGCCTTGGGGAACTTGGCCCCGTAGTCGACCTCGAAGGCCTTGATTGAGGTTCCCCAGAATTGGTGGCTAGTCCCCGTTACTGAGTCCACCCGGTTTTGGAGTCGGGTTTGTTGATTCGGATTCAGTTGATCTCGCAGGCC
>NZ_MVHT01000325.1 GCF_002086275.1 Mycobacterium intermedium | reverse complement strand
GGCGGCATTGGTGCTGCCGGCGGGCTCGACACCGCCGGCGAACAAGGCGGTCAGGGCGGCACCGGCGGCACCGGAGGGGACGCGGGCGCGGGCGGCGCGGGCGCTGCCACCGGCGCGGCAGGTGTCGCGGGGTCGGGGGGTCAAGGCGGCAAGGGCGGCACCGGCGGTAAGGGCGGGGCCGGTTTGGACAGCGTCGTCGCCGGCGGTCAAGGCGGGCAGGGCGCAGCCGGCGGCAAGGGCGGCACCGGCGGCACCGGCGGCGCAGCCGGCGCGGGCGGCGGCGGCACTCAAGGCGTCGGCGGCCACGGCGGCACCGGCGGCCAAGGCGGTATCGGCGGCCAAGGCGGCATTGGTGCTGCCGGCGGGCTCGACACCGCCGGCGAACAAGGCGGTCAGGGCGGCACCGGCGGCACCGGAGG
>NZ_MVHT01000324.1 GCF_002086275.1 Mycobacterium intermedium | reverse complement strand
CCCATTCACGCCGTCGCCGATCAACGGGCGACCCAGCAAGAGTTGAGTGGGTGCACCGGCGGGTCGGGTGTCGGCCTGGGCGTCGAAGGCGGTCAAGGGGGCACCGGTGGGGTCGGCGGCCAAGCCGGCATCGCCGGACAGGCCGGCAGCGGCGGCAGCGGCGGCAGTGCCGGCGCTGCGGGCATCGGTGGAACAGGCGGCCAGGGCGGTATGGGCGGCGCCGGAGATAACGGCGCGGACGGCGTCTTCGGCGTCGACGGCGGCATCGGCGGTACCGGCTTCGCGGGCGGCGCGGGCGGCGCTGGTGGTGACGGGGGTACCGGCGTCGTGACCGGCGCCGGCGGCCAAGGCGGCCATGGCGGTACCGGCGGGGTCGGCGGCGCCGGTGCATCCGGCGTGGGCCACGCCGCAGACGGCGGGCAGGGC
>NZ_MVHT01000323.1 GCF_002086275.1 Mycobacterium intermedium | reverse complement strand
GCCCGCCCTTCTCGGCGGAGCCACACGGGTGGGGAATTTCGATGAGCGTCAGTGGGGAATTTCAGTGAGCGCGATCAACGCCGGCGTCTGAATCGCCCTGGGTTTCCCGGAGGCTCGGGCTATTGGATTTCGACCAGGGGTTGGTCGCTCCGTTGGGCATCGTAGAAGACGGCTTCGAACTCTGCGGGTGGGACGTCATTGAGGTAGCCGTGTAGGCGGGTGGTGTTGTGCCAATGGACCCAGCCCAGGGTGGCCAGTTCGACGTCCTCGACGGTCTTCCACGGCCCGCTGCGGGCGGGTCCGTAGATCAACTCGGCCTTGTAATAGCCGTTCACCGTCTCGGCCAGGGCGTTGTCCCGAGTCGTCAACTGCGCTCCATCCGGTCGGTGATCAGCGAATCGTTCGGGTGACGCACCCGTTCCACCCGT
>NZ_MVHT01000322.1 GCF_002086275.1 Mycobacterium intermedium | reverse complement strand
TTCAGCACGATGTCCTTGATGCCGATCTGCATCTTCATGCCCTTGGCATCCTTGATGTTGTTGCCGGCCGTCTCGATCGAGATGTTTGTGTAGTGATCGGTCAGGTACTGCCACAGCACCAGCGGCGTCGCGCCGAACGACGCGGTGGCCTGGTCCCGGACCTCGCACGCCACGGCCGACGCGATCTTGTTGTTGGCCTTGTTGCGCACGTACAGTTCGGCGCCGATCAGGCCCGCGAGGACCAGCGAAAACACGATGATGACGACGAGCAGGAGGGGCAACGC
>NZ_MVHT01000321.1 GCF_002086275.1 Mycobacterium intermedium | reverse complement strand
CGTGTTCAACCAGCTGACATACGGGGTGGCAGCCTCAGCCATCGCCACCGACGCTGGACCCTGCCACGCCCCACCAGACAGACCGGAAGTCACCTCACCGAAAGACTCGGCAACCGCAGCCAACTCTTCGGCCAAATCATCCCACGCAGCCGCCGCCGACAACATCGGCCCAACCCCAGCCCCCGCGAACATCCGCAGCGAGTTGATCTCGGGTGGCAGCGTTGCGAAATTCATCGACGAACTTTCTTCCGCGTCGAACGCAAACTATGTGACCTGAGGGCTAGGGGTTTTGGGAAAAGATGCCGGCGAGGTTGGCGCCGATGTTTTGTAGGCCTGAGACGAAGCTGTTGACGTTGAATCCTCCTAGGCCGATGTTTCTGAAGCCCGAAACGCCGCTTCCGAGGTTGCCGATTCCTGAGGAGCCTTCGCCGAAGACGTT
>NZ_MVHT01000320.1 GCF_002086275.1 Mycobacterium intermedium | reverse complement strand
GTGGTCGCAACCGCCGCGGCCGAGTTAGCCGCCCGCACTGATAAACCGATGCTCTCGAGATCGGCTGCGGCCGTGGACAACAAATCCGGTGTGACGACCACGTACGACATTGATGCTGCCCTCCAACCCGGCCCGTGCGCCGCTAAAGATGCGAAAATTGGCGTGAATCAGGAGTGCAGTTCGAAGACGACTGTCAGGTAGTGCACCGCTGGTCAGGGCCAGACTCAGTCGGCTTTCTTGCAAGATTCTTGGAGTCGCTGAGAGTGACCCGCGCATAGCGGGATCTCCACACACGTCGGTATCGATGGCTCGTGCCGATGCTCGTGGTTCGACACGCAAGAGCCGTCCAGAGAGAAGCGCAACGGAGCGGAACCTGTCAACCTAGGTGAGGCGCCGTTGTGCGGTATTTACTGAGTTTCCTCCTGTGGTTGGTTGGGTCGGTTG
>NZ_MVHT01000031.1 GCF_002086275.1 Mycobacterium intermedium | reverse complement strand
CCGGCAGACGACGCCGCCACCACGACCGAAACGGAGGTCGCCTGAAACACCCGATCCACAGGTATTGACGATTCCTCTCGTCATAGCCCAGTGGGCCCGCTCGATGCCAGGTTCGTTGCGCCCGATGAGCAGGCGGTCGAGCAGACCTGAAACCGCGTTGCGTTGCGTTGCGGTACGGGCGATCGCCGACGCATTCCGGCTGCGACGAACCGAGACGCGCTGCGGAAATGGTTACGCCCTAGCAGCAAGCCAGCCTGATGCCTTGTCCGCTTTGCGGGCAGGCACCCAGGGAACCGGGTCGGACTCGCACGACGCCGTTTCCGCGTGGGCGGACTTCTGCCTGAGGGATGCAAGGTGTCATGTTGGCGCGGTTTTATCACCAAATTTCTGAACAGCAGACCAAGGAACCGGGGCAGTTAATTTCGGTCGGTCGATCGAGGGCATAGGATTCACTGCTATTCGCTTATTGGTCCAGAGAAAGTCACATAATAAGTTCCATGTCGACCAGCATCGGCGAATGGACGGGTCCCCGTGATTTCGTGCGTACACCGCAAACGCATCCTGCATTGCTGGCGTGGTGATGTCGTTGACAGCCATCCGTGCCCACTCGCCACGACTTACCAATGTTGCAATAGCGGTAAAATCGCGGCAATAGGCTGTCACCGTCTGCGCTGAGAGGTTCCGTTGCTGCCGATGCCAGAGGAAGGCGATGAACCATTCCGGCATGGCCTCCGAGTGTGTCACTTAACCTTCTGAGATGGGAGGGCTGGACAATTGAGGTTCCCATTGTCGAGCGTCCGCACGATTGTGCCCGTGCGACTGGGCCCTTTATTAGGTGAGCTCTATTTGAGGGTATACCGGCACCCGTTCAGTGGGTCTGGTTTATCGCCACTCCGTCATCACAGTTGAGAGCAACCCGAACAGCCTCGTTGCGGAACTGTCGTTGGGCATAGGGCTTGGGCATTTCGATCCCGAAATTCGTCCACGCATTGGCGGACAACGGATTACGTGGATCGATGGGACGCGTCGGAGCGTGCGGGGATAACGCCATAGAGTCCTTCTTCGCGCTGCTGCAACGCAACGTCGCGGACCGACAACGGTGGGCCACCCAAGCAGATACGACTGGCGATCGTGACCTGGAACGAGCGCACCTACCACCGCCGGCGTCGCCAACGCGCCCTTGGCAAGCTCAACCCGATAGAGTTCGAACTGCTCCACACCCCGGCCACAACCGCGGCCTGAAGTTCACAACCCGCGAATCAACCGAAGTCGGGGCAATCCCCCTAAGTCGAGATTCCCTCCTAGTTGCGCATTAGGTTAGAGTACCTAAGTTGACATATGGGCTATCTGGGGGCGTCTTTCGTCACTCGTTAGGAAGGCGCCTATGACGAGGACTGAGCCGAGGATCGGACCTTTGACGACCCCGGAGACGACCCCCGAGACGAACCTGGATACGACCCCGGACTCTTCTGGCCGCGAGGGCAATACAGCAACCCGGGCGGCCAAGCGCGGACGTCTGTCGGGCGTCGTCACCCGCTTCTGGCTCATCCTCACCGTAATTGCCGTCGTCGCAGTATCGGGATTTGTCGTCTACCGACTGCACCGCGTCTTCGGCGTTCACCCGGGTTCTTTCGGTGGCGGCACCTCGGGCGAAGTCCTGGACGAGTTCAACGCCAAGACGATCACGCTCGAGGTCTGGGGCTCGCCGGGCAGCACGGCAACCATCAACTACCTCGACGAAAACTCCCATCCTCAGCAGGCCCTCAATGTGCCCCTACCGTGGAGGACTGTATTGAGTTCGACGAAGCCCGGGATCCCGGCCAACCTGGTGGCACAAGGTGACGGCAGTTGGATCGCATGCCATTTCGTCGTGAACAACCACGACGGGAGCGGTGACGTCATCAAGGGTGCGAATCAGTCGCCACCCAACGAAACGGTGAATGCCTTTGTCTACTGCCTGGACAAGAGCGCATGAGCGAGACCACCGACAACGTCGAGACCACCAAGGCAAATTCGGCGGCGCCGCGTGTCGACCAGCCGCTGATCCCGCCCTTCCTGCCGCGGATGATCCACCGGTTGGCACTGCCGATCGTTCTGATCTGGTTGGGCATCGTCTTCGTCACCAACACCGTGGCACCGCAGCTAGAGGTCGTCGCCAAGACCCACTCGGTGTCGATGAGTCCGACCGACGCGCCATCCTTTCAGTCGATGATGCGGGTCGGACATACGTTCAAAGAGTTCGATTCCGACAACTCGGCCATGATCTTGATCGAGGGCGACAAGCCACTCGGGGCCGAGGCGCACCGCTACTACGACGAGATCGTCAGGCGCATCCAGCTAGACAAGAAACACGTTCAGCACGTCCAGGATTTCTGGAGTGATCCGCTGACGGCGGCGGGCTCGCAGAGCCACGATCAGAAAGCCGCATACGTCCAGGTCTACCTGGCCGGCAACATGGGAAGCGGGGAGGCGAACGAATCTTCCGATGCCCTGCGCAAGATGGTGAACGCGGTGCCCGCGCCGCCGGGAATCAAGGCATACGTCACCGGCGCCGGTCCGCTGTTCGCTGACCAGTCCCACTCGGGGGAGAAGGGCGTCATGGTGGTCACGATGATCACCTTCGTGGTGATCATTGTGATGCTGCTGTGGGTCTACCGGTCGATAGTCACCGTTCTGATCATGCTGGCCATGGTATTCATCGAGTTGGCCGCGGCCCGCGGTGTCGTCGCGACGCTGGCCAACTACGGGTTCATGGGGCTATCGACATTCGCCAACAACATGCTGGTGTTGATGGCGATCGCTGCCGGCACGGATTACGCGATCTTCGTGGTTGGCCGCTATCAGGAGGCCCGTGGTCTGGGCGAGGACCGCGAGAAGGCGTTCTACACCATGTTCCACAGCACCGCGCATGTCGTGCTGGGGTCGGGGCTGACCATCGCCGGCGCCATGTACTGCCTCAGCTTCTGCCGGTTGCCGTACTTCCAATCACTCGGCGTGCCTTGTGCGGTCGGCATGCTGGTTGCGGTCCTCGCGGCGCTGACGCTGGGTCCGGCGATGCTGACGGTGGCGTCATTTTTCAAGTTGATGGATCCGAAACGCAAGCTGGCGACTCGGGGCTGGCGTCGCACCGGCACCGTGATCGTCCGCTGGCCCGCACCGGTTTTCGCGGTAACCATTGCGGTCGCACTGGTTGGTCTGCTCGCCCTGCCCGGCTACAAGACGGATTACGACAACCGGCACTACCTGCCGGCGGACACCCCGGCTAACGTCGGCTATGCGGCAGCTGATCGGCACTTCGACCAGGCGCGGCTCAATCCTGAGCTGTTGATGATCGAGACCGATCATGACCTGCGTAACCCAGCCGACTTTCTCGTCCTGGAAAAGGTGGCCAAGGCGGTCTTCCACATTCCCGGCATCGGTCGGGTGCAAACCATCACCCGGCCCTTAGGCACACCACTTGACCACAGCACCCTCGGTTTTCAGATGGGTGCTCAAGCCGCAGCGCGGCTGCAGACCCAGCACTACCAGGATGCCCAGGCGCAAAATCTGCTGAGCCAGGCGGACGAGCTACGCAGGACGATGGCACTGTTGCATCAGCAGATGCAGGTGACCCAGGACCTCAGCAACACGACGCACGAAACCACCAGGCTCACCAAAGAAACTGTCGCGATCACCGCGAAATTGCGCGACGACATCGCGAACTTCGATGACTTCTTCCGGCCGATTCGTGCCTATTTCTACTGGGATCAGCACTGCTTCGACGTACCGCTCTGCTGGACGCTACGGTCCATCTTCAATGCGCTCGACGGCATCGACCAGGTGGCTGAGAACATCGTGAAACTCAGCGCGAATCTGGACAAGCTGGATGAGATTCAGCCTCAGCTCGTCGCATTGATACCTCCGCAGATCGAGAGCCAGCAGCGCAATCTCGACACCATCATGTCGAACTATGCGACGACCCAGGGTCTCAATGCGCAGGCCAGAGCGCAGGCCGACAATGCCACCGCCCAGGGCGATGCATTCGACAGGGCGCACAACGACGACACGTTCTACCTTCCGCCGGAGGCATTCCAGAGCCCAGACTTCGCGCGGGGCCTCAAGCAGTTCATATCGCCCGACGGGCATGCGGTCCGGTTGATCATCTCCCATGAAGGCGACCCCGCGACGCCTGAAGGCATCAACCACATCGAACCGATCAAGCAGGCCGTGCACGAGGCGATGAAGGGCACGCCCTGGGAGGGCGCCCACGTCTACCTCGGAGGTACCGCCGCGACGTACAAGGACATGCACGACGGCTCCAACATCGACCTGCTGATCGCCGCAATCGCCGCGGCCACACTGATTTTCATCATCATGTTGGTGATCACCCGAAGCGTCGTGGCGGCTTTCGTGATCGTCGGCACGGTGTTGCTGTCACTGGGCGCCTCGTTCGGACTCTCCGTGCTCTTGTGGCAATACATCCTCGGCGTCAAGTTGCACTGGATGGTGCTGGCAATGGCCGTCATCCTGCTGCTGGCGGTCGGCTCGGACTACAACCTGTTGCTGATATCGCGGTTGAAGGAGGAGATCCATGCCGGGCTCAAGACGGGGACGATCCGCGCGATGGCCGGCTCAGGGTCCGTCGTCACCGCGGCAGGCTTGGTCTTCGCCGCGACCATGGCCACATTCGCGTTCAGCCCGTTGAAAGTCATGGCCCAGGTGGGTACGACGATCGCGCTGGGTCTGTTGTTCGACACCCTGATCGTGAGGTCGTTCATGACACCGTCAGTGGCCACCCTGCTCGGACGCTGGTTCTGGTGGCCGCAGCACGTTCGCCCACGGCCGGCCAGCAGCATGCTGCGACCGTACGGACCGCGTCGCGCCGTGCGCGAGCTGATTCTCAAAGATGTTGACGAAAACCCACCGGGCGGAGTGCTCAAGCGGCGTTAAATGGCTTGCTAGGCAAATTGATTGCCTTGATTGCCTTGATTACCGTAGTGGCCGACATCGAGTTCGCTGATATCGCCAGCCGCTATTCCGGTCCCATGCAGGTAGACCCTGCGATATAGGCATGATCTCGATTACTGGTACGGCCCTAACCGCGTAGGCGATCCCAGGCCCCGATGGCTCGCTTAGTAGCTAGCTCGGCGCGTACCCGGCCAAGATGTGGACGCGACGCCGTTTCGGCCGCGACCCAGGCAGCGATCGCACGGCAGAAAATCAGCGTCTAACTGCACAAATGCTTTTGTGGGGGCGGGCGGGGCTCGAACCCGTGACCACCGCACTATGGTCTGCGGCCCAAGCTCGCATGGCCTGTGAGGCTGGTGTGGCGGGCGCTTCCGCGCCGCTTAAACGCCGGGGTGAGGCCGGGGTAGACCGCCGCGCCGAGGGGTCAACGCGGACGAAATATTGGCTCTACCAGCCGGTTTAAGGTGGGGCGGGCGGGGCTCGAACCCGCGACCAACGGATTATGAGTCCGCGGCTCTAACCAACTGAGCTACCGCCCCCGGCGTAACACGACCATGAGACTAGCGCGGCAGCACCGGCCCGCCGCGATCTGGTGGCACGACCCGAATGCCGTCAGTCCTCGATGGGCCGCAACCGAAATACCCTGATCTCCCGCGGCGCGCAGCTCTCCCGGTAGGCGTCATAGCCGGGATAGAAGTCGACGGCGGTGGCCCATGCCGCGGCGCGCTCGTCACCGGTAAGCAGCTCCGCCCGGTACCGCCGCGGCGCGCCCCTGAACTCGATCGTGCATTCCGGATTTTTGAGCAGGTTCGCACTCCACGACGGATGCTGCGGCCGGCCGTAGTTGGACCCGATCGCCAACAGCCCGACGCCATCGTCGATCAAGGTCAGCGGGTGCGTCCTGGGCTGCCCGGATTTGGCGCCGGTCGACGTCACCAGACCAACTTTGTCGACGCCCATGAAGCTCAGCCTGCCGTTGGTCCGGGGGATCACAAACTTGTCGACCCGCGGCGCCACGTGGAGCGCAACCTGATAGCCGAGTTTTGACATCGCGACGCGCTCGACCACCGCCTCGTCGAACCTCAGCCGTCGACCACGAACCCGACTCTCCCGCCGAAAAGACACAGCTAGACGGTACTCCCCACGACGCGTTCCAAAGCGACGAATCTGGGTAGGAAACAACGTCGCCCTACCCCACCAACCCCCATGCCGTGTCAATGTTGCAAAGACGCTGCGGCCGGGCGAATTATCAGACTCATGACAGCGGCGTTGATGGGCAAGCGTGCCACTTAAACGTATTGACGAATTGAAGCCCGGAGACAGGATCCGCATGAAGATCGGGCACGCCACCGTCGTAGCGACTGAACCCCTTGAGGACGACCGAACTCTGCTGACTTTCCTCTACGGGACGAAAGGCGCCGCCGACAACGACGTCACTGTCGACGTCCTCGACGAGGACGAGTGGGGTTGGGACGAGGGACAGAGCTAGTACAAGTAGACGACGGCGTCATTGCCGCCGTTGCAGACCACCAAAGACCCGTTGGGAATGCATGTCATCGAGTACTGCTGGCCGGTCACCGGACTCTCCGCGTAGACCTGCCGCGGGGCCGAAGTCGGCGGGCCGCCGGCCCCGTAGGCCTGTCGTACCCGTTCGGCGAAAGCACACGTCGTGGCGGTGGACCCGACGGCGGCATGCGTCAAGCCGCTGACCGGCTCGTCGCTCGTCGGGCACGTGTTGGCGCCCGGCGGCAGGGACACCGGCGTGGTCGCCGAGGTCAGGGCGCCCGACGATTGCGGCGTCCAGTCGCCGCAGTGCTTGGTCTTGAACGCTGCGTCTGAGGGCAGGATCCGCACCACCTGCGGTTCGGTACCTTCGCCGTGTTCAATCACGTCCCTGGACGTCCCGCTGAGCCCCCGCAATCGCTCCCAGGAGCAGGAATCCCCACCCGACGATCGATAGGTCCCGGGCTGCAGGTCCTCACCCATCCGAAACGTGCCGTCACCCGGCAGAGTGCGGGCAGCCCCGGGCGTGGCGGACACAGAGGTTGAGGTCGGCGATGTTTGCGACGTCGTTGTGGACGGCAGCGGCGGCACGGTCGTCCCCGGGTAGATCGGCGGCAACTGTGTTCCGGTGGTCGTGCGATACGTCGGGCTGGGCGCCGCTGATCTGGTGCCGCCGCCCGAGCAGCCGACGACCGAACAAATGACCAATCCCCCGACCGCGACGGCAAAAAGCGCTCTACCTGCCATGACTTCTCGTCAGCCGAACACCGGCTGACCGTCAGCACCGGTGGTGTACCGCTGGGTACCGGAGTCCACCCGTGGGGCATCGGCACCTAGCGAAACTGCAATCTTGTTACTCGCGTTACGCATGATGTCCAAGGTCAGCTCAACCGCCTCCACCGCGCTGAACCGGGAGCGCACCTCTTCGACATCGTCGGCGACGAGGTGCGCAGGCGTCCAAATTAACCCATCCGCATAATGCAGCGCTGCTTTTGCGCGGGGATCGAGGCGCCTCGACTCCTCGTAACGATTGACATCCTTGTACAGCGTCTCCGATCCACCGGCGTCCAGCGCGTCGCCGTCACGCAACGATTTGCACAGTCGGCAGTTGTGCTGCCAGGCCCCCCGGAGCCGGACCAGCTCGGTGAGGATCGGGTCCAGCGCGCGCATCCGGGCCACCGCCGGCATGAAGCGCTGGAACACCGCGTGGGACACGTCGGTGTTGTGATCCCAGGCGATCGGGCCGCCTACCCAATTCAAATATTCGCCGCCCACCCCCAGCGCTTCCAGCCCGGCGCGTACCCGCGGCACGAAGTCGGCGATGTATATCGACACCACCACGCCAAAGACATCGCGCCCCAACGCCTTCAGCAACCGCGACCGCTGTGCGTCGGTAATCGCCGAGACGTCGGCGCTGAATTGTTCGGCGAATTCGGCGACGGCAACCTCAGCTTCCGACTCCGGTTCGGTCACCGCAACCTCGCTGGGCAACGGCGGCAACGACAACGTCTGCGCACACACCCACCGAGCCAACCCCGTCATGCGACCGTCACCGGGCGACAACGCCACCAACCGCGCGAGGTCGTCGCGAACCGAAACCGGGGCAACCATCCCTACAAGCTAGAACGCCACTGCTTCGGCAGCAATCGGCTACTGCGCCGGGCTCACCGAGGACATGTGGAAGTCGGGAATCCGCAGCGTCGGCATTGCCGCCCGGGTGGCCCAGTCCCCCCATTCCCGCGGCAATGTCGTCTCGCTGAGACCGGCCTCGGTGGCCCGCCGCAGCAAATCGAGCGGGCTTTCGTTGAAGCGGAAGTTGTTGACCGCCGCGGTCACCTCACCGTCCTCGATGAGGAAGACGCCGTCTCTGGTCAGCCCGGTGAGCAGCAGTGTGGTGGGGTCCACCTCACGGATGTACCAGAGCGTGGTCAGCAGCAGGCCGTGTTCGGTGCTCGCGATCATGTCGGCCAGGTCAAGAGACCCGCCCGTCATCACCAGGTTGTCGGCCGCGACCGCGACTGGCGCGCCGTACTTGGCCGCCGTGGCCCGCGGATAGGCGAGCGCGTTGATCACGCCATCGCGGATCCAGTCCACCTGGCCGATCTCCATCCCGTTGTCGAACACCGACACCGTCTCGCTGGAACTGCTGACCGCAACAAACGGCGTGCACGTCAGGCCTGGTGCCCGCGGATCGGAGAACATCGTGAGCGGTAGGTCGGTGAGCCGCTCCCCCACCCTGGTCCCGCCACCCGGCGCCGAGAGCGCGGTGCGGCCCTCCTGCGCTCCACGTCCGGCCATCGACCACGCGAGATAAATCATCATGTCGGCGACTGTCGAAGGCGGCATCAGCGTTTCGTAACGCCCCGCCGGCAGTTCGACCGTGCGATCAAACCAACCAAGCTTGAGAGTCAGCTCCTCGAGGAGCGCATCCGTTGGTACGTCAACGAAATCGGGCGTACCGATACCCGCCCACACGCTGGCGTGACCGCGCTTGGCGTTGATCTCGACCGCACCGGTGGGTTGGGTGTGACGCCGTCGCAATCCCGTCGACGAGGCCAGGAACGTCGTGGCGACACTGTGGTGGGCGAAGCCGTACAGCAGGTCATCGCCCCGGAACGCCCGGTTCAGTCTGCCGACCAGCGGACCGAACACTTCCGGTCCGGTGCCCGGTATCGGCGCATCCCAATCGATCGGGTCGCCGGCGTCCCCCAGCAACGGGGCAGCATCACCAGCCTCGGGCGCAGAGTGTGCCGCCTCCTGCGAGGCGGCCACCAGCCCGGGAACCGACGTCGGATCCACCTCAGCCGACACCACGCTACCCACTCGGGCGCTATCACCTTGGCGCACAATGGAAATCACGGACAGGCTGCGACTCACCGCGATCCCGTTCGTGGTCATCGAGTTACCCGCCCAGCGCAGCGTCGCCTCCATCTTGTCGGTGACGATCACCATGGTCTCGTCGGCCCGCCCCGCCTTTGCCGCTTCGGCCAACACGATGTCGACCAGGTGCTGTGGAGTGATCATCGGCCGCCCTCGGTCCGGGTGTTGAGCACATTGATGCCGCGGAACAATGCCGACGGGCAGCCGTGGCTGACGGCCGCCACCTGCCCTGGCTGCGCCTTGCCACAGTTGAACGCACCACCCAGCCGCCAGGTTTGCCAGCCGCCCACCGCTTCCATGGAGTTCCAGAAATCTGTGGTGGTGGCCTGATAGGCGACGTCGCGCAACTGTCCGAACAGGGCCCCGTCGCGAATCCGGTAGAACCGTTGACCGGTGAACTGAAAGTTGTACCGCTGCATATCGATTGACCACGATTTATCGCCGACGATGTAGACCCCGTCATCGATGCGGGCGATCAGATCCGCCGTGCTGATGTCTTCCTCGCTGGGCAGCAGCGAAACATTGGCCATCCGCTGGATGGGCACATGGTGCGGCGAGTCGGCATAAGAGCACCCGTTGGAGCGCTCCTGCCCCAACCGCGGCGCGAACACCCGGTCGAGTTGATATCCCACGAAAATCCCATCGCGCACCAGATCCCACTTTTGGGCAGCCACCCCCTCGTCGTCGTAACCCACCGTCGCCAAACCGAATTCGGCGGTGCGGTCGGCGGTCACGTTCATCACCGGCGAGCCGTAACGCATGTTGCCCAGCTTGTCCGGCGTGGCGAACGACGTTCCGGCGTAGGCGGCCTCGTAACCGATAGCGCGGTCGTATTCGGTTGCGTGACCGATGGATTCGTGGATGGTCAGCCACAGGTTCGTCGGGTCGATGACCAGGTCCGTCGGGCCCGGCATCACGCTGGGCGCCTTGACCTTCTCGGCCAGCAACGACGGCAGTTCGGCGAGTTCCTCGCTCCAGTTCCACACCTCGTCGCCGGCCACCGCTTCCCAGCCGCGGGCTGTCGGCGGCGCCAGGGTCCGCATCGATTCGAAACTGCCCTCCGCGGCGTCGACAGTCATCGCCTCCAGCACCGGCAGCACCCGTACCCGTTGCTGGGTGATCGACGACCCGAACGTGTCGGCATAGAACGTCTGTTCCTTGACGGCGGTCAACCGGGCCGACGCATGGTCGACGCCGTCGGCCGCCAGCAACCGCCCGGAGTATTCGGCCAACACTTCGATCTTGTCGGCCGTGGGAATGTCGAACGGATCGATCTGGTAGCTCGACACCCAGGTGGCGTCGGTGTACACCGGTTCGGCGGCCAGTTTGATGCGCTCTTTGTTCAGCGGCGCCAGCGTGGTCGCCACGTGTACCGCCCGACGCGCGGTCGCCGCCGCGACGAACGGCGACAGCTCCGCGTGGGAGGCAAATCCCCACGTCCCGGCGACGATCACCCGCACGGCCAGGCCGCATTCGCGGTTGATGACCGCGGTCTCCAACTCGCCATCGCGCAGCTGGATGATCTCGGTGCTGATCCGATGGATCCGCACATCGGCGTAGCTGGCTCCCGCCGCGGTCGCGGCCGACAACGCGGCCTCGGCTATTTCAGCGCGGGGCAGGTTCAGGAAGTCCGGATCGATCTCCCGATGTGGCGTCACGGCTAACACCGTAACGACCTACCCAGACTGCAGGCTTTAATACCTCCATGACCGGCGCGGCGATGAAGAAGCGGTCTCGGACAACCGCCCTGGCGTATGCCTTGCTGGCCCCCAGCCTGTTCGGGGTGGTCGCGTTCTTGTTGCTCCCGATCCTCGTCGTGGTGTGGCTGAGCCTGTACCGCTGGGACCTGCTGGGCCCCTTGCACTACGTCGGCCTGGCCAACTGGAAGGCGGTGCTGACCGACGGCACCTTCGCCGACTCGCTGTTGGTGACGGCCATCTTCGTGGCGATCGTGGTCCCGGCCCAGACTGCGCTCGGGCTGCTCGCCGCGATGCTGCTGGCACGTGAGCTGCCTGGCAACAATTTCTTCCGCACGCTCTACGTACTACCCTGGATTTGCGCGCCCCTGGCGATCGCGGTGATCTGGCGCTGGATCCTGGCCCCGACCGATGGGGCGGTCAGCGCCATACTGGGACGTCGCATCGACTGGCTGACCGATCCCGACCTCGCGCTGCCGCTGACCGCGTCCGTCGTCGTCTGGACCAACATCGGGTATACCGCCCTGTCGTTCTTGGCCGGGCTGTTGGCCATTCCCGACGACATTTACGCGGCGGCTCGCACCGACGGCGCCAACGTGTGGCAGCGGTTCTGGCGCATCACCCTGCCGATGTTGCGGCCGACGACGTTTTTCGTCGTGGTCACCGGAATCGTCAGCGCCGCACAAATTTTCGATATCGTGTACGCATTGACCGGAGGCGGCCCGGGGGGCAGCACGGACCTGGTGGCCCACCGCATCTACGCCGAAGCGTTTGGCGCCGCGGCCATCGGGCGGGCGTCGGTGATGGCGGTGGTGCTGTTCGTCATCCTGGTCGGCGTCACCTTCATTCAGCACCTGTATTTCCGCAGACGGATCACCTATGACCTCACCTAGTTTTCGCTGGAATCTGTCGACGTGGGCCATCTACGCCGTCCTGCTGTTGGGCGCGGTGATCACGTTGGCGCCATTCCTGCTCGGACTGCTCACCTCATTCACGTCAGCGCGTCAGTTCGCGACGGGCACTCCCCTGGAATGGCCGCGGCCTCCGACGTTGGACAACTACACCGACCTGGCCGGCGCGGGCTTCGGCCGGGCCGCCGCGGTGACGGCGTTGATGACCGCGGTGATTCTGTTGGGCCAGATGACGTTTTCGGTGCTGGCCGCCTACGCGTTCGCCCGTCTGGAATTCCCCGGCCGCGACGTCCTGTTCTGGGTGTACATCGCGACCTTGATGGTCCCGGCCACGGTCACGGTCGTGCCGCTGTATCTGATGATGGCCCAGTTGGGTCTGCGCAATACCTTCTGGGCGTTGGTACTGCCCTTCCTGTTCGGCTCGCCGTACGCGATCTTCCTGCTGCGCGAGCACTTTCGCCTCATTCCGAACGACTTGATCAACGCCGCGCGCCTCGACGGTGCCAACACCTTGGACGTGCTGGTGCATGTGATCCTGCCGTCGAGCCGTCCTGTGCTGGCGACGCTGACGCTCATCACGGTGGTCTCGCAGTGGAACAACTTCATGTGGCCGTTGGTGATCACCAGTGGACGCAAGTGGCGGGTGCTGACCGTGGCCACGGCTGACCTGCAGTCGCGGTTCAATTCCCAGTGGACGTTGGTGATGGCGGCGACGACAATCGCGATCGTGCCGCTGATCGTTCTGTTCGTCGCCGCGCAGCGCCACATCGTGTCGTCAATCGTCGTCTCGGGACTCAAGTGAGCATGCCGGGCAACGAGATTGCCGCCACGGCTGCTGTTCGCGCATATCCACGACCACCACGGCAATCTCGGCGGAAGACATGACCCGGCCTCGCTTCTCGACGATGGCCGCGGGCGCCTTGGTGCTGGTCGCGGTGCTGTTGGCGGTGATGGCCGTGCTGCTCAATCAGGCCGGCGAGCCGCCCAAAGGCAAAATCGTGGTGACGGTGCGGTTGTGGAGCGAACCCATCGCGTCGGCGTACCAACGATCGTTCGAAGCGTTCACCCGCACGCACCCCGACATCGAGGTGCGCACCAACATCGTGTCCTACGCGAACTACTTCGACACGCTGCGCACCGACGTGGCTGGTGACAGCGCGGAAGACATCTTCTGGGTGTCCAACGCGTATTTCGCAGCGTACGCCGACAGCGGCCGGCTGATGCCGGTCAACGTCGAGCCGGACTGGGAACCCGCGGTGATCAACCAGTTCACCCGCAACGGGGTGTTGTGGGGTGTTCCCCAGCTGACCGACGGTGGCATCGCATTGTTTTACAACGCGGACCTGCTCGATGCGGCCGGCATCAATCCGGTCGACCTCGACACGTTGCGGTGGAGTCCCAATGATCGGGAGGACACGCTGCGCCCACTGTTGGCCCGCCTCACCGTTGACGCCGACGGACATCGGGCGAACTCACCGGATTTCGATTCTCGACGCGTCTGGCAGTGGGGGTACAACGCGGCCAACGACCCCCAGGGGATCTATCTCAACTACATCGGCTCGGCAGGCGGTGTCTTCCAGCGCGACGACGAGTTCGCGTTCAACAATCCCGCCGCGATCGAAGCGTTCCGCTACCTCGTGCGGCTGATCAACGAGGACAACGTCGCGCCCCCGGCATCCGACACCAACGACAACGGGGATTTCTCCCGCAACCAATTCCTGGCCGGCAAGATGGCCCTGTTCCAGTCCGGCACCTACAACCTCGCGTCCGTGGCCCGCGACGCCCCCTTCCGCTGGGGTGTGGCGATGATGCCCGCCGGCCCGAAGGGCCGGGTCAGCGTCACCAATGGCATTGCCGCAGCAGGAAATTCGGCGACCAAGCACCCGCAGGCGGTACGTGAGGTACTGGCGTGGATGGGCAGCAGGGAAGGGAATGTCTATCTGGGTCGCGAGGGCGCGGCCATCCCCGCGGTGTTGTCAGCCCAGCCGGTGTACTTCGAGTACTGGAAAGCCAAGCGAGTGGACGTCGCACCGTTCTTCGACGTCCTCAAAGGTCCACGCATTCCGGCCCCCGGCGGTCCGGGCTTTCCCGCTGGATACGAGGTGCTGGAATCCTATTTCGACGACATGTTCCTTGGCCGCACCGATGTGGCAACAACTTTACGGCAGGCCCAAGACGCGGCCAATGCCGCAGCGCGGCGCTAGCCCGGCGCTAGCCCCGGCTAGCCCGGGTTAGCCCGGGTTAGCCCGGCGCGAACGCCACTCTGGTGTGACGCTCGACGGCCGCCGCCACTCTGGCGTGACGCTCGGCGCGGCCTGCGCGGCCACACGGGCGCGCCTCAGCTTGCTTCTGCGATGACGTCGATGCAGGGCGCGAATACGCGCGCAATCTCGACTGCGGCATCCGCCGAATTGTCCGGCGGCAGGGCCAGGAAACTCAGCGCGGCACGCGCGATTGCCCGAGCCATCATGGCCGCGTCATCCGCATTGGCGCGCACCCAGCTTCGCTGAAAGATCTCCGCTAGTTGTTCGCCGGCGTAGTCGAGGATGAATTGACTTTCGACCGTGATCATGCGGAGAAGATCGTTGGGGGCATCCTCGTTGCGGAGCACACGCACGAGTGGGTCGTTGTCGACGTGGTTGAAGAACTCGGTGAAAGTCAAATACAGGGTGTGGTAGCCGTCGCCGGGCCTGGCTTCTATGGCTTTTTCGAGTCCGACGATGATGGCGTCGGTCAGTCGCAGCGCGTACTTGCGAGCGAGTCCGATTCGCGAGCCGAACTCGTTGTACAGGGTGCCCCGGCTGATGCCCGCCGCGGCCGCAATGCCTGCCATGGTGATCGACGACCATTTCCGTTCCAGAAGCATCCGTTGCATCGCGTCTAGGACCGCGTTGCGCATCATCGACACGGCAGTGTTCTGGTACCTGCTGCGATTTCGCGGCAGTGCCGAGGGGCGAGGGTCATGTCGCGCGTGCGCGAGTCCGTGTTGAAGCGTCATCGAGGGCTCCTCACCTCGTCACTGCTGGGTGGAACAGTGTTCATGACCACCGGTCATATGACCACTGGTCATGAACATATCAGGCAATTTGTTCAAGTGGTACATCTTTCTCCAGATTTGTTCAAAATCTGGCATAGGCCGAGGTCAGGCCGTCTTTGGCGCCGTCAACCCGGCAGCACCAGCACCGGCACCGGGCTATGCCGGATGATCTTGCCGCTGTGGGAGCCGAGAAAAACCCTTGTGATCTCGCCCCGGGGCGAGGTGCCCAGGACCAGAACCTCGCCGTCCTTCCAGTCCGCCGATTCCAGCGCCTGTTGCCAGCCGTTTCCGGTAACCACCTGCAGCACAACGTCTTCGTCGACGACGCCGTCCGCCTTGAGGCGTTGCTGCATCTCGCGCGCTTGCGCAGCCCACGCCTCGAGGACGCCGGCCTCGGCGTGCAGTCCCACCTCGGGTGGATACATCGTGCGTCCGCGGGCCGCAAAGGTGATCACTCGCAACGGCATCCCGTATCGCTTGGCCATCCCGGCGCAGCGGCGCACCACGTGGGTCGATTCCGCGGTCGCCGCGTAGCCGCACGTGAGCCGGGTGAATCTGGCTGAGCGGCAATCGTATTGGCGGGGGCTGAGGGCAACCGGCACCGGCGAGGAATGGAGCAGCGAGTCGGCCGTCGAGCCGATCAACACCCGCGTGCGTCGCCCGCCGGCATACGAGCCCAACACCACCAGGTCGGCGCCGGTCTCCGCCACCACCGCGAGCAATCCACCTGGAACCGACCGGTGGGCGCTACGGCGGTAGTTGACCTCGACCCCGTCGGCCAACGTGCGCAGGTAGCGCTGGGCCTCTTTGGCGGAGTCGACGGCCAGCTGTTCGGCCCATTGCTCGTATTCGGCGTCGACGCGCGCCAGTGACGGTGTCGGCCAGCGCGGCGGCACGATCGTGGCCACGGTGAGCGACGTACCCAGGGTCCGCGCCGCTCGCACCGCCAACTGCAACGCCGAGGGACCGACCCTGCCGGCCAGGTAGCCCACGACGACGGTCACGCAGGATCCTTGTCCGCGACCGTGTTGGGAGCCTCGTTGAGCGCACTGTGGTGACGCCCCCACACGAAGTAGTAGACCAGCGCCACGACGAGCCAGCCGCTGAACGCGATCCAGGTGTACCAATGCAGACTGAAAAACAGGTAGCCACAAGCCAGCACGGAGAGAACGGGTGTGACGGGATAACCGGGCACCCGGAAGCCGCGGGGCAGCTCGGGTTGGCGCACCCGCAGGATGATCACCCCGAGAGACACCACGATGAATGCGGTCAACGTGCCGATGGACACCATGTCCGCCAGGTGATCCAGTGGGATGAACGCCGCCAGGGCCGATGCCGCGGCGGCGACGATCAGCGTGTTGTTCACCGGAGTCAGGGTGCGCGGGTGCACCCTCGCGAACGGTTTGGGCAGCAGCCCGTCGCGGCCCATCGCGAACAGGATGCGGGTCATGCCGTAGAGGGTGATCAATGTGACGGTGAAGATCGAGATCACCGCACCCGCCGCCAGAATGGTGCTCGCCCAATGTCCGCGTGTGACGTTGTCCAGGATGGTGGCCAGTCCGGCATCTTGCTGTCCGGCAAAGTCGCGCCATGGCTGGGTGCCCAGCCCGGCCAACGCAACCAGCACGTAGACGCCGGTCACGACGATGAGCGCCGCGATCACGGCGCGCGGCAGGGTCCGCTGGGGGTCCTTGACCTCCTCACCCGCGGTCGACACGGCATCGAGGCCGATGAAGGTGAAAAAAATCGTGCCAGCGGCGGCACCGACGCCGGCGGCCCCGAACGGGGCGAAGTCGCTGAAGTGGTCGGCGTCGAAGGCGGTGAACGCGAGGACGGCGAACATGGCCAGCACACCGAGTTTGATCAGCACCATGACCGTGTTGACCTTGGCCGACTCGCTGGCACCCCGGATGAGCAGCAGCGCGCACATCACGATCAGGACGACGGCGGGCAGATTCACGTACCCGGGCTCAGCCCCCGAGTGTGCATCCCACGGCGCCTCGGACACCGCGCGCGGCAGGTGGAACCCGAACACGTTGTGCAGCAGCTTGTTCAGATATCCGCTCCAACCGACCGCAACGGCCGCCGTGGCCACGCCGTATTCGAGCAACAGGCAAGCCGCGACGCACATCGCTACCGCTTCGCCGAGCGTGGCGTAGGCATAGGAATACGACGACCCGGAAATGGGCACCGCAGAAGCCAACTCGGCATAGCAGATCGCGGCGAGTCCGGCGGCGACGCCCGCGATGACGAAAGAGATGATGACGGCGGGGCCCGCCTGGGGTACGGCTTGGCCCAGCACGATGAAAATGCCGGTGCCGATGGTGGAACCGACGCCGAACATGGTCAGTTGAAAGGTGCCGAAGCTCCGCTTGAGGCCACCCTCGGCCTCATCTTGTCCAGAACTGACACCGACCGGGCGGCGTCGCAGCATCTGCTTTTTCAGGCTGATCGAAGTAGCCGGCAATTGCGCGCCTCCCGTCGCTAAGCCAGCTAATTATGCCCCCTGGAGCACCTCCGCAAACTGATCCACCGCCCAGTCGATTTCGCGTTCGGTGATCACCAACGGCGGAGCGAAGCGCAGCGTCGAGTCGTGCGTGTCCTTCACCAGCACACCCCGCTCTGCCAGGCGCAGACAGATCTGCTTGCCGCTGCCCAGTGACGGCTCGACGTCGACACCGGCCCACAAGCCCAGACCTCGGACCGCCACCACGCCCGCACCGATCAACCCACGCAGCCGGTCGTGCAACCGCTCACCCAATCGAGCTGAGCGAGCCTGAAATTCGCCGCGCTGCAGCATGGCCACGACCGTGCTGCCGATGGCCGCCGCCAGTGGGTTGCCCCCGAAGGTCGAGCCGTGCTCACCGGGGTGCAGTACGCCGAGGATGTCGCGGTCGGCCACGACCGCAGACAGCGGGACCACACCGCCGCCGAGTGCCTTGCCCAGCAGGAAGACGTCCGGCACAACACCCCAGTGGTCACAGGCGAAGGTGTAGCCCGTACGGGCCAGCCCGGATTGGATTTCGTCGGCAATCATCAGCACGTTGTGTTCCCAGCACAATGCTCGGACGTCCGGCAGGTAGTCATCCGGCGGGACGATGATGCCGGCCTCGCCCTGGATGGGTTCGAGCAGCACCGCGACGGTGTTGTCGTCGATGGCGCGCGCCAATGCGGCGGTGTCGCCAAACGGCACCGAGCGAAAGCCTGGCGTGAAGGGCCCGAAGCCGTTGCGCGCTACCGGATCGGAGGAGAAGCTGACAACACTGATGGTGCGGCCATGAAAGTTGTTGTCCGCGACGATGATATTGGCCTGCCCGTCGGGGACACCCTTGATTTCGGCACCCCACTTGCGGGCCACCTTGAGTCCGCTTTCGACGGCCTCAGCACCCGAATTCATCGGCAGCACCATGTCTTTGCCGCACATGTCGGCCAACGCCGCGCAGAATGGCCCGAGCCGGTCGGAGTGGAATGCCCGGCTCACCAGGGTGACGGTGTCGAGTTGGGCGTGCGCCGTCGCGATGATCTCCGGGTTGCGGTGGCCGAAGTTCACCGCCGAATACGCCGCGAGGCAGTCCAGGTAGCGCCTTCCGTCAATGTCGGTGATCCATGCGCCCTCGGCGCTGGCCGCCACCACCGGTAGTGGTGAATAGTTGTGTGCTGCATGCCTTTCCATCAAGTCGATAGGCGACAAGGCCTGCGTGTCGAGAATCGTCACTGGTGTACCTCCAAGGTGCAGCACTTGACCGAACCGCCGCCCTTGAGCAGTTCGGAGAGATCGACACCGACGGGCTCGAATCCGGCCGCCCGCAGCTGCGCGGCGAAACCCGATGCCGCAGCGGGCAGCACCACGTTGCGGCCATCGGAGACCGCGTTGAGGCCAAAAGCGTAGGCGTCCATGCTGCCGACCGCGATGGCGTCGGGGAACAACTCGGCCAACGTGGCCTGCGCCGCCTCGCTGAACGCCGGTGGGTAGTACGCGATCGTACGGTCGTCGAGCACGGCCAGTGCGGTGTCGAGGTGATAGAAGCGAGGGTCGACCAGTTCCAGCGACACCACCGGAACCCCGAGCAGCGCGGCGATTTCACCATGCGCACGCAGGTCGGTGCGAAAGCCGTAACCCGCCAACACCGTCTCACCGATCAGTAACAGGTCGCCCTGACCCTCATTGACATGGCGGGTTGACACTGGCCGGTAGCCCGCCGATGACATCCACCGGGAGTAGGCCTTGGACTCCCCGGATCGCTCCGCAAACCGGAATCTGGCAACCACGGCAATGTCGTGGGCGATGAACCCGCCATTGGCGGCATAGACCATGTCGGGCAGCCCGGGGACCGGTTCGACAACCTGCACCGTATGTCCCAAGCGCAGATAGGTCTGACGAAGGGTCTCCCACTGGGCCATCGCGACACCGACGTCCACCGGGGTGGTGGTGTCCATCCAGGGGTTGATGGCGTACTCGACGGCGAAGAACGCAGGCGGGGTCATGGCGTAGCGGCGGGCCCGTGAGGTGCGGATGGGGGCCGGCCATTCGGCGTCTTGCCATGCCGGAGCGACGTAAAAGTCCGTCATAAATCCACCATATTTGCCCTTATTTGCACAAGCAAACGACGAATCTTGCTTATATATGACTAAAATATTGTGCGAAATCCTGCTAACCGATGATTTGTTGCGCGAAGGGCAGACGGGGGTGCGAGGTGGACCGGCTTGATGAGACTGACGAGCGCATCCTGGTCGAACTGGCCGAAAATGCGCGGGCCACGTTCGCCGAGATCGGGCTGAAGGTGAACCTGTCCGCGCCGGCGGTGAAGCGCCGCGTCGACCGACTGGTCGACAGCGGCGTCATCAAAGGCTTCACCACCGTCATCGACCGAAACGCGCTGGGCTGGAACACCGAAGCCTACGTGCAAGTGTTCTGCCGCGGCAGGATTGCGCCCGATCAGCTACGGGCGGCGTGGGTCGACATCCCCGAGGTCGTCACCGCGGCCACCGTGACCGGAACGTCCGACGCGATCCTGCACGTCCTCGCCCGCGATATGCGGCACCTGGAAACCGCACTCGAGCGCATCCGGTCGAGCGCTGACATCGAACGCAGCGAAAGTGTTGTCGTGCTGTCGAACCTTATCGACCGGATGCGGCCCTGAAACGCTCTAGTAGCTCGTGATAAAGATCGTGTCGATCGCCACGGCCGCAGCACTGGCCGCGAGGGTGAGCCCGATCGTCACCCAGTCTGCGAGCTTGGGACGCACCGGCTTTGCCGACAACTGACCGATGCCGCCACGTGCGGTGATCGCGTCACCCATCTCGTCCCCCCGCCGCAGCGTCACGGTCATCGCCGCGGCGAGCAGATCGATCATCTCCAGCCAGCGCTGGCGGCGCCGCGCCTTGCGGCCCTTGACCACTTGTTTGGGTCGCAGGCGCCGGGCGGCGTAAAGCACCTGGAATTCGTCGATCAGCATCGGGAAGGCACGCAACGCCAACGCCAGCGTGGCCGCCCATTCGTCCACCGGTATTCGCAACAGTCGGAGCGGACGCCCCAAGGTGGCTACCGCGGGCCCGATTTCGGCGATATTCGTGGTCCAGGACACCATCGCACCCAACCCGAGCAACAGGATGGACAGCGCGGTGATCCGCAGGAAATTCAGCGCCCCGCCGAGTCCGACCTCGACTCCGTGAATGGTGATCTCCGGAGTGCCGCCGGCCAGTGCGGCGGTGATGAAGCCGATCGCAATGACGATCCACAGCCAGCGCGGCACCGAAGGCAACGCGCCGCGCGGTATGTGCGCAAGCCGCGCCGCGACCAGCACCAGGGCCGACATCAAGCCGATCGACACCCAACCCGGATAGAACGTGAGCAGCAGCGAAATTCCAAACACCACAAGCAGTTTGGTTCCAGCCCACATGTTGTGGATGACCGAGTCGCCGGGCACCGGAACCAGCAACACGACCGGACGGCCGGGCCGCTTCGCTCCGCGGCGGTTCGCGGTCGAGGACTTCACGACGGACGAAGTCATGATGCTGCTCCCGCTCCCGGCAACGACACCGTCGGCGCCGATTCCACCGTGCCGTTGCGCAGATGCAGCGTGCGCGGACAGAGTCCTTCCATTCCGGCGAAGTCGTGCGAAATGACGACGACCGTCAAGCCCTGCTCGCGGCGCAGGTTCTCCAACAACCGCAGCAGACTGCGTTGACTGGCCGTATCCAGCCCCGCCAACGGCTCGTCGAGGATCAACGCCCGGGGCGAACACGCGAGGAGGCCCGCCAGGACCACACGGCGCATCTGACCACCGCTGAGTCGGTCGATGCTGCGCTTGCCGAGCGCCGGATCCAGTCCCACCACGCTCAGCGCCCTGGCCACCCGCTCCTCGTCGCGATGCGAAAAGCCCGCCGCCGACGCGACTTCGAGGTCCACGCGACTGCGCATCAGTTGCAGCCGAGCCGCTTGGAACGACAAGGCCACCGCGCCGACCTGCTCGTGTGTCGGCCGGCCGTCGAGCAGGCAGGCGCCCGTCGTCGGAACCGTGAGCCCGGCCATGATCCATGCCAGCGTCGACTTACCCGAGCCGTTGCCGCCGTGGATCAGCACGCCGTCGCCCTGCTCCACGACGAAATTGATGTCGTGCAGCGCGGTCTTGGCCCAGGGGGTGCCGCTGCCGTATTCGTGTCCGACACCGATGAGTTCGAGGGCCGGCTTGTGGTCGCCGTCGGCGCCGACGGCCGGCATCGGCACATCCGAGGTCTCGAGTCCGGCGTTGTCCGGCGAATCGCTGAGCTTGATCGTGCGGTCGGCCGAATCGGCCTCGTTGTTGTAGTGCGTGATGTGCACCAGCGCGGTCCGGTGTCGTTTGGTCAGTCCGGACAGCACGCGCAGCAGCCCTTCGCGGCCTTCCTGGTCAACCATCGTGGTGACCTCGTCCGCGATCAGCATGGCCGGCTCCCGGGCCAACGCCGCCGCTAGCGCAAGGCGCTGCAGTTCCCCGCCGGACAGGCCGCCGGTGTCCCGTTCGGCCAGGCCCTCGAGGCCCACCTCGGCGAGCAACTTGTCGACGTCGATCTTGGTGCCCGGTGGCAGTCCCCAGACCACGTCGTCGGCAACCCGGGTGCCCAGGACCTGGCTTTCCGGGTGCTGCAGGACAACCGCCGTGCCCCCCAACTTGCCCAGGCCCACCGACCCGGGGCGCTCGAGCGTGCCCGACGTCGGCTCGCGACCGGCGAGCAGCAACATCAGCGTGGTCTTTCCGGAGCCGTTGGCGCCGGTGATCGCCAGGTGTTCGCCGGGATTGACCTCAAGACTGATCTCGGGCAACGCGTCTTGGCCGGCTCCGGGATACCGGAAGCGCACGTTGGTCAAACGCACCGGGACCGGCCCGATCGGGCCGTCATCATGCACGGGAGCGTCCAGCTTGTGCACGTCGGGCACCCCGCGCATCCGCTCCAACAGTCGCGACAGTGCCCACCACCCGATCAGCGACACGATCACGATGCCGACGGTGAAATAGACGAGCAGCACCCAGGGCCAGTAGTGCAAGCCCTGCGCGAAGTACCGCTCAAGGTCGGCGCCGACGCGCGGCAAGCCAATCCGGCCCAGGAACGACGAGAACCCTTCGACGTTGGCGGTCATCACCTTGAAGATCAGCGAGCGCAGCCGGGTCATTACGGCCAACAGGCCGACCATCGCGCCGCCGAAAATCAGTCCGGCGATCAGGGACGCCACAATCACCGTCGGCGTGCCGCGACCTTTGCGCTTGACCAGGCCGGTCAGCCCGCCGATGTAGGCGCTGTGGACGACGCCCATGAAGCCGCCCGGGCCGGCGATCAGGAAGGCGATCATGCCAGCGCCTACCGTCGCGGCGGTCAACACCCGCAACCGGTAGCGATACGCCAGCAGGCCGGTGGGCACGGTACCCAGCAGCGCAAGGCCGGCGGCAAAGGGGACGACGACGGAGATGATGGCGGTCACCGCGCACAACGCGGCCATGACCGATGCTTGAGCCAGTTCGCCCGGACGAAGCGGACCACGCTGATGGTGGATATGTGCGGGGTCCGGCGAGCTCACTTCACCGATTCTGCCAGGACAGACGCTAAGCCGGTGCACTACACCGCTTTCCACGCACCCGCGCATGAGCTCGCGAAACACGCTGGTCCACGGTTGGTCTCGCATAGCAAAGCTATGCAACGATGGGCATATGAGTTCATCCGCCGTCGGTCGAGACACCGAAGCCCTGCACGGCCTGGGAGCCGACCTGCTGGCCGTCGTGGCGCGGCTCAACAGGCTGGCCACCCAGCGAATCCAAATGCCGCTGCCCGCGGCGCAGGCGCGACTGCTGGCCACGATCGAAGCTCAGGGCGAAGCACGCATCGGCGATCTGGCCGCCGTCGACCACTGCTCGCAACCCACGATGACCACCCAGGTTCGCCGACTCGAAGAAGCCGGCCTGGTGTCACGCACCACCGACCCCGGAGATGCGCGGGCGGTCCGCATTCGCATCACGCCTGACGGAATTCGCACCCTGAATGCGGTCCGCGCCGACCGGGCGGCCGCGATCGCACCGCAACTGGCTCGGCTCGAACCGAGCGAGCGCCAGGTGTTGGCCGAGGCTGTCGAGGTGCTGCGCCGCCTGCTCGACAATGCCGCCGCGGCACCGGGCCGCAATACTCTGTAATCAGTAGTCCCTTCTCATGCTGGACTGGTAATCGTGAGTAGTAGGCGTAAGCGGGTAGGTATCTAGCCCCAGCATCAATAGGGTGGCGGCCATGCGAAGCGAGGCACTTTGACATCGAACACCTCGCTATTGACCGTGTGGGTCGGTCCGTTGCATTACGTCTTTCATCCTGGCCGCGACGTGATCGTCGGCGTCGGCGACGAGTGCGACATCCGGCTGGACCGGCCCGGCCTGGTGGACCAGAACACCCCGCCAGAGCTGATCCCGGACTTGGTGCTGCGGTACAGCGCAGCCCATTGGGTGGCCATCGACCGCAGCGGCCGCGGCCTCTACGTCGGACGCGCCCGGGTGTCGACACTGGATATCGCCGATGGGCAGTCGATTACTTTGAGCGACCCGGAGCAAGGGCCGCGATTGAGCTTCCAACTCGGGGCGCCCCCTGGTCCGTCGGCACAACCAACCGATCCGCCGCGGCCGGTGCCGCTGCCATCTCTGGATCCGGCGGCTGCCGAAGCGCATCCCGAACCCCCGGCCCCCGTGCCCGCCGCACCCACAGAACCTGTTGCGCCCGAACCGGCCACCCAGCACCATCCGACCGAATGGGAGACCACACCGCTACCCGTCCCGCCGGAGCCGCCACCGGCCGCGCCG
The DNA here is from genome assembly GCF_002086275.1 of Mycobacterium intermedium. Classification (GTDB taxonomy): domain Bacteria; phylum Actinomycetota; class Actinomycetes; order Mycobacteriales; family Mycobacteriaceae; genus Mycobacterium; species Mycobacterium intermedium. Next base: position 43,204 of record NZ_MVHT01000031.1, on the reverse strand, counting down.
CCCGAACCGGCGTCGACGGAGCTGATCGAGGTGCCCTACCGGCCGGCCGGCGAAGAAGCCCCGACACCGCCAGCTCACACCGGCGCGGGCGCAATATCGGACACCGGGACGGACACCGGCTCCGCTGAGCCCTACCCGACAACCAGCCGGCTACCGCTACAACCCGGCGCCCGGACAATCGGTATCTCCGCGTACCAGCTGGGCCTCACCGTCAATGGACAGGCGCTGCTGTCGAACATCACGTTCACGGCGCGCCCGGGTTCGCTCGTCGCGGTCGCGGGACCGTCGCGGGGCCGCAACTCCGCTCTCCTCGGGGTGCTGGGCGCCACCCGAGCGCTCACTTCCGGGGTGTTGACGGTCGACGGGCACGACGCGCATGCCGAGCCGGAAGCGATGCGCTTCCGGGTCGGGGTCGTGTCCGGCGACGAACGCGTGCATCGGCATCTCACCGTCGAACGAGCACTGGAATACGGCGCCGAGCTGCGTTTACCTGCCGACACGCCACCCGACCATCGGCGTCGGGTGGTGGACCAACTCATCGATGAACTCGGGTTGGCCCCATACCGCGAGACCCGGGTGGGCAAACTGCCGCCCGAACTGCGCCGCTGCGCATCGCTGGCGGTCGAGCTGCTCACCAGGCCGTCGCTGCTGGTGGTCGACGAGCTGACCGCGGGCCTGGATCCCGTGCAGGAAAATCACGTCATGTCGGTACTGCGCAGACAGGCCGACCTTGGCTGTGTGGTCGTCGTAGCAACCCCCGCACTGGCGCATGTCAACACGTGCGACCAAGTGCTGGTGCTGACCCCGACCGGAACCTTGGCGTTCGCCGGGCCACCCACGCAGCTCGAATCCGCCTTCGGCACCGTCGACTGGTATCAGATCTTCGGGCGGATCAGCGCCGACCCGCAGGGAGCCCACCAGGCGTTTCTCGACCGCCAACAGGCGTCGGTCTGGCTTACGCCGCCGTCGGTGGCCAGACCGATGCGGCCGCCGGCCAGTCCCGGTGTTGGCCGGCAACTGTGGTTGATGCTCCGGCGGCAGGCTCGACTGTTGGTCGCCGGCCACTTCTTCTTGCTCTTCCTGCTGCTACTGACGTCTGCGCTGGCCGCGTTGCCGCTGCTGGTCCCTGGCAGTTCCGGCTTCAACCGGTCCGATCCGTCCGGCCCCAACCCACATCAAGCCATCGAAATCCTGGCCGCGCTGAACATCGCCGCGGTGATCGCGGGCACGACACTGACCATCCGCGACATCGTCGGCGAGCGCCTGATTTTTCGACGAGAGCAGGCCGTCGGGCTGGCCTCGTCGGCGTATCTGCTCGCCAAGCTCATCGTTTTCGGGGCGGTCGCGGCCGTTCAGGCCGCCATCCTGACCACCGTCGTCATCGTCGTCAAAGGTGGCCCGGCCTACGGCGCGACCCTGCTCGGCAGTGCGGATGTGGAGCTCTATGCGGCCGTGGCCGCAACGACCGTCGTGTCGGCGATCGTCGGGCTCGCGTTGTCGTCGTTGGGCAGGTCGCTGCGCGAGGTGTTACCGCTGTTCGTGCCGGTCGTGTTGGCATCGGTGCTGTTCGCGGGAGGCATTCTGCCGCTGGTCGGCAAATGGGGCCTCGACCAGATTTCCTGGTTGATTCCGGCCCGCTGGGGATTCGCGGCGTCGGCCGCCACGGTTGACGTGCGCAGGGTCGACGCGCTGGCCATCCACAACGAGACATGGACCCACTACGCGGGCTGGTGGGTGTTCGACATGGGCATCCTCGCCGTCCTCGGGGCGCTGTGGGCCGGCTTTGTCCTCTATCGACTACGCCCGGTGACCCCTGCCAGCGCTCGAGGCCAGCACGACCATCCTTCAGATGAGGGAGGCAACGAGCAGGCCAACCAAATAGGTGGCGGCCACGGCGATCGCGCCGAAGGCCAGCTGCCGTAAGGCAGCCCACCAGATCGGCCTGCGGGTGAACGGCGCGGTCAGGCCACCGGCAACCATCAACCCGATCCCCCCGCACAGCAGCCCGGGCACCAATGACCCATACCCGAGAAGGTATGGGAGCAGCGGGATTAACGCTCCGATGGCGAACATCGCGAAGGATGACGTCGCGGCCAACCGGGCCGACGGTTTCTGGGCGGGATCGACGCCGATCTCCTGCACCAGATGGAAGCCGATCGCCTTGTTTTCATCGCGGTGGATTTCCTCGGTAGCGGCACGCGCGGTCGCCTCGGTCATGCCCATCCGCATCAGCATTGCGACCAGTTCCTCGCGTTCGGCCTCCTGACGGGTGCGGAACGCGCGACGTTCGACGTGCACTTCCGAGTCGATCTGTTCGTTGGCGGTGGTCACCGACGTGTACTCACCCAAGGCCATCGAAAACGCCCCGGCTAACAGGCCGGCGATGCCGCTGACAACGGTGGCGTGGGCGCTTTCCGCGGCGGCCACGCCCGCGATCAACGCGGTATTGCTGACCAGGCCGTCCATCGCCCCGAAGGCGGCCGCTCGCAGCCACCCCCCGCTGACGTCGGAGTGAGAGTGTCCGACATCAGACATCTGGGCCGGTTCGGAATGACCGTCCGCGTCGTCCAAATCTTTCTGGGGCATTGCGCTATCTAAACTCAACTCGCGGTGGGTGTTTTCGGGCGGTCGGCCATGGCGGCGTCACGCACGCAATTGAATGCATAACTTTATTCCCGCGACGCAAATTGCGCGTTACGGTCGAGTATGGCCCAAACGACAAGTACTGCCGAACATCTACGCAACGCGTTGGACGGGCGTTGGCGCGACGTCAAGAACCTGACGCGGAAACAGCTGCATCACGAAGCGTTCCGCCCGCACTACACGCCCAACACGGCCATCGCCCGCGCGAAGGTCGCCGAGCAGATGCAGATCATGGCCACGGCGGGCGTGTCCGACGAGGGGTTCCGCAAAGAACACGGCGGCACCGGCGACGTCGGCGCGGCGATCACCATGATCGAGATGGTGGCCATGTCGGACCTGTCGCTGATGGTCAAGGCGGGCGTGCAATGGGGCCTGTTCGGTGGTGCGGTGGAAAACCTGGGCACCGAGCGGCACGCGGAATACGTGAAGAAGACCATCACCCTCGAACTGCTCGGTTGTTTCGCGATGACCGAGACCGGGCACGGCAGCGACGTCCAGGCGTTGGAGACCACGGCGACCTACGATCCCGAGACCGAAGAGTTCATCATCGACTCCCCCACCCCGACGGCGCGCAAGGACTACATCGGCGGCGCCGCCGAGACGGCAACCATCGCAGCGGTTTTCGCGCAGCTGATCACCCACGAAGACGGCAAACCGATCAACCACGGTGTGCATTGTGTGTTGGTCCCGATCCGCGACGCCGACGGCAATGACCTCCCGGGTGTGACGACATCGGACTGCCACTACAAGGGGGGTCTGCCCGGTGTGGACAACGGGCGCATCATCTTCGACCACGTCCGGGTTCCGCGCGAGAACCTGCTGAACAAGTTCGGGGAGGTTGCGCCGGACGGCACGTACAGCTCACCGATCGACAACCCGAATCGCCGGTTCTTCACCATGATCGGCACCTTGATCCGCGGCCGGGTCACGGTGGGCGGCAGCGCCGGCGCCGCCGCCCGCGTGGCGTTGGACATCGCCACCCGATATGCGTTGCAGCGCAAGCAGTTCAGCCGACCCGACGGCGAGGAAGTGGTGATCATGGACTACCTGGTGCATCAGCGCCGGCTGCTCCCATTGATCGCGCGCTCGTATGCGCTGCAGTTCGCGCAGAACGAGTTGGTGTCCAAGACCCACGACCTGCAGACCTCGGACGTCGTCGACAGCGAAGAGCAACGCGAGCTGGAGGCTCGTGCCGCCGGGCTCAAGGCGGCCAACACCTGGCATGCCAGCCGGGCCATTCAGGAGGCCCGAGAGGCCTGTGGCGGTGCGGGCTACATGGCCGAGAACCGATTGATCGCCCTGCGGGCCGACACCGATGTCTTCACCACCTTCGAAGGCGACAACCACGTGCTGACCCAGCTGGTGGCCAAAGAACTGCTGACCGCCTACGCCGACGACATCAAGAGCATGAGCCCGGTGGAGTGGGTCCGGTTCGCGGCCAACACCGTTAGCGATCGGGTGATGAAACGCACTGCGGCCGAGGCGATCATGCAACGCATCGTGGATGCCCGACAGGACAGCGAAGAAGAGGGCAGCCTGTTCAACCGCGGTACCCAGGTCAACATGTTCGAGGAACGCGAAGAGTATCTGGTGTCGTCGGTGGCCCGTCGGCTACAGGCAAAATCCAAGGAGATGTCGGCCTTCGACGCCTTCAACGCGGTCCAGGACCACGTGCTGCACGCGGCGCAGGCGCACATCGACCGCGTCGTGTTGGAAGCCTTTGTCGCCGGAATCGAGTCGTGCGAGGACCGAGAGGCCCGCGAGTTGCTCGACTTGGTGTGCGACCTCTACGCGTTGTCGGTGATCGAAGAAGACAAGGCGTGGTACATCGAGCACACCTATCTGTCGACAGAGCGTGCCAAGGCGGTCACCCGCGGCATCAACGACCGCTGCCGGCGGTTGCGCCCGCACGCCCAGACACTGGTGGACGGCTTCGGCATCCCAGAACCGTTGCGGTACGCCGAGATGCTGCACCCGGAGAATCTGCCCGACTAGAGAACAACCGTGAAGCGTTGCACACCAACGCTATTGATGAGGTATTGGCCCCAGCGCCGTTAGCTTGCCGTCCGGTCCGATTTGGAATTTCACGGTGCCGCTGCCGCTCGGACAGCATTCCTCATCCGAGCCCACCCGCCACTGATACCGAACCTGCACAGTGTCGTCGGCGGGAGGCAGCACGGTGATATACGGCTTCGGCTTGGGAGTGGCCGGGCCCAGCGCAGTGTCGCGGTCGAAGAACAACAGCTGCTGGGGGGTGGATTCCGAGGCGATCGTGGGGATGATCTGCACCCAGTACAGACGGCAGTTCTTGGCGTGCCCCCGGGCGATCTCGACCCAAGAGGACCCCGGCACCTCGACCGGAACCGAAGCTATCGCCCGCCGCACCGTGTCGGCCGACGGTCCGTCCGAAACCCGGCAGGTATCCGAGCGGGCCGCCGCCGATGGTCGCGGTTTGTCGCCGCAGCCGCCGGCCGGCAGGCAGGCAACCAGACCAGCAATCACCGCCATCACGCTGAGTTGACCACGCACGTGGCGAGCTTAGCGAACCCTGTGAATGTCCCCCCGGTTTGGTCAAAACCCCAGGTGGTGGGCCTTTCACGGGTGCTTCCGCTAGTAGCCTGGGCAACGATCGCCGGATCGTTCCCATGGTCACCGTCGACCAGTGTTTTGGCGCTGTTTCACAGAACGCACTGCGGACAAAGACCCGTGCGAGAAGTACGTAAACCCGCCGAAACGTCGGGAATCTCATCCCGAAACATCGCTGTCGCACGATTGCGATCGCACCATTGCGCTGGTTGGCGCCATGAATCCGGAAGGAAGTCACGTGGCTGGGGATGCCGTGAACACCACGTGCACCTACTGCGGCGTGGGTTGTGGCGTCGTGTTGCAGATCACAACGGACCCGCAAAGCGGCCGCCGTCACATCGCCAAATCCATTGGGCAAGCGACTCATCCGGCGAATTTCGGCCGGTTGTGCACGAAGGGCGCCACCACCGCGGACATGCTCGCCGGGCCGGGCCGGATGGAATCGGCGCATTACCGGGACGTCCGCGCCGAGCCCCTCGAGGCCATCGATATCGATGCAGCCATCGACAAATGCGCGCAACGGTTGCGCGCGATCATCGACGAGCACGGCCCCGATGCGGTCGCGCTCTACGTGTCTGGTCAGATGTCGATCGAGGCCCAGTACCTGGCGAACAAACTGGCCAAAGGCTTCATCGGCACCAACCAGATCGAATCCAACTCACGGCTGTGCATGGCCGGCGCCAGCTCGGGCTACAAGCTGTCGCTGGGCGCCGACGGCCCGCCCGGCTCGTACCAAGACTTCGACCACGCCGACGTCTTTTTCGTCATCGGCGCGAATATGGCGGACTGCCACCCGATCCTGTTCCTACGGATGATGGAGCGCGTCAAAGCGGGCGCCAAGTTGATCGTCGTCGACCCGCGCCGCACCGCCACTGCAGAAAAGGCGGATCTCTTCCTGCAGATCGCGCCAGGCACCGATCTGGCACTGCTGAACGGCCTGCTGCACCTGATCGTCGAAAACGGCCACACCGACGCCGAATTCATTGCCGAGTTCACCGAAGGCTGGGAAGACATGCCCGGCTTGCTGGAGCAGTTCACCCCTGAGGTGGTCAGCGAAATCACCGGAATTCCCGTCGACGACATCCGCACGGCCGCCCGCTGGATCGGTGAAGCCGCGAACTGGATGAGTTGCTGGACCATGGGACTCAACCAGAGCACCCACGGCACCTGGAACACCAACGCAGTCTGCAACCTGCACCTGGCTACCGGCGCGATCTGCAAACTCGGCAGCGGGCCGTTCTCACTCACCGGGCAACCCAACGCGATGGGTGGTCGCGAAATGGGTTATATGGGGCCAGGTTTGCCGGGCCAGCGGTCGGTGCTGTCCGCGGACGACCGGGAGTTCGTGGAGGACCAGTGGGGCATTCCACGTGAGTCGCTGCGCACCGACGTCAGTGGCGGCGTGATCGACCTGTTCTCCCGGATGGCCGACGGGCAGATCAAGGCATGCTGGATCATCTGCACCAATCCCGTTGCCACGGTGGCGAACCGGAAGACGGTGCTGGCCGGCCTGGAGAAGGCAGAACTGGTGATCAGCCAGGATGCGTTCTTCGAGACCGAGACCAACGCGTACGCCGACGTCTTGCTGCCGGGTGCACTGTGGACCGAGTCCGACGGCGTCATGGTCAACTCCGAACGCACCATGACGTTGTCCCAACAGGCCGTCGAGCCGCCGGGACAAGCGCTGCCGGACTGGGAGATCATCGCCCGGATCGCTTGCGCGATGGGGTATTCGGACCACTTCAACTATGAGACCGCCTCGGACGTGTTCGACGAGATCAAGCGGTTCTCCAACCCGGCAACCGGTTACGACTTGCGCGGGATCAGCCACCAGCGGCTACGTCAGCAACCCGTGCAGTGGCCGTGTCCGCCCGGGGCAACCAGCGGCCGCAACCCGATCCGCTACCTCAATGACGGTGTCAGCCGACCTCAGTTAGTGCGCGAGGACGGTACCGTGCCGCGTCTGGCCTTCCCCACCCCGAGCGGTCGTGCCGTGTTCTTCGCGCGCCCACACCTGCCCGCAGAGGAGATGCCCGACGCTGGATACCCGTTCCTGCTCAACACCGGACGCCTGGCGCATCAATGGCACACGCTGACCAAGACCGGCAAGGTCGCCAAGCTCAACAAACTCAATCCCGGGCCGTTCGTCGAGATTCACCCCGACGATGCCGAAGCGCTCCAGGTCCAGGACGGCGACCGCATTGAAATCGCTTCGCGCCGCGGCCGAGCGGTGCTGCCCGCCATGATCACCGATCGAGTGCGACGCGGGAGCTGTTTCGCACCCTTCCACTGGAACGACAGCTACGGCGAGTACCTGTCGATCAACGCCGTCACCAACGACGCCATCGACCCGATATCGCGCCAGCCCGAATACAAGGTGTGCGCGGTCAGCCTCACCAAAGTCGCGGCCGCTCAGCCTGACTCGGGTGACATCTCTGCCGTGCCCGCCAAGATGGATGAGGCCGCGCCCGTTCATTTGAACGAGATCGAGAACTTCAGTGTGTCGCACGTCGACGCCCTGGCCGAGATGCTCGGTGTGGCAAGTGAACCGATGCCGAAGTTCGGTCCCCTCGGCCGCTCCTACCTAGCGGGGTTGCTGGCCGGGCTCCGGTCGGAAACGGGTCGCCGCATGCCTGGCGTGCCCACCGTTCCCGCCAGCGCTCCGTTCGACACCGCCACCCGGTTGTGGCTGGACGGTCTGCTCGCGGGGATGTTCGCGCGCACCGAGCCCCAGACCGACCCCCCCGTGGAGCCGGTGGCCCCGCCGCTGATCGGTTTCCACCCAGACAGGCCGGTCGCCGAGCGAAAAACGATCGTAATCCTGTGGGCGTCACAGACCGGCAATGCCGAAGATCTCGCCGCGGAGATCGCCGCCAAGCTTCGTGACGCTCGGCTGCCGGTCGCCCTGCACAGCATGGACGACTACCCCACCGCGGACCTGTCGACGACGACGGAGCTGCTGGTCATCACCAGTACCACCGGGGATGGCGACCCACCCGACAACGGCGCCGGATTCTGGCACACGTTGACATCGGACGACGCCCCCCGCCTCGGCGGCACCCGGTACGCGGTTCTCGCGTTGGGCGACTCCAACTATCACGACTTTTGCGGCCACGGACGCAAAATCGACGAGCGCCTCGCCGCGCTGGGGGCCACCCGCATCGCCGAGCGGGTGGACTGCGACCCGGACTATGAGGACGCCGCGGCACGCTGGTTGGACGCGGTCCTGCGCGCACTGACGGCCGAGCCGGACAGGGCCAAGCCGAATGGGCTGGCGGTCACGACCACCCGGGAACAGACCCGACCCGATTCGCAACGGTTCACCAGGAAGCGGCCGCTACTCACCAGCCTGGTTCGCAATTGCACGCTCACCCGTGCGCAGTCGGCGAAAGATGTACGGCAGTTGGTGTTCGACCTTCCGGAATCAGCGCTGCGCTACGAGGCCGGCGACGCGCTTGGTGTCTGGCCACGCAACAGCGACCACCTCGTCGAGGAGTGGCTGACGGTGACGGGCCTGGACGGCGATGCGACGGTCGAGCTGGCCAACCAGGGGGCAATGTCACTGCGTGCCGCACTCACCGACCGGCTCGAGATCGCCCACATCAGCCCGGACCTGCTCAGGTTCGTGCAGCAACGCTCCGGTGACAGCGAACTGGCCGCCCTGCTGCGTCCGGAGAACAGGACCGCCCTCGCCGACTGGACGTGGGGCCGCCAATCGGTGGACCTGCTTGCGCAGCTGCCGGTGCGAGCGACCACCGACGAGTGGCTGACCATCCTCAAACCGCTGCAACCGCGGCTGTATTCGATCTCGTCGAGTCCCAAGGTGAGCCCGAACGAGATTCACCTGACAGTCTCGCCCGTGCGCTACAACTTCAAGGGCATTCCGCGGCGCGGGGTCTGCTCGACCTACCTCGCGGACCGCTCCCCCGGCGATCAGATCGCGGTCTACGTCCGGCCGTCGAATTTCCGTCCACCCAGCGATCCCGACACCCCGATGATCATGGTCGGGCCGGGTACTGGGATCGCGCCCTTCCGCGGCTTCCTGCAGGAGCGGCGCGCACTCGGCCACACCGGGCCCAACTGGCTGTTCTTCGGGGAGCAGCACGCCGCCACCGACTTCTACTACCGGGACGAGATCGAGGCGATGCACGCCGACGGGCTGCTCACCGAGCTGGACCTCGCGTTTTCGCGTGACCAGCGCGAGAAGGTCTACGTGCAGCACCTGATGCGCAAGCGCGGCGCCCAGCTGTGGGAGTGGCTGCAGGACGGGGCACAGCTGTACGTGTGCGGGACCGCCGACCCCATGGCCAAAGACGTCGATCGCGCGCTGTGCGAGATCGTGGCCGAGCACGGCAGGCTGGCGGCGGACGAGGCCCAGGCCTATGTCCGCGCACTGAGCGCCGACAAGCGCTACCACCGCGACGTCTACTAACACAAGAGTTAATACGGCGGAAACATCCCGAATCCCGCGCTGGAAACATCTCAGTCGCAGCATTCACCCCAGAGTCGAGTTAGCACTAGCGGGAGGGAATGCAGTCGTGACTCGGGAATGCCCGTTGCAATGCAAGCTACGCGCCGCCGCGACAGATGACGGCCCGACCGACGGGGCGTCGCCATTCGACCGGGTTGACTGGGCGGGATTGCCCGTCAAGCTGGATCTGGCATTCTCGCAGCAGCAGTGCGACCGGGTCTACGCGCAGCACATGAAGCGCAAACGCGGTTTTGAGTTGTGGCGTGAGTCGCGGAAGCGTGCCGCGCCGTGCGTCTGTGAGATGGCTGCCGCCAACGATTCGGCGGAGGCCTCGCCCGCCGCCACGATGCAGAACTCGACCCCGAACGCTGCGGACGCCGCGCTCAGTGTCTGATCGCGGTATTCATCGCGTTTACTTAAGGCCCGTCGGCCTCGACTGACGTTACGGTGACTTGACGCGAGCAAGTCACCCCCGGAGGTCGTCATGGGCGATGTCAACGTCCCACGTTTTCCCGCCGCGCTGTCCACCCCCAGCCTCAATCGCGGGGTCGGCTTCACCCACGAAGAGCGGCGGCGGCTGGGCCTGACTGGGCGGCTCCCATCGGCGGTACTCACGCTCGAGCAACAAGCCGAGCGGGTGTGGCGCCAATTGCAAACCATGGCAACGGATTTGGGACGGAATTTGCTGCTCGAGCAGTTGCACTACCGGCACGAGCTGCTGTACTTCAAGATGCTGACCGATCATCTGCCCGAGCTGATGCCGGTGGTGTACACGCCCACAGTCGGGGAAGCCATCCAGCGGTTCTCCGACGAATACCGGGGGCAACGGGGGCTTTTCCTCAGCATCGACCAACCCGAGGACGTCGGCCCGGCCTTCGAAACGCTGGGGCAAGGGCCCGACGACATCGACCTGATCGTGTGCACCGACGCCGAGGCGATCCTGGGTATCGGCGACTGGGGCGTGGGTGGCATCCAGATCGCGGTGGGCAAATTGGCATTGTACACCGCCGGCGGCGGCATCGACCCGCGCCGCACCTTGGCGGTGTCACTCGATGTGGGCACCGACAACGAACAGCTGCTGCAGGATCCCTTCTATCTGGGTGTTCGCCATGGTCGGCGGCGCGGTGAGGAATACGACAAGTTCATCGACCACTACATCGAAACCGCACACCAGATGTTTCCTCGGGCGCTGCTGCATTTCGAAGATTTCGGCCCGGCGAACGCGCGGAAGATCTTGCAGAAGTACGGTTCGAAATACTGCGTGTTCAACGACGACGTGCAAGGGACCGGCGCGGTGGTCGTGGCCGCCGTCGATGGCGGGACGGAAGCCAACGGCACCCGCTTCCGCGATCAGCGCATCATCGTATTCGGCGCCGGCACGGCCGGGATCGGTGTCGCCGATCAGATCAGGGACGCCATCGTCGCCGACGGCGCCACCGTCGAGCAGGCCGAGTCGCAGATCTGGGCCATCGACAAGCAGGGCCTGCTCTTCGACGACATGGAGGACCTGCGGGACTTCCAGGTGCCCTACGCGAAGAACCGCAAACAACTCGGCGTCGAGCCCGGGGAACGGGTCGGATTACTCGAGGCCATCAAGTTGGCCTCCCCTACCGTCTTGCTCGGCAGCTCAGCGGTTTCCGGCGCCTTCACCCAAGAAGTGGTCGAGGCCATGACGGCCTGCTGCGATCGGCCGATGATCTTCCCGCTGTCCAACCCGACTTCACGGATGGAGGCCATGCCGGTCGACATCGTGCAATGGTCGAAGGGCAAGGCCCTCATTACCACCGGCAGCCCGGCCGCGCCGGTGGAATACGACGGGGTCACCTACACCATCGGCCAAGCCAACAATGTGCTGGTGTTCCCGGGCATCGGGCTCGGGGTGATCATCTCCGGGGCTCGGTTGCTGACCCAGAACATGTTGCACGCCGCCGCCAAAGCGATTGCGCTGCTGGCCAACCCGAAAAATCCGGGCGACTCGCTGTTGCCCGATGTTTGCGACTTGCGGTCCACGTCGGCTGCGGTCGCCGAGGCCGTCTGTGCGGCCGCCGTGGCCGACGGAGTGGCGACGAGGACGCACGACAACGTCAAACAGGCCATCCAGGACACGATGTGGTGGCCCACCTACGACTAATCACGCCGAGCAGACGCAAACTGGTATCAGAGCGGCCCGTTTTGTACAACTTTGTGTCTGCTCGCGAGGGTTGCTCGCCAGGCGCCGAAACCGCCGGACAGGTTATTCGAAGTAGCGCGGTTGCGTCGCCTGGTCCGACGTGAGCGAGGCGACGAATTCGTCCACGTCGGTGATACTGGCCGCGTAATTGGTTCGGCGTTGTTCGCCGATGGTGGAGCAGGTTTCGCTGGACAGGTTCTTGCCGCAGGCAGACCCGGCACCGTGTGCGGGAAACACTCGCGTGGCGTCGGGCAACTTGAGCAGCTTGCCGTGCAGAGATCGGTAGAGTCGGCGGGGTAGGCTCTCCGCCGATATCCCATTGCCTACCAACAGATCTGGTCGACCCAGATCATCTGCTCCTCCTGCCGGTGATGCCGAGCAGACGGGCGTTGTCAGCGCGCTGCGGGCTGTCCATACACGGCGACCACGACGGTGCGATCCAGGCTGTTCACCGACCACACCCCGATGGCAGTGTTGGCGCAGTCCCGGATGATGGACATCGAATAGTCGTCGTAGTACCACTGTTTCACCAGTTCGAGGCTGCTGATCGACAAGGCCGGGTTGGTCGCCACCGTCTCGGTTACTCGGCCGCGAAACCCGGCGGCATTGGCGCGGTCCTGCGGCGTCGATCCGTCGGATCCGATGTCGTCGTTGATGCTTCGGTTGCTCAACATGTCGTCGGCGTGCCACTGAGCGGCCAGCGTGAGCGAGTTGTTCGGGATGACATCGTTGGTGCAGCCGGCTTGGTGCTGAATGGTGTAGACGGCGGAGACGACGCTGTCGTTGAGCCGCTTGTTGTCGGCGTGCGCGGCCGGGGCCGCCAACACCCCCGCGAGGATTACGGCGGCCGGCAGCGCTGACAGCCCGCCAAGACTACGGCTCATACCGGGGGTCATACCGGGTCGAAGTGCGAAACCAGCCATCGGCCATCGACTTTCTCTAACGTCACCCGAATGACGGGCTGGGTGTCGGTGGGAGTGCCACCCTCGCCCATCGTCACGGTTTGATTGACGAACAACAGGACGACCGCGTGGTTCTCGGTGGCCGATACCGACGCCGCCGCGCTGACTTTCGCGACCGCCGAGATCTGCTTTTCCTTTGCGCCCGGAATGACGACTTGGCGGGTAAGGGACGTGTAAGCGTCCTTGAAGTCACCGGTCAGTCGGTCACGCGCCGCGCCCAGTTCCTTGTCGGCCGTATCGGCCTTATAGGACAGCAACGCCACCGCGTCTTCGCTGGCAATCCGCACGGTTTCGCTCCGCGCCTGAGCGGCATCGGCCTCCGATACGGCTATCCATCGGAAGTATCCCGCCGTCAGAGCCAGTACCAACGCCAGACCGGGGAGTACCCCATACGCGAGCACCCGTGTCCAAGCGATTGGCGTCTTGTCCCTTGAGGTCTCGATCTCGGACTCGGCGTCCACCGCCTCATCGGAGTCTTCCTCGGCTCCCTCGGCGTCGGCCTCCGCAACGTCCGAATCTTCCAGTGCCAATGCGCTTTCGGCTGTCGGCTCCAGATCCGGGTAGCTCGAAGCGGCGATCGCGCCGTCGGTTTTTTCGCTCACGGTCGTCATGGCACGAACACCACGTTCGACATCTTGGCGTCGTCGCCGACCGCCTTGACCTCTATTCGCATCCGCCATTCCCTTGGTGCCTCCTCGCCTGCGGCGGTGCGCGACTTCACCGCGACCGCCACCAACACCTGAGCCGAATCACCGTGCTGCTCTTCCAATCCGGCCTCGGTGACCGTGCCCTGCGACTTCGACTGCGCCGCCTTGACGAGTTCGACGAACGGAGCGGCCCGCCGCTCGAAGTCGTCGCGGAACGTTCCGGTGGACGAGTCCAGAATCCGCTGGACGTCGGTGTCGACTTCGGTGTAGTCGATGGTTGTCAGGTTCACCGCTCCCTGGCGTGCGGCGGCCAAGAACAACTCGCGCTGCGCCTTGGCCTCATGCTCATGGTAAGCGCGGTATCCGTACCAGCCGGTCAATCCGATCAGCAATGCCACGATGACGCCGGAAGCGACCAGTGCCCAGACGACGGGGGTTGAGCGACGGCGAGCGGGCCGGTCGGTCGGTGTGCCTTCGTCCTCGTCGGCCTCATCCACCTCTTCGGCTTCCTCGACGTCCTCGACGTCCACGACATCTTTGGCCTCGGCAACGCCCTCGACTTCGGTGCCGTCGTCGACTTCGACGGTGTCAGGTTCGTCGGCCATGTTGCTCCTTACTCACCGCAATGGCTCACGGTGTTGGCACTAAGAGTGATTGCCAGTTCTTGGCGCGCGGGTGCGCCAAATCGGTTTCGGTGTAACGGTGCCCGTCGGGTCCGATGTACTCACCGGAGGCTGGGTCGTAGGTGGCAATCGCTACCGGCGGGGCTACGGGCGGAGGTGCCGGCGCGGTGCCCCGCGGCGGTGGTAGGCGCGGATCCTGTCCCGGCGGATACTGCGGCACGCCCTGGCCGCTGTAGGTGGCGTTGGGGTCGCCCTTCCAGTTGTAACCGTCGTTGAGCGGTACGTACTCTTCGTCGCTTTCGCACAGCTCCACAGTGGGTGCGCGCTTCCACGGCTTGGTCTCGCATGGAATGTTGCGTGCCCCACGGACGTTGAGCTCCGAGTCTTGCGGTATCCGGCAGTACAAGTCCGCGGCGGGCCGGTCTGGCGCGTCGACGTTGGACGGCGCGCGTCGTTGCGTCGGCGGCAGGAAGCCGGTGGTGCACGGTGGCGGCAGGTTCATGTTGAGATTGAAATCCAGATAAAAGCCCCGGTAGTCCTGCTTGGTGCCGGTGTTCGGCACCAGGGAGCCGGCCATGACGGCGATGCCCTGCGGCAGCAGCACCAGGATCTGCTCGATGTCGTGGCGGTAGACGACGGCGATGTCGCCGAGGCTGACCAGGTTGGCCATCAACACCGGCAATGCCGGCGCGACCCGATCCAACAGCGCGCGGCCTTCCTCCAGGCCCTCGCTGCCCTGCGTCATCAGGTCGCGCAGCGCGGCATCCTGCGCCTTGAACTGGGCCGTGATCGCGGCGGTTTGCGCTGCCCAGGTGGCAATCGCCTCCGAGGTCTGCACCTGAGAGTTCAAAACCGGTGGGGTCTGGTCGATCAGGGTGGCGAGCGAGTCGACGCTGCGTCCGCCGGCGATCGCCAGCGCCGCCGACCCGTCGACGATCCGGGACAATTCGGGCCCAAGGCCGCCAACCGCCCGATCGGACTCGTCCATCACCGTGCGCAGGTTCTCCCGCGGAATGGCTTGTAACGCACGGTTGGTCATGTCGAGCAGCAGTCCGATGTCGATGGGCACGTCGACATTGCCGGCGGGAATCTTGTCTCCGGCACGTAGCAAGCGGGAATGCTCGAGATCCTTGCCGGGCAGCGGAGTCAGCTCGATGTACTGCTCTCCCACTGCCGAACGGCTGTGCACCGAAGCCCTGACGTCGGACGGCACCTGCACGCCGGATCGCATGGCGAGCACCGCTTGCACGCCGTCCGCGGTGACATCGACCGACTTGACCTGACCCACGTCAGTGCCGCGATAGGTGACGACCGCGTTCTGGTACAGCCCGGCCGACTCCTTCAGGTCGACCGTCACGGTGTACTCGCCGACCCCGAACAGCGTCTCCGGCAGCCGCATGTAGTTGAAAACCATTGCACCACAGGACAACACCGTCACCAATGACAGGACTGCCAATTGGATCCAGGTCTTGCGGTTCAGGCGCAGCATTTAGTAACTCTCGAAGTGGTAAGGGAAGGTCAGCGGGTTACCGGCGGTGGCCGGGCTCGGCTGCATGCCGATCGTGCGGCCCCACTGCAGTTCCAGGCGGGTCATGTTGCCTTCCCAGCGAGTGCCGGTGAATATTCCGGTATCTATCCGGCTCAGCGTCAGGTCGACGATCATCGTCAGGTTGGCGTAGTCGCCACGGAACCAGTTGGTCACCGTGGACGTCGGCCAGGGATACGTTGCCAAGCCGTCCAGGCCCTTGGTCAGCGCCGGACCGGCGTCCGCGAGCCGCCGCAGCACCGGCGCGAATTGCCGCAGATTGTTCACCAGAGACTCCTTGCTCTGATGCAGGACGTCCGCCGCGATCGCGCTGAACTTGCCGAGTTGATCGATAGCGTCGGCAATCTGCTCGCGCTCCTTGGCCAGCACCGCCAACGCTTTGGGCACGCTGGTCAGCGCCTTGTCGACGGCCTCGTCTTTGGCGGCGAACTGGCCGGCCAGCGCATTGAGATTCTCGGCGGCGCCGATGATGTCGTCGGTCTGCTCATTCGTGCCGGCGATGAACTCGTCGATCTGGTGCAACAAGCTGCGCATGTCGTCTTCGCGGCCGGCGAACGCCTTCGCGACGGCCTGCGTGATCTCCTGCAATTGAGCCAGCCCGCCGCCATTCAGCAGCACCGAGACGGACGCCAGGGTCTGCTCGGTGGTCGGGTACATGCTCGCGTGCGACAACGGAATGAGCGAACCGTCTTTGAGTTCGCCCACCGGCGGCTCATCCTTGGGCGGCGCGAGTTCGATGTGCATCGAACCCAGCAGGCTGGTCTGGCCGATCTTGGCGGTGGCGTTCGCCGGCAGGTGCACATCGCCGTTGATGCGCATGGTGACCAGCGCGTGCCAGTCCTGCACCTCGATCTTGGTGACGTTGCCGATGTTGACGTCGGCGACCCGAACCCGGGTGTTTTCCTGGATGTTCACCACATCTGGCAGTTGCGCCTGGATGGTGTACGAGCCCGGGCCCCCACCCGCGGTTCCCGGGAGGGTCAACGAGTTCAGGCCGTGCCAACC
Source organism: Mycobacterium intermedium (assembly GCF_002086275.1). Lineage (GTDB taxonomy): Bacteria > Actinomycetota > Actinomycetes > Mycobacteriales > Mycobacteriaceae > Mycobacterium > Mycobacterium intermedium. The sequence continues at coordinate 26,551 of NZ_MVHT01000031.1, read as the reverse complement.
AGCGCATCCGGGCAGCGCGGCGATGCACGCAACGCTGAGTACAACGACGACGGCGCGCTTCATGATGGGGGCCCCTGCGGAACCATCAGGCCCTGCAGACCTAGGCTCGGGTCCACCACGACCGGGCCCGGTGCGGGTGAAGTGGCGGCTGTCTGCTCGGCGGGCAACGCCTCGGGCGGCGCGGCCAGCGGCTCGGGCAGTGCGGGCGGCTCAGGGGGCATGTAGTCGGGACGAAGTCTGTCTTCGCTGTAGGTGATCTCGTTGCGCCGGGCCTGCGGGCCGACGAACGGGTTGAGTCCGAACGGCAAGAAGTTGTAGATGCGGTTCTTGATGATCGGCTCGACGTACTGCATGCACAGCTTCGACACCCTGTCCAAGCCCCGCCTGGACGCCGCTTCGATTGAGCTGCAGATCCATTGCTGGATGTCGGCGAAGTTGTTCAGCGCAATGATGCCGCTCATCGCGCCCTGCGCGGGTTGGTAGATGTTGACGAAGTTCTGAAACACCGTCGGGACCACATGCAGGATCTGTTTGATATCGGCGCGGCTGTCATTGAGCGCGGTGGTGATCGAACTCAGCCGGTCGAACGTGACACCGATCGATTCCCGGTTCTCCGCGAGGAAACCGCGCACATCCGCCAACGCCCCGTCCAGGCCCTGCAGGGCGTTGGCGACCTCATTGGGGCTGTTGGACAGCACCGTCGTCACGCTTGCCAGGTTGCGGTTGAACGAGGCCAGCAGATCGCTGCTGGAGTGCAGGGCCGATACCAGCAGTTGCAGATTGCGTACCGTGCTGAAGATGTCGTCGGCGTGATCGCCGAGGGCTGAAATCGCCTCGGAGAGCTTGATTATGGTGTCGTGCGCGGTCTCTCCCTCACCGCGCACATTGTCCGCGGTGGCATTGATGAATTCGCCCAGCGAGTTGACGCCGTCCGGACCCGGTTGCAGCGACTCGGTCAGCGCCTTCAACTGCTTTCGGAAGTCGTCCCATTCGACGGGCACCGCGGTGCGGCTCAGCGGTATGGATGTCCCGGCAGCCAAGGTGGGGCCGCCGGAGTAGGCGGGGACGAGCTGAATCGCCCGCGCGGTCACCAACGACGGCGACAGGATCGCGGCGCGGGCGTCGGCCGGGATCGGGTACTGCTTGTCGACGGAGAAGGTCACTTTCGAGCTCGTGGGCAGCGGCTCAATCTTGTCCACCGTGCCGACCGCGACGCCGAGGATGCGAATCTCGTCGCCGACGAACAAGCCGTTGGCATTCTGGAAATACGCCGAATAGGTGTTGGTATCAACGTGTTTCCACAGCTTGTTGCCAACCAGAAACGAAGCGAAGACGAGAGTCGCGATCAAGGTGACCGCCGTGGCTCGGCGAATGAGGCTCCGGCTGATGTTCACGGCGCCCCCCGATCGGGCGGCACGTAGTCCGGGGGCGGGCCCGGCCTGGGCTCCGGCGAGGGCGGCTGAGACCAAATCGGCACCGGGGCGAGTTCCGGTGGGACGGGCGGACTTCCGGTCGGCGGGTCGACTGACTCCGACGGCAGGTGTTGGTTGGGGTCCAAATACCGGTCATACATGCGCGAGTCGAGGATCGGACCGCTCAGCTGGCCGGGAATCAGGTTCGCGACATAAGCCTTGAAGAACGGGCCGGAGCCCAGCACCTCGCCGAACGACATGGCATACCGCTTGAACTTCGGCAGCGTCCTTTGGATTTCCTCTTTGCGGTTGTCGAGGACCTCGAGCACGCCGTTGAGTTTGTCGAGCGCCGGCTTGAGTTGGGTGCGGTTGTCATCGACGAGCCCGGAAATCTGGTGTGAAACCGCGGTGATGTTGTTCATCAGGGCGTCGATCGAATCGCGCTCTTGCAGCAACGCTGCCAGCAGCGCGTTGGAGTTCTGGACCAGAACGGCGATCTGTTGGCTGCGGCGGCCCAACACTGAGCTGACATTGTTGGCGTTGGCCAGCAGGCTGCGCAGTTGCGCGTCGCGATTGTTGAGGGTCTCCGAGAACCTGGCGACCCCGTCGAGCGCCGGCCGCAGGTTCGGCGGCGTCTCCTTGAGGGTGTCCCCCAATGTCGTCAGCGCCTTTGACAATTGGATGGTGTCAAGGCCGCTGATCTGAGTGGTCAAGTCTCCCAACGCATCGGGCAGGTCGTAGGGCGAGGTGGTGCGTTCCAGCGGGATCGGGCCGCGTAAGCGGCCACCGCCCCGCGAGGTCAGCTCCAGCATCTTGGATCCGAGAATGGTCTCGGTCTTGATCGCCGCTTCGGTGCGATCGCCCAACTCGACGTTCTTTCGGACGGTGAAACCGACCCGAACCTTGTTGCCTTCCAAGCGAACGTCGGACACCCGCCCCACACCCACGCCGGACACCCGGACCTGGTTCCTGGGCTTGATGCCACCGGCTTCGGAGAAGTACGCCGCGTAGTTGTCGTAGTTGTTGACGAACGGCAACTTGTCGTACTGGAAGGCGATGAAGACTACGCAGGTGACGATCACGGCACCCATCGCTCCCAGCACGACCGGGTTGCGGTTCTTGCCCGGCTTGCCTTTGAACCGGCTCATTGCGGCGTGCACCGTCCGGAGGGCTGGCCAATCAGCTTCACGTAGATCGGATTACCTCCTTTGCCGTTGACCTTGAGCAAGACCTCGCAGAAGTAGAAGCCGAAATAGTCACCCGTCAGACCTTGTCTGGACAGGACTTGGTAGACGTCGGGCAGCGACCTGAGCAGGTTGTCGACATACTCGCCGTCGGCGAGAATCTGACCCGACGCGCGGTCGGTCTCGTGCACCAGGTCCTTGATCGGCTGGCGCGCCTGCACGAGTAGGTCGGTAATCGAGCCGGTCGCGGCGTTGATGTATGCCAGCCCGTTGGCGATGTCGGTCTTGCGCTCCGCCAGGCCGTCCACGAACTCGACCAATTTGTCCAGGCCGTCGGCGAATTCGCGGTCGCGGGTGGCGAAGGTGTGCAGCACGGTGTTCAAGTTGGTGATGAGCTCGCCGATCAGTTCGCTGCGGCCGGCCAGCGTCGAGGTCAGTGACGCGGTCTGCGCCAGCACCGACGACAGGGTGCCGCCCTGTCCCTGAAAGACGCGCAGCAGTTGCCCCGAGAGGGCGTTGACTTGGTCTGGGTCCAGCGCGCGGAACAGCGGCCGGAACCCGCCGATCAATGCGTCGATGTCCAGCGCCGGCGACGTCCGCGCCAGCGGAATCGTGGCGCCCGGCGCCAGTCGGTGCGGCGACCCGGCGCCCTGTTCGAGAGCGAGAAACCGGTCGCCGATCAGGTTTTCGTACCGCACCACGGCCCTGGTGCCTTCGGTGAGTCGCAGCTTCTTGTCCACCGCGAAGTCGACGGTCACCGTCCCATCGCGGTGCAGGGTGATGTCGCCGACCTTGCCGACCTCCGCGCCGGCGATACGCACGAAGTTGCCCGACTTCAGCCCCGAAATATTGGTGAAGACCGCGTGATAGCCGACCCGATCCTCGAAGCGAAACTGTCCGAACACAGTGATCAATGCGAACGTGAACACCAGGCACACCGCGGTGAACAACCCGACGCGCGCCCAGATCTTCCAAAGACTCTGCCTTCCTTTACTCATGGCGGCGGCGTGCCCCCACGGAAGAAGTAGCGCGGTGGTTCGGGCGGGTTCTTGGTCGTCGGGAAGTAGTTGGACCACCAGGGATTTCCGACGGCCATGTTGGTGCGGATCTCATTTGGCTCGGTGCCCCAACCGGTGTCGGTGACCAGAGCCTTGACCGGGTAGTTTGCGCTGGGGTCGGGCAGCGAACCGCAACTGGGCTTTCCGCCGGGACCGCCCTTCGCATTCACCTTCGGCAGATGCTTCGGGTACCGGTACGGGTCGTCGCCGAAGAGCAGACCGGCATCCATGATGAACGAATAGCCGTTGCCGCCCAATGTTTCCCGGCCACCGTGCTCCACATACCACTGCGCGCCCTGGAACAGGCACGTATAGGTGGGCGAATACATCTCCAGCAGTCTGGTGGTCGGATCGAGCAGGTTGATGGCATTCACGATGTTCGATTCGTTGCGGCCGATCACGTTGATACCGGTCTGGCTGAAGCCAATGGTCGACAACAGCAGCGCATCCAACGACTGCTGGTTCGCGGTGATGGTGTCGCTGGTGGTCGTGAACGAACTGAGGATCGACAGGATGTCCGGCGCCGCAGCGGAATAGACGGCCATGGTCTTGCGGAACAGCCGCCAATCCTCGTGCACGGTGCCCAGCCGGGGATTGACCGCCAGCAGCACCTTGTTGGCATCGGTGATGGCATGTCCGATCCGATCGCCCTTGCCGCGGACCGATTGCGCGAAAGCGGACAGGACCGCGTTCAGCTTGGCCGGGTCAAGGGCCTGGACCACCGCTTGCAGGTTCTCGAAAACGGTGTTGACTTCGACGGTCACATTGCGCGAGCGCAGGACTGCGCCTGGCTTCAAAGCCACCGAACTATGGTGTTCGGGCACGATGAGATCGACGAACTTGGCTCCGAACGCGGTCGTCGACTTGATCTCCGCCTCGACGTCGCTCGGCAGATACTTGAATACGTCCGGGTAGATCTTCAGTTTCAGCTGAGCGGTTTTCGTGTCCGTGCCGATCGACGCCACCTGTCCCACCTGCACACCGCGCAGCTTGACCTTGGCGCCGTTTTCCATCACCAGTCCCGCGCGGTCCGAGACCACCGTGAGTGGGACGAAACTCTCGAATTTGCCGGAGAACGACGCCGCGGTCAGCGCTACGAGACCGGTGATGACGATGAACAGCGTTGGCGCGTACCAGATCGGATCGATCTTGCTGACCCGCGTTCGGTTCAGCCGGAATGCTCCACGGTCACTGCGATTGGTCATGGCCGCTATCCCGACAAGTTGAAGTTGCCGTGCTGACCGTAGACGGAAAGCGAAATCATCAGGCAGACAAAGGCGGTGACCATCATCGACGACCGCACGGAACGACCGACGGCCTCCCCCACACCGGCCGGGCCGCCCGTCGCGGTGAAACCGTAGTAGGTGTGCACCACCATCACACCCGCGGCCATTGTCAGCGCCGACAGAAACGACCACATCAGGTCGGTGGGATGCAGGAACGTCACGAAATAGTGCTCATAGACGCCGCGTGACTGGCCGTAAACGGCAATGGTGAGGAACTTGGCGGCGACGAACGAGGCCAGCACGGCGACCGCATAGAGCGGGATGACAACGAAGACACCGGCGATGATGCGGGTGGACGCCAGGTAGGTGATTGCGCGGATGCCCATCACTTCCAGCGCGTCGATCTCTTCGTTGATTCGCATGGCGCCCAGCTGCGCCGTCGCGCCCGCACCGATCGTGGCCGCCAGTGCCACGCCGGCGGTGCACGGCGCGATCATCCGGACGTTCAGGAACGCCGAGAGAAAGCCGGTCAGCGCCTCCACACCTACGTTGGACAGCGTGTCGTAACCCTGGACCGCGACCAAGGCGCCGGTGGTCAGCGTGAGAAAGCCGATGATGCCGACGGTGCCGCCGATCACCGCCAGTGCGCCGGTGCCCATTCCCATCTCGGCGATCAGCCGCAGCAATTCTCCGGGGTAGCGGCGCACCGCGTCGCCGGTGCTGGCCAGGGACCGTCCGTAGAAGGCGGTTTGTTCGCCGATCCGGCGCGTGGCGGCCACCAACCTTGGGCCGACCGTGGCGAACCACGACGGCTCCCGCACCGCCGGCTGGCTCGCGGGCGCTACCCGCGCCCGCGGAGGTGGCCCCAACTCGTCGCTTCGCTCCGCAACTTCGTTGACGCGAGTCACTTGGCGGTCACCTTTACCCCAAGCGCGGTCGTCAAGATGTTGATGAAGAACAAAGCCATGAACGAGAAGACCACGGTTTCGTTCACCGCGCTACCCACGCCGGCGGGACCTCCCCCCACCGAAAGTCCTTTGTAGCAGGCGATCAGGCCGGCGGAGATTCCGAACAGGGTGGCTTTAATGAGCGAAATCACCACCTGCGGCAGGCCCACGAGCAACGTCATCCCCGCGACGAAGGCCCCCGGCGTGACGTGCTGCACATACACGACAAAGATGTAGCTGCCGACCAGTCCGGTGACCGCGACGACCGAATAGAGGAGCACCGCAACGAAGGTGGCGGCCAAGACGCGCGGGACCACCAGAGCCTGCACCGGGTTGACCCCGATCACCTGCATCGCGTCGATTTCCTCGCGAATCTTGCGCGCGCCCAGGTCCGCGCACATGGCCGTCGAGCCGGCACCGGAGACGACCATCGCCGTGACGACCGGCCCCACCTGAGTCACAGACGCGAGTCCCGCCCCCGCTCCGGACAGGTCGCCCGCGCCGATCTCGACGAGCAGGATGTTGAGGACGAACACGATGAGGACGGTGTACGGAATCGACAGCATGATGGTCGGAAAGATCGACACCCGAGCCACGAACCAGATCTGCTCGAGAATTTCACGCCAGGCCCACGGGCGTCGCACCATCACCAGGAACGTCTCCGCGCAGAGCTGGAAAAACTCACCCAGCGCCTGCATGGGCTTCGCAATGGTGGCGGTATTCATCGGGTCGATGTACCCCCCCGGGTGGTCCACAACGGAGTGCGTCTCATGCCAGACCCTCTTTTACGTCTACTCGACAAATGGATTCTCTAAGTGAAATTCCTTGTCCCGCAATGGCTTAACGGTATCCACAGCAAGGTATGGCGCAACGCCACCGAATTGCGGATAGAAACACATCGCCAGCTTACGAGCAGCGCAAGTCGGTTCCCAGGTTTGGAATCAAGCAGAGAACAACGGTGGAACGGGTGGGCGGTTCAGCCTACGTTCGCGCCGCCTTCGGCGATCCGGCGCACCGCGCGCAGGAAAACATCGATCTCTTCGAAGGTGTTGTAGAAGGCGAACGACGGGCGCACCGTCGCCTCCAGACCATAGCGACGCAGAATCGGCTGGGCGCAGTGGTGGCCCGCGCGCACCGCGATGCCCTCGGCATTGAGCGCCTTGCCGACTTCGAGTGGCTCGTGCCCGGCCAGCACGAAGGACAGCACACTGGCCTTCTCGGTCGCCGTGCCCACCAGTCGAACACCGGGGATGTCCGCCAGCCGAGGAGTCGCGTATTCCAGCAGCGAATGTTCGTAGGCCGATATGCGCTCGATACCCACCCGTTCGACATAACGGAGCGCCTCGGCCAGGCCGACCGCGTCGGCGATGTTTCCGGTTCCGGCCTCGAACTTGTTCGGTATGCCCTGGTACAGCGACCGCTCCAAGGTGACATCGGCGATCATGTTGCCGCCGCCCTGCCACGGCGGGGTCTCTTCGAGGGCATCCTCGGACCCGTACAGCACCCCGATGCCGGTGGGGCCATAGATCTTGTGCCCGGAGAACACGAAGAAGTCGACGCCGAGTTCGGCGACGTTGATGGGCAGATGCGGAATCGACTGAGCGCCGTCGATGAGGACGCGCGCGCCGTAGCGGTGCCCCAGTTCGACGATCTTCTCCACCGGCGTCACGGTCCCCAGCGCGTTGGACACCTGCGTGGCGGCCACCAGTTTGGTCTTCGGCCCGAGCAGGTCCTCAAACTCCGAGAGCAGCAGATTGCCCGCCTCGTCGACGGGCGCGACCTTCAGAATTGCCCCGGTCTGCTGCGAAAGCAATTGCCACGGAACGATATTGGCGTGGTGCTCCAAGTGCGTGATGACGATCTCGTCGCCCCGCTTGAGGTGCTTGCCGCCCCACGCGTAGGCCACCAGGTTGATGGCTTCGGTGGTGCCGCGCACGAAGATGTTCTGTTCGGCCCTCGGAGCGCCGATGAAGCGGCGCACCGTTTCGCGTGCCTCTTCATACGCGTCGGTCGCACGCGCCGCCAGTTCGTGTGCCGCCCGGTGAATGTTGGAGTTTTCGTGGGCGTAGAAGTACGCCAGCCGGTCGATGACCACCTGCGGTTTCTGGGTGGTCGCCGCGTTGTCGAACCAGATCAGCGGCTTGCCGTTGACGGTTTCCTTCAGGATCGGGAAATCCGCCCGCACGGCGTTGACGTCGAACACCTCGTGCTGGTCCGGCAATTCCGGCACCGGCTCCGAGACGACCTCCGGCCGGCTCAGGAACCAATAGTTGCCCTCGTCCCCGCCGGGCGCGACCGACGGGGCGTCGGACCAACCCAGGTCACCGACGGATGGAGCCTCGGGCAGCCAGCCAGGTGCCGATCCGCGTGGCGCCACAGGCACGCTGGGTGACGCTCCTGCCAGGACGCCGGGCACCGTCGGCACAATGCCCTCGGTCGGCACCGCCAAGGCGGTGAAATCGCCGATACCGGGCGGAAGCAACGGGTCCGCCACCCCGGCCGCGGCCGAGGCTGCCGATGGGGCCGCTGTGGTGTCCGGCAGATTGCCACGCGGCGCCACCGGCACCACGCCGGGAGGCGTGGCTTCCGGCCCCGGCGACGAAGGCGCGGGCACATACGTATCGGTGAAGGCTATTGCCGGCACACCCGCGGAGAGTGGATCGGAGGCACCGCCGGCCGTGCGGCCCAGCGAGGCCGCCGACGTCGTGTCGGGCACATTCCCGCGCGGCGCCAGCGGCGCCGTCTGCGGTGGGCTGTCCGGCCCGGGCCGGATACTCGCCGCATACAGCTGGCTGGCGAGCGCGGCCAACTCAGCCGCGCTGACGGGAAGGTCGCTTTCGGCGTCTACCGAGCGGTACTCACTTGTACTCATGGAACTGGTCCACAGCGACGTCGTCGAGCACGCCCAGCGCGTCGTCGGTGAGCACAGCGAGGGACGTGTACAGCGTGACCAGGTAGGTGGCGATCGCCGACTGGTTGATGCCGGTGAACCGCACCGACAGCCCCGGCGCCTGCTCCCCGACCAGACCGGGCTGGAACAGACCCACCACGCCTTGGCGCTCTTCGCCGGTGCGCACCAGGATGAACTTGGTCTTGCCGTCCTCCACCGGCACCTTGTCCGACGGAACGATCGGGATGCCGCGCCAGGTGATGAACTGGGCGCCGAACAGGTTCACGACGACGGGCGGCACGCCGCGGTACGTGGCCTCGCGGCCGAACGCGGCGACGCCCAGCGGGTGCGTCAGGAAAAAGCTCGGGGTCTTCCAGACCTTGGTGATCAACGCGTCCAGGTCGTCTGGGGTCGGCGCCCCGCCCAGCGTCTGGATGGTCTGCTCGGGAGTCACCTGGGAGAGCAACCCGTACTCGGGGTTGTTGACCAGCTCGGACTCCTGACGCTCTTTGATCGTCTCGATGGTCAGCCGCAGCTGCTGGGTGATCTGGTCGTGGGGGCTGGAGTATAGGTCGGAGACGCGGGTGTGCACATCGAGCAGCGTCGAGATGCTGCGCAGCGTGTACTCGCGCGGGCTCGTCTCGTAGTCGACGTAAGTCTCGGGCAGCACCTCGTCGATGCCGCTTGCCCCGGACTCGGCCTTGACGGCGACCTGCTCCGGGTTGACGACGCGGTTGACGCGGTAAATGCCGGCTTCCACCGGCACCCAGCTGAGTAGATGCAGCAGAAAGCGCGGGGTGATCGTCGAGAGCTGAGGGACGGTCTTGGTCGCATTGGCGAGCTGCCGGGCAGCGAGATCATCAAGTGCCTGAGACTCGTTCTGAGCCCCTTGTGCAGCCGAAGTCATGTTGGTCCTTCCCTCCACCGTTCAAATCACGTCGATTTTAAGCGAAAGCTAGTGGCGCAGGACCTAATCTTGCCCCACATGGAGTGCCGGCGCCCAGCGAGGGTAAGGGACTGCAACGTTCACACACAAATCTTTGACCAAGCGTGATTGAAACAGCCTCGAACACCCATGGCCTATAGTGGCCCTATGCAACAGGCCCTTCAGCCGCGCTTCGTTCCTTCGCGCAGCCTCGTCATGCCTTGTTGTTGTTGTTGCTGTTGATCGTCTAGCCCCTCAGCTACCCTCGCGCTCCCCCGCAGGCGGCGGTATGGCACACCGCCCGGCGGCACGGTGATGCGCAGCCACATTCTTTGAGGAAGATCAACCAGCCATGTCCGTGCTTTCCGACGTTATTTCTGAGCCGATTTCCGCGCCCAGTCGCCTCGCGGCTCCGGTGAGAACCCGTCGTCGCATCCGGGTGCGACCGGCGATCGAGCCGAGTCGCATGACCCGTTATCGGGGTGGCACCTACTCCCACACCGTCGACAAGGTGGTGTTCACCGACGGCACCACCGCGCGGACCGACCTGATCAAGCTGCACCCGAACCTGCGGGCATACTCGCTGGACTTCATGGGCATCGCACCACATCACCCGTCGCCATATCGGCTCGGCACCTGGTCGGCACTGCCGCACCTGAGCACCCGGGGCTGCGAGGCCGAGGTGGAGTGGATCCTGCGGCACTCCTTTCCGATGCGCTCGATCGCCGACCTCAGCCGACGCCTGCGCGCCGCGGGGTATCCCCTCGGCCCCGGCAACATCAGCGAACACGAGGCCATCGCGGGAACACAGGCCGCCATCTGGTACTTCACCAACGGCATGACGCTCGACACCCGTCCCCTGAATGCGCCCATCGCGGTGCACCGCGGCCCGGGGCCGGTGCTGACCTTCGAATTCGACGGTCAGCCACAGCTGGGCGGCTACTCGCTATGGACCGGGTCGCAAACCAGCGTGCGGCTGCAAAAGTCGGCTGACGGGCTGATCTGGCACGACGTCTCCGGGTCACAGCTGACCACGGACACAGGCAAGGGCCGCTATCAGAAGACGCTCGGGGTGGGCAGCACCCTGTCGACCAGCAGCCGTTCGCGTGGCGCCCTGGGCTACCGCTACTACCGACTGGTTCCCGCCGGTGCCGATTCCGGCCGCACGACCGGTGCCCTCGACATCGACCACGTCGACTTCTGGCTGACCGGTTCCGGGCACTACCGCAACTCCGACCGCATCGTGCACCTCTACAACTACCTGTTGGCCGGGGCGTTCACCGCGGCTCGGGGAAACCGAAACCCGCTGGTTGACGAGGCTGCGGTCGCCGAGTGGAACGCCGGTTCCCAGCGGGTGGGGCCGTTCGGAGCGCGTGTCCCGTTGCGGGTGACCGCCGCGGCCGGCAGCGAAGTGGTCGACGCGGACGGTGTCCCGATCACCGAGACGATCAAACGGGGCACCAACTTCTACGTGCGCTGCGCCCCCGGCACGACCGCGACCGCGCTCACCGCCACGACGTCGCACCAGCTCAGTGGGCGCGTACTGACCGGAGTGGCGCTGGCGGGGCCGTCCCATCGCCTGACACCGGTTGCACTAACCACCCCCACACACGTGACAATGGAAGTTGACATCACCTGGGATGCACACCAGGCCCACGCCGACCTCGTTGGAGAATGTGGATGACCATTGCCGACAACATCACACAACTGATCGGAAACACCCCCCTGGTTCGGCTGCGCCGGGTCACCGACGGCGCCGTCGCCGACGTGGTCGCGAAGCTGGAATCGTTCAACCCGGCCAACAGTGTGAAAGACCGGATCGGCGTGGCCATGATCGACGCGGCCGAGAAGGCCGGCTTGATCGGGCCCGACACCATCATCCTCGAACCAACGAGCGGAAACACCGGCATCGCCCTGGCGATGGTGGCCGCCGCCCGCGGCTACAAATTGGTGCTCACCATGCCGGAAACGATGAGCCTCGAGCGGCGGAAGGTGCTGCGCGCCTACGGCGCCGAACTCGTCCTCACCCCCGGCGCCGAGGGCATGCCCGGTGCGATCGCCAAGGCCGAAGAGCTGGCCAAGACAGATCAGCGGTACTTCATCCCCCAGCAGTTCGAGAACCCGGCCAACCCTGCCGTGCACGCCGTCACCACCGCTGAAGAGGTGTGGAACGACACCGACGGCAAGATCGACATCTTCGTTTCCGGGATCGGAACGGGCGGCACCATCACCGGCGTCGCCCAGGTCATCAAGGAACGCAAGCCCGGCACGCAGTTCATTGCGGTGGAGCCCGCCGCGTCGCCGGTGCTCTCCGGCGGCCAGAAGGGACCACATCCGATCCAGGGCATCGGCGCGGGCTTCGTTCCCCCGGTGCTGGACTTGGGTTTGGTCGACGAGGTCGTCACCGTCGAGAACGAAGAGTCGCTCGAGCTGGCGCGCCGGCTTGCCCGGGAGGAAGGTCTGCTGGTCGGCATTTCCTCGGGTGCGGCCGTCGCGGCCGCCCTCAAGGTGGCACGGCGCCCGGAGAACGCCGGAAAGCTGATTGTTGTGGTGCTACCCGACTTCGGTGAGCGCTACCTGAGCACCGTGTTGTTCAAGGATCTGAGCGACTGACGTGTTGGCAGCCATCCGGCGTGACATCCAAGCGGCCCGGGAGCGGGACCCCGCCCGACCGACCGTGCTGGAAGTCATCTTCGCCTATCCGGGCGTACACGCCGTATGGGCTCATCGGATCAACCACTGGTTGTGGCTGCGTGGCGCACGGGTGCTGGCCCGGACGCTGGCGGAGCTGACTCGCATCTTCACCGGTGTCGAGATTCACCCAGGTGCCGTGCTCGGCCCGGGCCTGTTCATCGACCATGCGACCGGCGTGGTGATCGGCGAAACCGCCGAGGTGGGTGAAGACGTCACGATCTTCCACGGAGTCACCCTCGGTGGGACCGGCGCCGATACCGGTAAGCGCCACCCCACCGTGGGTGATCGCGTCACCATCGGCGCCGGAGCCAAGGTGCTCGGCGCGATCAAGATCGGCGACGGCAGTCGCATCGGCGCCAACGCCGTCGTGGTCAAGGAGGTCCCGGCCAGCTCGGTCGTGGTCGGGGTTCCCGGGCAGATCGTCAGCAGGCCCGCGAAGGCCAGCGAGGACGAGTCGCGGCTGCCGGACCTGGTCGGTGTCAGCCTTCAGTCGCTGCTCACCCGGGTGGCCCGGCTGGAATCCAGAAGTAACGGCAAGGCGGGCGATTCCGCCGGCGCCGCGCAGACCGGGCAACAGCCCGAGCGCGTCATCCGGCCGCCCGAGGCGGGGGTCTGGTACGGCGAGGACTTTTCGATCTGAGGAATACGCGCCGCCGGGCGCGGGGTTATTGGCTACTGCGTCGTCGAAGACAAGAATTCGTTGGAGTTGCATGGAAATGGTGCGCTGGTGAGCACTCTGGTAGTCGCGGTTGCGGCGACCGCGGCCGCGCTGGGTGCCGCGAGCGTCATCGGCGTCGCGGTCAATCGTCGTTCGGGTACGTTGCGCCAGACCTCAACGAGCGACGCCGAAGCGCGGCAGGACACCTCGGATTTGGGCTTGTCCGAGAGCGGCCCGACCATCGTCCACTTCAGCGCCGAGTGGTGTGGCCCGTGTGCCGCGGTGCGGCGGGTGGTCGACCAGGTGTGCGCGGCCCTGCCCGAGGTGGCGCACGTGGAGTTGGACATAGACGCGAACCCCGCTGCGGCCAAACGGTTCTCCGTGTTGTCGCTACCCACCACTTTCATCTTCGACGCCGACGGCCGTCAGCACTACCGCACCGCGGGCGTGCCCAAGGCCCCCGAGTTGCAAACGGCTGTGCAATCGCTGTTGGCCGGAAAGGCCAGTGACTAGATGTTTTCGACCGAAACACCCCTACCGACAGGAGCGCATTGATGTCGACCGACTTGGGCCAAAACAAGGGCCAAGACACGGGCCTAGTAGACGTGCGGGGTCCGCGGTTTGCGGCATGGATCACCAGCACCGTCCTCGTAACGACGTTGGCGGTGTCAGCGTTCAGCATTCCCGCCGCCACGGTGATCCTGGCCGCTCAGGCCGTCGTCTTCGCGATCACCGCCCTGCGCGGCCCACGCAACGGTCCTTACGGGCTCATTTTCCGGAAGCTCGTTGCGCCGCGGCTCGCACCGGTGAAGGAACGCGAACCGGTTCCGCCGCTGAAGTTTGCACAGCTGGTCGGGCTGGTTTTCGCCGTCGTCGGGGTCGCCGGGTTCGTGGCGTCGCTGCCGGTGGTGGGCGTGGTCGCGACGGCCTTCGCGCTGTTCGCTTCGTTCCTCAACGCTGCCTTCGGGATTTGCCTTGGCTGCCAGATGTATCCGCTCGTCGCCCGGTTCCGCCGGACAGCCGCGGCCTAACTCTCGAGCTTCAAGACGCGGGCGAGCCAAACACGCCGAATCCAAACCTTCGCCATCTTCATGTCCTACAATTAGGCGATGCGATCACGGGCGCGCTTCGATACCACGCGCCGTTCGCCCCTGCGCTGTCGTTGTCATTGATTTCCTTCTCCCGCAACAAAATAGCTGAATCCGGCGCCGAGTGTGAGCTACGCGACGCGCCGCTGACCGACGCATAGGCGTCGCACGGTTGACACTGGCCGCGACAGGAATAGCGACAGGAATAGGAAGGTCGATGACACATGACTCAGGGGTTGGAAAGTCATACGACGATTAGAGATCGCCGCAACGGGTCGACGCGCGCTCTCGACACCGCGGTCGGCATACTTGTTGGTTGGCGCCGCTGCAGCACCTACACAGCCTTCCGAGAGTTGGTCTCGGCCAGCGAGCGACACGGGATACCGGTCTTTGCCCTCGCCGGGGCCCTGGTCAACCTGGCCAGTCGTGACGACGAAAGTCAGCCCGCCGACACACCAGCCCAGTTGGCCGCCGAGCGGGAGTGGGGCGCGCAGAACTCGTCGTGACGACCGTGCCCGGCTATGTGGCTCGTGGATCGACATCGGCGAACGAGTCGACCCAACGGTGCGGCGGCCGAGGCGAATTGGGCTCGCCGGCCCGGGCCACGCCGACCACCGACCATCCTGCCGAGACCGCGGCGTCGAGCTCGTCGGGCTGGTCGGAAAGAAAGAGGATATTCCCGCCAGGCAGACCGATCTCGTCGGCGATTCGGCGGTATGACGTGCCCTCGCGTTTGGGCCCGGCCGTGGTCAGATCGAACCAACTGCTGATCAGCGACGCCATCTCGCCACCGCGGGCGTAGCTAAACCAGTCTTGTTGATTACGAACCGAACCCGACGAGAACACCGACAGCGAAATCCCGTCGGCGTGCCAGGCGGTCAACGCCGGCCGCACATCATCGAAGAACTCGCCGTACAGATCACCGCCGCGAAATCCCGCGGCACAGATCAAGCCCTGCGCGGTCTTGAGCGGCTCCGCTTTGATGTCGGAATCAAGCCAGCGACACATTACTTCGGCGATCTCGTTAATGTCGGCGTCGGGTCGCCCGGCGATCTCGTTAATGTCGGCGTCGGGTCGCCCGGCGATCTCGCGAGCGCCGGCGAGAACCGAATGCGCTGCGCCGCTTTGGTTATCGGCCAGCCAGCGCGCCAGATGCTGCCGGGTATAGCCGTACAGACCCTCGCGCACCGAACTCGTCGGACTGGTGGTGCCCTCGATGTCGAGGACGACTGCGTCGATCACGCCGCGACAAGCTGATCGATGCTCGGGAACCGTTGGCCGATCGGGTCACCGGTGAAGTCACCAATCCAGCCATCCTGCTGCTCGAAGAACCGGATCGCGACGAAGTCGGGGCGCAGACCCATGTCGAACCAATGCCGGGTGCCCGCCGGCACCGACAACAGGTCACCGCCCTCGCACACCACCGCGACCACTTCCGGTTCGAGGTGCAGATAGAAACAGCCGCGGCCGGTTACGAAGAAGCGCACTTCGTCCTCGGCGTGGCGATGCTCGGACAGAAACTTCCCTCGAGCCTCAGCGGCCTTGTCGGCCCAATCCGGGTCACCGTCGTCGGGTTGCAGGCGTATCACATCGATGAACTTGTAGCGGCCATCGGCGTTCAGTTGAGCGACGTGTTCGCGGTAGCGCGCCAGGATGTCGGTGGTCGGCGTGGCCGCGTCCAGATCGGGCATCGCCGGCCAGCGGTCGAACGCTATTCCGCGCCTTGCCAATTCGGTGCCGATGACGGCGGCATCGTCGGTAAGCAGCCGCACATCGGTGGCATCGGTGTCGGCCATGATCTGCAGCAGGGTCATGTCGTCAGATTCCTCCCGACTTCGCGCCGGCCGGTCAACGTCACCAGCTCACAAATGCCTTCGAGGCACTCCGCCCGGTCGCGGGCCTGCGCCAGGGTGGCGCCCCACGCGGTGATTCCGTGGCCAGCGATGATGAGTACTGGTGCGGCGGTGGGGTTCTCGGTCAGGTGGCGCTCGATGTCGGTGCCGATGCGGGCGACGTCGGAGTGATTGTCGAACACCGGAATGTCGATCGTCTCCGCTGCGCCGAGGCCCTTGATCAGCTCATACCCGCTGAACCGCAACGCCTCCCGCGCGTCGATCGACTGGGCCGTCGCGTGTGGCGGGTGCACGTGCACAACCGCCTCGGCGTTGGTGGCGCGATAAATGGCAGTGTGGATGGCGGTTTCCGCCGACGGACGGCGCTTCCCCGACACCGGCTGGGAGTCGGCGATCTTCACGGTCACCATGTCGTGCTCGGTGAGTTCGCCTTTGGAGAGCCCACTGCCGGTGATCACCGCGGTTTCGCCGGTGCGAACCGAGATGTTGCCGGCCGTTCCCGGCATCCAGCCGCGCGCATACAACGCATGCGAGATATCCGTAATCTCCTGCTCGACAACACCTTTCGGCTCGACAAAACCGTTCTCGGTGACAACAGCGGTGACCAGTTCCGGTGGGGTGACGTCGAAGGCGGGGTTGAACACCGCGATGCCCTCCGGGGCCATGGCACGGTCACCGACGTGCGTGACCTCCGCCGCGCCCCGCTCTTCCACCACGATCTCGCGCCCGGTCGGCGTGGCCGGATCGCGGGTCGATTCCGGTGCGACGACCACGAACGGTATGTCGTGCCGCGCCGCCGCCACGGCCAGCGCGTAGGTGCCGATCTTGTTGGCAACCGAACCGTCGGCGGCGACCCGGTCCGCGCCGACGATCACGCAGTCCACCTGGCCGGTGGCCATGGCCCACGCTGCGGCCGAATCGATGGTCAGACGATGCGGGATGCCGGCCTCGGCCAGCTCCCAAGCGGTCAGCCGGGCGCCCTGCAGCAGCGGTCGGGTCTCGTCGACCAGCACGCTGTCGATGAGGCCACGGGCATGCAAAACCCGCAACGCGCCCAACGCGGTGCCAAACGCGGCCGTAGCCAGTCGCCCGGTGTTGCAGTGGGTCAGCACACGAAGCGGGCGACCAGGACACAATCGCTCGATCAGGTCGGCCGCGTGCGTGGCGGCGACCCGGTTGAGCTGACCGTCCTCCGCCAGCATCTGCAGGGCCTCGGCCAGCACGGCCTGGGGGCCGTCGGGGACTCTGGCCAGCGCCCGTCGCACACCCCAGACCAGGTTGACCGCGGTGGGCCGGGCCGCGGCGATGCGCTGGGCCTCCAGCCCGATCTTGTCCGGATCGCCGTCGTGCGCGAAGGCCGCCAACGCGACGGCGAAGCCGCCCGCGACACCAATCGCGGGTGCTCCCCGGATCGCCAGGGTCTTGATCGCGTCGATGACCTCGTCGACCGTCGTGAGCCGCAGCCGAACGAATTCGCGGGGCAATACCCGCTGATCGATGACAACCAGCGCGCCGCCGGACCACTCGATCGAATTCTCCGCGCTCACCGCGGACTGGAATGCCACGAAGGCCATTATCGGCTCCCCCGGAAGGACTCGAACCTTCAACCCTTCGGTTAACAGCCGAATGCTCTGCCAGTTGAGCTACAGGGGATCGCCGCGATGCTGGATCGCGGGACGACTCTAGCGTACTGGCATGGCTGGTCCCAACTAGAGGGTCCCAACTAGAGGGACTCGAAGAACTACCTGCAGTGACCGATCGGGCGCACACACACCCCACGCGATGAGGCAGGATGGGACCAACCGCTTTTTGTGTCGGGAGGGATCGTCTTGATCGGGTATGTCGCCATGCTGGGACTGGGTTACGTGCTGGGCTCAAAGGCCGGGCGCCGCCGGTACGAGCAGATCGCGGGCACTTACCGCGCGCTGACGGGTAGTCCAGTGGCCAGGTCGATGATCGAGAGCGGTCGTCGCAGGATCGCGAATCGGATCTCGCCCGATACCGGATTTGTGACCCTGAAAGAGATCGACGAGCAGACGTCGGTAGTCGAGCGACCGGTGGACAGGCCCGCCGAGCCCCCGGTCGAACACCGTGCCGAGCAGCCGGTAAACAGCGTCAACTGACGACGGCCGCCTGCCGCCGTCTCAGACGGCGAGATCGTCGCCGCTGGCCTGTTCCAACAGGCTGCGCCGGTAGGCCTCCATCGCTACCAGATCGCCGAACAACGCGTGGTATTCGTCGCCCTGTTCGATCGGCGACATCCGCTGCAACTTGGACTTCACCTCGGCGATCTGGCGGCCCACCCACACCTCCTGCAGCCGGGCCAGGACACCGGAGATGTAGCGGGGCAGCTTGTCGTCGTCGACCTGGATCGCCTCTACGCCCAGCTCGCTGATCAGACCCGTCGTCAGCGCCGACGTGGTCTGCTGACGCACCAGGTCCAGCCACTGCGCCCCGGTGATGCCGGTCGAGGTACCACCCGCGCTCTCGATTGCCGCACGCACGGCCGCATAACCGGGGTGGGTAAAGCTTTCGACGGTCAGTGTGTCGAACACCGGACCGGCCAGCGCGGGGTACTGCAGCGCCGACTTCAGCGCCTCCCGCTGCGGCCACAGGGTCGGGTCACGCGGGTCTGGACGGGCCGCTGCGGGCTCGGCGGGGCCCGCCGCTGCGGCGGCCGCGCCTCGGCGGCCGGATCTGGGCGCAGGACCCGCCCGGCCGGCACCCCTGGTCTTCTTGGCGTTGCCCCGCACCCGGTCGATGACCTGGGCCACGTCGTCCCAACCGACCCACCCCGCGAGCTGCCGGGCGTACTCGTCGCGCAATGTGGGGTCCTTGATTTGACTCACCATCGGGACGCAACGGCGCAGGGCGGCCACCCTGCCTTCGGCGCTGTCCAGGTCCATCTCGGCAAGCGCCGTGCGGATGGCGAACTCGAACAACGGCGTTCGACGCGCAACCAGGTCGCGGAGCGCGCCGTCTCCCGACTTCAGTCGGAGGTCACAGGGATCCATGCCGTCTGGGGCCACCGCGACAAAGGACTGGCCCGCCAAATTCTGCTCGCCGTCGAAGGCCTTGAGCGCGGCGGCCTTACCGGCCTGGTCGCCGTCGAAAACGTAGATCAACTCGCCGCGAAAGAAACTGTCGTCCATCATCAGCCGACGCAACATCGCCAGGTGCTCGTCGCCGAACGCGGTGCCGCAGGACGCGACGGCGGTGGTGACCCCGGCCAGATGCATGGCCATCACGTCGGTGTAGCCCTCGACGACCACCGCCTGATGACCCTTGGCGATGTCTCGTTTGGCCAGGTCGATGCCGAACATCACCGATGACTTCTTGTACAGCAGGGTCTCGGGGGTGTTGACGTACTTGGCTTCCATCGGGTCGTCGTCGAACAGTCGGCGCGCGCCGAAACCGATCACCTCACCGGCCGAACTGCGGATCGGCCACAGCAGCCGACGGTGGAACCGGTCCATCGGGCCGCGCCGGCCCTGCCGGGACAGACCCGCGGCCTCCAGTTCCTTGAACTCAAAACCCTTGCGCAGCAAATGCTTTGTCAACGTGTCCCAACCCGAAGGCGCGAACCCGCAGCCGAACCGGCGGGCCGCCTCGGCGTCGAAGCTGCGATCGGTCAGATACTTCCGGGCGGGCGCCGCCTCGTCGGATTCCAGCGCCTGCGCGTAGAACTCGGCCGCGGCGGCGTTGGCGGCGACGAGCCGGCTGCGGCTGCCCCGGTCGCGCTGCACGCTGGTCGCCGGCCCGGTGTAGCTGATCGTGTGGCCGATCCGGTCGGCGAGCAGTTCCACCGCCTCGACGAAGCTGACGTGCTCAATCTTCTGGATGAAGGCGTAGACGTCGCCGCCCTCACCGCAGCCGAAGCAGTGGAAGTGGCCGTGATTGGGCCGCACATGAAACGACGGCGACTTCTCGTTGTGGAACGGACACAGGCCCTTCAGCGAGTCGGCGCCGGCGCGGCGCAGTTGGACGTAGTCGCCGACGACATCTTCGATGCGGGCCCCTTCGCGGATTGCGGCGATGTCGCGATCGGAGATCCTGGACCGACCTGGACTCGACACGGCCTCAGTCTAGGCCGCTGCGTGCGAGTGGGTTGTGCCCGAGTTGTGCGGCATCGATGCGCTCGAGCCGCCCCTCGGTGTACGACGCGATTTGATCGACGATGACCCGCAGTCGCGCCCCGTCATCGGGGGCCGCATTGAAAGCCGCGGCAAAGATCGGATCGAGCGACTGCGGGGCACCGGCGGAAAGCCACTGCGCTACCCGGTGGATGCGTTCGCGCTGTCGAGCCTGGGCTTCCAGGTGCCGCGGGTCGGACATGATGAACTGCAACGCCAACATCTTCAGCAACGCCACCTCGGCGCGCACCAGGTCGGGGACCACCAGGTTCGCCTGATAGCGGACCAGCGGCCCAGGTCCGGCGGCTTCGCGGGTGGTGGCGATCGCCGCTGAGGCAAACCGGCCCACCAGCTCGCTGGTCAGCCGCTTGAGCGCAACCGCCGCCGACAGGGTGGCGTCGTACTTGCCGACCGCGGCGACAACGGGCAGGCCCGACAACCGGCGTGCGGCTTCCATCAATTCATCGGCACCGACCCTGGGGAATTCGCGCTCTCCCAGCTTGGCCAACGCTGCGGCATCGTCCTCGTCGGCGAGCACCCGCAGGTCGATGCGTTCGGAGACGACTCCGTCCTCGACGTCGTGCACCGAATAGGCGACGTCGTCGGCCCAATCCATCACCTGGGCCTCCAGGCACGGCTGGTCCGCGGGGGCTCGGTCGCGGACCCACTCGGCCGCTTCGCGGTGTTGGTCGTAGAAGCCGCACTTCTTCGGCCGGTCCTCTCCGGATTGACGATCGCCACCACGCAACCACGGATACTTGGTGACCGCGTCCAGGGCCGCGCGGGTGAGGTTCAGGCCCGCACTGATTCCGTCGGCGTCAAGCACTTTGGGCTCGAGACTGGTGAGGATGCGGAAGTTCTGGGCATTGCCTTCGAAGCCGCCGAAGTCGGCCGCAACCTCATTGAGCGCCCGTTCCCCGTTGTGTCCGTAGGGCGGGTGACCGATGTCGTGGGCCAGCCCGGCCAGCTCGACCAGGTCGAGGTCGCAACCCAAGCCGACCGCCATCCCGCGGCCGATCTGGGCGACTTCGAGCGAGTGGGTCAGGCGGGTGCGCGGAGTATCGCCCTCACGCGGTCCGACGACCTGGGTCTTGTCGGCCAATCGGCGCAGCGCGGCACTGTGCAGCACCCGGGCGCGGTCGCGGGCGAAGTCGGTGCGATGCTGGCCTTCCGTACCCGGCAGACCTGCGGTCTTCGGCCCTTCCGCGACCCGCCGTTGACGATCGAAGTCGCCGTAGGGCTCTTGCTGATTCGTGCTCACCGACCCACAGTCTGCCAGGGACGACGCGCGACGGTCCGCATCGTCACCCGGCTAGATTAGATTGCGTCCTATGCGCGCTCGCCTGCTCGGTGTGATCCTGACGATCGTCACTGTGAGCCTCGCCGGGGGTCTGCTCGCGCCACCGGCGGGCGCTCAACCACCGTTTCGACTGCCCACCTATGTCACCGACAACTCCGGCGCGCTGACGGATTCGGGTCGCTCCGCGGTGGCGACGGCCCTCGACCACCTCTACACCGAACGGCACATCCGACTGTGGGTCGTCTACGTCGACGACTTCTCGGGGCAGCAGGCGGAGAGTTGGGCCCGACGCACGTACCAGCTCAGTGAGTTGGGCAGTTCGGATGCGCTGCTCGCCGTGGCCACCGCCGGTCGCGCGTACGCGTTCCTGGTGCCCTCATCAGTGCAGGGCGTGAGTTCGCGGGACGTCGACGATCTGAGGCGCAACCGGATCGAGCCGGCATTGCGGGCAAACGATTGGAGCGGCGCAGCCATCGCCGCGGCCAACGGTCTGGACAAATCACCCAGTGCCTCGGGGCGCTGGACGCTGCTGGCAGCGCTCAGTGTCATCGCCTTGGCCGTGGGGATCCTGTTGGTGGTGATGCGCTGGCGCAAGCGCCGACGCCACGCCACCGCCGTGGCTGCGGCACGACGAGTCGATCCCACCGATCCGACGGCCTTGGCCGCCGTGCCCGTGGACATCCTCGACGACCTGTCCCGTTCGATGGTGGTCGAGGTCGACAACGCGTTGCGCACCAGCACCAACGAACTAGCCCTGGCCATCGAGGAGTTCGGTGAGGAGCGGACGGCGCCGTTCACCCAGGCGGTGAACAACGCCAAGGCGGCCCTGGCCCAGGCTTTCACGGTTCGTCAGCAACTCGACGACGCCATCCCGGAGACACCGGCGCAGCGGCGTGAACTGCTCACTCGCGTGATCGTGTCGGCGGCGCGGGCCGATCGCGAGCTGGAGTCGCAGACCGAGGCGTTCGAGAAGTTGCGCGACTTGGTGATCAATGCTCCGTCCCGCCTGGACCTGCTCACCCAGCAGTACGTCGAACTCACCTCACGCCTCGAGCCCACCGAACAACGCTTGGCCGAGTTGAACAAGGAGTTCGGCGCTGAAGCGTTGGCGTCGATATCGGGCAACGTCACGACCGCCAAAGAGCGGCTGGCGTTCGCTGACCGCAACATCAGCACGGCTCGCGAGCTGGCCACCCGCGCGGTCAGCGGCCAGCAGAGCCGGCTGGTGGACGCAGTGCGCGCCGCGGAATCCGCACTCGGACAGGCCCGCACGCTCTTGGACGCGGTGGCCAGTGCGGACAACGACATCCGCCACGCCGTCGCCGGCCTGCCGTCGGTGCTCGCCGAGGTTCAGGCGGGCATCAAGCGCGCCAATGAACAACTTCAGCAGCAGCACGGCACCCAGTCCGCACACAGCGGTGAACTCATCGAGGTGCGCGATGCGGCGGCCAGAGCCGTGGACCACGCCCGCGGCACCACCGATCCGCTGGACGCCTTCGCGCGGCTGACCAAGGCCGAGGCGGATCTGAACCAACTGCTGGCGACCCTGGCCCAAGAACGTGCAAATCGCGAACGCCTCAACCGCTCCTTTGAGCAGGCGTTGTTCACTGCGGAGTCTCGGGTGCGCGGGGTGTCCGAATACATCGACACCCGTCGCGGCAGCGTCGGACCCGAAGCCAGGACCCGCCTCGCGGAAGCCAAGCGACAGCTCGAGGCGGCGCGGGAAAAGAAGGCGACCAGCCTGACCGAGGCGATCGCCTACGCCAACCACGCGTCGACCCTGGCGGCCGACGCACAATCGCGGGCCAACGCGGACGTAATGGCCGCTGAGCGCGCCTACAGCTATCGCGGCGGAGACAACACCGGCGCGGTCTTGGGCGGCATCATCATCGGCGACTTACTCAGCGGTGGCATGCGAGGCGGCTTCGGTGGCTGGAGCCCCACCTCGTATGGCGGCAGCTCGAGTTCCGGCGGATCGTCCGGGGGCGACTTCATGGGTGGCGGCGGGCGGTTCTGAACCCGCAGCTACCCGGGTACGCGATTCGGCGCACGCCGTCGGGTGCACGGCACCAACAGGGCACAAACAGCAACGTGGCCGCACACTCGGAGTGTGCGGCCACGTTGGTTAACGCGTGTGGGTCAGGCCCAGCTGGAGCCCACGGCGCTGTCGGTCTGCGCCATGTTCTGGCCGGCGGCCTGAACCTTCTGGCCGTGCTGGTTGGCCTGCTCGTAGATCACCTGGAAGTTGCGACCCAACTGGGTGATGAACTCCTGGCAAGCCACCGAACCGGCGCCACCCCAGAAGTCGCCAGCGGCCAGCACATCGCGAACGATGGCCTGGTGCTCTGCTTCCAACGAGGCAGCCTGGGCGCGGATCAGAGCGCCGTGCGCGTCGACGTCGCCGAACTGGTAATTGATGGTCATTGTGATTGTCCTCCTGAGTCTTTGGGCTGGGGTTAGCTGCTGAGGATCTGCTGCGAGGCCTGCTCTTGCTGCTCGTAGTTGTTGGCGTCACGAATCAGTCCGTCGCGCACGCCGTGCAGCATGTTCACAATGTTGCGGAACGCCGTGTTCATCTGGCCCATGGTGTCCAACGAGGTGGCCGAGGCCAGACCACTCCAGCCGGCACCCGAGATGTTCTGCGAGGAAGCCCACATGCGACGGGCCTCGTCCTCAACGATCTGGGCGTGGGTCTCGAAACGGCCCGCCATGTCCCGCATAGCGTGCGGGTCGGTCATGAAACGCGCGGTCATGCTATCTCCTTATCTCGAAATTTGGTGTTTGAACTTCTGGTAGTGGCTGTTACTTCGGGCGTTAGACAACGACCTGCTTGGGCATGACGATCGGCTTGAACCCGTAGCGCGGTGCCGAACCGACGCCGGCACCCTTGGCGGCGGCTGCCATGCCCGGCATCCCGGCCATGACACCACCCTGCGCCGCTGCTTCCTCGGGAACCGTCCAGCCGCTGCCCGCCAACGCCGTACCGACGTTCGCGGCAGCCGGGGCGGCACTGGCCCAGCTGGCCGGCACCGAAAGGCTTCCGACCAGTGACGCCTCGCCCACGGCGGCGCCAACGCCCGCTGCCTCCACATCGCCGGCCAAGCCCGCCGCTGCTGCACCGGCAGCAACGCCCGCGCCCTCGGCGATCTCCTCCGCCACCACCGGCGTGCTGCCGGCGAGGGTGTTTGCCAGGAAGATCGCCGTGGGGATAGCGGACATGACCCACCATGCCGTGGTGTTGATGGCGCTGTTGATGATGTTCGCAATGAACGGTTCGCCCAAGACGCCGTCGATGACCGGAAGGATGTCCATCACGCCCACCGTCTCGAGAGCCGAAGTGATCGGTGAAGCCAGCTGCGAGATTGCGGTCGGCAACTGGGTGATCAGGTCGACGATCGATTGCGTCGCGGGTGACACCGAGGCTGCGGCGCCGACGGCCGCGGCCTGGGCGACCGGTCCGGCCGGGTTGGTGTTCGGTGTCGGGGGCTCCAGCGGTGTGAGTGCACTGGCGGCACCCGCGGCGGCCGCGTAGGTGTACATCGCCAGGGCGTCTTGAGCCCACATCTCCGCGTAGAGGGCCTCGGTAGCCAGAATCGCCGGTGTGTTGATGCCCAGGAAGTTGGTCGCGACCAGTGCCGCCAGCTGGGCCCGGTTGGCCGCGATGACTGGCGGGGGAACGGTGGCGGCGAACGCTGCCTCGTAGGCGGCCGCGGATGCCATGGCCTGCACGCTCGCCTGCTCCGCCGCTCCGGCGGTGTAGGTCAGCCAGGCGATGTAGGGCTGGGCCGCGGCAGCCGCGGAAAGCGACGCCGGACCAAGCCACAGCTCACCGGTGAGCTCGGTGACCACCGACTCGAAACCTGTTGCGGTGGCGTTCAATTCGGCGGCCAGACCACTCCAGGCTGACGCGGCTGCGAGAAGCGGGCCGGCGCCTGCGCCGGAGTACATGAGCGCGGAGTTGACTTCTGGCGGCAAAGCGGCGAAATCCATTGTGTATCCCCGTTCTTTTTAGGTTTGTGTCAAGTTGTTGATGGTGCGGATGGGCTGGTGCTTAGACCGTGGCGAGCTTCGGCATGACGATTGGCTTGACGCCGTAGCGCGGCGCACCGAAGCCGGCGCTGTTGCGCGCGGCGTTGGCCAGACCGCCGGGGAAGAGCATCCCGGGCGAGCCCGCCGCCGGGGCGGCGGTGAATCCAGCACCCGTGAGCGCTGCGGGCGTCGTGCTCGAGACCAGGGTCGCCCCCGCCCAAGCGGGCGGCACCGAGAGGCCGCCGACTGCGCCGGCGGTGCCGATCCCGGCCGCGATTGCGCCGCCTTCGGCTGCCGCCGCCGCACCAATCTCGCCCAAGGCGAGGTCGCCGCCGACAGCGGCATCGGCCGCCGCGGCCTCTTCGGCGGGAAGCAGACCACCGCCGGCAAGGCCGACGAGGACGGATGTCGCGGAGGCCCAGTTGCCGAGCCCGATGTTGATGATGTTTGCGATACCGCCGGAGAACTCCGGCGGGAAGACGTCGGCAAACGCCTGGCTCAGGGCTCCGATGTCGGCGGCGAACCCGTCGAACGGCGAGACGGCCGCGGCCTGGTTGATGGATTCGGTGGCCTCGTAGGTACCGGCGCTGATCCCCAGGGTGTTCACGAATTGGTCGTGAATTGCGGCGGCCTCGGCGCTGATCTGCTGGTAGAGAGTGCCGTACGAGGCGAACAGCGCGGCCTGCAGCGTCGACACCAGGTCAGAGGCGGCCGGAGCGATCGCGGTTGTGGGGGCCGCGGCGGCCGCGTTCTGTGCGGTGAACGTTGTGCCAAGAGCGCCCAGCTGAGTGGCCGCAGCGGTCAGCTCTTCGGGCAATATCTGCAGGAATGACATCCGTGGCTCCTTAAATGTGAAACATTGCGACCTGTGATCCCCCAGGCCGACCCTGTGTGTTTGCGTATTAGCCCCTGTGCGTTGGCGTAACGCTAATCAGCCGCGGGTCCAGATTCCTGGCCGAAGTGCGTTGGGTGACGGACGTTTACGGCGTTTTAACGCCCGCGCGGCCTGTGTCAACGATTTTTTGGCGGCCGACATAGACCTGTCATATGTGTTGGTCCCCGCGGCACCCCTTGTTCGGGCGCGGCGCGCGATCCTACACAGATCACGGCCGGGACGCATGTCGGCCTCGGAGGGGGCTCGGAGGGGGGAGGGG
>NZ_MVHT01000319.1 GCF_002086275.1 Mycobacterium intermedium | reverse complement strand
CTGCTTCTCATGTCCGCGCAACTGCCGGGGGTCGTCGAGTGTGTGGGTTTTGTACCTGTGTTGGCGGTCGGGGGGCCGAAGGCCCCACTTTCGGCGCGTCGGCGAGCCGGGGTGTGCGCGCTGGCTGTTCGGTGTTCGTCGAGTGTGTGGGTTTTGCGCCTGTGTTGGCGGACGGGGGGCCGAAGGTCCCACTTTCGGCGCGTCGGCGAGCCGGGGTGTGCGCGCTTGCTCTTTCGGTGTTCGTCGAGTGTGTGGGTTTTGCACCCGTGTTGGCGGTCGGGGGGGCCGAAGCCCCCACTGTCGGCGGCCGGGTGTGCGCGCTTGCTCTTTCGGTGTTCGTCGAGTGTGTGGGTTTTGCACCCGCGCTGGCGGCGGTTTCAAGCGGTCGATGCAACGGTGGGCGGGTTTGACAGTAGTTCGTCGAGGGCTTCGGCGGGTGTTTTCCAG
>NZ_MVHT01000318.1 GCF_002086275.1 Mycobacterium intermedium | reverse complement strand
GCTTCGGTTGTCTCGGTCACTGGGCCACCTGCTTGATCTCGTACGGGAGGCCACGGCGGCGAGTCCTTCGGCTTCCTCCCGACATCCGCCCAGTCCAACGGGGGAGCCGGGGGCAATGGCGGTATCGGCGGTGACGGCTTCGTCGGGGGTGCCGGCGGGACCGGCGGCGATGGTGGCTCGGGCAACCAGAGCATGACCCTCGCGGCCGGTGGCAGGGGCGGCGACGGCGGTCTGGGCGGCAACGGCACCACGACCGGGGGCGCCGGCGGAACTGGCGGCACGGGTGGCACCGGCGGCGTCGCATCCAATGCCATGGGGAAGCAACTGCTCAACGGTGCTCCCGGCGGCGCCGGCGGCACCGGCGGCAACGGCGGCGCCGGCGGCACTACCGGCGGTGTTGGCGGCGGCCTCGCGCTCGGTGGCGCCGCAGGCACCGGCGGCAACGGCGG
>NZ_MVHT01000317.1 GCF_002086275.1 Mycobacterium intermedium | reverse complement strand
CGCACCGGTCTTGTCCCGTGCCGTCGCCAGCGATCGCGGTATCCGTAGCTGCGCTGTTCGTAACGGTCGCATTGCCGCCCTGCCCGCCGTTCCCGCCATTTCCGGTGCCGACGCCGTTGCCGCCAGCACCGCCGTTGCCACCGAATACAGCGCCGTTACCGCCGTGACCGCCGTTGCCGCCAGTCGCGTTACCTGTTCCGCCGTCGCCTCCGTCGCCCCCGTTACCGCCGTTGCCGACCACACCACCGTGACCCCCATTACCGCCGTGGCCACCATTGCCGGCACCAAAGAACCCATGTCCACCGTCACCACCGTGGCCACCACTGACGAGCGGGTTGCCGTCGGCGCCCTGGGCTCCAGCGGTTCCCCCGCTACCTCCCGTGCCCGCCGGACCCCCGAGCCCACCCACACCCACAGCACCGGGGTTACCGCCGTCACCACCATCCCCAC
>NZ_MVHT01000316.1 GCF_002086275.1 Mycobacterium intermedium | reverse complement strand
CGCGCCACTGGGACTGCGGGGTCGATCGGCACATAGGCGGCCCCCGCCTTGAGCACCCCCAACATCGCCACGACCGCCTCGGCCGAACGGGGCAGCAGCAACGCCACGAACCGGCCCGGACCCGCACCGGACTCAACCAACAAGTGCGCCAACCGGTTCGACGCCTCATCCAGCTCCCGATACGACAACGACGATCCCTCGAAGGTCACCGCCACCGCCTCCGGCGTGCGGGCCACCTGCGCGGCGAACAACACCGGCACCGACCCCGTGGTATCGGCCGGGCGGGTCAGCACCGACCGTCGACCCAACTCATCCAGCCGCAGACGTTCGGCTGGGTCCAGCACATCGATCGCCGACAACCGCTGCCCCGCATCGGCGACCATCGCCGCCAGTACCCGCTCCCAGCGTTGCAGCAGCGCCTCGATGCTGGCCGCATCGAACACATCGGTGC
>NZ_MVHT01000315.1 GCF_002086275.1 Mycobacterium intermedium | reverse complement strand
GTATCGGCAACTCCGGCAACATGAACAACGGGTTCTTCATCCGCGGCGACGCCCAAGGCATCACCGGGGTCACCTACTCGATTCACATCGACCAGATCTATGTGGACTTCGGCATGCGCTTCCCGGTGAACACGATTATCTCCGGTGGCACATTCGATATCACCACGATGCCGTTCCACATCAACGCGCTCGATCTCAGTTCCCTCAGCAACACGAGCGGCACCATCGGTCCCATCGACGTTCCGACCATAACGATCAGTGGCCCACGGCTGAACTTTGTGCTCGGTGGCCCGGGGTACACCACGTTCGGCGGCATCGTCGGCACCATCGGCCCGATCGATATCCCGTTGTTCTCCATCCCGGCGGGCCCGGGCATCGGCAACCACACGGGTGCTCCGTCGTCGGGGTTCTTCAACTCCGGCGAGGGTAGTTCGTCGGGCTTTTTCAACCTGGGTGCGGGCAG
>NZ_MVHT01000314.1 GCF_002086275.1 Mycobacterium intermedium | reverse complement strand
GTATCGGCAACTCCGGCAACATGAACAACGGGTTCTTCATCCGCGGCGACGCCCAAGGCATCACCGGGGTCACCTACGAGATTCACATCGACCAGATTCCCGTGGACTTCGGCATGCGAATCCCGTTGCACCTGACGATTACCGGTGGCACATTCGACATCACCACGGCGCCGTTCACCGTCCCCCAGCTACCGGTCACTCTTAGCGGTGCCGGCATCGCCGGCAACTTCGGTCCCATCAACGTTCCGACCATAACGATCGGCGGACCACAGCTGAACCTGACAATCGGCGGCCCGGGGTACACGATCTTCGGCGGCATCACCGGCACCGTCGGCCCCATCCACATGGGCTTCGGAATCCCGGCGGGCTCCGGCTACTTCAACCAGACGGGTGCTCCGTCGTCGGGGTTCTTCAACTCCGGCGAGGGTAGTTCGTCGGGCTTTTTCAACCTGGGTGCGGGCAG
>NZ_MVHT01000313.1 GCF_002086275.1 Mycobacterium intermedium | reverse complement strand
TGGTTGAGGCCGGTGCGGGTCGGGGCCGGTTTGTGGCGTTGCTGCTGCCGCGCTCAGCGGATGCGGTCGTGGCGATGCTGGGGGTGCTCAAGGCGGGGGCCGCCTATGTGCCGATCGATCCGGCAGTGCCGGTTGCGCGGGTCGGGTTCGTGCTCGCCGATGCCGACCCGGTGGCGCTGATCACCACCACCGAACTGGCCGACCGACTCGACGGGCATGACCTGCCGATCATCAAGGTGGCTGACGCGCAAAACTATTCGGCGTCCCCGCTGCCGGCGCCGGGCCCCGACGATGTCGCCTACCTGATCTACACGTCCGGAACCACCGGCGTGCCTAAGGGGGTGGCGGTCACCCACCACAACCTCACCCAGGTGTTGATGGGTCTGGGTGATGTGCCGCGCCCGGGGGTGTGGGCGCAGGCTCACTCGCTGGCTTTTGACGCCTCGGTGGAAGAGATCTGGGCT
>NZ_MVHT01000312.1 GCF_002086275.1 Mycobacterium intermedium | reverse complement strand
TTGGTCGCCGTGGCGTCGTGGACGATGCCGAAGTCGATCAGGTACACGAAGTCACGCGGGGTCACCAGGGTGTTGGACGGCTTGATGTCACGGTGCACCAGGCCCGCGGCGTGCGCGGCATCCAACGCAGCAGCCAACTGCTCGATGATGTGCACCGCTCGCTGGGGAGGCATCGGGCCGTCGCGGTGCAGCAGGGCGCCGACGTCGGTGCCCTCGACGATCGGCATCACCAGATACAGCCGGCCATCAATCTCGCCGGTGTCATAGATCGGGATGATGTGCGGCTCGCTTAGCCGCGCCGCGGTGTAGGCCTCGCGGCGGAACCGTTGCTCATAGCCTGGCTCATTGGCCAGCTGCGGCGGCAGCACCTTGATCGCGACATCGCGGTCGATCTCGGTATCCCGGGCCCGATACACGGTGCCCATAGCACCCTGACCGATCACCGAGATCAGCCGATATCGCCCG
>NZ_MVHT01000311.1 GCF_002086275.1 Mycobacterium intermedium | reverse complement strand
CGCCGCCGTCGCCGGCGGTAATGGCGTCGGTCCGGAGGGTGAAGGCGTCGCCGCCTCTACCGCCATCGCCGCCATTGCCACCCGTGCCGCCGGTCGCGCCGGTTGCGCCCGTACTACCGGTGCCGCCGTTGCCGCCGTTGCCGCCGTTACCGCCGTTGCCGTGGAGTCCGCCGCTGCCGCCGTTGCCGCCGTTGCCGCCAGTGCCACCCGGGTTGGAGTTGTTGGCGCCATTGCCGCCATTGCCGCCATTTCCGCCGCTGGTCGGGGTGAAACCGTCCGCACCCTGGGCGCCTTGGGAGGAACCGGCGGCCGAGGCGGGGACGGCGGTGTGGGCGGTGACGGCGGCCGGGGTGGCGACGGAACTTTCGATGGACAGAACGGCGGAGCGGGTGGCGACGGCGGTAGCCGCGGGGTCGGCGGCGCCGGCGGCGCCGGTGGCGCCGGGTCCTCCCAAGGCGCCCACGGGGCGGGCCGGTTCACC
>NZ_MVHT01000310.1 GCF_002086275.1 Mycobacterium intermedium | reverse complement strand
ACATTCGGCGTGCTTGGCCGTTGTAGGCGCCTAGCTGGCTTCGCCGGCTTCGCTGAGTGTGGGGCCTGCGGCCCTGCGACCTGGGAAGTTGGTGCATAAGGCCCACATTCGGCGTGCTTGGCCGTTGTAGGCGCCTAGCTGGCTTCGCCGGCTTCGCTGAGTGTGGGGCCTGCGGCCCTGCGACCTGGGAAGTTGGTGCATAAGGCCCACATTCGGCGTGCTTGGCCGTTGTAGGCGCCTAGCTGGCTTCGCCGGCTTCGCTGAGTGTGGGGCCTGCGGCCCTGCGACCTGGGAAGTTGGTGCATAAGGCCCACATTCGGCGTGCTTGGCCGTTGTAGGCGCCTAGCTGGCTTCGCCGGCTTCGCTGAGTGTGGGGCCTGCGGCCCTGCGACCTGGGAAGTTGGTGCATAAGGCCCACATTCGGCGTGCTTGGCCGTTGTAGGCGCCTAGCTGGCTTCGCCGGCTTCGCTGAGTGTGGGGCCTGCGGCCCTGC